>QLUR01000026.1 GCA_018725565.1 Bacillota bacterium | reverse complement strand
CAGCCCCATATTCCTGGTACAATAGCCGGAATATCCCTGTTTAATATTATTGTGATGACGTTGCTATTATTGATGGCCGCCGGGATCACCAAGTTGATTTTATTTATCAAACAAAAATATGGCAGGCAGCCAAGCATATTCATAAGCAAAAAGAAAAAACTCCTGTTCTTTGCCGGCGCATTTCTGATTACACTGCTGCTCCATTTTGCGGCTGCTATCTATTTAACCGGAATTGTTGACGAACGTATGGGGGGAAGAGCAGGTAGCATTGCTGAGCAAGCCATTAAACAAAGATATGCCGGGTTAGGTCACACAGTCGAATTCACGGGCGGAGGATTTGAAGCGATGATAGGCAGCTCGCCCATGTGGCTCGTTGATTTCCCGTATCAGCTATTATACTGGCGATTGTCGGGTTTTACCCGCTTTGCCGCTCCGATGGACGTCGGATTAAGTTTTACGGTGTTGGACCAGCAGGGACATTTTGTTAAAAGCGAAGCAGTGCGCTACTATGTACTAGGAGTCAACCGGCTTGTTGTATCGTATCTACCATGGCCGGGATAGGACTACCGGCGGGCCGCAAAAGATAAGTCAACCGGCTAGTTTTATCGCATCTATCGGTACACAAAGGGCTGTACTTGCTGAAGTTTCGTAAGGTAATCGCAATGCTGTTGCTGGTGTGTCTTCCTGTACTTTTCCTTCTGTAATTTACAATTTGCGGCCCCGGAAGAAGAGCTGCCGTTGCTGGAAGAGCAACTGCCCGCGTTTCACGTTTTGGTGCCTCTGATTAAAAACAACGTGGACCTCGGCCGCCCTGGGCTCCGTTTCTATGTAACAAAGACGGCGGATAACATTGAACCCATCGGCGGGAGATAAGTTTTCGGGAAAATATTTTTAAAAACTAATGTTTTCTGTCACAAAAGCCTCTCCTGATTTGTTTTATTTAGTGAAAACAAAAATTAGGGAGGCTTTAAGGGGTATGACAGCATCATCTGTTCCTGCAACCATGAGCGGCAGTGGTGTTCCTGGACAAACTACGCCGCGCGCTACTTGGGCTCAGTACAGGGATGCCGTGCGTAATGCTTCGACCACCCAAGCGGCCGTGTTTCCGGAATTAGAGATATCCGCTTGACTCAGCACAAATTCGACGGTAAGTGTTGCCTTGGAAATTGCTCATGCCGGTGCTACTAACCTTCCGCTGGCAATTCTCTGCCGCACGGTGTAGCCCGGGTAAGATAAGGAGGTGGCAAGTTAGATGAGGAAAGCAGGCATTTCGTTTTTAGCCGGCGTCTGTGTGATGATGTGGGTGTGTGCCGGGACCGGGACGGCTGCCGCAAGTGTACAGGCTGAACACGCCCGATCCGCAAAACCGCAAGTAAGTCAAGTAAGTAGCGGGAGCGCCTTCACCGCGGCGGTCAAGGCGGACGGCACGCTCTGGACCTGGGGATATGACCAGCGCGCGGCACAATTTGGAATTAATACGTTCAGATCGGGGCAAGTCGGCAGTGATACCAACTGGTCAACAGTTTCTGCCGGAGGCGGTGTAATTGCGGTAATCGCGGCGTTAAAGACAGACGGTACGCTTTGGGCTTGGGGCTGGCCTATAAGCTGGGACATGGAAAGATACCTTCGCGATAGCCCCATTGCCCCCATGGTGCCGGCGCAAGTCGGCAAAGACCAAGACTGGGCTGCTGTTTCTGTTGGAGGCGCCCACATAGCGGCGCTAAAGAGGGACGGCACGCTCTGGACCTGGGGGGCTAACGGGCACGGACAACTTGGAGACGGAACCACGACGCTAAGGAACGCGCCGGCGCAGGTCGGCACAGACCGCGACTGGGCGTCTGTTTCCGCTGGGACCGCTCACACCGCGGCGCTAAAAAGGAACGGCACGCTCTGGACCTGGGGCTGGAACATGTACGGACAACTTGGAATTGGCACCGGCGGCGATACAAGGGCCTTTGCTTCGGGTACGCCTATTCCGCCGACCTATGCGGACGAACATACGCCTGTGCAAGTGGGCAAAGACCGCGACTGGGCGACTGTTTCCGCAGGGTCGTGGCGGACGGTAGCTATCAAGACGGACGGCACGCTTTGGGCTTGGGGTATGCACGGAATCGCGGCGCCAGGAGTAAGCGGAATACAAGTGCGGCCGCTGCGGCTAAGCAGAGACACCGATTGGGCGTCTGTTTCTCTGGGGAAAGACCATGCCGCGGCGCTAAAGAAGGACGGTACGCTCTGGACCTGGGGAGATAACAGCTATGGAAAACTGGGCATTGGGATTGATCCGGTTCCGGGACGTCCCAATACCACCGGAAGAGGGCTGCCGGCGCAAGTCGGCACAGACCGCGCCTGGGCGGTTGTTTCTGTTGGAACTCACCACACTGCGGCATTGAAGGCGGACGGCACGCTCTGGACCTGGGGCTGGAACTTACACGGACAGCTTGGTGATGGAAGTATTCCATTTGCAAATGGAACACTTCCCATCAGATATGTTCCCTTCAGAAATGCGCCGGCAGCGGTTTCGCCGGCGCCGGATGGGGGCGCACATGCCAGGCCGGGTGTACCCAAGATGGTTGAGCTCTACCCCAGGGGGCGAACAAACGGTGTTTCCGCAGCCTATGCCGCCGCCCTGCGTGGTGAGTCTTCAGTACCTTTTATAGAGAAGGGCCGAACGATGGTCCCGCTGCGTTTCCTGGGTGAACAGTTAGGCGCCGTTGTCCGCTTTGATTCGGCCAAAAAAGAAGTTACCGTTACTAAAGGAACGGTAACGATACAATTGCGCCTTGGCGAGAAAACGGCGCGTGTCTCTCAGCAGGGTGGCGTTCCCAGGACGGTCGCTCTGGACGTGCCGGCTAGGGCAGTGCGTGGCCGGACGGTGGTTCCGCTGCGTTTTGTGTCGGAAGCCCTGGGCGCTGCGGTCATTCGTACGGACGTTGGAACGATCATCGTCCTCCAGTAAAATTGAATCAGCCTTGGTCAGCTGTAACAAAAGACGGAATTATGTCTTTACCAATAATAGTGCTTACCAGCATTACACAATAAAAACAACGTAAAAAACCGAACATTTCAGCCCGAAAAATATTTGGGGGTGCGAACATGAAAAGAATAGCGGTTTTTCTTTTTACATTAATGTTTTTGTGTGTGGGGTCTGGCTGCGTTAAAAATTCCTCCTCATACGAAAACAATGCGAATGTGGCAGTGATCAACCTAGTAGTTTATCTGACTGATGCTGCAGGCGAAATTAGTGCCCATAAACTATCGGTAAACGTGTCAGATTCGTATATTGAACTATCCCCGGAAGTGCTGTTCAAAGTCTCCGGTGAGTTGGGATGGCAAAACAGGATTTACCCATTAAATTTCTCAAGCAGATTGTTAGCGCTGCCATACGCACCCCTTGAACAGCCCGCGATTAAATATACACTGGCGAAAGAAGGTGAGTTGTACAATGGAGACTATGTTTTAATATACGATTACACAGATCAAGTAATGATGGCCACAATCCGCAAAGGCGACACAGAAATTGCTGTAATAGCGTTGACCCCGGAGAATATGCAGTTAATCCCGCAGGCATTTTTCGTCGATGACGAAGGCAATATTGCGGTGCTGTGCAACACGAAAGGGGAAACATTTGATAAAGTGAACCCGGTGTCGTTGTTATACACCAAAAAAGGCGGCACGTATCAATTTGAAAAAATAAGCGACTATAGCTCAATTTTTGACAAATACGATCTGAGCAAAATAAACATGCCAAATTATGTAAATATAGGCACAAACATCTATGGCAATCCGCAATCAAAAACCTTTTTATGGAACGAGGGAGCAAATATCGTAGAAATTAATCCGTATAACGGCACTATACGCGTGGTACTGACCGTAAGTAAAATTAAAACAGATATGCCAAACCTTGATACACACAGGGATTTCTATGGGTTCTTCACGGGACTTGGCTACCAAAACGGCATCTACATTGCGGGCTTTCCCAATTACAATAACCTGCCGGGGACTATCTCAGTATTCTACAATAAGGCAGGAGAGTTTTTAGGTAGCGTACTATGTACTGAGAATTATATTTCTGTTTCAAATAAAGATAATGTTGAAAAAAGTCGTATTGATAATATCAAGCTAAACTCAAAAATATTCATTCCGCAAGGCACGCTATATTAACATTAACAAAAACGTTTGAAGGAGACAAATTAAGACGGGACGCAGTTGCTTCCAATCGCGTCTAATATTGTAGTCATAATCTAGGAAAAGGAGCCGGTACTCTTGAAAAGAAAATATCTATTTTTCTTTGGATTTCTGTTTACTGTATGCCTGACACTTTTTTTCGCTGTTCTTTTTCCCGGCTATTCCCAAGCTAAGCAGGATCTTGTCATAACTTTTAATACAAAACGGCTCAGTTTAGACCCGGCACCCATCTTAGAGCGCGGGCGAGTGCTTGTACCTTTACGGGCCTTTTGCAACAGTCTGGGTGCTGAAATCGTCTGGCTCAACCGGACAGTCGTCATTAGAAAAGGAAACAGCCGGATAGTTTTAAGACTGAGACCTGATAATACTGCTGAGGTTTACAGGAACGGCGAGCTGGTATTCTTGGATGTAAACAAAGCCCCCCGGCTAGTAAAAGGCAGAATATTCGTGCCGCTACGATTTTTGCCGGAGGCATTAGGCATGAATGTTGCCTGGGAGGCTACTTCAAAAACGGCGGCAATAACGAAGTCAGAAAAGCAGGAAACAGAAGGAAAAGATCATCCCTCAATGGAGTTGTACGAACTATACCAGCCGTTTGAAAGGTATGCTAGGTTAATGCTTAGGTTAGTTGAAAGGGGGATCGATATTGACGATCATCACCTGGTATTGGACTCCCGTTGGGTTGATTTTACCGGAGGCGGAACTAAACAACAAGTAAAGTTAATGGCTGCTCCCCTCGGTCCTGGTTTGCAGGATGTTTTTTGGATGCCGGCATATCTCGTTTATCGAAATCCGTTAACTAGAGAGATTGAAGTTATCGAGCTTGAGGGCAATGTCCAGGAGTTAAACAAGCGAAATATCAATATTGAATGGCAGGGATTTGAGGGAAAAGGTACGCTTAAAATAGTCTGCACGATTAATGTTCCGGTTCCTGAGGATCGACTAAGGATTCAACATCAGTTAAAATTCAATCACAAAACAGGTCGGTTCGAATTATTATCCATGGTTAACTGAACCACTTCCAGAGCTTGTTATAGCTAAACACTATATGCCTCCCTCCTCGCGGAACGCAATCCACTAAGCGCCACATGCCTCTAAAAGTATAACACAAATATTAGCGCATGGAGCGAGGAAATCCGGGACGGCCGCCACGGGGTTGATCCTGCAAACCCTGAGGCAGTCTTGGAAAAAGCGTTTATGCCATTTGCTTACAATCTGACGTGGTGTATCCAAGCGCAAAGCGATTCCATCATTACTAAAACCTTGTGCCGCCAGTAAGACAATCTTAGCACGGATGACATCTTTATACGGTGACTTGTACTTTCGTGCTGCAGACTCAAGCAAATGTTTTCGCAGTCTGTTAAGGCGATAGCAAATTGATACGAAAGGCCATCTATGAAAATGCTCGCTTTACTGTTACCCATGATGAATTCAGCGAACGGTACGCCGGATACATGGAACGGCACCGGAAGGCAACGGAACGGGTCGCTGAACTTGAGCAGCTAAGATGATAGCAATCTACTTAGCTGTAATTCATACTGAGCAGGATAAAAATAAGTTCGAAATCCTCTATACGACATACAGGAAACTTATGTTTTATATTGCCAACCAGATATTAAAAGATGAATATCTTGCGGAAGATGCTATCCATCAGGCTTTTTTAAAAATAATCGAAAATCTCGATAAAATAGAGAATGTTCATTGTCACAAAACCAAAAGCTACATTGTTATTATGGTTAGAAACAATGCTATTAACTTGTACAACAGAAGAAAAAGAGACACAACGGTTTCTCTTGAACAAATAGAATTTTGCATTTCTGATGAAACATTCAGCTGGTCAGAGGATTTGGATTATCTTGCAAATGCTGTAATGAGGTTGCCTGTTCTATATAAAGAAGTGCTGACGTTGAAATATGTTCAGGAATTGTCAAATGCGGAGATAGCGCAGACACTGGATATCTCCGCAGCGACAGTCAGAAAACGTTTGGAACGCGCAAGGCATAAACTTGAGGAAACTTTAATAAAGGAGGGAAATCCCGATGTCCTATAGTTTTCTAGAAAACGCACTAAAAAACGCTGTTATAAAAGCCGACCAGTACGAAGTGGAAGCTTTGCCGGCGGACAATGAAATAGATCACGAATTTTCGCGTGACTTTGAAAGAAAGATGCAAAAGCTTATCCGTAGAAGTAAAAAAGGTAATACAATCAGGGAGTGGGTAGTGTGGCGCAGGCGGGCGGTTGCCTTGATTGCCGCAATCATCATCCCGATTGCGTCCGCAATGAGCGTACCGTCCGTGCGTGCTTCGGTTATTGAATTCATAACCGAAGTGTACGAGAAATTTACCCATATTTTTTTTGATGAAAGCCAGTCCCCCCGGGACGCGGCCGATGAATTTACCATATATGAACCGGTCTATATACCGGAAGACTTCGAAATGGTCAATATAAAAGCAGATGGTCTTGTTCTGATGGAATATGAAAAGGAAAATGATTTCATATCCTACAGCCAGCAGCGCCTTGAGAATGTTTCCATGCACATCAATACAGAAGGTGTCGAACTTGAGGAACTGGAGTTTAAGGGTTTTTCCGCAAAATATTATTCCAATCGGGGCGTTCAAAACCTGCTTTGGCATGACGGCAAGTATATGTATATGGTATCGTCAACACTGGGAAGAGATACTGTGTTTAAGATTGCGGATAGCGTTGAAATTGCTGGCGCCGACATGCTGCACCATCGATAGGGATGTAATTGCATGAGGCTATTTACACATGAGGTTATTTTCGGAGGAGAGTAATGCAGTGATCGATGCCATATTATTACATATTATTGCGATGCCAGTTTATATCGTTATACTGATAACTGGAATAAAGAAAAAGATCTCTATGCATAAGCAAATAATTATTTTGTTATTTTTTATTTATCTTATTGGGGTACTCTCAGTTACCCTTTTCCCTCTACCCGTTCAAAAAGAGCTAATAATATATCGCAGAGAACTTAGTTATGTAACAAACAATTTTATTCCTTTTACAACAATAATAGAAATAATTGATCAAGGAAATATTAAATCTGTAATCAGACCGTTAATTGCAAATATAATTCTATTTATACCGCTGGGAAGTTTTCTTCCATTGTTATTCCAAAGAGTATCTAAGTTAAGTGTAGTTTTTATATGGGGATTCGTAGGATCAATTAGCGTTGAATTTCTTCAATATTTGGTCTCATTATTAATTGGGTATACTTACAGATCAACTGATATTGATGATGTAATACTAAATATAGTCGGAGCAATTATTGGCTTTTCAATGTTAAAATTATCCTTGCCAGTCACTGGCAAATTTCTCAATGTGTCACATTTAGAATAAGCAAGGCACATTGCATTATCTGGTTACCCACTTCACTACGGTACATATCAGCAAGAGGAAAGGACAGGTGCATTCTGGAGGACGGATACCGTACAGCCTATGGGTATTGGACAATCGCAGTCCGCAGCCTATGCCGCTGCCCTGCGTGGTGAG
The DNA here is from genome assembly GCA_018725565.1 of Bacillota bacterium. Classification (GTDB taxonomy): domain Bacteria; phylum Bacillota; class Dethiobacteria; order Dethiobacterales; family Dethiobacteraceae; genus HKB214. Next base: position 32,142 of record QLUR01000026.1, on the reverse strand, counting down.
TCTTCAGTACCTTTTATAGAGAAGGGCCGCACACTGGTTCCGCTGCGTTTCCTGGGTGAACAGTTAGGCGCCGTTGTCCGCTTTGATTCGGCCAAAAAAGAAGTTACCGTTACTAAAGGAACGGTAACGATACAATTGCGCCTTGGCGAGAAAACGGCGCGTGTCTCTCAGCAGGGTGGCGTTCCCAGGACGGTCGTGCTGGACGTACCGGCTAGGGCGGTGCATGGCCGGACGGTGGTTCCGCTGCGTTTTGTGTCGGAAGCCCTGGGCGCTACGGTTATTCGGACAGACGTTGGAGGGATCTTCGTCCTCCAGTAAAATTAAATCAGCTAAGAACATCTATAAGATTGAACATGCTTCCCCTGTCAATCGCAGCGATAATGCTATCTTTATCCAAATAATAGTCTGGCGGAGGAAATGCCGCAAGCAGTTTTTTCACGTCCGGGCCGTGAATGGCAACAACTATATCCAGGTCGTGGGTGGAGCGCGGTTCTCCCTGCAAGCTGGAAACGACTGAGCCGGTGATCATATATCGAATTCCGGACTGGACAAGTACTTGAATAACTATTTTCAGTAGTTCCGGTTGTGACATTTATCAAGTCTCTCCAAAAGCAGTTTTCTGAACTCTTCGTCCGGCAGATACGGAAATCTCCGGTGCAACCCGTGAATAAAAAGCTGCCTGGTAAATTCAGATAATTCAAAAGCCTTCTGCAGCCTTTCCCCCGGCTGCATTTGACGACGCAGCCGGGGGAAAGCCGATGATTCGGCTTATTTTTAATGTTCATCGATTAAGCCACCTTCCCCTGCTCCGGTCAATTGTTCTTACTATCGTTGCGTACGGTACAGAATGTATCGACACCGGTTGTGGATAGTATACAAATGTGGCCGGGTTCAGTCAAGATTGCCCGGCAACTTTCGCATAGAGACCTTCTTGGATCAAACGTAGGCAAAAAAGGGCTTCTTCTGTATTTTGCAGGCCCCAACGGAGGTAGGTTGAGGGGGCATGGGGGTCTACTCTGAGAATGGGCTTTTAAGTGTAATTATAGTAACCTCACGCCGGGATAGAAAGCGAAACGCTAACCAGCCTTGTCCCAACCCGCGATTTATGTAAAGCCAGCTGTCTCCCTCCCGGGACAACCCCTCTACATGGCTAGGCGGGAAAAGGCGTCCTGAGGCGGTGGTCACCGCTCCCAGAAAGGGCAGCTTAACTTGGCCGCCGTGGGTGTGGCCGGCCAGGGTCAGGGAAACACGGTCAAGCGACGCGGGCGCTGTAGCGGCATTCCAGGGTTCGAACCAGGTAGGAGCATGAGCCAACAGCACGATCACCGTATCGGCTTGCGCCGGCAGAGCCTGAGTCAGATTGCCGTGTCCCGTATAGGGGTCGCTCACGCCCGCCAGGATGATCTCCCCGGCTCCCCGGTCGATTCGGACATGGCTGTTTTCCAGGACCCTCACCCCGGCTTCCCGCAGCCGCCTGGCGATGTACGGCCAGTCCGTCCAGTGGTCGTGGTTACCGCTGACTGCGTAGACCGGGGCGATTTCAAGCAGCGCCTGCATAAACGGAAGAACCCGTTTTATTCCCTCTATACTGTTGCGGTGTACGTGGTCGCCGGTGACGACAATCAGGTCTACCCCGGCCTCGATTATCGCCTGCGCTTCCCGTCCCGCCGGGTCGAACCGCATCCCGTGCAGGTCGCTTACCTGGGCGATACGAAAACCATCGAACTCAGGCGGCAACCCTTCGATGGGTACATCCACGTACTCTACGGAGAGAGCGACGGTCTCCCAAACAATCCATCCGGCGAGAATCGCCATAAGCAAAAACACAGCAATAAACATGAGCAATTTGCTATTCCTTTGCATCTTTCCCGGTCAGCAGCTCCGATTCTATAGTGAAACTAGCGGTACTTCTATGTCCAAATCAGGATTTAATTTCACAACATCAGGAGTTTTGGTAGTATGGCCTACCTTCGTTTATTCCAAGTTAAGTTTTGGTATTGTTCATAGATTCAACGAGTAGCAGGCTTTTCCTTTTTCATCCCACCCCAAAAATGCCTTTGATTTTTTATAAAAATCTGAAATACCAGGCACTGCACAGGCGAAAGTTCCGACGCCATCGCTATCTTTCCCGGTGTCGGAAGAGAGGACCAGGTGGTCCCTGCGGCTCTTGGCTGCAAAGCAGTTGAACTGCAATATATTGACAGCATCTCCCGTGAGGCGGTAAACCGCCTTTTAAAAAAAGAATTCAGGGACTGTCACAAAATCCCCTTTGCCGGTGTTATAGTTATAGCGGGGGCTGCAAGGGAGGGATGGCCATCACGCCGGCTGAATTCGAGGCCTTGTTTCAAAGCTACTATACCCAAGTATACCGGCGGCTTTACTACCTTCTCGGAGAGCGGGCGGCGGCCGAAGACCTTACCCAGGAAGTCTTCCTCAAGCTGCACCACCGGCCGCCACGTGAAAAAAACAACTTGGGCGGTTGGCTGTTGCGGGTGGCCGCCAATCTGGCCTACAACCACCTGCGCGGCGAAGAACGGCGCCGTTGCCGCGAGGAGGGTCAATGCCGGGAGGAGGCCGGTGTCATTCCCCTTGAGGAAGCGGTCATCCGCAGTCAGGAGGCGCGGCTGGTCCACCAATGTCTGGCAAAAATGCCCCCCCGGGACCGCGTCTGCCTGCTGTTAAAAAATGACGGCCATAGTTATGCCGAGATTGCATCAGTCATCGCGGTAGATAAGCATTCGGTGGGCACTATCCTGGCCCGGGCGCGCCGGCATTTTGCCGGTTTGTACAACGAATCAGAAGGGAGTGGCGACCGTGTGTCCCGAAGAGGGCCTTCTTCAAACCTATCTTGACGGTGAATTGGATATGGATACGTCGGTCCGGGTGGCGGGCCACCTGGCGGGCTGTGCTGTCTGCCGGGAACGGCTGCATAGCCTGGAAATACTTGCCGGCAGCACGACCGCCGCTTTAGCGCCTTACCGGCGTGAAACGGCGGCCACGGAACGTCCGGTGCGGGCGCCCCGCAGGCCTCATCTGCCCTGCAGCGGTCAGCCCCTGACTAAAACAACTAATACAAGGAGGTTCGTCAACATGTTCCAGCGTTACAAATGGTTTGCCGGCGCGGCCGCCTCCGTCCTGGCCCTGGCTCTCTTCTTAAGCTGGGCGCCGGGCCGCAGTCTGGCCGCCCAGTTTCTGAACATCTTCCGTATGGAAAGGATCCAGGTGGTCGAAATCACTCCTGAAGACATGGCCCAACTGGCTGAACTACTTGATGGCTTTGAGGGTATTGACGGTCCGGCGGGCGAAGTGGATATCCGCAATTTCGGCCGGGTAAGGGTCGAGCATCCGGCCGATACCGCATGGATAGCGGAAGCCGACCCCGCCCAAGTGGAGGAATTAAGCGGGCTGAACCTTAACCTGCCCGCCACCCTGGCCGGGCGGGACAGGACGGAGATAATCATTGAGCAGCCGCCGACCATTACCTTTACTCCCGATGTGGAAAACCTCAACAGTTACCTGAGAACACACAGCAATGTGCTGTTGCCGCCAGCCCTGGCGGGCCAGTCCATCACCTTTAACATTCCACCCTTGGTCCGGGCTCAATACGGCCAAGCAGACCAAGGTTTCGCCCTTTACGCCGCCCGCGACCTGACTATTGAGGTTCCCCAGGACGTTGATCTGGCCTCCCTGCGTCTGGCCCTGATAAGGCTGCCTTTCCTGCCTGAAAATTTCCGCCGGCAACTGGCGGCCATTGAAGACTGGCGGCATACCCTGCCCATCCCGGAGATTGTGGGTCGAAGGTATTTGCTGGCAGGGGAAACCATGGTCAACGGCAACCAGGGTGTCTACTTCATTGACGGTGCAGACGACAGAGGCGACGTAATCCTGGCCTGGCGCCAAGGCGACAGCTGGCGGGCCATCAGCGGCCTGCCCCTGGAAGAAGCCTTGCTGGCAGCGGCGGAGGTCAGGTAGTGGCCATTATAGAAGTCCGTAATCTGACCAAAGTGTACGGCCGGCAGGCTGCCTGCCGGGACATCTGCCTCTCCGTGGAGGAGGGGCAGATCTTCGGCTTCCTCGGCCCTAACGGCGCCGGCAAAAGCACCTTGGTGAAGATACTGCTGGGATTGGTGTATCCCACGGCCGGAGAGACTAAGGTGGCCGGCTACGCCCCCCAGGACATCAGAGGCCGCCGCCAGGTTGGGTTTTTACCGGAGAACTTCCGCCTGCACGGCTGGCTTAAGGGAGAAGAACTCGTGGCCTTTCACGCCCGCCTGGCGGGTTTGGACGGCAGGACCGTCAAACGGCGCGCACATGAAGTCCTGGAACTGGTGGGGCTGGCCGGGGAGGGCCAAAAACCTGTGGCCAATTACAGCAAAGGGATGCAGCAGCGCTTGGGCCTAGCCGCCGCCTTAGTAGGCGACCCACGGGTGGTCTTCCTGGACGAGCCCACCTCGGCTCTGGATCCCTTGGGCCGGCGCCAGGTGCGGGAGATTCTCCTGACACTCAAGGCGGCCGGCAAGACCATCTTTTTAAACAGCCATCTGTTAAGCGAGGTGGAGCAGGTCTGCGACCGCGTGGCCATCATCACCCGCGGTACGGTGGTAGCCGACGGCCGGCCGGAGGAACTGCAAGCCGGGCCGGCGACAGTCGCCATCAGGCTGGACGGCCTGACCGGAGAACTGGCTGCGGAACTGCGCCGGCGTGACCCCGATCTGCAACTGGAAGGTGACCGGCTCACCCTGGCTTTAAACGGCCGCAAGGAAATCGCCGCTCTGGTGGCCAGGCTGGTGGCCGGAGGCTGCCGCATCTATGAAGTGACTCCCGGCCACAATTCCCTGGAAGATATCTTCGTCCACCTAGTAAAGGAGGGTGAATCGGTATGTGGCTGATGGCTCTCTTTACCTTCCGGGAGGCTTGGCGCAAGAAAGTCGTTCTGGTGGCCGGCCTTCTCACCTTGGCCTTCCTCATCCTCTATGGTACAGGACTGCACTTTATTGTGGGGGACATAGCGCACAGCAGCGACCCCGCCGCCGCCGATTTCTTTGAAATGATGGAGGCCATCACCCTATTTAGCATGGGGATCTACCTGGCCGGTTTTCTGGTAGCCGGCCTGGCCATCTTGGCTGCCGTGGGGAGTATCGCGGGGGAAATCGAGAACGGTACCCTTTATCCCCTAGCGGCCCGGCCCCTTACACGCCGTGACCTGCTTCTTGGCAAATACCTTGGCTTGGCGGCCATGCTGGTCACCTATGCCGCCCTCTTTTTCCTGGCTTTGGCCGGCTTGATTTACTGGCAAACGGGCCTGGTCCTCCCTGGGCTGGCACCGGCTCTCGGTCTTTTTATCCTAAAACCTCTGGTCCTCTTATCCATTACTATGCTGGGGACCACCAGGCTTCCCACCTTAGGCAACGGCGTTCTCGCCTTTGGTCTCTACGCCTTGGCCGTGGCGGGCGGCATGATGGAACAGATCGGCGTCCTGATGGGAAGCACCGCCGCCGTCTATAGCGGCGTGATTACCAGTTTTATCCTGCCGGCCGACGCCGTCTACCGCATGCTGGTGGCGACGGTAGTCCACCGGCTGCCTATCGGCAGCGGACAGGACGCTCCTTTCTTTAATCCTCAGATGATTCTTGGGCCTTTTGGCAGCCAGTCTACCCCCAGCGACTGGATGTTGGTTTATACTTTTGTTTATATAGTGATCCTGCTGGCAGTCGCCGTCCGCACCTTTAAACGCCGGGATATTTAAAAAGAGCATAATCTACCGCGATGATTCGGGTCATTCTTGCTATTCATCCGCTATGATACCTTCCCTCCCGACGCCGGGCGATTGTTCCGGCTGCGGTTGCGTACGGTTCGGATGACTACAAGCACGAGGGTCAGCACAGTTAAGGGAATCACATACAATAACATCACGCTGCTAAACAGCGGCAAGGCGCTGTGTGCGCTGGAGTAGAGGAAAAGATAAAGAATGTAGGCTGCGTAGTAGCCCAGAAACAACAAACCCTCCCAGCGGGCGATGAGGTGGCCGGTAAAAAATACCGGTAGACAGGCTACGGCCACGGCAATCATGATTGGAAGGTCAAAGCCTAGCACGGCGGGCGCAACATTGATCCCGTTCGGGGATAGCAGTCCGGACAGGCCCAGGACCGCCAGTATATTAAAGATATTGCTGCCGACCACGTTGCCGACGGCAATATCCCGCTCCCCGCGGATACTGGCAATAACCGAGGTGGCAACTTCCGGAAGGGAGGTCCCCGCCGCCACAATCGTCAGGCCGATAATCAGTTCGCTGATACCAAGCCGCGAGGCAAAGACAGTCGCGCCGTCTATCAGCCACTGTGAACCAAGTATCAGCAAGCCCAGGCCGCTGACAATAAAAAAGATATCAGTCGCCCATGCTTTTAAAGTGATGTTCTTTTTGTTGGCCGGTTTTGTACAGTTAGTCTGAGCCTTTTTGTTTTCCCGGTTGTTATGGTAAAACAGGAAAAACGTGTAGGCAACAAGGCCGGCCAGCAGCAGAAGGCCGTCCGGCCGGCTGATATTCCCGTCCAGACCAATAAGCAGCAGCAGAACTGAGACGGCGATCATCAGCGGCACATCAAGCCTCACCAGTTGCTGACTGACAATAAGCGGAACTATCAGTGCGGAAACTCCAAGGATAAAAAGAACGTTAAAAATGTTGCTGCCGATCACATTGCCAAGCGCTATGTCGGCCTGGCCGGACACAGCCGACATCACGCTGACCGCCAGCTCAGGAGAGCTTGTCCCGTAAGCCACAACAGTAAGGCCGATAATCAAAGGCGAGATGCCTGCGGCAACAGCCAGCCTGGAGGCGCCTCTGACCAGAATTTCCGCGCCGGCAATTAAAAATAACAGGCCAAGGATAAAGAGCAACTCTGTCAAGATAATCTTCTCTCCTTATTCCGGAATTTGCTGTTTCTCCCGGATGATTTCCCGCAGCGCGCCGAGAATGTGGCGGACATCCGCCAGGGTGTTGCCGAAACCAAAGGAAAAGCGCAGCGTGCCTTGCGGGAAAGTACCGATGGTGCGATGAGCCAGCGGAGCGCAATGCAGGCCGGAACGTGTCATAATGCTGAAACATTGCTCAAGGATAAAGCTGAGGTCGCCGCTATCAACACCCGCGATATTAAGTGAAACAACAGCTGTCATTTTTTGAGGGTCGCCTGTCCCATAAACGATAACGCCGGGTAAAGCTGCCAGCCCTTCTAGAAATGCACCAGTTAACTCTTGCTTTTGCCGGGCAATGCTTATTTCGCCACTGCTGGCCACAAGACGGATACCAGCGGCCAAGCCGGCAATTCCCGGGATGTTCTGCGTCCCGCTTTCGAATTTATCTGGCAGAAAAGAAGGCTGTTCCTCTTCTTCCGAACGGCTGCCGGTGCCACCCTCGACCAGCGGCAAAGTCAGTTCAGCGGCTCGTTCACTCAAGACAAGACCGCCGATGCCGGGTGGCCCGAGCAGTCCTTTATGCCCTGTAAATGCCAGGTAGTCACAGTTTAACGCCATAAAATCCAGTCGTTCACTGCCGGCGGTCTGCGCCGCATCAATTGCGTACAAGACACCGCTGCCTGCCAGTAATTCTCCTACTTCACAGACCGGCAGGATTGTTCCTGTCACATTGGAGGCATGTGTCAGGGCAACCAGGCGGGTATTACTGCGCAGGGCCCTTTTTACCTGCAACGGGTCCAGCGTGCCATCCTGCCGGCAGGCCAGTATCTCCACGTTGATTCCACGTTCGCCGGTCAGCCTGGCAAGAGGACGAACAACGGCATTGTGTTCCATCGAGGAAATCAAAACATGGTCGCCGGCGCGAAGCAGCCCTTTGAGCAGCAAGTTCAGCGCATAAGTAACGCTGGGTGTAAAGATGACCTGTTCCGGGCGGGGCACATTAAACAAAGCCGCCAGGAACAGGCGGGCCTCATACACCAGCCGCGCCGCCTCCAATGAACGTCTGTAGCCGCCGCGACCGGGGTTACAACCTATTTGCAGGAGGTAATCTGAGATTGCGGCGACCACCTCCGGCGGACGCGGGAAAGTTGTCGCGGCATGGTCCGCGTAAATCTCTGTCAAAATTCAGCCTCCTTAAAAAACCCGCTTAAAAAATCGCGGAACGCTGTTATTGCCGGTGAAAGTACCCGCCTGGGATGGAAAACAAGATGAAACTCCCGGTCAAGCCACAGGTCGGCTGATTTTCGTACATGCAGCCAGCCGAATTTCACATAGTCCTCAATTACATAATGGGAGAGCACGGAAACGCCAAGTCCCTGGCGGACAGCCTGTTTGATAGCTTCCTGGCTGTCGAAGACCATATAGTTGTAACTTTCCAGAGAAAGCCCTGACTTGGTCAGGGCGTTTTCCAACAAGGAGCGGGTGGCCGAGCCCGGTTCGCGCAGCAGCAGGCGGTAAGCACTCAGATCAGTGACAGCCAGTTTTTCTTTATCAAGCAAAGGTTGAAATTCTCCGGAATTCGGAACTGCTATTACCAATTCATCTTTCAATAGTGTCAGATATGCCAGCTTATCCGGCAAATGCTTTTCGCCCACCACCCCGAGCTGGCAGCGGTATTGCAAAATGTCAGCACAAGCAGCCTGTGAGTTCTTCTGGCAAAGTGAAACGGAAATTTCCGGAAACTGCCGGACAAAGGCAGCCACAGCCCGCGGCAGCAAGTACTGGCAAGGTACTGAGCTGGCAACAATTGTTACTTTCTCCTGGCGGGCATCTGGGCCCTTACCGATTTCGGCTAGGGCTCTGAGACGCAAATCAAGGATGTCCCGGGCATAGCGGTAAAGCGCCTCCCCCGCCGGCGTGAGAACATATTCCTGCCTGCCACGGTCAAAAAGAGGCACACCTAGTTCATTTTCCAAGCTTTTGATATGGGCGCTGACCGTTGGTTGGCTTAAAAAAAGCTGGTTAGCAGCCCTGGAGAATGAGCGTTGCTCAACCACTGCGGCAAACGCTTCCAGCCGGTAAAATTCCAAGGATTTCATCTCCCCGACCTTCTATTTTCGTGCCGCCGCGGAAAATTCCTGCCGCATGCAGCCTGACATTACCGCCTGGTCATTGTTAATGCAAATAGCGGTGTTTCCTCCATAGAAATAAGCTATTTGTTACTCTGAAACCTCTTGCCGTATAATCAAACCGGTTCTATTAAATACGGAGGTGACGGTTTTGAGTAAACGCTTTCTTGCGGGAAGCGGGCTGCTTCTGGGCTTGCTCGGCGTATTGCTGGTCCGCGCCGGCAACCCTGGCAACATGGGAGTCTGCGTGGCTTGCTTCGTGCGCGACATCGCCGGCGGACTGGGGCTGCACCGTGCCGCGGCTGTTCAATACCTGCGGCCTGAGGTTTCAGGGTTTATCCTCGGCTCTTTTCTTATCGCTCTTTTTGCCAGGGAATTCCGGGTGCGCGGCGGTTCGTCCCCGCTGCCGCGCTTCTTTATCGGCTTTGCTGTTATGCTGGGAGCGTTGATTTTCCTGGGGTGCCCGCTGCGCATGCTGCTTCGTCTGGCAGCCGGCGATTTAAACGCACTTATCGGGCTCTTTGGCTTCGTTGCCGGAATTGGAGCGGGTGTTTTCTTTCTCAAGCGAGGATTTTCCCTCGGCCGTGCTTACCCGCAAAGTGCAGGCAACGGCTTATTTGTTCCTTCGGTGGCCATGGCCCTGGTATTACTTGTTCTCATTGCTCCCGCCTTTATCTTTTTCAGTGACAGCGGCCCCGGCTCGTTCCGTGCTCCGTTTATCATCTCGCTTGCCGCCGGCCTGCTGGCAGGAATTGTCGTCCAGCGCAGCCGGCTCTGCCAGGTTGGTTGCTTCCGCGACCTGCTGCTGGTAGGTGACCCGCACCTGCTGTACGGTTCATTGGCTGTACTGGTGGGCGCTTTTTCCCTGAATCTGCTTTTTGGCTATGTTAATGTTGGCTTTGCCGGTCAGCCGGTGGCGCATACCGCTGCCCTGTGGAATTTTGTCGGATTGACCATAGTCGGACTGGGAGCGACACTGTTGGGAGGCTGCCCGCTGCGGCAGACAGTGCTGGCCGGTGAAGGGGACACTGATGCAGGCCTCGCTTTTTTGGGAATGTTGGCTGGTGCAGCATTTGCCCATAATTTCGGGCTGGCCGCCAGCCCGGCCGGTGTTCCGCCAGCCGGGCAAGTTGCCGCTGTTTTGTCAGTCCTTTTTCTCTTGGGGGTGGGATTTACTTTTTCCGGGTCGCAGGTCAGTATTCCAGCCAGAGGAGGTATCGTCAGTGAACGGTAAGCCTTTTGACCTTGATGTAAGGGGGCTTTCCTGTCCCGAGCCGGTGTTGAGAGTCAAAAAAATACTGGACACAGGCTTTGACAAGCAGTTGAGCATTATCACCGACAGCCGCGTTACCATGGAAAATATCGGCCGGCTGGCACGTCATGCAGGGTTTGCTTTTGCCAGTGAAGAACAGAACGGTCAATATTATCTTCTGCTCAGCAAAGAGGTGTAACTCCTGGACAACTACTGCGTAGCTACCTTTCATTCCGTTTCCCAGGCGCTGCGTTTTGAAAAGTCGGCCCTGGCGCAGGGAGTGGCTGTCAAACTTATTCCGGTGCCGCGTATCATCTCTTCCTCCTGTGGTATTGCGGCACGCTTCGCCATGGAAATAATACCGGAAATCGTGCACCTTGCCGCAGCGGACAAGGTGCAGCTTGAAACTGTCTTTTCTTTTTCCCTTCACGGCGGAAAGCTTTGCGCAACACTTTTGCCCGGGCCCTGGGATTTGAAAAGTTAACTGTCTACCCAAATCAAGCGGCTTGTGATAAAATTAGTCTGTCAAATTCCCCTGAGGAGCTGATGATATGCTGCAAGCCGCCCAGGTAGTCAGTCTTTTTTTTGAGATCCTGACCTGGCTGATTATTGCCAGAATCCTGCTTTCCTGGGTTCCTCATAACCCGAACAGCCCAGTTTTGCGCCTGCTTTATGAAGGTACGGAACCAATTCTTGCCCCTTTCCGCCGGCTTATCCCAAAAACCGGGCTTCCATTCGATTTCTCTCCGCTGATTGCTTTACTGGTGCTGCGCATCCTGCGTGAAGCGATTATCAGCATGCTGCTACGTTAACCTGAAACGTATGCTTATCAATCTCCCGGACATTAGTATACCCGGGAGATTTTTGTACCCACCACAAAATTTAACTTACAACCCCGGCAATAAATACTTGACAAAGCTCTTTAATAATGATAAAAATAACTAACAATAATCATTGTTGATAAGGAGGGGTCCTGATGGAATTAGTCAACGAAAACAAGATCGGTGTTTGCCAGGGAACATGTGTCAGCGATGAAGTTAACAACGAGTTTAAGGGTGAAACCTGGGAGGTAGGTGTCTATCTGGCCATGGCCAGGCAGGCGCAGCGTGAAGGATATCCGGAAGTTGCGCTTGTCTTAAAGGAAATTGCCTGGGAGGAAGCGATGCATGCTGCGCAGTTTGCTGAACTGAGCGGCAAAATCTCAACCAGCACTAAAGAAAACCTCGAAAAAATGCTTAAGGGTGAGATCGGAGCCAATAAGGGGAAACGGGAAGCAGCACTCAAAGCTAAGGATGCCGGGCTAGATCATGCCCATGATGTTCTGGATGAGTCCAGCCGGGATGAGGCGCGTCATGCCCGCGCCCTTAAAGGACTGCTTGATCGCTACTTTTAGGAAGTTTACGGCAGGCTTAGGCCTGCCTTCTTTCTTGTTTGCAGCTGACTCTTGCGCTATAATCTTACATAAGGCAGAAAGGCCGCCTTGGCGGCCGGGAAGAGGAGGCTGGAGCAGATGCCTGAACTGGACAGCAAAACGATTGCTGCCGCTGCTATTCGCATGGCCCTGACCATGGACCGCGATGCGGAGCGCGAACTAAAAACGGAATTAGCGCGTGAAGGTATTAAGGCTACAGCAGTTGACTACGGCGGTGAATTCATTTCGTCAGTTCAGAAAGTAGTTGAAAGAGCAGTGGTCGCCTCCAAGCGGGAAGGTATCATTGAGGGCACACACCTCGGTGAAGGAAGTGTCGCCGGTGCCGCCCGCGAGGCACTATCACAGATTATGCCCAAAGCCCTGGGGCTGAACGTAGGCGGTAAGGTTGGGATTGCCCGCAAAGGAGATCATGTCGCCGTAGCTGTTTTTTTCGTTATTGGCCTGCTGCATCTGAATGAAGTCGCCGTTGGTCTTGGCCACCGGGCTATCTGAGTGAAACATTGCCTGTGCCGATTTGTACTTCTGCGGGCACCGGCCGGTAAAAATCGCGGGAAAGCAGTTCACGCCCCAGCTCCATCCCATTAAGGTAGGTAATACGCCAAACGGCAACCCGATAACCATCCTGACCTTTTTTAACATTTACCCTTGTTCCTGCCGCCAGGCTGTCTGTTTCCGTGTATTGAGTACTTCTCGGAATAACTTCCAGGTCGGTGGTCAGTACTTTTATTTGTTTGCCCGGGGTTGGCTCTCCAAACAGGCGAACCGTTAAACTGTTGCCGTCAGCAAAAGTCCGTATCCAAATACCATGATTCTGGTTGTTAAAAAATTTTAAGTCCTGCCAGCCATATACAACTGCCGCATCCCTGCCGGGTGGCAGGTATCCGATAGCCAAACTGTGGGCGGTTCGCTCCACAAGCTGCAATCCGGCCAGCAACATGGCATTGTACAAAGTTGAGGATACCTGACATACTCCGCCGCCAAAACCTTCTACAATCTCTCCGGCCACTATTACCGGAGCCGGCAGGTACCCCTGCGCTGCTCCTGCTTCACCTACGACTGCATTGAAGGAAAATTCGTCTCCCGGCTTCAGAACAAATTCGTCAAGTGCAGATGCGGCAAGACGGATATTGTGGACACGTCCGGGCAGTGAAAGTGCAAATTCCGTGCTAAAAGAGGCAACCTCCGCATGCACACGCAGTTTCCGGAGGTCGAGGGCTGTCCTGGCAGTTTTAATTTCCCGGACAAGCAGCGGCAAAGTCCCCGGTGCACCATATGCCTCAAAGGAGTTCTCCAGCAATTGCCTTGTTTCTTCCATCAATAAACTGCGCCCCGGTATCTCCGGAGCTATTTTCACTGCAACCCCGTCCTCAGCCAGGACGAACCGGGCCTCCTGCGGTTCCCTTTCAATAAGCTGTGCTGCAGGTGCCAGTGCCTGACTGAACTGTGTACGATCGACCACAAAGCTGAGCGGCAGTTTTACCGGCTTCAGCAGCAAGCTGACCCTTTCAGGATAATTTAACATAACCGGCCTGTTTCTGCCGGCAGCAAACGCTCTTGCCAGCGTGTCCGCCCAGTCCACCGCCATGCCCAGTTCCCCACAGGTATAAGACCATGCTTTTTCATTATATTGGAATAATACGGTTGTCCTGAGAAGCTCTTCTCTGTCAACCTTCTTTTGCACCAGTTGGCCCGCTTGAATCTTGGCCAATCCGCCTACATTAATACCGTACAAGTAGACGCCTGGATATATTCTGTCGCGGTAAAAAAAATAATCGGCGACAACTAGCAGCAGCAGCGTTAAAGCCGTAACAGCCTGAAACGCAGGCCGGGAGATAAAACCGTTTATTTTCACCGGCAGAGCTAACCCCTTTGGATGTTTGCTTCAACATTATGGGGCAGCACTGCAAATTATGTTTTTTTGTACACGCATATTTGCCGGAGGAGCGGACATAATAATCACAGAACCTCACATGCGGCCGAAAGTTTAATGTAAATTGCTTAATTTACATTAACCAAAACATAAGCCGGCAGTGAGGTTCAATTGCTTTAACGAATCCTCAGCAGCGTGGACAGTTTTTTGTGGGTTGCTTCATCCTTGGCTGCCAGAATTCTGGCATCTTCAAAGAGGTATGAATGCTCCTCAATAAACTTGGTGTTGATTTCTCCGCGTTTGAAAACCGCGCTGTCCATCACCGCCCTGAGGTATGGAATATTTGTTTTGGGGCCCATAATGATATACTCACGCAGGGCACGCCTCATGCGGGCAATTGCTTCCTCTCTGTTACCGCCCCAGGCCAGGAGTTTGGAAATCATTGAGTCATAGTGAGTTGGGATTTCGTAGTTCAGGTGCACACCAGAGTCAATGCGGATACCAAACCCGCCCGGAGAGCGGTATCCCACTATTTTATTGGGTGAGGGGGAAAAACCGTTTAAAGGGTCCTCTGCACATATCCTGCACTCAATAACATGTCCGTTGAAGCAGATGTCTTCCTGCCTGAAAGGCAATGGTTCGCCGGCAGCAATCTTAATCTGAGACTTTACCAGGTCAATGCATGTCAGCAGCTCAGTTACCGGGTGTTCTACCTGAATGCGGGTGTTCATTTCCAGAAAGTAGAACTCACCGTTGCTATAGATAAATTCAATAGTGCCGGCACCCTGATAATTAACGGCATTAGCCGCGGTCAGCGCAATCTGGCCCATTTTTTGGCGCATTTCCGGCGTCAGGGCAGTTGATGGCGACTCTTCAATAATTTTCTGATACCGGCGCTGGATAGAACATTCCCGCTCCCCAAGATGAACGATATTGCCGAATTTGTCGCCAAGAATCTGAAACTCAATATGGCGCGGGTTTTCCACACATTTTTCAATAAAAACGGACGAGTCACCAAAAACAGACCCGGCCTGTTGCTGGGCCCTTTCCAGCATTTCGGAAAATTCTTCTTCAAATTGAACTACCCGCATCCCTACGCCACCACCACCGGCTGCTGCTTTAATCAGCACAGGATAACCGATTGCCGCCGCGATTTCCCGGGCAGCTTTCAGATCAGAAACAGCTTCCTCCGTACCGGGAACGACCGGAACTCCTGAGGAAAGCATCAGTTTTCTGGCCGCTATTTTGTTACCCATTAAAGCCATAACCTCACTGTGCGGCCCAATAAATATGATGCCTGCCTGTTCACAGGCTTTGGCAAACTCTGCTTTTTCAGATAGAAAACCATATCCTGGATGAATGGCATCAGCACCGACATTTTTTGCTAATTTAACAATTTTTTCGACATTCATATACGTATCCAGCGCTTTATCACCATGTAAGGGGTAAGCCAGGTCAGCATACAGGACATGCAGGCTATCCTTGTCAGAATCCGAATAAACAGCCACCGATGTAATTTCCAGTTCCCGCAGGGCACGGATAACGCGGATAGCAATCTCTCCCCTGTTGGCAATCAGCACTCTTTTAAGCAATCTTATCTGCCTCCCCCCTGTGGTCAGGATAAACCCTTATTGTTCTATAACAACAAGTACCTCGCCAGTATTCACACTTCCACCTTTGCTGACGGCTACCTTTTTGACCTTACCCGCTACAGGCGATACAATCTCATTCTCCATCTTCATCGCTTCCAGAATCAGCAGCACATCGCCGCCTTTCACGATGGTCCCTTCCTTGACAAGGATGTTAAGTATCGTTCCCGGCATGGGGGCGACGACAACTGTATTATCGGCTTCGGTTGACGGCGGTGCAGGAACTTTTTTTTCAGTTACAGGTTTGGCCGGTACTTCTGTAACAGGCATCGCTGCAGGAGCAGCCGGGGTCGACGGCCTGGCAGCCATGAATTGAGGTTTCGAGCGGCTGTCAGCAGCTATTTCTTCCACTGCCACGTCATAACTTTTGCCGTTCACTGTAATCTTGAACATTCTCATTTTCCTTTTTCCCTCCAGACAGTTATCTGTTGTCTCCTATCCATCAGCAATTCTCTGCCTCGCAGAGCCCATACTGAACTGACGCCCGCCAGCGGTTGGCGATAGATATTGTCTGCTTTGCCACCGTTTATCTCCAGGTCAAAATAGGCGGCAACCGCGGCAGAAATGACCGGCAAGACTACGGCTTCAGTCATATCAGGCCTGTAGCTCATCGATATACTCCCTTCTGCAGTTATTATATACGTCGTACTTGCGAAAAAGTAAAATAAATAAGTATTTCTTTTTCAAAAGAAAAAATCCTTTTAACAGACGACAAACTTTATCGATTGTTCAATGCCTTGAAAATCTGGTATTCTTTTACATTTATGCCATAGGAACCAAGGCCGGGTGTTCTCCCCGTTTCTGAGCCATGAAAATCAGAACCCCCGGTAATACAAAGATTTCTTCTAAGAGCCATACTTCTGAAACGCAGAGTATGCAAAATGCTGTGTTCCGGGTGGTATACTTCCACGCCCTTTACTCCCCACTCGACAAGGGAATCAAGCAGCTTAATGTTCCCGGTCAGTCCAGGATGGGCAAAAACGGCTGCTCCTCCTGCACTATGCACTGCAGCGATTGCCTCTTGCGGCGACAATTTGAACCTCTCCACATAAGCCGGCCTGCGGTAGGCAAGCCATTGCTCGAAGGCAACGCGGATACTTTCCGCATACCCCCGGTCAACCAGGGCCCGGGCAATATGCAGCCTGCCCGGAGCCGCATCCCCTGCTATTTTCAGCACATCCTGACAGTCAAGCATAAAGCCGAGAGCACAAAGTTTGTCAACTATTTTTTGAGCACGCTCATACCGGCTTTGCCTTAAATCTTGAAGGAGTCCGTTCAGTTTGGCATGCTTGTGGTCTATCCAATACCCCAGGATGTGAACTTCCCGCTTGTCATATTCAGTGCTTAGTTCCACGCCGGGAACAACTTCAATCGCGTGTTTGCGCGCTGCCTGCTGCGCATCTCCTATTCCTTCCACCGTATCGTGGTCAGTAATAGCCAATGCCTCCAACCGCGAAGATACTGCCAGCTCAACAACTTCTGCCGGAGACAGCAGCCCATCGCTGCAGGAAGTGTGGACATGTAAATCAACTGTTCCATTCATTCTGAACATTAGACTACCCTAAAGATCTGGAAAAAACCCGCAAAAAGTTGCCGCCCAGTATCATTTTGATCTCCTTTTCTGAAAAGCCTCGCTCCAGCAAAGATGCCGTAAGCAACGGTAAGCTAGAGACGTCTTCCAGGCCAGTGACAGTCCCGGGAATACCGTCGTAATCAGACCCCAGCCCCAGCACTTCCACTCCGAAGCACTGCGCAATATAACAAAAATGCTCCATCAAATCTTCAAGGCAAGCCTCATTTCGTCCCGTCACAAAGGGAGGGTAAAAAGTCAGGCCCACCACCCCGCCTTGGTCACGCAGCGCCTTTATTTGCGCGTCATCAAGGTTACGTCTGTGATTGCTGACAGCAGCTGCGTTGGCATGGGAAACAATTACCGGGCTTATCGAAGCGTCAAGCAACTCAAAAAAAGCTCTCCGGGACAGGTGAGCAGCATCAACGATCATTCCTAGCCGGTTAACATCCCTCAACACTTGGCGTCCGAACTCAGTAAGGCCACCAGCCTTTTCACCCACACCTACCCCGTCAGCCAGGAGGTTGCGGTCATTCCAGGTCAGGCTGAACCCTCTTACTCCCAGGCGATGCATAATATGCAACAGTTCCACCCGTCCCTCCAGCGGTTCCCCTCCTTCAATGGTCAGCAGAGCGGCTATCTTTCCATTGGCCACGCTGTCAGTCAGGCCTGCCCCATCAGCAATCAGCGTCAAATCCTCCCTGTTGTCCTCTGCCATGCGGTGAAAAGCTTCCAGCAACACCAGCGCATGTTTTAGCGCCCCGCACCCCGTTTTGTGCCCTGCAACACACAGGGCAAATAATTGCACATCAACTCCGCCTTGCCGCAGTCTGGGCAGGTCCAGGTGCCCGATGCAGTTGCGCTGCTTGAAATTATACCGGCCGTGTGAGTCAATCAACAAATGGATAGTATCGCAGTGCGCATCTACCACTACAGCCTGGCTGTGCAATTCCAGAGCCCGGTCCGGCAGTTCCATCTCCTGCACTCCCTTCAAAAAAAAACACCCTTGCGCCGGGTGTAGTCAAGCACGCCACTTTAGCGCGGTTGCACTATCAATTTTATCGCTGTTCTCTCTTCTCCCTCAATGATTATGTCCGTAAAAGCCGGAATACAGATTAAATCTATCCCGTTTGGGGCCACAAAACCCCTGGCAATAGCTACAGCTTTTACCGCCTGGTTTAAGGCCCCGGCACCAATAGCCTGCACTTCCGCACCGCCGCGCTCTCTAAGTACTCCGGCCAGTGCGCCGGCTACAGAGTTTGGATTGGATTTAGCTGAAACTTTTAATACGTTCATATAGTGCCCCTCCTGTTTTTAGACTTTTCTGATAACTGTAACATCTTTAGTTCCCTATCAATCTAAAAAATCCTTCCCTCCGGAAATTTATTAGCTTCTAGAGTTCAAGCAGGTCGAAAATAGTTTCTATGGTCAGCGCATGGCCGTTTTCCGGATCAATCTCTACCACAACTGCATTAAACTGACAGCATGCCGATTTTGCCACATCAAAACGCTGTGGCAGCAGGCACAGGAACTTTCGGATAACTGTGTCCGTGTCTACTCCCAGACACGAGTCATAAGGTCCGGTCATGCCCACATCGGAAATAAACGCCGTTCCCCCAGGGAAAACCCTGCCGTCAGCCGTTTGGACATGCGTGTGCGTACCCAGCACAGCCGAAACCTGCCCATCCAGAAAGCGGCCAAAAGCGATTTTCTCAGAAGTAGCCTCCGCGTGAAAGTCAATGATAATTACAGGAGTAATCTGCCGCAGGCGCGCTACCTCCTGCTCCCCCTGCCGAAACGGGCAATCCAGTGGAGACATATACACACGACCGCTTAAGTTAAGTACGGCAATTTCTTTTTTACCGACATTCAGAACAATTGATCCTTTTCCCGGAGCTCCGGGCGGGTAGTTAGCCGGCCGCAAGATTCTCGGTTCCCTGGCCAGGAGCGTCAGCGACTCCTTCTTATCCCAGACATGATTTCCTGTTGTCAGTATATCAACTCCGTAATTAAAAAGCTCTCTAGCTGTTTTCTCGTTAATGCCAATTCCGCCAGCCAGATTTTCCCCGTTGGCAATAACTAAATCAATGCAGTAGTTTTCCCTGATGCGTGGAAGCATGTCTCTGACACACAGTCGCCCAGGCTGACCAACCACATCACCGATCATTAAAACCCGCAATAAAAACCCTCCAGCCGCTTTTACTTAAATACCATTTTACCTATTTGTCATAAACATATACCCTGCCCGCCTCCCTGAAGGCAAACAGGTTGTCCTGCCTGGAACCGACACTGTGACTGAGGAGGTAATCAATAATTTCTTCGTGGCGGCTTAAATCATCATCCCGAGTGCTATCCTGACACTCGGCGTCTTTCAGCAAAGACTCCCCAAAGCTGGTGGCAACCAGACCACAAATCAACTGAATAGCTTCCAATGACAGAAATGTGGTGTTGCTGGTTATTTCCAGCAAATTGAGTCTGTGCGAAAAGGTCGCCGCAATTTTGACGGAAAAATATTCACCTGTCAGGTTGATATATGTTTCCAAAGCGTCCTTGAAGGTCTTGCGAAAGCGAAGCACTTCTTCCCGCTCTTGCCTTCCGGACAGCATAAAAGTGAATTTGCAGCGGTTTTGAGGCATATTAAAATTAATGGATAGTATTTCCGGAAAACGAATTAAAAGCGAAATCAATAAATTGGCCGTGTATGCATCCTGCTTGCCATGCTGCCTCGTTTTAGCCAATATGGCACTTCCTCTGCTTGCGAAAATTGAGCGCAAAATAAGCGCACATTTATTCTCCGGCAGCCAACAGTAATCCTGCCTCAGACTACAAAAATCCCGCCCGCCCCTGGGAACCTATTTGGCGTAGTCAACAGCTCTTGTCTCCCGGATGACTGTTACCTTGATCTGACCGGGATATTCCAGTTCTTGCTCAATTTTTTTCACTATATCCCTGGCTAGTTGGATGCTCGCCACATCACCGACTTTATCAGGCTTAACCATAATACGGATTTCCCGGCCGGCCTGGATGGCGTATGCCTTGTCCACGCCCTCATGAGTGTCGGCAACTTTCTCCAGCTTCTGCAGTCTCTTAATATAGGCATCAAGCGTTTCCCGGCGCGCTCCCGGTCGTGCCGCAGAAACAGCATCAGCCGCCTGGATCAGGACGGCCTCCAGCGTCAAGAACTCTTCATCTCCATGGTGAGCTGCAATAGCATTAACAATCTCCCGCGTTTCCCGATATTTCCGGGCCAAGTCACCGCCAATGGCAACGTGCGATCCCTCAACTTCGTGATCAACCGCTTTTCCTATATCGTGTAACAGGCCGGCTCTCTTGGCAAACTGGATGTCTAGCCCCAGTTCGGCAGCCATGGCCCCGGCCAGATAAGCCACTTCAATAGAGTGCCTGAGAACATTCTGGCCATAACTGGTGCGAAAACAAAGCCGCCCAAGCAACTTAACAATTTCAGGATGCACACCGTGTACGCCAACGGCAAATACTGCCTGTTCCCCTTCCTCCCGGATACGGATATCGACTTCTTGCCGGGCTTTCTCTACCATCTCCTCGATACGGGCCGGATGGATACGACCATCAGCCACCAGCTTTTCCAGTGCGATACGGGCAACTTCACGGCGGATCGGGTCAAAACCGGACAGGATCACCGCTTCCGGTGTATCGTCAATAATCAGATCTATCCCGGTTAACGTTTCCAACGTACGGATGTTGCGTCCCTCACGACCGATAATCCGGCCCTTCATTTCGTCATTGGGCAGCGAAACCACTGAAACCGTCGACTCGGAAGCGTGATCTGCCGCAAAACGCTGGATTGCATAGGTGATGATGTGTCGTGCCCGTTTTTCTGCCTCTTCCTTGGCCTCGCTTTCCAGTTCCTTGATCATCAGCCCCATTTCATGCTTGACTTCATCCCGCACACGGGAAAGCACAGTCTCCTTTGCCTGCTCCGTAGTCAAGCCGGAAATGCGTTCCAATTCTGAAAGCTGCTGCTTTATCAGCAGTTCGGCCTCTTCCTGACTTACTGCCAGCCGTTCTTCCTTGTCCCTGACTTCTTCATCCTTCTTTTCCATCTGGAGCAGTTTCTTGTCCAGCGCCTCTTCTTTCTGTTGCAGCCGCCGCTCTTGCCGCTGAATCTCCGCCCTTCTCTCCCGGCTCTCCTGTTCCAGGTCTTTACGCATCCGGTAAGCTTCTTCTTTAGCTTCGACAAGCTTTTCCCGTTTCAGCGCCTGGGCCTGCTTTTCACCTTCATCAAGGATTATTTTTACCGCTTCTTCCGCTGAACGAATCTTTTTCTCCGCCATCTGCTTTCTGAACAGATAGCCGACTGCCGCACCGCCTAAGGCAGCCGCAATAATAATAAACAAAAGTTGTCCGGCATTCAAAACTGTTACCTCCCGGTTTAATTCTCACATTCAAAAAAATAAAGCTGTGCGGACACACAAGCTTATAAAGAGACACCATACCTATCTTAACTGGGAAAGCACATCTTATTGTTATTAACCAGTAAAAGACTCATATGATCAGGCCATCTAGCCGGTTACTCTTTATCGGATCCGCACGTTTTCCTGCTGCCTAGATTGTATCTTTTTTATCCGGCCGTGTCAAGATAAGCAGGCCTTTGAGCAGGAGTGTGACCTGCTTCCATCAATTTGCTTTTTAATAAACAGTATTCAATCACCAAGCTGCCCAATAATACCGTTGACCGGGAGAGCATAGGCTTCCCTGATTTTGCGCTCAATGCTTAGTGCCAAATCAGGATGTTCTTTCAGGTACAGGCGTGCATTCTCCCGCCCCTGCCCAAGTCTCTCCTCCCCGAAGGAAAACCAGGCGCCGCTCTTTTGCAGCAGATCCAGTTCACAGCCTAGGTCCAGCAAAGTTCCCTCCTTGGATATGCCTTCACCGTAAATAATATCAAAATCTGCCTGTTTAAAAGGTGGTGCCACTTTATTTTTGACGACTTTGGCGCGGGTTCTGCTGCCTACGTTCTCGTTGCCCTGCTTCAGAGTCTCCTGGCGGCGCACGTCAATACGCACCGAGGCGTAAAATTTAAGCGCCCGTCCTCCCGGAGTCGTCTCCGGGTTCCCGAACATTATCCCGATTTTTTCACGCAACTGGTTGATAAAAATTGTGATGGTGCTGGATTTGGCGATAGCTCCGGAAAGCTTGCGCAGGGCCTGTGACATCAGCCTGGCCTGCAGCCCGACATGGGAGTCCCCCATTTCTCCTTCGATCTCGGCTTTAGGCACCAGCGCCGCCACGGAGTCAATCACGATAATGTCGATCGCACCGCTCCTGACCAGCGATTCGGCAATCTCCAGCGCCTGTTCGCCGGTGTCCGGCTGAGCAACCAGCAATTCATCAATATTAACTCCCAGATTTTTAGCATAGAGCGGATCAAGAGCATGCTCAGCATCAATAAAGGCGGCAAAACCACCCATTTTTTGCGCCTCAGCAATGGCATGCAAAGCCACGGTGGTTTTCCCGGAAGACTCCGGCCCAAAAATCTCAATTACCCGTCCGCGCGGCAGCCCGCCTACGCCAAGGGCAAGGTCAAGAGACAAGCAGCCACTTGGAACTACTGACAGACTGAGCCGCCCCTGGGAATCACCCAGTTTCATGATCGATCCCTTGCCAAATTGTCTTTCAATCTGAGTCAAGGCCATCTCCAAAGCTTTTTGCTTTTCCATTCTTAACCCCTCCGCAAACCAAACATTTGTTCTCCTGCATTAACTTTTCTTCTTCATTATGCGAAATTCCTGCTTTAAAAAAAATATTTTTATTGCTCCTGGCGAAGAAGTTTCAGTCGCAGCAGGTTTAAGGCCGTTGCGGCGGCCCGTTCCTGAATGCTTTGCCGCGTGCCCGGAAAATTGAACCGGCGGCAGTCCAAATCATGCGCCGTTGCAGAGGCAATGTAAACAAGACCTGGCGGTTTCTCTTCCGTCCCCCCAGTGGGGCCGGCAATCCCGGTAACAGCCAGGCACAGGTCACTCCCTGCCAGCTTGCGGCCGTTTTCAGCCATGGCGCCGGCTATTTCCGGGGAAACAGCGCCGTATTTGCACAAACGCGCCGGATCAATGCCAAGTAAAGCTGTTTTTGAGCGGTTGCTGTAAGTGACGAGACCCTGAAGAAAATAGGCTGAACTGCCTGGAACGCTCGTCAGCAGCTGCGCCAGCAACCCACCTGTACAGGACTCAGCTACCGCGAGAGTCAGCTTTCTCTCCATCAGCATCTTGCCCACCTGTTCCTCCAGCCGCTCCCCGTCACGGCCAAACACGCTCTCGCCAAGACGGTTGCGCAGCTTATCCTCCAGGCCGTCCAGCAAATTTTCCGCCTCTTCCCGGCTGCCGGCCTTTGCCGTCAGGCGGAGATGGACCTCCGAATACTGGGCCAAAGGCGCTATCGTCGGGTTGGACTGCGCCGCCTTTAAATCGGCAATCGCTTCCTCCAGTGCAGATTCTCCAAGGCCGGCTACCTTTAGCACCCTGGAAACTATTATTTTCCCACCAGCAAGCTTCTGCAGCCGAGGCATCACTTTACAGACAAACATCGGTTCCAGTTCCCGCGGCGGTCCCGGCAGCAATATCAGCAACTGCCGGCCGTACTCCAGCCAAACGCCGGGAGCGGTGCCGTATTCGTTCAGGATAATTTGTGCTCCGCGGGGCAGCAGTGCCTGCTTGCGGTTGTTCTCAGGCATGCGGCGACCGAGCCCGGAAAAAAACTGTTCCAGGCGATACTCCCATTCCCTGTTTACTTCCAGGGGAAGCCCTAGCACTTCAGCCGCCGTTTCCTTGGTAAGGTCATCCATCGTCGGACCCAGTCCTCCGCATAAAATCAGCAAATCCGCCCTGTCCAGCGCAGCTTTCAGAACCCCGGCCAGGCGCACGGTATTGTCTCCCACCGTGCTGTGCCAGTAAACGTCAATTCCCAGTTCGGCCAGCTTTTCTGAAAGGAACCGTGCATTGCCGTTACTGATTTGCCCCAGTAAAAGCTCTGTTCCGACCGCGATAATTTCAGTTTTCATTGTTCCCCTCCCAACAAGTTAAACAGGCACCAGGGATAAATTGCCGGAGGCGTTGATTTAAAAGTCAGCGGTTCATCCCTTACCGGGTGAGCAAAAGTTACCCCGGCCGCCCAAAGTGCCAACTGTTCACCCGGCTTATTGACTTTACTGCCATATTTCTGATCGCCATACAGAGGGTACCCGGCCAGCGACATCTGCACCCTGATCTGATGGGAGCGGCCGGTATGCAGTCTGATGCTGACCAGACTTAAATCCTGCCGGCATTCCACCAGGCGGTAATCAAGCTCCGCCTCCTTGCCGGCCACCGCGCAAAATACTCTGTTGTCAGCACTGTCCTTGGCCAGGAAGTGTCTTAAACGCCTTTCCGGCGGGCTGGGGCAGCCGCGGACCACAGCCAGATAGGTTTTGAGAAAAGTCCTGTCCCGCAGCTGAGCGGAGAGCCGTGCGGCAGCTTTGGAGGTGCGAGCAAAAACCATCAGCCCTCCCGCCGGCCGGTCCAGCCTTTGCACCAGACCCAGGTAAACATTGCCCGGCTTGTGGTGCCTTCTCTTAATATCCTCCTTTAACAGCGAAAGCACGTCGGGATCTCCTGTCCTGTCCGGCTGTGAAAGCAGGTTCACCGGCTTCTCCGCCACCAGGAGATGGTTATCTTCAAAAATAAGCCTGATTTTGCTGTTCATGACTTTTCCCGCACTGCCAGCGCTTTCTCTATCACGGCGCCGCCGGCCACCAAATCGCCGTCATAAAATACTACCGCCTGCCCCGGAGTTACGGCACGCTCCGGCACATCAAAATCAAAGCGTACCTGCCCGTTCGCCAGCAGTGAAAGCGTCCCGGCGGCCTCAGGCCCATGGTAACGCACCCTGGCGTTTGTGCGCACCTCTCCTTCAAGGCGCTGCAGCGCAATCAGGTTAAGGTCTTCCGCCAGCAAGCCGCCGGCAAAAACATCCCGTTCCCCGCCTACGATAAGCGCGTTGCGGGCGACGTCGAGCTCCGCAACGTACAACGGTCTGCCTGTCGCCAGACCAAGTCCCCTGCGCTGGCCAACAGTGTAATAGGGCAATCCCTGGTGAACTCCGACCTGCCGGCCGGTTTGGTCATAAATTGGGCCGGGGTTCGTTTCCATACCGGCGTCTTCCCGCAAAAAGCGCCTGTAATCATCGTCAGGGATAAAGCAAACCTCCTGGCTGTCCGGTTTGCCGGCCACACCCAAGCCAAGGCCGGCCGCCAGCGCCCGCACCTCCTCCTTGCGGTAATCACCCAGGGGGAAAAGGGTATGGGCCAGCTGTTCCTGCGTCAGACTGTAAAGGGCATAGGTCTGGTCCTTGGCCGTGTCGACCGCTTTGGACAGCAGCCAGCGGTTTTTGAGCGAATCAAACCTTACCCTGGCGTAATGTCCGGTAGCCAGGTACCGGCAGCCGAGCTGCAGCGCTTTTATAAGCAGCAAGTCAAATTTAAGCCAGCGGTTGCAGGCGATGCAAGGATTAGGTGTCCTCCCGCGTCGGTACTCGTTGATAAAGTAGTCCACCACTTTTCCCCTGAACGCTTCTTTAAAGTTAAGAACGTAGTAGGGAATTGCCAACTTATCCGCCACCCGGCGCGCGTCTTCAGCCGCGGAAAGAGAGCAGCAACCACGTCCCTCATGCCGCGCATCGTCTTCAAAGCCCTGCGGCGTCCACAGCCGCATGGTCACGCCGATTACTTCAAAACCCTGCTGTTTGAGCAAAGCAGCCGCCAGGGCGCTGTCCACACCGCCACTCATCGCCACCAGTACGCGCTTGTTCCTTTCCATCTTTAAGGTCCTCCGGCAAAAGACGGTTACCCGTTATTATAGCCAATAAGCTCATTCAACCTTCAGATCCGGTATTTCCCTTCCGTAAAGCTTCCCAGCACGCCATCCGCTCGGAAATTGCACGCTCATAGCCGTTCTTTCCGGGACGATAAAAAGCGGGCCTGGGCATGCCTTCAGGCAGGTATCCCTGAGCAACAAAATTTCCCGGAAAATCATGCGGATACTGGTAGCCTGCGCCGTGTCCGAGCTTACCCGCTCCCGGATAGGCGGAGTCGCGCAAGTGGACGGGCACCAGGGCGCCGGGTCTTTTCCTGACCTCCTCCAGCGCCTCCTCAATGGCCAGATAAACTGCATTGCTCTTAGGAGCAGATGCAAGATAACAGGCAGCCTGCGCCAGAGTAATGCGCCCCTCCGGCATCCCGATCATCTGGACAGCCTGCGAGGCAGCAACCGCCACCAGCAAACCGTGCGGGTCAGCGTTTCCGATATCCTCACTGGCGGAAATAACCAGCCGCCTGGCAATAAACAGCGGGTCCTCGCCTGCTTCAAGCATCCTGGCCAGCCAAAATAGCGCCGCATCAGGATCTGAGCCTCTGATTGATTTGATAAACGCCGAAATAACGTCATAATGAGCATCGCCGTCCCTGTCGTAAACAACTGCCCGGCGCAAGACAGCCTCCTCGGCAGTCTGCCTGTCCACCACCCGCTCCCCCGCCGCACCAACAGGAGCCATCACCGCCGCCAGTTCCAGAGCGTTAAGAGCCGCACGGGCGTCGCCGTTAGCCATCTGCACCAGGTGCAGCATAGCTTCTTCAGTCAAAACCAGCCCGCTTTCAATACCGGAAGCAAGCGCCCGTTCCAACAACAGGCGGATATCTTTCTCGGCCAGTGGGTAAAAGGGGAAAACCCGCATTCTGGACAACAGGGGTGCGTTAACGGTAAAATAAGGATTTTCTGTAGTTGCGCCAACGAGCACCACAAGCCCTTTTTCCACCGCTGGCAGCAGCGTATCCTGCTGGGATTTGTTGAACCGGTGAATTTCATCGATAAAAAGTACAGTTCTCACGCCTTCTCCGGCAAGACGGTTTCTTGCTCTGTCCATTACTTTACGCAGTTCGGCCACACTGGAGGAGGTGGCGTTCACGCGGATAAAATCAGCCTTGGTTTTTAAAGCGATGATTTCAGCGAAAGTTGTTTTGCCCGTACCCGGCGGACCGAAAAAGAGCAATGAAGACAGCCGGTCACTTTCAATCAGGCGCCTGAGCGGCCTTCCCTCTCCAACCAGGTGCTCCTGTCCCACAAACTTGTCCAAGTCCAGCGGCCGCAAGCGCAGGGCCAAAGGCCCGTGCTTCCAGAGCGCCTCCTCTTCCAGCCGGGTAAAAATATCCATCGGAAGTTCACCTCATTCTTTCGCTCTGCTCAGCCTCCTGGCCTGGAGATAGAGAGCGCATTCCACACGCTTGCGGTGCAACGCGCAGCCCAGTCCATATGGCAAAAGCAGGTCGCCGTTAATCAGCCAGGCACTGGCGTGGCAGCCTCCTCCGCAGAAACCCCTGGCAAAGCATATGCGGCACTCCTCTTTTACCAAAGTGTCCGGCGCCTGAAACTGCCTGAGTACTGCGCCGTCCGGCCCCGAAAAAACATCTCCCGCCCTGAATTGCTCCAAGCCCGCAAACTGGTGACAGGGGTACAGGCCGCCGTCCGGCGTCACCGCCAGGTATGAGGTGCCCGCGCCGCAGCCCTGCGCCCGCTTCTTTGTACACGGCCCCTGGTGCAAATCCAGTTCAAAGTGAAAAAAATGAACCCGCCGGCCGGCCTGCTCCATCTGCCACAGCAGCTCCGCCAGCCGCTCATATTCCCGTTCCAGCCGCGGCAAGTCGGAAAACTGCAGCGCTTCAGGCGAGTGGTCCGGCAACACCGCCGGTTCCAGCGAAATACGGGTGAAGCCCTCGTCAACCATCGCCAGAACATCGTTGCTGAAATCCAGGTTGCAGCGGGTGTAAGTGCCGCGCAGGTAGTAATTGTCTCCTCCGCGGCCGGCCACCAATGAACGGCAATTATCCAGCACCTGCTGGAAGCTGCCGGCGCCGTCCGGCTGACGGCGCATCCGGTCATGCACCTCCCGGCGCCCGTCCAGCGACAGGACAATACTTACGTTCTCAGAGTTCAGGTACTCCTGTACCGCAGGCGGCAGAAAAAAAGCGTTCGTTGTGACGGTAAACTTTAATTCTTTGCCAAGCCCTTTCGCCCGCGACAGCCCGTAAGCCACCGCCTCCTGCAGGACTTTAAAATTAAGCAGCGGCTCACCGCCAAAAAAGTCAATTTCACAATGACGCCGCCCGCCACTCGCGGACAGCAGGAAATCAACCGCCCGGAGCGCGACTTCGGCAGACATCTGGCTGCGGTCGCCGCCAAAAGCGCCTCCGCCGGCAAAACAGTAGCGGCAGCGCAGATTGCAATCATGGGCCAGGTGCAGGCAGAGCGCCTTTACCACCCCGTCCGGGGCAACGTCAGACGGCTTTTGCTTGCTGAACAGTAAACCGCCATTACGGAGACCGTTAATCTCCGCCATTACCTCCCCCGCCGTGACGGCACCGTGCCGGCTTGCCAACCTGGCCCAGACTTCACTATCCGCCTGGCCGCCGGTGATTTCCCGTACAGCAAAAAAAGCGGGTTCGTCCAAGACATGTACCGCGCCGCTTTCCACATCCAGCGCCAGCATGAGCCCGTGCAACATAAAAGTGTGAACCAAATTATTTCCCTCCGCCCAGGTTCACCCCAAAGCAAAAAAGTAGTCAGCGACTACTTTTTTGCTTCCGCTTTGTTCAGACATACCTGATTGCCAACCGTGCAGGAAGTCTTGCAGGCCGACTGGCAGGATGCGGGACACTCTCCGCAGCCGGTATGCACAGCTTCAGCAGCCGCCAGGGGATTAAGAGTAATAATATGTTTACCGGACAAAAAAATACTCCTCCCTGTAATCAGTTACAGCTGAATTATAGCATGCCGGCCTAGCCAGGTAAAGGTGCACCTTTTATTCGGAACATTTTTGCTGCCGCCTGCGTCAAAGAAAACAAACAAAGCTAGAGGGGGCAGTTTTCATGTTGAAACGGAAGACAGGAATCATTATCTGTATCCTGGCAGTTCTCATCCTTATCGCCGGCTGCGGACGGGTCAGACAGGAAGAAACAGCTGACAATGCTGGAACAGACCGGATGATGAGACCTCCGGCGGCACCGGAACCAGTAATCCTTCACAGCAAAGAGGCTGACAACAGCGTAATTATCCGCCCGCCCGATGGCGGCCTGCCTTCCCAGGGCAAGCAGCGTCTGATTCGCAATGCTGACGTAACACTGGAAGTGCCGGCTCTGGCGGCGGTCCTGACCAATCTTGAACAACTCGCCAGGGAGGCCGGAGGCTTAATTACCAACTCGTCCTTCAGCGGCCTGGAACAACAGCGTAGGGCTTCTGTGACGGTCCGGCTGCCGGAAGCGGCCTTTGACGGTTTCTTGCTTGAAGCTGAAAAGCTGGGTAAAGTGGTTACCAGACAAACATATACCAGTGATGTTACCCGCCAGTATATCGACCTGGAAGCCAGAATCAGCAACCTGCAGCGGCAGGAACAGCGCCTGCTTTCCATTCTGGAGCAGGCCAAAACAGTAAAAGAGATTCTTGATATCGAAAGAGAACTGGAACGGGTACGCGGCCAGCTGGAATCGCTGACGGGTGAATTTCGCTATTTGCGCGACCAAGTGGAGTTCGCTACTGTTAACGTACACCTGACAGAGACGCCGGCGGCCAGCCCCGTCATTACCGGAGCAGGCTTAAGAGGTGTTTGGCGGCGCGGACTTCTCGGGTTGACAGCCTCAGTCAACAGCCTGCTCGCCGGTCTAGGGAGTGCCGTGGTTTTCTTGCTGACAGCAATTCCTTACCTGTTGATTCTGGCCAGCGCGGGAGTGCCGGCGGCAGTTCTGGTCAGGCGGCTTTACCGGCGCAGAAAGTTCGCGGCGCCCACTCCTGACAAATAGCGTCAGGATTGGATGTTTATCGCTGCCAACACGATCAGAACACCGGCTATTTGCGGTACGGCCAGAGTCTCGCCCAGCAAAACTACTGCCAGCAGGATGGCCACCACCGGCTCAACGGCCGCGGAGAGCGTAGCTTTCCCCGCTTCCAGGTGGCGCAGTCCGGCAGCAAACAAAACGTAGGGCAGCATCGTGCAAAATACCGCTAGCGACAGGACCAGCAGCCACAATGCTAACGGTGACTGGGCCAACTGAAGAAAGACCCAAGGCGGCCGCAGGAAAGCAAGAAACAAAAGCCCGCTCCCCAGCGCCAAAACTACCGTTTCCAGGCTGCCATAGCCTCTCCGCAGAGCTTCTTTGGTAAAGACGCTGTAGATGCCAAAGGTAAAGCCGGCACCAAGGCCGGACAATATCCCGGCTGTGCTGAACGCCAGATGACCAGGACGGTATACTCCCACCATCAGGGCCACACCGATAATCGTCAGCAGGACGGCGGCAGTTTTCCTGGCGGTGAGCTTCTCGCGCAGTGCGCTGCGTGCCACCAGCACACTGAATGCCGGTGCCGTATACAGCAGTACTACAGCCGTGCTGACGTTGGTCAACTGAATGGCTGATAAATAAAAAATGTTGAACATCGCCACGCTGACCACGCCAAACAACAGGAAAAAGGGCAGGTCCGAACCTTTAAGGCCGATCCTGCTGCCGGACAGCGCAGCAAAAAGAGTCAAAGCCAAAAAACTGATGCCGATGCGCAGGCCGGCCATAGTCAGCGGGTCAAGGCCATAAGCAAATATGTATTTGGTCAGTGTGCCGGTAGTGCCCCAAAGGACGCCGGCCAAGATCACAAAAGTAAAACCCACCCTTTGTCCATTGCTAAAAATACCGCTTGCGCGGTATTTTTTCTTAAGCCTCATTTAGTTGCTGCAGCAGCGTGTCCAGCTCCAGGCGGTGGACCGCAGCCGCCTGCGCGAGTGTCTCGCCGGTGGCCGAGGCGCAGCCCAGACAGTGCATCCCATGGCGCATGAAAACTTGCGCCGTCTTAGGATTTTGCCGCAATGCTTCAGCAATAGTCATTTCCTTGGTTATCTTACTTTTCTTTTCGTGATGACTCAATTTGCCCACTCCCTTGTTCGTCTTATTCTTTATTTTATCCCTATTCTCCGGCAACGTCAAGAAAATCATACGGGAGCGGAGCTTGACGCGCATACGCGGCAGGTTGTTGATTTAATGCTTGGCGCTGCAGACAGCAGTATTTCTGAAGAACAATTAATACACTGGCTGCGACTGCAAGTTGTATCAGAGTGAAGAGTAAGACAGCGATGAAGATTGCTTGGGTA
Organism: Bacillota bacterium; assembly: GCA_018725565.1. GTDB lineage: Bacteria > Bacillota > Dethiobacteria > Dethiobacterales > Dethiobacteraceae > HKB214. The sequence continues at coordinate 1,144 of QLUR01000026.1, read as the reverse complement.
TGTGGGTAGGAATGGACGCTTATAAGTTTACAAACTGCAGATGGTATTTTGATTCTTCTATTTGCACGCCTTGCGGGACGCGCAGATACAATAGCTGGTTCCCCCCAATTACATTGAATCGTAATTGCCGCCGGGCGGCGTCCCCCAGGATTTGCGCCGCCATAGAATCCTGCCAGAATCTGATCACTTCAATTCTATATTGTTCAGGTTCGGTAATCATCAGCGTGTTTTCCGTAAGCGTGACTTCCACCGGCCGTACTTGCGCTGAAACGTCAATCATCCCCAATATGGTTCTGGTGAAATAATGGGTGGCTTCAATTATCCCGTCATTTTCATCTTTTCTTTCCACCAAGACACTCAGTCCCCGATATGGATGCCTTCCCGCTATTCTTAGGCTGTCCCCGTCCAGGCTGAATTGCCATTCCCCAAGTATTCCCACATCGTCAACGCTTTGGGGCCTCCCGGCCATAGCCGCCGGAAATAAATCCCGGGCGGCGGCCTCTGCTTTCCGCAAGGCGGCGCCCTCCACAGGACTGGAAAGCACATCCGGCGGCAGCAGCCACAAAACCAGCGGCGAGCAGAGCAGTACGGCGAAGTACCCGGCCAATAACCATCCCAATTTCCCCCAGCCGATGTAGATATCCGCCCGCCTGGCCACATATACGGCAAGACAGGCCAAGGCGATGAGCAAAAGCAACAAAAAAAAGGGGGCGAATGCAACAGACATTATTTTCTCACCTCCGCGCGGTTTGAAAGAAGCAGGGCGACCCCGAAGATTATGGCAGCGATAAGGATTATTTTCAGCGTCAGCAGGATAAGTGAGCTTTCCTGCACCACAAAGTTTATGGCCGGCAACAACACTTCCCCTATTCCGGCATCCCTGCCGGCCAGAATCAGCAGGCCGAAAAATAACGAGGGCAGGATAACCACGAACGCTTTACTGTATTGAACAAGCATCCCGCATAGATAACCGGCTGCGCCAAGCAGGAGCAGATACAGGGCGGTTACAGCCGTGCCTACCGCCAGGTCCGCCGGGGTCAGGAAGAAATATTGGCTGACTATACCGGCGCCGCCCGTGGAGAAAAAGACCGCCAGCCTCAGCACAACTCCGCCCAGCACGGCGGACAGGCCGCCGGCCAGGCAG
>QLUR01000025.1 GCA_018725565.1 Bacillota bacterium | reverse complement strand
AAGAACTGTGGCCGGATGTGACAAGAACTCTGGCCGGATGTCACAGGATTGCTGGCCGGATGCCGCAGGAATACTCAGGGAGAACTGTCTTAAGCAATGTCCTGGTAAGCATCGAAGGCGATTTTCCCAAGGAAAACGCCACTTACTTCGTGCCACGGCTGGAAATAGGGACAAGCGATTTCTTTCAGGGGATGATTATCCCTGCCGCAGAAGGCACCTTGTCCGGAAACCTGGCTGTTACCTTCCTGGATGGCCGTAACCAGGAAGTGCGCCTTGACCATCCTTTTACACTGGAAGTACAGCCGATGCCGCAGCCACCGGAAGGGGTGCCGCTTACCCCTGTCCCGGGACCGGGACAAACGGGAGGGATGCTTTTGCTGACCTTGTTGTGGGGCGGAGCTGCCGTGGCCGTCGCGGGAATCACTGTGGCGCTGATTGTCAGGAAGCGCAAAAACAGACGCCGGGAAGCATTCCTCGACGAGCAGGGGTAATACGGAAGCTTTGCAGACGGTTCATTGCGCCGTCCGAAAGGGGTCAGGCATGGCCATACTTGCCCTGCGCGACATAGTCAAAAAATACCGCATGGGTGACAGCATTGTCACCGCGCTTGACCATTTGTCCATAACAGTGGAGGACGGCGAGTTTGTTACTGTCTCCGGAACGTCCGGATGCGGCAAGACAACCCTGCTTAATATTGCGGCCGGCCTAGAGCGGCCCACAAAAGGAGAAGTTCGCTTTCGCAATGTAGCATTGAATAAGTTAAAGGAAAAAGACCTGGTGCTGTTTCGCCGCAAGTTTATGGGTTTTGTTTTTCAGGGGTACAACTTGCTTCCTGCCCTGACCGCGCTGGAAAACGTGGCGCTGCCGCTGGTTTTTGCCGGCATCGCCAGAAAGGAGCGCCTGGCCAGGGCCATGCAGGCGCTGGAGTTGGTAGGCCTGGCAGACCGCTGCAGGCACAAGCCGATGGAGATGAGCGGCGGGCAGCAGCAGCGGGTCAGCATAGCAAGGGCCTTGGTCAACCGACCGAAAATAATTTTTGCTGATGAGCCTACGGGAAATCTGGACACGCGCACGTCAGCGGAGATTGTCGCTCATCTTAAAGAAGCGGCAAAAAGGGACAGGCAGACAGTGGTACTTGTTACACATGACAGCAATATAGCTGGCATTGCTGACAGAATAATCTACATGTCTGATGGCAGGCTGGTTGACGAGTAAATTTCAGGCAAGCAGGGGGCTGGTTATGAAAGCTAATGATTTACTGGTGCTGGCCAACAGGAACCTCTGGCGTCGCAAAGGCCGGACGATACTTACGGTACTGGGGATGACCATCGGAACGGTTTCGGTTATTGTGCTGTTTTCGCTTGGCATTGGCCTGGCTGAATGGCAGAGAGTGAGCATGGAGCAATGGGGGAGTTTAAACATCATTACTGTCAGTCAAGCTTTCTTTTATCCCGGGATGCCCGAAGAAGAACGGGATAAATTAAGGCTGCTGAATGAGCAAGCAGTTTCAGAGATAGAAGCGATGCCTGGTGTTCTTGGAGTGGCTCCGGCCTTTACCGTGGGTGGTGAGGCCAGAAAAGGAAGGGAAAGGGGCTATCTCCAGCTGATCGGGATCGAGCCCGGCAAGATGGCATTGATGGAATTTGAGCCTAAGGCAGGAAGGCTGCTCCATGATGAGGACCGTTACAATGTGGTGGCGGGAGCGCATGTGATTAATAACTTCATGCAGCTGGGGAGACCCGGACCGGCAGCAGTGATTGGTCCGCCGGCAGGCAGGGATTCCCTGGAGCTGCTTGACCAACGGCTGGTGCTGACCCTGCAAAACGCCCGGGGACAAAAGAGAAGGTACACCCTTAACGTGGTAGGTATCCTTGGTCCCCAGTTCGCGGAGCGTGCTCACTCCGTGTATGCCCCGCTAAGTCTCCTCAGGGAAATGCACAACTTTATCAATCAGGGGGCGCAGCCAGCGCAGGTTCATCTTGTCGAGCCGGTCAACAGGCAGCGGGATCAGGCGGCTGGCCTGCAGAGGGTGCGGAGGCGGGAACGCCTGGAACTGCAGTATAGTTTTGCCTCCGTCAGAACAAAGAGCGTGGAGTATACCAAGCAGCTGGGCGAGGAATTGCGCCAAATGGGCTACCAAGCCCATTCAATTGCTGACCAGCTGGAGGGCATAGAGCAAGGCACCAGGACGGTGCAGGCCGTTCTGGGGGGGATCGGCGCCATCAGCTTGCTGGTGGCTACCATTGGCATTATCAACACGATGGTTATGTCTATTTACGAGCGGACCAGGGAAATTGCCGTGATCAAAGTGCTGGGCGCCTCTTTCTCCGATATACGGGGACTATTTTTGACTGAAGCAGCTCTGATCGGCCTGCTGGGCGGCATCTTGGGGCTTGTCTGCAGTTTTCTGCTGTCGCTGCTGATAAATATCTATGCAGGGGCAGCCATCGGCGCCGGAGCAATGGGCCCGGAAGCCCCGCCGGTGCGAATTTCCGTTATTCCCTTGTGGCTCACCGTTTTTGCCTTAGCATTCAGCACAACCATAGGGCTTATCGCCGGTCTGTATCCCGCCACCCGGGCCATGCGCCTTGATCCGGTAACAGCCATGAGACACTATTAGTGTGGAGGCATTAGATAATCTTTTCCACCGCATTAACAGAAATATAATATAATTGGATTGATTAACTGCTCACCAGTCAAGAGGAATCATCTCCCATGAGCCTGGATCGTTTAATAATAAACAGCTTCTGTTTTCTTGCCCAGGGCGTTAAGGATATGGATAATCTCCTGCAGATCCCGGTGTTTTTGGTTTAGCGCCGGAGGAAAACCGTCCCCCCGGTGAGCTGGGTTTTCCTGCCGGCCAATAAGGAACTTTACCTGGGTGCATTTTTCCAATAAAAAAGAGGCCAACCGTGAGGCGCCGTCTTTTTTCTCTGCCAGATCCGGCGAGATCGCCTCTTCCCAGGAGATGGCGCGCAGCATCTCCAGAGCTTTACTGATGGTCACGGCGCCCTCGCTTACCAGATCGAGCCCTTTTATGATTCCGGTGGGTGGCACTGTGGGATCGGGAAAGTCCAAATTGACCTCCAGCTCACGCCCGGTTTCCCGGGCCACAATTTTTGAAGCGGTGCCGCCGCATACTGCTTTGTAAAAGTTGCCCTCCGACATCAGCACGTCCACCACTTCCCGATCTTTTTCCCGCTCTAAGGGCGAACCGATCATAATTGCTCCCGGACGGGGCTGGCGCACCTTCAAGCCGACGATCGTAGAATCATCCCCGGGCGCCTCCTGGTAGTAAATATTACAAAAATAGATGAGGCTGCCGACTTTTTCGTAGATGGAGCTATCTTTGGCCCGGGTCATGCGCTCAATGTCGGCGATGATGTTATCCCGCTGCCAGCCCAGTTTTAAGGCGCTCCCGATACCGGCGTGGACCACTCCGTCGCTGAAGATATACAGCTCATCATCCGGAAGCAGCCGAAGGTGAGTTTCCCGGATCGTTCTCCCCTCCACTTCTTTTTGTTCGAAAGAAAGCGGCAAAGGGCTTTTTGCGCGAAAAATTACGGCCGAGGGGTTGTCGAATTCAATGATCCGGGCTTCTCCGCTGGCATCGATCTTGACTACCGTAAAAGTGGAGTAAGCGATCCCCCGCAGCCGGCATACGGGCAGAGTCTCGACAATGGTTCGCACCACTTCCTCAATTTCCAGATGGTTTTTAATCAGGGTGACGATGATCTTGGCGGTCAGGGTGGCTAGGATGTTCGCTTTGACCCCACTGCCCAAGCCGTCGGCCAGCACGATCACAGTGCTTTCGTCGTCCCGGACTATTTCCACCGTGTCGCCGCACAGCTCTTCGCCTTGTTTTTTCAGGGCTTTACAGGTAATGTCAAGGGATAACATGATCACTGCCGCCTTCCTTGACCAGGCGTATCAGCTTGGTCAGCAGCACCTTGCTTTCAGCCGTTGTCTCACCCAGCAGCCCGGCAATTTCCTGAGCTACCCGCATCTGCTTCTCAATTACTTCCTGCGCCCGGTCAATGGTTTCCCGCTTCATCGTTTCCAGGGCTTGCTGCTGCTTCTCAATACCGGTTATATCCATGATTATCCCCAGCACCAAATCCTCTTCGTGGATATAGGTAAGAGTCTGCAAGGTAACCAGACCCAGATGATCGCATCTCTCTTTAACCCGAAAAGTCTCTTTTCCGGCAAGAGCCTGCAGGAAATGAACTTCGTTCATAATTGCAGACAAAGGCTTGCCCTTGACCTCTTCGGCCTTAACCTGAAACATCACCTCTGCCGCCAGATTAAACTCCCGGATAATCAGGCTGGAATCAACAACCAAGACGGCATTGGGCGTAAAATCAATGATCAGGTTAGCCATATTTTCCGCTTTTTCACGCATGTAGGGGAGACACATCTCCAGCTCCGCCATACCCTGGGCAATGGCCACAGCCTTGTCTCTGCAAGATGGATAGCCGCAGGAGCCGCAGTTTAACTCTTTGTCGGCCCTGTCTTTGCCCATGGACCTCATGATACTTTTTATTTTATCCTCTCCCGGGCGTACCGGCCGGTAAGGCTGGGCCAAAAAGCGGCGCCCCAAAGCAGTGCGACCGGCAGCCTGCTTCTCTTGACCCGAATACGGAGACAGAGAAGCGATTAATTTGCCGCGCCGGCTGTAAGCGGTGAGATCTGAACTTATTAAAGGTCCGCCCAAACAGCCCCCCTTGCAGGCCAAAAGCTCCACCAGGCGCGGCTTTATCGTCCCTGCGGTCAGGGACTTCAATAGATCTTTCATCTCTTCCATGCCGTCGACGATCAGAATATCGCGCTCCAAGACCCCTTCGGCCAATCCCGCCGCTCTCAAAAGGCCTCCCGGAAGAGGAAACCAGCGGCCTCCCTCGGCTTCAAGTCCGGGCTGAAGATCTTCCGGCTCCCCTGTACCCGCAAAAGCCGGTTCAGCCAGGAGGCACGCCAGCTCGTCGAAAGTAAGCACCGCGTCAACTGCTTCCTTAACCTCTGCTCCTTTGGCTTCGTCTTTCTTGGCGATGCAGGGGCCGGCGAAAACCACTTTCAAATCCGAACCCCACTTGGCTTTTAACAGACGACCGTGCGCGATCATAGGCGACACCAAAGGTGCCAAATGGGTTAGTAGCTGAGGAAAGTACTTTTCGATATAGGTGATTGCCACGCTGCAGGGAGATGTAATCAGGCAGCGGTCGGGAGGCAGCCGGTCGGCCATCTGTCTGAATTGCTCGGCCACAGCCTGGGCGCCTACCGCGGTTTCTTCAACCAGGCTGAAGCCTCGCCCACGGAGCTTTGCTGTTAGCTCAGCAAATGAATCAGAATAGACCACTCTGAAAGTTGGGGCTAGGCTCAGCGCCAGCCGCTGCTCCTGACCTCGGTAGCGGTTGACCGCTTCCAGGCCGTTTTCGATGCGCTTGGCTTTCTGTGGACATTCCCCGACGCAGATCCCACAATAGATACACCGATCTTCTTCCAGGCGGGCCTGGTTTTCTTTTATGTTGATCGCCTTAACCGGGCAAAAACGCACACACCGATAGCAATTTTTGCAGTTGGCGCTGGAAATGGATATAACTCCCACCGGTTTCGCTCCTTTAGTCTTTCGACCTGAGAAAGCCGCTTAAATGTTCTTCTACATTGGCGGAGGAAACCCCGCTGATGATCGTATCTCCCACTTTGATATTTACGGCGCCCCGGCAGTTATCCAGGCAGAAGCCGGCTTGCAGCTCGACCTTGCCCGGGAGCTTGCCTTCCTCAATCAGCCGTTTGATCTCCTCGATTACGCCGTAGGCGCCGCGCAGATGACATGAGCTTCCCACACATACTGTGATTACCAACTGACCTTCACTCCTTGGGTGTCAGACCAGAGAGAATACCCGCTACATCGGTCCGGTTCACCCCGCCTAAAATTTTGTCGCCGACCTTAATGTTGGGGCTTTCCTGGCACCGTTCCAGGCAGAAAGTCGCCTGCAGGCTTACCCGCTCTCCCAGGTTGCGCTCTGCGATCTCTTTAAAAAATTCCTGGAACAGATCATATGAACCCTTGGTATAGCAGCAGGTGCCGACGCAGACCTTGATTTCCTCTGCCTTCTCCGGGGGCTTCTCTTCAAAACCCAGCTCCATGGCGTGAATCCTTTTCCTGGAGCTGTAATGGGTGTGGAGAAGATCATGCGCTTTATGGCTGCCGGGGCTTCCCAGAAGATCGGCATAAAGCTTTTCTATGACCGGGTTTTCCGGGGAGCGCACGAACTGCATCTGTGCGTCCTCTTTGTAAAGACCTTCACTTCTGAGCCTGGTCTTTGCCGAATGCGGGGAGGCGGAAAGCCCTGCTCCATTGACGCAGCCTCCCGGACAGGCCATCACCTCAACAATGTCATAAGTCGCTTGCCCGGATTCTATTTTGGCAATCAGATTCTTCGCGTTTTGAATCCCGCTCACAATGGCAGCTTTGATCACTCTGCCGCCGGCTTCGGTCGAATATTCTTTGAGGCCCTGCAACCCCCTTACTTCTTTATATACGGACTTACCTGGTTTCAAACCCCTTAAAACCGCTTCGGTAACGCCTCCCGTGACACCGAAGATGGTGCCCGCTCCGGTGGCGAAACCAAACGGCATATCAAACGGCAGCTCTTCCAATTCCTCGAAAATAATTCCGGCGGACTTGATCATCGAGGCGAGCTCTATTGCCGTGATCACTGAATCGACATCGGCTACCCCGTTTGCGGCGAATTTCGGATTTTTCGCCTCTTCTTTTTTGGCCGTGCATGGCATCACGGAGACCATGTACACCTGCTTTTCTCCGGCTTGCTTAAAACGCTCCTTTACCAGCGAGCCAAGCATCTGCTGAGGCGAGCGGCAAGTGGAGAGGTTTTTAAGATATTTCGGATACTTCAATTCGGCAAACTTTACCCAAGCCGGGCAGCAGGAGGTAAATAGGGGTAAAGATTCATTGTCGGCAATTCGCTTGTTTAGCTCTGCGGATTCTTCGACAACCGTTAAATCAGAGCAGAATGAAGTGTCAAAGACCATTTTAAAGCCGAGAGCTTTAAGCGCGCCGACGATCTTGCCGGTTGAGATCGTTCCCGGTTTTAAGCCGAAAGCCTCGCCGAATGACACCCTGAGCGCAGGAGCAACCTGGGCGACGACCGTTTTGGTATCATCGTAGAGCGCTCTCCAGACATGATCTGTTTCAGATCTTACCTCCAAAGCGGCAGTAGGACAGTGCGAAACGCACAAGCCGCAGCTGATACAAGCGACATCGCTCAAATTTTTATCAAAAGGAGGGGTAACACGGGCTTTTGAGCCCCTGTAGGCAAAACCGATGACGCCTATACCTTGAATTTCCTCGCACACTCTGACGCAATCGCCGCAAAGGATGCATTTGTTGGGATTCCTCACAAGTGAGGCGCTTGAAGTATCCAAAGGCAGCCTGATATCGTGCTTGCCGAACCTGACACTGTCCACCCCAAGCGCCTTTGTTAACTCCTGCAGCTTGCAGGCGCCGCTTTTGCCGCAAGTAGTACAATCCCTGTCGTGGTTGGCCAGCAAAAGTTCCATTGTGTTTCTACGCTGTTTTTGCAGCCGCAGCGTATGGGTCAAAATCTCCGCTCCGTCCTTTGGCGGCTCGGAGCAAGAAGCGATTATATTCCCTTTTCTGTCCTCGACGAGACACAAACGGCACGCGCCGTAAATACTGAGTTCGGAATAATAACAGAAAGTCGGCAGCTCTATCCCGGCGTTTCTGATTACCTCAAGCATATTTTTTTCTTGATCAAATTGAACGGTCTTCCCGTTTATCTGCATGGATTTCATCTGTTAAGCCTCCCTGATTGCATTAAATGGGCATGTTTCGAGGCAGACGCCACATTTGACGCACTTTTCCTGGATGATGGCAAAGGGATTTTTAACAACCCCTTCTATCGCCTGGGCAGGACATATTTTTTTGCACTTAGCACAGCCTTTACAAGTTTCAGCCATGATCACATATGTTGACAGCTTTTTACAAACTCCGGCCGGACATTTTTTCTCTCGGACATGGCTAATATATTCGTCTTTAAAATATCTCAAGGTTGAGAGGATCGGGTTTGCGGCACTTTTCCCCAGACCACATAATGAGCCCAGCCTTACTGTTCCGGAAAGGTCCTCGAGTATAGCCAAGTCGTCTTCGCTGCCTTTTCCATCGACGATCCTTTCCATGATCTCGAGCATCCGTTTTGTGCCCTCCCGGCAGGGTACGCATTTGCCGCAGGATTCTTTCTGGGTAAAGGACATAAAAAAGCGTGCCACTTCGACCATACAAGAACGGTCGTCTATGACTACCATCCCGCCTGAGCCCATCATGGCGCCGACTTCGTCGAGCGAGTCGAAGTCTATGGGCAGATCCAGATGTGCCTCCGTTAAACAGCCGCCTGAAGGGCCGCCGATTTGCACCGCTTTAAACCTTCTTCCATCTGGAACCCCGCCGCCGATCTCAAATACCACTTCACCGAACGTAGTGCCCATCGGAACCTCAATCAGCCCGCTATCCCTGACATTTCCGGCGAGCGCAAACGCTTTTGTTCCGGAATTATTCGGAGAGCCTATTGATACGAACCATTCCGGACCCTTCAGGATAATGTAGGGTACATTGGCGAAAGTCTCGACGTTGTTCAGAAGCGTGGGTTTTTCCCAAAGTCCGCGTTCAACTGTCCTGGGCGGTCTTACTCTGGGCACACCTCTTTTCCCCTGGATTGATTCCTGGAGCGCGCTTCCTTCCCCGCAGACGAAGGCCCCGGCGCCTTTGCTGATCTTTAAGTCAAAGTTAAAGCCTGTGGAAAGTATATTTTCACCTAAAAATCCATACTCCCTGGCCTGATTGATCGCCTTTTGCAGCCTGGCCACCGCCAGGGGATACTCTGCGCGCACATATATATATCCATAGTTTGCGCCGGATGCGTAGCCGCCGATCACCATGCCTTCGATGACCGCGTGCGGATCACCCTCCATAATACATCTGTCCATAAAGGCGCCCGGGTCGCCCTCATCGCCGTTGCATATAACGTATTTTTTGTCGGCATTCTGCCTGCGCACACTCTCCCATTTGCGCCCTGCAGGAAAGCCGCCCCCGCCTCTCCCTCTTAACTTGGAGTCTGATATCGTCTGGCATACCTGCTCAGGCGTCATTTCGTAAACACATTTGGCCAGCCCCCTGTAACCTCCCTGGGCGATATATTCCTCTATTGATTCAGCGTCAATCTTTCCGCAGTTCCCCAGCACCAGTTTGAGCTGTTTCTTATAATATGGTATCTCGTCCTGGGACTTATAAATTACGCCGTCCCGCTTAAACAGAAGCCGCTCGATCGGCTTGCCCTCAATGAGCGTAGTCTGCACTATCTCCGCACAATCTTCTTCTTTAACCTCCTGATAGAGATAATCATGCGGCAGAATGTTAACCAGCGGCCCTCCCTCAAAACAGCCGAAACAACCGCCTTTTTTAAGGCCGATACCTGTCTTCTGCTGATGCAAGTCAAGGTCTGCCAGCAACCCCTGCTCCCGAATCAGCTCATGAAGCTTATGATATACCTCCAGGGCCCCTACGGCAAAGCCAGCGGTATCGGCGCTTACCAGCACTTTAATCTGTTGATTATCCAGCGCCCTGGCACATAGATCGGATAGCCGGTTATAGTCTTGCATGGAAATGATTTTCATCTGGACGCCTCATCCTCTCTGATGCGATTGAGCAAATCTACCGTCAATCCAGGAGTCACCCTAGCATACACCTTGTCATTAATTACGATCGCCGGCGCCAACCCGCAAGCGCCAATACAGGAAACTACTTCCACCGTAAACAGCATGTCGTTCGTGGTGGGCTTCTCTTCGCTGAGCGCCAACTCCCTTCTCAGGGTATCCAGTATCTCCGTTGATTTCTTAACATGACAGGCCGTGCCGTCGCACACCTTTATTACATACTTGCCTTTGGGGTCCAAAGAAAAGTCCTCGTAAAAAGTAGCCACCCCAAAAACCTTGGCCGGGGAGATATCCATAGCTGTAGCTACATAGAACAGAATCTCCTCGGGAAGATAACGATACTCTTCCTGTATATCCTGCAATATATTGATCAGATGAGCCGGTTCGGGACCGTGTTTGTCAATGATTTCATTCGCTTTGGCAAACTGGCGTAAACTCTGTTGAGCCGTTTGGTGCATAATGATCTTCCTCCCTTGGGTTATGCTTTTCGGTTGTTGTTAATGACTGCTCTATCGAGGTCGGGGATACAACCCACAGTGCAACTGCTTCCTGCTCTCCCGGGTTACGCAACGCGCTCAATTCTTGGATGCTTAAGTGCATTGCATCCCCTTCTTCCAGACGAAACCACCCCCAATCCAGTTTAAACTCAAAAGCCCCTTTCAAGACGTATATAAAGTCGTCCCGGCTATGGTTGTAGATATACCGATCGGACCTGGCCTTCGGCCCCAGCTTTACTATTGACGCCTCCAGCCGCTTCACTCTGGAGCCGGCAAAGGTAAATAGCTCCACATTCAGGCCCTCCTGGCCGGTAATAAGCTTCTTTCTGGCCGTTGCTTTTTGAATAAACCACTCTTCCGGAACTTCATCTTCGATAAAGAAAGATGCGCTTACTTCCAGCGCTTTGGCTATTCTTTTTAATGTGGACAGGGAAGGTGCCGCTTCTTTGTTTTCAATCTGATAAATAAAGCTAGGTGTAACCCCGGCCTCTTTAGCCAAAGAGCGCACGCTCATCCCCTTTGTGGTTCGCAGATACTTCAGCCGGGACGCCAGATCCACGTTGTTATACACCCCTTCATTCGAGATCACGCTGCTATTAAATATTTCCTGTGAAAATATTAACATGCTGGCACGACAAATGTCAAGCATAATTTTATTGATGTCAATTAATACTTTACGGTTTACACCAAATAAAGCAGAAACGATGAAAAGGCAACGCTTTGCCTTGGTCAAGGTTGTCTCGTGCCGCCCTGATGTTCTATGTATTATAAAGCATCTCTAAATAATTCTACTTTTTCGCTTTGGGTTCTTGACACCTTGCAAGGGGCAGTGTTAAGGTTAAGTTGGCAAGGTTCATGCCGAGACGTAACTATGCAGCGGCGATATAGAGAAAAGAAAGAATAATTAAACAGAAAGGAATGTGATGGGATTGAAGACGTGCCTAGAAAAATCAGAAAATTTGCGTTACTTGCGTCATGAGTTCAAATCCGGAGCCTGGGAGAAGGCGATCGATGTACGCTCCTTTATTCAGGCAAATTACACGCCCTATGTCGGAGGAGATTTGTTTTTGAAAAGTGCGACAATTCGCACGAAGAAGCTATGGGAAAAATGCAGCAATTTAATTATGGAAGAGTACAAGCGGGGTGGAGTGTACGACATAGATACTAAAACCATCGCTTCTATAACTGCTCACGCTCCGGGATATCTGGACAAAAAAAATGAAATAGTAGTGGGCTTGCAGACGGATACCCCGCTAAAACGGGCTATAAACCCCTGGGGCGGGATCAATACTGTAGAAACTTCCTGCCAGGAGTATGGCTATCAGCTTGATGACGAAGTGAAAGAGATTTTTAGTAAATATCGTCGTACCCACAATGACGGAGTGTTTAGAGCCTATACTGAAACTATGAAACTGATGCGCAAGACAGGCATCCTCACAGGATTGCCTGATGCTTATGGCAGAGGGCGGATTATCGGCGATTACAGAAGGGTTGCCCTGTATGGTGTGGACCGCTTGATTGCTGAGCGCCGGGAGCAGCTTGAAAGCGATGCTTTGCAAAAAATCAACCCCGATACAATTCAGCTGCGCGAAGAAATCAGCAACCAAATAGATGCTTTAAACGAGTTAAAGGAAATGGCGCGCAGCTATGGTTTTGATATTTCCGGCCCCGCTTACACTGCCAAGGAAGCGGTCCAGTGGCTTTACTTTGCTTATCTGGGTGCCATCAAAGAGCAAAACGGTGCGGCCATGTCCCTGGGCCGGGTCAGCACCTTTTTGGACATTTACCTTGAACGGGACTTGGCTATAGGTGCTATTACTGAAGAAGCAGCTCAAGAATTGATTGATGATTTTGTTATTAAGCTGCGTTTGGCCCGTCAGCTTCGCACCAGAGAATATAATGCTCTTTTTGCCGGTGATCCGATGTGGATTACGGAATCAATCGGCGGCATGGGAGCAGACGGACGTTCCTTGGTTACGAAAACATCATTCCGTTTCTTGCAGACCTTGCGCAATCTTGGCCCGGCATCTGAGCCGAACCTGACTGTGCTGTGGTCTAATGACTTGCCGCAAAAATTTAAAGAGTTTTGTGCGCAGCTATCCATAGAAACTTCTGCCATCCAGTATGAAAATGACGATTTGATGCTCCCTGTGTACGGTGATGATTATGTCATTTCTTGCTGCGTTTCTGCAATGCGGGCAGGTCTAGAGACGCAGTACTTCGGAGCGCGGTCTAACTTGCCCAAAGCGCTGCTGTTTACTTTAAACGGCGGAGTGGATGAGATGACAGGGTTAAAGGTGGCGCCTGAGTTTTATAAGGCGCAACCCGGGCAAGTGTTAAACTATGATATAGTGAGAACTGCTTTTGATAAAACCCTGGATTGGCTGACCGAACAATATGTCAGCACAATGAATCTTATCCACTATATGCACGATAAATATGCCTATGAAAAGCTGGAAATGGCCCTGCACGATGTCAATCCTCATATTTATATGGCTTTCGGTATTGCCGGGCTGTCCGTGGTTGCTGATTCGTTTAGCGCTATCAAATATGCCAAAGTGGTCCCGGTATTTGGAGAAAACGGCTTGATTCAAGACTTTAAGACTGATGGTGAGTTCCCGTGCTTTGGGAATGATGATGACCGGGTTGATGATATAGCGAAAGAAATAGTAGCCGATTTTGCCGTCAAGTTGCGCAAAAACCCGACCTATCGCAATGCCGAGCACACTCTGTCGATATTGACTATTACCTCTAATGTGGTTTATGGCAAAAAAACAGGAACCACCCCGTGCGGCCGCCAAAAAGGCGAACCCTTTGCGCCAGGCGCTAACCCGATGCACCAGCGGGATGTCAGCGGTGTGTTAGCCTCATTAAATTCTGTGTCTAAAGTTGACTATAAATATGCTAAGGACGGTGTTTCCTACACCTTGTCTGCGACCCCCCAATGCTTAGGTAAAACGGACAATTCCCGTTGTCAGAATTTAGTATCCTTGCTGGATGGGCAGTTCAATGTCGGTGGGCAGCATTTAAATGTAAATGTCATGAACAGAGAAACTTTGGTCGAGGCCATGAAAAATCCGGAGCAGTTTCCCCAGTTGACAATCCGGGTATCCGGTTACGCGGTTAACTTTATTAAGTTGACGGAAGAACAGCAGCGGGAAGTGTTAAACCGGACTTTCTTCCACAATGGGTTTGACAATTGAGTGGATTAAAGGGATTAATTCATTCAATAGAGGCATTTGGTACGGTAGATGGGCCGGGTGTCCGCATGGTGCTGTTTTTGGCCGGCTGCCCGATGAAGTGCCTGTTTTGTCATAATCCTGAAATCGCTGCCGGAGACGAAGGGCAGTTCTATACGCCCCAACAGGTGTTGGATAGGTATAACAAAAACAAATTCTTTTATCAAGCAGGCGGGCTCACTTTTTCTGGAGGTGAGCCCTTACTGCAAGGGGAATTTGTTTCTCAGTGTGTGCGGCTCTTAAAAGAGAATAAAGTGCATGTGGCAATGGACACGTCCCTTTGCTGCGGAGAACAATGGGTAGAAGGATTAATCCCCGGCGTAGACCTTTGGATGGTTAGCATTAAAGCAGCAACTGCTGAAATGCATCAAAAACTGACCGGACAGAGTAATGCTGCGATAATAATGAATAATATAATCAGCTTAAATCGTTCTCAGGTTAAGATGCTAATTCGTTATGTGATTATTCCAGGATACACAGATGACGAAAAAGAGTTAAGCAAACTGGCAGAGTTTATAAAGACCCTGCCGTTTGTTCCCCCTTTGGAATTGCTGGCTTATCATACTATGGGTGTGCACAAATGGAGAAACCTGGACCTTATTTACTGTTTGGCAGGAGTGCCTGATGCAACCGAGCAGGATGTAGAACGCGCAAGAGAGATTTTGCGCGTTAACGGTATTTCTGATTTTGTCCTATGTTATAGAAATCAAGGCTGAAAGCCAGGGAATTTCTCCTTATCTTCTTTGTCAACAAATGAATCTCTGCTTGAACCCGGTTCGGTCTTGTTAAATTTGGGCCGATTCTTCTTTTTTAAGGGAGTAAGTGCCGACGATTTTCCCCTTGTAAGTCAAAGTATTTTTTCCCTGCATCTGAAAGCCAAGCCCTGCATAGAATTTTTGGGCCCTGGCATTTTTAATGTTTACGTCGAGGTAAACCTTATTATATTTTGCAGACACTGACTTTATGAGAGATGCCCCGACACCTTGCCCGCGGCGTGATGGCGCGACGCAAAGAACGCTGACAAAATACCCGTCATCATCTATTGCCTTCCAGGTGAGCCTGCCCATGCGCATCAGGGTGGGCAGTTTTTTTAAGAAAGACCAGAGGCCGAATGCCCGGACAAAAGCCTTGGCCGACGCCTTTTCCACCCCTTGTTTTTCCTTGCCCTCGAATCCGAGCAGCACACCCGCTACCTCACCGTTGCAGACGGCACAGGTTAAATAGGGATAGCTAAAATAGCTGCCATCTAACTGCAGCAATTTTTTGATCACTGCTATCCCTGCTGTCTGGCTGCCGTAAACCATTTCATTAAGCTCCGGATCGACTGTATAAATCAGAGTGGCCACCAGCTGGGAATCGTGCTTGTCGGGCTTAAACTTTTCCATGCTTAACCCTGTGTTCATGGCGACTCTCCTTAGCCATAAAACTAATACTCGAAAATCTTGTTGTATTTTTCTGCATTAGACCGCCCTGAAGTTTGCCTTAAGGTATTTTGACGCCGAATTGTTTTTACCTTCTCCCGAAGGGCTTTTGCCGGGAGACATATTTTAGACGGGAAATAATGCTTGACTTTGGCAGTGTCGCCCTGTAATATAAATTTGATATTATTTTAATATCAAATAAGTGCTGAGGAGATGTTTTGTTATGACGGCGGCAAAAGCAACCGGAACCCCTGTTCCCCGGGAGGAAATTGTTCCAAAAGCGATAAGCGGCATGTCGGTTCTGGTGTTGAACATACTGCTGATGCTGGGCGCGCTGGCTGCGGTGATTTTGGGGATTAGGGAGCTTGCGGGCGCGCTGCTGGATCCCTCGCCCCTGGCAACCCCCGCCATTGTTGTGGGGAGCGTTTATCTTTTAATTATCGGACCCCTTGGTTTTATCGGCCTGAAGGTGGTAGGACCCAATGAAGCCCTCGTGCTGACTCTCTTTGGAAGATATTACGGCACACTGCGCGGCGAAGGCTTTTTCTTCGTCAATCCCTTTGTGATCGCCGTGAATCCGGCTGCCGACTCCCTTGCTCCCGCGGCAAAGCCGGTGCCGGTTGGCGTGGACCAGACCATGCGGCTGGCAGCAGTCGCTATAAAATCAAGCAAAAAAATCTCGCTGAAGGCCATAACTTTAAACAACGAGAAGCAAAAAATAAACGACAAACTGGGCAATCCGATTATCATCGGCATCGTGGTGATCTGGCAGGTGGTCAATACGGCGAAAGCTGTATTCAGCGTCGATAACTATACGGAGTTTCTTTCCATACAGTGCGACTCGGCGCTGCGCAATACCGTGCGCAATTATCCCTACGATACCCCCGGCGACGACAATGAAATCTCCCTGCGCGGCAGCAGCCAGGAGATAGCGGAAAAATTGCAGGAAGAAATTCAGGGAAAAGTGGAGATGGCCGGGCTGAAGATTCTGGAAGCGCGCATCACCCATCTCTCCTACGCGTCGGAGATTGCCGCCGCCATGCTGCAAAGGCAGCAGGCCTCCGCCATCATTGACGCCCGGCAGATGATCGTGGAAGGGGCCGTCAGCATGGTGGAGATGGCCCTTGATAAGCTGAACGACAAGAATATCGTCCAGCTTGATGAGGAGCGCAAAGCGGCAATGGTCAGCAACCTGCTCGTGGTCCTCTGCGGCAACAGGGATGTGCAGCCGGTCGTCAACAGCGGTTCATTATACTGATTAAATTAATGGCAAAGGAACTTCAGGCATGACAGAGACAGAAACGCATACAGGTTCGCGAAAAAAACAACTCCTGCTGCGCCTCTCCCCTGCCCTTTGGAATGAGCTGGCGGCGTGGGCGGCGGATGACTATCGCTCGATCAACGGGCAGATTGAATATCTCCTGAGCGAGTGCGTCAAGCAAAGAAAAAAGGTGCGCAAATCCTTTGATTCTTCTTGATATTTGCTTGCCCTCAGCAGCCGCGGCATATCAGGAGATTGACTGTCGGTAAATACGCCGGATACAGACAGCATAGCAAAAAGACATTTAGGCCTTATCTTGCCAGGTAGAGAGCCGGTGCGGTATAATTGTTTTACAATACCTGATCGATAAGGAGGCATAAAGGAATGCGTATTGCAACGATTTCTTCCAAGTACCAGGTTGTAATACCACGTGTAATTCGCAAGCAGTTTGCGCTCAAACCCGGCCAAAAAGTGGTTTTTATTCCCTATAAACATACCCTGAGGGTAGTTATTGTACCGCCCATCGAAGAAGCCGAAGGTTTCGTTTCAGGCATAGATACCACTGTCGCGCGTGAAGACAAGGATCGTGTATGAATAATATTGTTGATTCCTCTGGCTGGTTAGAGTATTTCGGCAAAGGTGTCCATGGAAAGCGATTTTCGCCGGTCATCCAGGAAAGCGCTAACTTAGTGGTGCCAACAATTACCATATATGAAGTTTTTAAGCGTATTCTGCAGCAACGCGGAGAGGATGCAGCCTTAAGCGCCATAGGGTGGATGGCCATGGGTCGGGTGGTTGCTTTGTCCCAAGAGCTCGCCCTTGAAGCGGCGACTCTTTCGCTGGAACTCGGACTGCCTATGGCCGACAGCATTATCTTGGCAACAGCCTATGCCAATCAAGCTGTATTGTGGACGCAGGATGAACATTTTAAGGGGCTACCCGGAGTGGAGTATCTCCCACGTGAAAATAAAGAATAAAAAAGGAATAAATATTGGTTAAGGAAGTGAGCAAAATGGTAAGCCCTTTTTCGATCATCTTTATGGTGGTTTCGCTGCTGCTGATCATTGCCTTTCCGCTGGGGTTGGCCGTCTACTTGTATAAGAAGGAAAAGATATTCCTGAAGGCCATTCTTGTTGGTGCCATGGTATTTAGCGTTTTCCAATTATTAACCCGCATACCCCTCCTCTCTGCCCTGGGCAATCAGCCATGGTTCAGGGAACTGTCAGCGGACAGCCTGCTTTTCAGCGCTTTTCTTGTCGGCGGCCTCTCGGCCGGGCTTTTTGAAGAGACGGGACGCTTTTTAGGCTTTCGCTATTTGCTCAAAAATAAGCTCTCCTGGCAGAACGGCATCGCTTTTGGCATTGGCCACGGCGGCATCGAAGCCATTGTTCTTGTTGGGTTGGCTTACGTGAATAATATTGTGTTCAGCATCATGATTAACCAGGGTCTTTTTGACAGCGCCATCGCGCCACAGCTTGGCGCGGAGATGGCGGCCTTCGTCAAAAGCCAACTGATCGGCACACCGCCCGCGACATTCCTGCTCGGCGGCCTGGAGAGACTCATGACTATAATTATACATATTGCACTCTCACTACTGGTGCTGTATGCTGTCATTAACAAGAAGATCGCTTACCTTTTTTACGCCATACTGCTCCATACCATGCTAAACGCACTGGCTGTTACAATCGCGCGTGAATTCGGCATCTGGTATGCCCAGCTCTACATTCTGCTTCTGGCAGTCACGGCTGTCATCTATATCGGCAGATCCCGCCGGTTCTTCGATCGACCAGCCGCAGATTCCACTTGATCTTTGTTTGACCCCATTATTCTCCGCATGCCAGGAGGTTGGCCGATGACAAAGGTGCTGGAGATAGATTACATATCAAAAGAATTCGGCGGCAAGACGGTAGTCGACCGTCTCAGCTGCCAGGTGCGGGCGGGTGAAGTGCTGGGAATGCTCGGGCACAACGGTGCCGGCAAGACCACTACCATCCGCTGTGTGCTTGGCATCATCCGCCCCGACAGCGGCAGGGTCCTTTTCCACTTCAACGGGAACCCCTCACCATTACTCCCCTCACTGGTAGGATATCTGCCCGAGGAAAGGGGCCTTTATAAAAAACAAAAGGCACTGGATATCCTGCTCTATCTGGCGAAACTGAAAAATTACCCGCTGGCGCGAGCCCGGGAGAGAGCAAGGGAATACTTGCACACCTTCGGTCTCGCCGATTGGGAAAAGAGCAAAACGGAAGAACTCTCAAAAGGAATGGCCCAAAAAGTGCAGTTTATTGCCGCGGTGCTGCATGAACCCAAATTGGTGATTCTGGACGAACCTTTTTCCGGACTCGATCCGGTCAGCCAGGAGCAGCTCAAGGCTGAAATCCGCGCGCTGGCGGCAAAGGGGGCCGCGGTAGTGCTCTCCTCTCACCAGATGCACCTGGTGGAGGAAGTCTGCGACCGCATCCTGCTTCTTGACCGGGGACGGACGGTTTTGTTAGGGGAACTCCGCCAAATTAAAGAACAGTTTGCCGATTTTAAGCTTGAAATTATTGGGGATAACCGGCAGGCACGTTTTTCTGCCCTCGCGGGCATCCGGCAGATCAAGCAGGTAAAAGACCGCACGGTCATTTATCTGGAGAAAGGCGCGGACCCGCTGAAAATATTGCGAACGCTGCCGGCGGAGACGGATATCAGGGAACTTACCGTAAATCGGGTGTCCCTGCACGAAATTTATTTGAGCATGGCGGGGGGAGGTGTGGATGATGAGAAATACGCTAACGGTAGCCGGCTGGGAGATAAAACAGCTGATCAATAAATCCTATCTTCTCTCGCTGTTGCTGACGCCGGCTTTGATCCTGGTTTTTGCAGTGGTGCCGGGGCTGCTGGGCCGTCTGACGGCAGAGCAGGCAACCCGGGTGTTGTATGTGGTGGATGAACTGGGTGTTTTTCAGGATTTGAGCCGGGAACTGCAGGGCGGCAACCTTACTCTGCGGCTTTATACCGGGGAGCTGACGGCCCTGGAAAATAAAGTGCGCGAGGATAAAGAGGCAGCCTATGTGGTGCTGTCCCCGCGTACCTTAGCGACGCGGCAGGTACTGATAAAAACAGGGACAGAAGGCATTCCGGACCTGATAATTACGAAAACCGCGCTGCAGCGTGTGCTTCAGCGGCATGAGCTGCGGGGCTATGGTCTGACACCCGAGACAGTAAGCGGACTGGAGCAGGGTTACAGCGTCCAAACCGTTTCGCTGGCCGCCGCCGCTGAGGTCAGTCCGATGCGAAAGACGGTGCAGGGCGTTTTTGCCGCTATAATGTACTTAGTGGTGACTACTACCGGGATGTTGATCATGCAGAGCGCCATCACGGAAAAAAGAGACCGCCTGGCTGAAGTGCTGCTTTCCTCAGTATCGGCGGGGACTCTGATGCGCGGCAAGATGTTGGGTTGTTTCGTACCAGGGGTTTTGCAGGGCATTGTTTGGGCCGGTTCGGCGGCGCTCTTTGCCTATTTCTACTATGACCTGGCTGTATGGCAATATTTACTGGAGCCGCGGGTAGCGCTGCTGCTTTTTTTCCTGTTGGCCGGCTACCTCTTTTTTGCGGCTGTGTTTATCAGTCTGGGTGCGACGATGGATGACCCCATGCAGGCCAGCAACCTTCAGGGGCTGGTGATCATGATCCCCTACCTGCCCATTCTGTTTATCGGTCCGGTGACCGCCGATCCCAACGGCCTGCTGGCACGGGTGGGCAGCTACTTCCCCCCGACTGCCTCCGGGGTGATGCTGGCCAGATTGGCCCTTGCTGAGCATGTTATTTTACTGGACATTGTTCTCTCCGCAGTACTGTTGCTGGCAACCTCGGCGTTAACCATTTGGGTCGCCGGCAAGATCTTTCAGACCGGATTTTTGCTGTACGGCAAAGAAGCCACTCCGCGGGAAATCTTACGGTGGCTGCGCACATCATAAAGGGAGCGCTCCCTTTATGATCCGGCAAAATATACCCGCTGCTTTTCTGCTATGACAAGCATCTCATATATGTTGCCCTCCTGCTTGGAGCAGTGACACAAGGGTTTCTGGTTCTTCGCTTTTAGTAAACTGTCAAACTAGCGATGTTGTAGGATTGGTGAAAGATATACGCAGAAATAGGGGAAACAAGCAAATACATATTGAAATTACAATTATGCAATGACATTGTAAAGCATTATTGCATATTATATTGACGATAAACATATAATACATTACAATGTAATTGCAGAGAGGGGCTGATTTTATGGCTAACACAACCAATTTAAATATTCGAGTCGATGAAGAATTAAAACGCAAGGCGGAGGCTATTTTTACAGAGCTTGGACTAAATATGTCAACCGCAATGAATATGTTCCTGCGCTGTTCCGTTCGCTATGGCGGCATTCCTTTTGAACTTCGCATTGAAAGACCCAATGCTGAAACCATAGTTGCAATTGATGATGTTAATAATAACCGTAACATGAGCAAATCTTTTGACAGCGTCAGAGCTTTAATGGATCATCTTAATGCTTAAAATTAGGTACTCCAGCAGGTTTAAAAAAGACTTCAAGACTATTGTCAAACGAGGCTACGATGTGAGGCTTCTTGAAGAAGTCCTGAATATTCTGGCGCAGGAGGAAGCTCTTCCTCAGAAATACCTTGACCACCCGCTTGCCGGCAACTATGCCGGACATCGGGAATGTCATATAACACCTGACTGGCTGCTCATTTATAAAATTGAGAGGGAAATCTTAACCCTGTCTTTAACACGGACAGGAACCCACAGCGACCTGTTTTAGTCCCCAAGTGAAATCGCTCGAGACACATCTTCCAGTATATACCATTCCTCGCGTAATTTCAATAACCGCACCTGCGGAATGGGGATATTCGTATAACTTACCTCCGGTTATTCTAAGCCGTGTGTCGGTCCTAGATCAGCGCCATATAATGTAGCTCAATGCAAATTATGGGTAGGCATGTGATTGACATCTATAATAGAATATTGCTATACTTTCTCCAGGGAAAGCAAATACCGATCTTAATTGCGGCATAAAAAGAGCTTGCCACGCGGGGGCAGACACTTAATAAATCGGACGCTCGGTGCAATTCATCGGGACTACTTTATAAGGAGAACAAGCTGTGGTTATGAACGCAAAAAAGGTCAACACACTGAGAGGCACTTTCAATGTCCGGGATCGAGGCAATAAAGATGGGTTTCCCGTCGTGATGATCCACGGCTGGCCGGAAAGCTCGTATTGCTGGGAAGGGGTAACCCACTTTCTTGATCCGCAATGGCGCGTGATCGCGCCGGATTTAAGGGGTTTGGGAGACAGTGAGCGCACTTTGGATGTTAAAGCCTATCAGAAGGTGGCGTTGGCCAAAGACGTCCTCGGGGTTCTCGACGCTATGGGCATTGAGGACTTTTTCCTGGTTGGCCACGACTGGGGCGGCATTGTGGCGCAGGAGTTGGCTTTTCTTGTTCCCGAGCGGGTAAAGAAATTTGTGATCATGAATATTCCAATTCTGACCAATCTGCGGGGTGCTGAAGAAGTGACCAGGGCCATGATTGCCAAGCGTTATCTTCCCTACTGGTATCAATATTTCCAGATGCAGCCGATTCTGCCGGAAGTCATGATTAAGGGGAATGAAAAAACCTGGGTCAGTTTCTTTTTCGGCAAGAAGGGTCAGGACGGCACGATTCCCAAAGAAGCAATTGAGGAATATGTCCGCTGCTACAGCATTGAAAATACCCCCGCCACTGCAGCATCTTATTATCGCTCTATGGTTACGCTTGACGTTCCGCACTGGGCGACGCTTGCCGGAAAACGCTTTGCTATGCCGTCGCTCTATATCTACGGAAATCAGGACACGGTCATCATTCCGGCCAATATCGCTTATCTGGAAGATTGCTTTGATTCCATCCGGGTTGAGCAGATTGAGGCGGAGCACTTCCTTCAGGAAGAAAAGCCCCAGGAAGTCGCCGGATATATGAACGAATTTTTTAAGGGGTAACAACGATGCCCGGTATTGAATCTCCCTTTATTTTTATGAAGGCTTAATTCAGTTCCCCTATAAAGCGGCTGAGGCGCTCCAGCCCTTTTTCTATTTGTTCCATGGCCAGCGCATAGGACAGGCGGACATAAGCGGGGGCGCCAAAACCGGTGCCGGGGACTACGGCGACCTGGGCTTGCTCCAGCAGCAACGCGGCAAAGTCGTCGCTGCCGGTGATGTTTTGGCCGCGGCAGGAGCGCCCGAAAGTGGCGCTGACGTCCATAAAGACGTAAAAGGCGCCGGCCGGCTCAATGCAGGAAAGGCCGGGAATGGAGCGGACTTTAGCTACCATGTGGTCGCGCCGGCGGGCAAAGGCGGCCTTCATTTCCGCCACGCAGTCCTGCGGACCGAGCAGGGCGGCAACCGCTGCTTTCTGCGCGATGGAGTTGGGGTTGGACGTAGCATGGCTTTGTACGCTGGCCATTACCTTGGCGATTTCCCGGCGGGAGGCGGTATAGCCGATTCGCCACCCGGTCATGGCATATGTCTTGGAAAGGCCGTTGACGACAATGGTCAAATCTTTAATATTTTCTCCCAGTGAAGCTATGCTGACATGCTGCTGCCCGTTATAAATCAGCGGCTCATAAATCTCGTCGGAAACTACAAACAAATTGTGCGCCGCGGCAAAGCCGGCGATCGCCTGCAGTTCCTCCCGCGAGTAAACCTGGCCGGTCGGGTTGCCTGGGCTGTTCAGCACGAGGGCCTTGGTTTTTTTGTTTAAGGCCTGTTCCAGCTCTGCGGCGGTGGCCTTGAAGCTGTTGGCGGCGCTGGTGGGCACGCTGACAGGAACGCCGTCATTCAGCCGCACGATTTCCGGGTAACTGACCCAGTATGGCGAGGGGATAAGCACTTCATCCCCCGGGTTAAGGATGGCGGCAAAGACATTGCTCAGGGAATGTTTGGCGCCGTTGCTGATCACAACCTGGTCGGGAGAGTAGCTCAGGTTGTTGTCAGTGAGCAGCTTATGGCAGACGGCTTTCTGCAGTTCCGGCGTTCCTTGCGCCGGGGTGTACTTGGTAAAGCCGGCCCTGATGGCGGCGATGGCCGCTTCTTTGATATGGCCGGGAGTGTCAAAATCGGGCTCTCCCGCCCCGAAGCCGATAACATCGACTCCTTCGGCTACCAGTTGCTTGGCCTTGGCGTCAATGGTCAGGGTCGGAGAAGGACTGATGGCCATCGCTTTGGCAGAAAGAATCATCGAAAATACCTCCTTATGGTTTTATGTGCAAAATCACGGTCAGCCGTTCCGGCGGCGGAATTCTTCCATAAAATCGGCCAGCGACAGGCAACCTTCCTTGCTCATGGCGTTGTAGACGGAAGCGCGCAGGCCGCCGACTGAACGGTGCCCTTTAAGTCCTATCAGCCGGCGGGAAGCTGCCCCGGCCAGAAATGCTTTTTCCAGTTCCTCACTGGGCAACCGGAAAGTAACATTCATCAGGGAACGGTCTTCCTTTGCGGCATGCCCGGCATAAAAGCCGCCGCTCTGGTCAATCGCCCGGTAGATGTAAGCGGCTTTTTCCTCATTGTGCCGGGCCATGGCAGCCAAGCCGCCCTGCTCCTGAATCCAGCGCAGGACCAGGTCCAGCATGTAAAGCGAGAAAGAAGGAGGGGTATTATAGAGCGAATCGTTAGCGGCGTGCAGGTCATAGCGCAGCATGGCGGGCAGCGTCTGCGGGACTTTTTCCAGCAGGCTTTTGCGGATCAGTACGACGGTCACGCCGGCAGGACCCAGGTTTTTCTGAGCGCCGGCGTAAATCAAAGAAAAACGGCCCGTCTCAAACGGTCGGCAAAAAATATCGCTTGACATATCAGCGATAAGCGGGACGTTTCCCGTTTCCGGATAAGAGTGCCATTGTGTGCCGTACAAAGTATTATTACTGGTCATATGGACGTAGGCGGCATCAGGAGAAAGGGAAATTTCCTGCGGCGACGGCAAGCGGCGGAAGTTATCTGCCGCAGTCGTGGCGGCAACTCTGGCCCTGCCGGTTTTTTGCGCCTCCTCAAATGCTTTTTGGGCAAAGCCGCCGGTAATGATGTAGTCGGCGGAGGCT
Organism: Bacillota bacterium; assembly: GCA_018725565.1. Lineage (GTDB taxonomy): Bacteria > Bacillota > Dethiobacteria > Dethiobacterales > Dethiobacteraceae > HKB214. The sequence continues at coordinate 15,819 of QLUR01000025.1, read as the reverse complement.
CCGGCCGACAGGAAATTCAGCGGCACAAGAGCAAACTGCAGGCTGGCGCCGCCCTGTAAAAACAGGACGCGAAATTCATCGCCTACCCCGGCCAGCTTCTTAAACAACGCCTCGGCGTGATGTACTATTGTTTCGAACTCTTTGGAGCGATGGGAGAGTTCCATCACAGACATACCTGTACCTTTGTAGTCCAGCAATTCAGCTTGCGCCTGCTGCAAGACGGCTAACGGCAACGTAGACGGGCCGGGATTAAAATTGTAGACTCGCTCAGACAAATGTCTCCCTCCAAAAAATATGCGTTTGTTTAATTATAAAGGCTAGTTCACGCTTTCTCAAGCCTTATTTGTCTCGGGAACATAAATAGCGGAAAAAATAATTTGCCACGATACACACCAATCTTTATGCGGGTTTTAGAGCCAGGCGACAGTAATTGGCCCTAAGAAGAGAAAACAGAAGGAAACCAGAGTAATGTTTCGAGAAAAGCAGGGAAACCCCCCTGTTTTTGCGAATTATATTATTAACCACAAAAAAGAACCAACATGAAGCAAGCCTGTCCGGGAAATACAGTCGGAAGAAATGGATCCCAGCTGCCGAAAATACTATATATTTATTGACTGTTTATAAGTTTGGTTAATTGGAGAGGAAATAGCCATGACAAACAAATCATTGTTAGACCCAGCCTTTGTAAAAGAATGGGCTATTAATGTTTTTACTGCGCTAGGTGATGGCTTGCTCATTGCGGATAAGCAAGAAATCATTCAATATGTTAATCCGGAATATCTTCGTATCGTCAACATGAAGGCGGAAGATGTGCTGGGGCAGCCTATAGCTAAAGTACGCCCCGGGGCCATTCTGCCGACTGTGATAAAGACAGGCATCAGTATGTCAGGAGTATATCGCAAAGTTGGTACCGTGGAGTATGTCGTAGACATGGCGCCTATTCGAGTGAAAGGCGAAATAATTGGAGGGGTTTCCGTTGTCAAGGACATTGCTGAAGTTAGAAAACTTTCTGCAGAACTGAGAAAAACCCAAAACAGCCTTAAAGAACTACAGGGAGCTATGGATGATATTTTTAAAGCCCATTATACTTTTGCCGACTTAATAGGGAGTTCACCTGGTTTTCGTAATGTAGTTGCTTTGGCCGAAAGAGTGGCCGCAAGCAACTCCAATATCTTACTGCATGGAGAAAGCGGCACCGGCAAAGAACTGATGGCTCAGGCCATACACAATGCCAGCTTACGGCAAGACGGACACTTTATAGCTGTCAATTGCGCTGCAATTCCGGCAGCATTAATTGAGAGTGAAATGTTCGGCTATGCCGAAGGGTCCTTTACCGGTTCCAAAAAAGGCGGAAAAATTGGACTTTTTCAATTGGCAGACGGAGGGACTTTGTTTCTCGATGAGATTGGCGATATGGACCCAGAACAGCAGGCAAAAATACTGCGGGTTCTACAGGAACAAAAGGTTAGGCCCGTGGGTGAATTAAAGGAAAAGAAGATAGATATCAGAATTATTGCTGCCACTAACCAGGACCCTGAAAAAATGATAGAAAAAGGCAGGTTTCGCCAGGATCTTTATTACCGTCTCAGCGTTATTCAACTAAATATACCTTCGCTACGGGAGAGGAAACCCGATGTTATAATGCTGGCCTCGCATTTTACTGAACAGTATAACAGGTCTGTTCCTGCAACTTTTTCTAAGGAAGTAGAAGAGCTGCTGCTGGGATATGATTGGCCAGGCAATCTTCGTGAATTGAAGAATGTGATAGAGTATGCCTGCAATATGGCCAGAGAAGAACAGATAGTATCACTGCATCATATGCCGGAGAGAATCCGGCGCTCAATGGAGAGCAGCGGTGACATTGTCAACAAAACTATGGGGCCTTTGGATGTATCGGTAAAGGCATTCGAAAGGGAGACGATAAAAAATGCCGTAAGGCTGTACGGCGACACCATGGAGGGGAAAAGGAAGGTCTGCAAGGCCTTAGGAATTTCAATAGCTACCTTATATCGAAAGTTGACTGAATAGTTTCTTATAATTAAGAATATACGCACATGCCTCTCGTTTTTGATAAATCGGGTAGCGGGGACTGGCAGGGCCGCAAAGGCTGACGGTTTTGATACTTTATCAAATTTGATAAGCAGGTTTCTTTGTGTAAGGCAAGTTATGTAATTTTTGCGCTTTATCCTCTCCGGTAACGGAGTTTTTTATTTTTTGCCCGGCCAAGAATAAGTTTTAAAGAAGTTTTATCCGCAGTTTAAGGAGTTGACAAACTGCTAGAGAGGATATTTTCAATTGGCATGACCTTTGCACTAAAATAATTTTTACCCGGGGAAATTAGACGAGGAGGTAAAAAAATGTTGGCATTATTAGGGTTTTGTTGTATCGCAGGGTTATTGTTTCTTATTATGACGAAACGCACCTCGGTTATTGTGGCGCTAGTGATTACTCCTATTGTGTTTGGCATTTTGGCAGGGTTTACACCCAAGTTGGGGGAATTTGCCCTTAAGGGCATTACAGGCGTAGCCCCCACTGCAGTTATGCTTACCTTCGCTATCCTCTATTTCGGTATCATGTACGATGCAGGCATGTTTGATCCGATCATCCGGAAGATAATCCGATTCGGAGGCGGGGATCCGGTAAAAATTGTAATAGGGACGGCTTTAGTCGGCATGGTAGCCCATCTTGATGGCTCCGGCGCCTCTACGTTTATGATTGCGGTACCGGCCATGCTGCCAATCTATAATATGATTGGTATTGATAAGAAAATTTTAGCCTGCGTAGTTGCCCTAGCCGCAGGGACTATGAACATGGTACCATGGGGCGGACCTACGGCGAGGGCCGCATCTTCCTTAAAAGTAAACATTGAAGATATCTTCAATCCTTTGATTCCGGCCTTAGTTGTCGGCTTATTGGGCGTATTAGCTATTAGTTACTGGTTAGGGAAAAAGGAGAAGGCCCGGCTTCAAGCAGCGGGTGTAAGGTTTGATTTGCAGGGGGCAGACTTGGTTGCGCAGTCTAACGCGGAATCGCCGGCCGATCAATTTAAACGCCCAAAACTGCTCTGGTTTAACATTTTATTAACGGCGCTGGCAATTTATATGCTAGTTAGCAGGGCTTTGCCATTAGCTGTAGTATTTCTGATAGCCCTACCCATAGCTTTAATAGTAAATTACCCTAATCCCAAGATGCAGCAGGAAAGAATAATTGCTCAAGGTAAAACTGCTATCCTGATGATTGCCGTAATTTTATCTGCCGGAATATTTACCGGCATTCTTACAAATTCGGGAATGTTAAAAGCTATGGCCGAGGCTATAGTGGCAATCGTGCCTATAGGTTGGGGTGATCATTTTCCAATCCTGACGGCGATCACTTCGATGCCGGCCAGTCTTCTGTTTGATCCTGACTCCTATTATTTTGGTGTTCTGCCGGTACTGGCTTCGGCATCGGAAGCCATGGGAGTGCCTGCTATCGAAGTTGCCCGTGCAGCCATCCTAGGACAGATGACCACTGGTTTCCCGGTCAGTCCTCTTACTGCTTCTACTTTTCTGCTGATAGGCCTGTCCGGCGTAGATCTGGGAGAACACCAAAAGTTCACTATTCCCTTTGCCTTTGCTATCACCATCCTGATGACTATTGTAGCAGTTGCCACCGGGGCTTTTAGGCTATAAGCTCCAATAATTACAGTTTGTGGGGGTACAAATGAAAAAGAATGCTATCGTGATTGGGGCAGGGGCCGGTTATGCCGGCGATCGTATTGAGCCCGCCGTAGATTTGGTAAAACAAGGAAAGCTAGATTATATTGTATTTGAATGCTTGGCTGAACGAACAATTGCTCTGGCTCAGTTGAGAAAAATGCAAAACCCCAATCTAGGATTTGATCCGCTGCTGCCGGCAAGGATGGAAAGAATACTGCCTCTTTGTCACAAAAACAAGGTTAAACTAATCACTAATATGGGGGCAGCCAATCCGCTGGCTGCCCTGGAAAAAACCAAGGAAATTGCTGAAAAACACCAGTTGAGAGGCTTAAAGCTTGCCGTGGTAACGGGCGACGATGTCTCAGAAATTATAAAAAAGCTGAATCCTGAAATCATAGAAACAGGACAAACCTTGAGTTCATCAATCTCCGCCATGGTTTCCGCTAATGTCTATTTAGGTGCCGAAAGCATTGTAGCGGCCTTGGAAGCGGGAGCTGATGTAGTTATAACAGGACGTGTGGCAGATCCTGCTCTTTTTTTGGCACCTATGATTTATGAGTTCGGGTGGGATACTGCTGACTGGACTTTGCTGGGCCGGGGGACAATCATCGGTCATCTCCTGGAGTGTGCGGGCCAGATTACAGGGGGATATTACGCTGAGCCGGGCAAGAAGGAGGTAGAGGGCTTGGGCAGACTAGGTTTTCCTGTTGCTCAGGTTAAAGCCGATGGGAGTTGTGTTATAACTAAACTCCCATCGGCAGGAGGTGCAGTTACCATGTCAATTTGCAAGGAACAGCTCCTCTATGAAATTGGGGATCCGGCTGCCTATATAACCCCTGATGTGACGGCAGATTTTACTCACGTCAGTCTTGTCCAAACTGAGCAGGATGAAATTACGATTGTTGGCGGAGCTGGCCAGAAACGCTCTCAATATTTGAAAGTGTCAATAGGCTATCATCAGGGGTACATCGGGGAAGGTGAAATAAGCTATGCCGGCCAGGGGGCCCTTGCAAGAGCCAAACTAGCCTCGGAAATCATCCGGGAGAGGCTAGGCATTGTTGGCGCAAAATATAGTGAGATTAGATATGACTTGATGGGGGTTGATTCCCTGCACGGCGGTGCTTCCTCAGGACGAGGGTACTTGCCCTATGAGGTCAGAGTGCGGGTAGCTGCTAAAACTGCTACCAAAGAGGAGGCGACCTTGATTGGGGACGAAGTGGAAACCCTTTATACCAATGGTCCTGCGGGAGGAGGAGGAGCAAGAAAATTTGTCAGGGAGATTATTGCAGTTGTATCTGCTCTAATTCCCCGTGAACTGGTGAAGCCAATATTCTTTATACGAGAGGTGGATGGGAATGTCTAAAGTTAAATTGTGGGAGCTAGCCCATGCCAGGGCGGGAGATAAAGGCAATGTCTCCAACATTTCTCTCATCCCCTACTGTGAGAGCAATTACCAAATATTAGCCCAAAAGGTCACCTCTGAAATAGTAGCCGAACATTTTCAGGATATTGTGAAAGGAAAAGTAACCCGCTATGATTTACCAAATATCTGTGCCTTTAACTTTGTATTGGAAGACGCTCTGGCCGGAGGCGTTACGAGTTCCCTGGCCCTGGATACACATGGAAAGTCCTATAGCTCTGCTTTGTTGGAAATCGAGATTGATCTTTAAAACCGACAAGCTGTTTCGGAAAGCAGGCGTGCAGCGCAGGAAGGAGCCAGTTACGACGCTCAGGGTGACAATATCACAGTCCGTTCACGCAGCAGAAAAAATATTTGACAAACAAGCTCGGCACTGTTATGATGTTTGTCATACAAATTAAATAGGTTAAATAGGTTTAAAAAGTCTTATCTAGAGAGGCGGAGGGAAAGGCCCGATGAAGCCCGGCAACCCCAGCTTAATGCTGGAAGGTGCCAATTCCTTCAGGGAAATCCTGAAAGATAAGAAGAGCAGCCAAAAACCTCTTCTTACCGGAGAGGTTTTTTGTTTCCTTATCATCAGGGATAACTTAAACAGGAGGAGAAAAGATGAGCAACAATCAGCGTTTTGACACCCTGGCCGTCCACGGGGGGCAAGTCCCGGACCCGGCCACCGGCGCCCGCGCCGTCCCAATTTACCAGACCACATCTTATGTCTTTAAGGACACGGACCATGCCGCGCGGCTGTTCGGCCTGCAGGAGTTCGGCAACATTTACACCCGCATTATGAACCCCACCACGGATGTTTTTGAACAACGGATGGCGCTGCTGGAAGGAGGCGTAGCGGCTCTCGCCGTTTCCAGCGGCCAGTCGGCGATTACCCTTTCACTCTTAAACCTGACGCGTCCGGGCGATGAAATTGTCTCAGCCGGGAGCCTGTACGGCGGAACATACAGCTTGTTTACCTATACCTTCCCCAAAATGGGGATCACGGTCCGTTTTGTGGACCCGTCCGACCCGGAAAATTTCCGCCGCGCCATCAATGATAAGACGAAGGCGGTGTTTGCCGAAACAATCGGCAACCCGCGCCTGGATATTTTTGATGTGGAGACGGTGGCCGAAATTGCCCATGAAGCAGGGGTCCCCCTGGTTGTTGACAACACCACCCCATCACCATACCTGTCGCAGCCAATTGCTTACGGTGCCGACATTGTGGTCCACTCCGCCACTAAATTTATCGGCGGGCACGGCACTTCCATCGGCGGCGTGATTGTCGACTCCGGGAAATTCGACTGGACAGGCGGACGCTTCCCTGACCTGACCGAGCCGGATCCCAGCTATCACGGCCTGCGCTATGTGGAAACATTCGGCGCGCTGGCCTATATCCTGAAAGCTCGTGTGCAGCTGCTGCGCGATATTGGTGCTTCACTCTCCCCATTTAACGCTTTTCTGTTCCTGCAGGGACTGGAAACCCTGCCGCTGCGCATGGCGCGCCACTCAGCCAGCGCCCTGGCGATCGCCCGCTGCCTGCAGTCACACCCGAGCGTCGCCTGGGTCAACTACCCCGGCCTGCCGGGGCATCCCTCCCAGGGCCTGCTGCCTAAATATATGCCGAAAGGCGCCGGCGCCCTGGTCGGCTTCGGGATCAAAGGCGGGCGGGAAGCCGGCCGCCGCTTTATCAACGCACTCCAGCTCTTTTCTCATCTGGCCAACATCGGCGATGCCAAGTCGCTGGCCATCCACCCGGCTACCACCACCCACTCGCAACTGACCCCGGAAGAACAAGTGTTTACCGGAGTTACCGACGATTATGTGCGCCTGTCGGTCGGCCTGGAAGATGTGGCTGACCTGGTTGATGACCTGGAACAGGCGCTTGGGAGGTGACAAACAGTGCTTAACCCGCCGGAAACGGAATATTTCCGTGGTAACTGGTCAGCGCCGCGGACCTTTACTTTCGGGCATCCGCCCAATTTCTTCCGCCTGGAAAGCGGCAGGACACTGGGGCCTGTTACCGTGGCCTACGAAACTTACGGGAGGCTCGCTCCGGACGGGAAAAACGCCATCTATGTGGCTCATGCCCTGACGGGCAGTGCCCACGCCGGGGAGCCGCCGGCTCCCGGCCGCGAGGCCGGCTGGTGGTATGAGCTGATTGGACCCGGCAAAGCTTTTGACACCGACCGCTACTTCGTAGTCTGCAGCAATATTCTTGGCGGCTGCTACGGCTCAACCGGCCCGGCCTCGCTGAACCCCCAGACCGGAGTACCGTATGCCATGGATTTTCCGGTCGTTACTGTCCGCGACATGGTGCGGGCGCAAAAACTCTTGCTTGACTACCTGGGAGTCAGGCGCCTGGTGACTGTTTGCGGCGGCTCCCTGGGCGGCATGCAGGCACTGGAATGGCTGGTGGCCTTCCCCTCTTTTGTTGCTTCTGCCATCCCCATTGCCACCTCAGAACGGCTGACCCCGCTGGCCATCGCTTATAACCAGGCTGGACGCAAGGCCATCATGAATGACCCGAACTGGTGCAAAGGCCGTTATTACGGGCGTACCTTTCCAGTAGACGGCCTGGCGCTGGCCAGGATGATCGGGACGATTACCTACAAGAGCAAAGAGGCCTTCGACGAACGCTTCGGCCGTAAGCTGGCCGGCAACGAAGCCGACTGCTATGATTTTTATCAGGGCTTCGAGGTGGAAAGCTACCTAAACTACCAGGGAATAAAACTGGTCAGGCGCTTCGACGCCAACAGCTATCTGTACCTGACCAAGGCGATGGATTTGCACGACCTGTCCCGCGGCTACCCGTCGATTCAGGCTGCCCTGCGCCGCATTGAAGGGCGGGTGCTGCTTATCTCCACTTCCAGCGACCTGCTGTACCCGCCGCAGGAAATCAGGGGGCTGGCGGTGGAATTGCGCCGCTCCCGGGTAGAGACGGAATACCACGAAATCCAGTCGCCTTTCGGGCACGACGCCTTCCTTATCGAATTCGACCAGCTAAGCAAAGCCATCAGCAGCTTCCTGCCGGACTGAAAAAGGATTTTCAAGCCGGCTTGTGGAAACAATACCCTATAGGCAAACTGACAAGGGGGATGCGTGTGCTGATACGTTCTTTGGAAGTGGGATCTTTTGCCGCCAACTGTTACCTGCTGGCCTGTGAGGAAACGCGACACGGCGTGATTATCGACCCCGGCGCGGAAGCCAGGGCCATCCTGGAGCTGGTGGCGAGGGAAAGAGTCAAAGTACAATATATTTTTAATACGCACGGCCACATTGACCATGTCGGGGCCAATGAGGAGGTCCGCCAGGCTTTTGATGTGCCGTTGCTTATCCACGAAGCCGATGGCGAAATGTGCAAGAAGCCGCACGCCAGCCTGTCGGCTTTTATCGGCAAGCTGCGCCTTGCCGCTCCCGACCGCCTGCTGGCCGACGGCGAAAAAATCACTGTCGGCAACTTGACCATCGAGGTAATTGCCACTCCCGGCCATACCAGGGGCAGCGTTTCCTTGCTTGCCAACGGTGCCCTATTTACCGGCGACACGCTCTTTGCCGGCTCCATCGGGCGGACCGATTTCCCCGGCGGTTCATTCGAGCAGATTATCCGTTCCATCAAGGAGCGCCTGCTCGTCTTTCCTGATGAGACGCCGATTTACCCCGGCCACGGCCCACGGAGCACCATCGGCGAAGAAAAAAAATATAACCCGTTTTTGCGTTAAAGGCCGGCCCAAAAGGGCCGGCCTGCTTCTCTTCACCTCGGTCACGAAAGACCGCCCTGCGCCCAATCGCATATGCTTTCGTCAAAGCAATCTCCCGGGTGACGCCAAAAACAGCCCTGACAACCTGGCATCTGCTTGAGCACCTGCTGTCGGTGGCTCGACTTTTTTCTGTCAACCACCGGGCTTCAAGAATGTTTTGCATAATTAACATTTTCATGGTATCATTAACATTACCTAAAGAAGACGCAGCGACACTCTGTAAAACTTCGTCCAACAAAGCTTTTCTGTTGAACTGGAGGAGCAAGATGGAGGCCAAGTTTTTCTCTGCGGATGCAGCGAAGCAGCTCAAAGTCTTTACTTTAGGCCATTTTGTGGTAATAAACGGCGACACCTACCTCTGCGAATCACACGGCCGCTCGCGGAAAGTATGGGAGTTATTCAAATATTTGCTGGTTAACCACGACCGTATCCTGCTCCCGGAGGTTATCGCGGAGCAGTTGTGGCCGGAGCAGCCCTATGAAGACCCCAAAAGCGCCGTCCGTACCCTGATCTACCGTCTGCGCAGCCTGCTGGGCGGCGGAGTGGATTTAATAAAATTTAACCAGGGCGGGTATACTTTCAACCGCCACCAGGATTTATGGCTTGATATAACCGAATTCGAAGCCAGCTGCCGCCAGGCCCGCAAGGCCGCAAAACAGGGGTTGGCGCAGGAAGCGGTGACCCTGTACAGGCAGGGGCTTGCGCTGTATAAAGGCGACTTGCTGCCAGAATGCGCTTACAGCGACTGGTTGATACCCCTCAGAAGCCACTACCGCCGCTTGTATCTGCAAAGTGTTGTCGACCTGGCCCTGGTGCTTAAAGAAACACAGGCTCATGCAGAAATTGTGGAGGAAATAACCAGGGCGCTGCTGATTGACTATTTTGAGGAAGAACTGCACCTGCTGTTGCTGGAGGCCTTACTGGGCGAAGGGAAAGTAGCGCAAGCCAAATGGCATTATGAGAATGTCACGGCTGTCTTTTATCGGGAAATGTCCTTGAAGCCCTCCCTGGCCATGAAACGGATGCTCCGGATCATCCAGGAGCGTAACGGCGACGGCGGCGACGTCCTTGATTTTTCCGCATTCAGGCAGACCATGCAAGACAGACAGCAGGCTATCGGCGCTTTTCTTTGCGATCCGGAATTTTTTAATATCGTCTGCAACCTGGAAATCCGCCGCGCGGATAGAAACAACCAGTCGGGGCTGCTAGCCCTCTTAGCCGTAACCTCCGCCGACTTCAGCGGCGAAACGGCAAAACAGAGGCAGAATTACATGACCGCCTTGCAGGAGGTTTTGCAGGACACCCTGCGTAAAAGCGACGTGTTCTGCCGCTTTGGCCAGCAGCAGTTTATGGCCCTGTTACCGAACACCACCACGGAGCAAGGTCAGCGCATCCTGCAGCGCCTGGCCGCCGGCCTTAAAGACCGGGAGCTGCTGCTGAAAAGCCGGCTGCAGCCCTTAAGCTCCTCCGGACAGTCCTGATACATAGCAACACCCAATAAAACCGCTGGTCCGCAAAGACCCGCGGTTTTATGCTTTGGCGCGCCTGCTTATCTGTTATTAGTCTGTCACCAGACCGTCATCTGTTTATTATTGACATGTTTCCGGTTTGAGACCGCACGCTGCTATGCTATGTTTGTCAACGATTCGCAGACATGGTCCGGCAATTTAATCCGGTAAGCCCCGTAAAGCGGCAGCAGTACATAGGGTGCGGTATATATTTTGCACACATTCGGAGTCAGTCCAGGGCAGGGGGCAAAAAAGTGGCGAACAGCCAGGCAGCAAACCACAAACGGCACGCCAGGGGCCAGTCGTTTTTGATACAGATAAAATTCCGGCAAGACAACTGCTGGCAGGGCACTATCCAGTGGCTGGAAGGCCAAAAAACCTGTTCCTTCCGGAGCATGCTGGAAATGCTCCGGTTAATGGACGAAGCGCTGGAGAAAACAGCTGCCCCGGAGGACAAGCAGGAAACGCGCTCCTGGGAGACAGAGCCGCGTGGAACAGTTGAAACCAAGAGCCCGATCCCTGGGCAACGACAGCCAGGGTGACTTACAGTTAAACAAGGGAAGTTTAGTTTCAGGCCCAAGCACAAAGCAAGGGAGGGTAGCTGATGAACAGGTTGCAGCAGCGCCGGCAGCGCCACAGGCGCCGGCAAGGGTACATAAGTAAGCTCCGCGCAGCGGGCTGGCTGGTATCAGTCGTAGTCCTGTTTTGTTTTCCGCTGCTGCTCCCGGCCACCCGCGCCTACTTCACCGACCGCGCCGAAGCAGAACCGCATACTTTCCGCGCCACCACCTTTGCCGACAACCTGGCGCTGGCGCCCGGCAACAGCAATACGAACAACAGCCCGGGCAACCCGGGTCCGGCCTTCGATGTGGCGCAAACCGTCGGCGGACAGATTTACCTGGATTTTGGCACCTATCCCGCCGGCAACAACAGAAACTTCCCTTCGGTTTTGGTCGTCAGCAATATCGGCGACCGCCTGCTTACCCTGGATTGGCATTTCTGCGGGGTCCTGGCGCCGTTCTTTAAGCAGGCAGGTCCTGTAAGCTTAGCGCCGGGCAGGCAGGCTGTCCTGGACTTTAAGCTGGACACCGGCCCGGACGCCCAGCCCGGCGAATACCAGGGCATGCTGTACCTTACAGCGCTAAACTGCTTTATTATCGCGGAAATCCCCGCCCGGCTGGGCCTGGCCGCACCGCCTGTCAACAAAAAGAAAAGCCAAGAAAGCACGGTAAGCGATACAGTTTATGGAACGGTGTATGAAAACCCCGAAGAAAAATTAAAGATGAAAAGCCCAAAGGAGAAGATAACTGACAAACCCGACGGCGACGGCAACAAGGCTGATAAAACGGAGCAACAGCTAACAGACGACGCAGTTTCCACGGACGAACAAACCGGCGCTGACCACGGCGGCCAGCCGGCGGTCCCGGTTGACAAAGAAAAAGATAGCAAAGATGAAGAAAATAAGGGCAACGATAATGAAAATGCCGGGCAGGGGCAGAGCAATAAGAGCGACGGCGCTGACGGCAAAACTGGTGATTCTGAAAGTATTAATAAGGATATGGACCAAAGCGATGACGGCAGTGAAAGCGCAGGTCAACTGAGCAACGGGCCTGACGGCGGGGAACCGGGAAGCGCCGGAGTCAATGACGGGGGAGGCAGCAGTGATGGAAACAGCACAGACAGCAGCAGCTAAACAACCAGCGGCGCACTCCATGGCCCGCAAAATCCTCCGCCTCGCCGGAAACCTGGTTTTCGCCTGCGTACTGCTGCTGATGGCGGCGCTGGTCTTTTTCCTCCTGCAGAGCCGCTTCACCGGCGGCACCCCCGCCGTGGCCGGGTACCAGCTCTACATTGTCGAGGGCGGCAGCATGAGCCCAACTTTTGAGCTCGGCAGCATCGTGCTGGTACGGCCGCTTGAGCCGATGGAAGTGCGGGCCGGCGACATTATCACTTACCGCGACCCGGACCCTGAGAAGGCGGAGACCATTGTCACGCACCGGGTCATGCAGGTCTTGCCGACTGAGCCGCCAAGCTTCATCACCCGCGGCGACGCCAACGATGCCGACGACCCGCTGCCGCTGCCGGGCGGCAACCTGATCGGCCGCGTGCAGCACAGTGTGCCGTATTTCGGCTACCTGTTCAGCTTTGTCAGGACCGAAAGGGGAATATTGCTGCTGGTCATTCTTCCGGCGCTGCTGATTATCGCTTCTGAGCTGCGCAAGCTTTTCCGCTACGCGCAGGTTTTGGAAAGAGAAAAGCAGTTGAAGGGGGGAGGCTAGCGGGTAAAGCAGTCGTGCTAAAGCAAGGCGCTGAAGAATGTGAGTTAGCAAGAAAATTTGAGAAAGGAGGATGAAAAATGCAGAAAAAACTACTTGCAGGCATGAGCGTATTGATTCTGCTTGCCGCGCTGGTCGGCGGCGCCACCATGGCCCTCTTTACCGACTCGGTAACCAATGCCGGCAACGCCTTCACCGCCGGCACGGTGGACATTGAAGTAGGTGACGACCCGACGGTTCCTGTGCATGTTTATAATATGGCGCCTGGCGACACCTACAACGGCAGTTTTACCGTCAGAAACGCCGGCACGCTGGAGCTGCGCTATAGTGTATCGGCCGCGACGGCTGGACCCCTGTTTGCGGTTCAAGGTGTCGCTCCCGGTAATACTCCAGCGGTGGTTGCCTTAACCGCAAACCACACAAACGTTGTTCTAGCTCCTGGCGGTTTGGCCACCGTCGCCTTCACTGTATATCTGCCGCTTACGGCGGGCAATGATTATCAGGGTGACGTCGGCACCGTCAACTTCACCATCAATGCCGTGCAGACAGCCAATAACCCGCTTAACGCGCTGGTAAACGGCGGGTTTGAAGCCGGCAACTTCACTGGCTGGAATGTTAATTTCCCGGAATTGGCGCAAGTTGTCACGACCTATCAAGCAGATGGTGGTGGAGGCCCGATTTATACTGCGTCCGAAGGTGGGCATTTCGCGGTGTTACACGCCGGTGCAGAAGACGTATACACGGAAGTAAGTCAGGCCGTTGTTTTAAGCGCCGGGCAGACGCTTGCCGGCAGGGCGGCGTTTGATGCCGTTGATTATCTCCCATTCAACGATGATGCGGCGGTCGTTATTATCAGCGGTGGTCCCTTGGCTACCCCCTGGGCAAAGTCCGTCGCCGTTGTCGGGAATTACGGCCAGAGCGCCTGGGAATCCTGGAGCTGGACGGCGCCGGTCGCCGGTGTTTACACCTTGTCACTCAGGGTAAGAAATGTTAATGACGATTCTTTGCCCAGCGTGGCCCTGTTTGATGCCAATGTAATACAGTAATAAATTGGCGCTTTATGGAAGGGAGGTAATTCAGGGGATAGTTTCTCGAACCGTGGACCGATAGTTGTTGTTTACCGGCTAAGAGCAAAACTGCCGTGAGGCAGTGACGCAAAGCCGCTGGGCCTTAAAATATTTAAGGCAGCCTGGCTGCCCGGAGCGGGCGCGGCGTGCCGCTAGTACGCCAAAAATGCCAAAAAAAAATAAAACCGGAGGTTTGAAAAAAATGAAAACAAAAATGTTTATGAGTATGCTGGTTATCGCTTTGGCCGCTGCCCTCGTCGGCGGCGCCACCATGGCCCTCTTTACCGACACGGCGGCCAACGCAGGCAACACCTTTACGGCTGGGACGGTGGATGTTGAAGTAGGCGCGGTACCTGCCGTGCCGGTAGCTATCACAAACATGGCGCCTGGCGACACCTACAACGGCAGCTTTACTGTCAGAAACGCCGGCACACTGGAACTGCGCTATAGTGTATCGGCCGCGGCGGCTGGCGCTCTGTTTGGCGGCCCCACTCCCGCTGTAGTCGGCGGACTTGGCGATGACCAAAACGTCGTCCTTGCTCCGGGAGCTTCGGCTGCCGTTAGTTTCACCGTAGCCCTGCCGATTGGCGCGGGCAATGATTATCAGGGTGACGTCGGCACCGTTGACTTCACCATCAGTGCCGTGCAGACAGCCAATAACCCATTGCCGTAGCAGTAACCTGCATCATGAACTAGCTTAAACTGCGCCTTAATCCTGTCGCAATGCCGACAAGGAAAGGAGGAACATCTTGATGAAAACAAAAATCTTTCTGCTCGTTTTAACAGTGGTGCTTACTGCCGCGCTGGTTGGCGGCGCCACCATGGCCCTCTTCACCGACACGGCACTTAATGCGGGCAATAACTTTACCGCCGGCACGGTGGATATTTATGCTCACCGAACGCTAGGCGACCCTATCCCCGGCCCGATGTTTTACACCACTGATGCTGAAGGAATTGCGGCACAAGGACAGGACCCTTTGAATCCAACCGGTCTGTGGTGGCCGGGCCGCACAGTGTCCCGCAGCCTAAGCGTGCGCAACCCAGGCTCGCTGCAGGTGCGCCTGCACCAGGTTTCGGCGGAGATTACCTCTATCAACGGCGCCCCGCCGGCGGCAACCCCGATCCTGGCGGCATCTTTTGCCGGTAATATGAATGTAAGAATCTTTGTGCTGGGGCAGCCTGCGAATGTTTTGTATAACGGTCCGCTTGCCCCGTTGCTGACCGGCCCGCAGCCTGCTACCTACAAGCCGGTTATCTCGCCTCTTGCCCCAGGTGCGCCGCCCTGGATGGCGCCCGGGGTGGGACTGGTCTATGAAGTGACCATGAACATCAACGCGGGTAACGACCTGCAGGGCATTGTGCCGGTGGTCAGCTTCAACGTCTTTGCCGAACAGACGAGAAACAACCCCTGACCGTAACTACACCATGACACACAGGCTGCTCTAAAGGAAGAACAGGCGGGAGGCGCAAGCCTCCCGCCTGTTATGTCTCAGGCAAGTCCATCAGATTCTGCAGAGCCGTACCCGTATCTTCTAAGCCAGCGGATTAAAAGTTTGAGCGCCCATGGCATTTGCCGTATTGCAAAAGCAATACTTCGGCCTCCAGCATGACCGGGTGGCTGACAGGTTCAACGTGAAAATTGGCGCATTCACCTACAAATGCTTCCATCGCTTCATTTGTTAATTAACTGCCTTATCTGTCTAAAGCTTCCCTTCTTTGGCTCCCAGTCGTTCTTTTAAGGCATTTTGCAGGATATGGGAGAAATTCAGGCCTTTCGCCTCAGCTATCCTTTCCAGCCACGCGGGTAAGGTCACATTCTTCCTCACATAGCTGTTTTCGATAGCCTCGCGATACATAGGCATATACGCTTCGATTAATATCGGTATTTGATTGTTTTCAAATTGCAGCTTATTTATCGGCGTCGGTTCGGGAATTGGATCACCGTCGTGTTCCATCCCGTAGAGGTGAAGCGCCAGCGCTTCTTTTGCATTGTGGATCGCCTCCTCTGTGGTATGGGCGCAAGGCAAACAACCAGGCAGGTCGGGGAAAAAAATAGATATCCCGTCATCGGCATAATCGAATATTGCCGGGTAAGCGTACAAAT
>QLUR01000024.1 GCA_018725565.1 Bacillota bacterium | reverse complement strand
TTCAGTTCCCTCTCTGTCGGTCTATGCAGGCTTATTCCCCATCTTCGCTTTTATTTTCAATATATAGGCTTACATCGGCTTACATCGAGCTAAGTGTCAAAAAAAAATTAAAACTTGATGACCATTATAGCAAAGATTGCACTCGAAAGCAAGTCGCATTTTTTCGACACAGGACTGACGCATGAAAAATGCTCACAACCTGTTATCTACGACACTTTCAATAGGAAAATATTGCGAAAATATATTTCGTTCCAGACCCTACAAGCCTTGCTATGTCTGCACTTTAAAAGTCATGCGTCAGTGCTGTTTTCGACATCTTATGCTGATTTTTTTATTGAGAGCTTGTTTTCAAAAAATCCCTCACCCTAACCCTCTCCCAGAGGGAGAGGGGATTTGCTGACGCCGCGCTTCTCATGCAAAACGCTAATCGCTTTGTCGCTATCATCCACGCGAAAAATGACATGTGCTTTGCCAAAACTTTGACCTATAAACGCATAAAGGTATTCAATATTAATTCCCGCCAGCCCCAAAGTTGCCAAAATATCTGCCAAACCGCCTGGACGATCCGGAACTTCCACCGCAATAACTGCCGTTTCACTCACCATAAAGCCCGCAGCCCGTAAAATGCTGTTTGCTTCCTCCGGCTTGTCAACAATTAAACGCAAGATGCCAAAATCAGTCGTATCAGCAATGGAAAGAGCACGAATGTTTATCTCATTATCTCCTAAAACTCTGGTTATCTGGGCAAGGCGTCCGATTTATTCTCCAAGAACACGGAAATTTGTTTGACCTTCACGAAAAATTCCTCCTTTCGTGCACTGTCTCGATAAATTCGCCAAGTTAGCAATCATTCCTGCTGCCTGTTTTTATTTGATTTTACGATAAATAGCCGGCTGTATTTTCTCCAAGCCAAAGCGAGCAGGACTGGTAATCATTTCTGCACAACCAATTACAAACCAACCTTCAGCTTTCAGCGATTGGGAAAAGCGCTGGATCAATTCTTCCTGAGTTTCTACCGTAAAATAGATAAAAACATTGCGGCAGAGAATTAGGTCACAAGCAGTTTCAAAACGATCCGTCAAAAGATTTTGCCGCCGAAATTGAACGAGTGATTTAAGCTGACTATCCAGACAAAAGTTGCCATCCTGCTCACTAAAATGGCGTTGGCGAAACCGCGCAGGCATGGTAGCCAGAATATTCACCGCATACTTTCCCTCTTGCGCTTTAGCTAGGATATTGGCATCAAAATCTGTCGCCAATATCTTCCACCTGTCGGATGGATCTAATTCTTTCAGCAGCATAGCCAATGAATAAGGTTCAGCACCAACCGAACAACCGGCACTCCAAATCTTCAGCAATTCTCCTTTGCGAACCAGTTCCGGCAACACCTGTGTTTCCAGAGCCTTATATACGGCCAAGTCCCGAAAAAATTGCGACGTGTTGATTGTTAGGTAGTCTGTAAATTGAACGAGAATTGAACGGTCACAATCAAGGAGAGCGAGAAAAGCAGGATAATCTTCAACGTGATGGCGCTGCATTAATTGGTGAATCCGGCGTTTCATCTACTGCTCTTTGTAGCTGCTCAAATCCAGGCCAATCCGGACTTTCACTTTTTCTTTAAATTGCTCATAATCCATGACCTTGACCATCTGCATTCCCCCCGCACAGAGCAGTTATGGCTCCGGCTATCTCCTCCAATGACAGAACGCGCTCGACCGTTCCTATTTTGATTGCTGCCCTTGGCATGCTAAAAACCACTGACGAGGTCTCATCCTGTGCAATGGTACACCCACCACACTTTTTAATTTCCGCCATCCCAGTTGCGCCGTCTTTGCCCATTCCTGTTAAAATAACGCCCACACTTTCTTTGCCGTAAACTAATGCTACAGATAACATCATCACAGTTACTGATGGCCGAACATGCTCAACCGGCAGATCCTGGGTCAAGCGAATTTTTTTATCTGCGGCTATCTCCAGATGATAATTGCCTGGTGCCAGATAGACGACACCTGTCTGCACCGGCTCACCATGTTCAGCTTCTTTGATGCGGATGGCAGATGACTTGTTCAACCTCTCCGCTAAAGCCTGTGTAAACTTAGGAGGCATGTGTTGCGTAACAAAGACGGCAGCCGGCAAATTGCCGGGCAATGAGAGAAGAATGGTTTCCAAAGCGCGGGGACCGCCCGTAGATGCGCCGATAGCGACTGCTTTCATAGCTGGCTGCCTGGCTAATGAAGGCTTAACTGCCATGGCAGGCCGCGCTACTGGCAATGGCGCGACCTGCACGCGCAAACTGGCGGCCACAGCAGCTTTTAGCAACAGCTCACTTCGGAGTTCAGCCTGGCTCTCAGTGGAAAGCTTATCCGGCTTGGCAATAAAATCAACAGCCCCGATGGAGAGTGCTTCCATGGTAACCTGGCTACCTCTCTTAGTAAGGCTAGAAAGCATAATCATGGGAACTTTGTGGCGACGAACAATTTCTTTTAATGTCTGCAACCCATCTAGACGAGGCATCTCCACATCTAGAGTAATCAAATCAGGATTTAACTTGATCATTTTTTCCAGCGCATCAATCCCGTCTCGGGCTGTACCCACCACAGCAAACCGAGGATCAGCGGAAAAGATATCACTAACAATTTTTCTCATCAGCGCTGAGTCGTCCACCACTAATACCTTTATCTGCTCCATGACATTCTCCTGCCTCAGATTTCCCTCTCTTCTGAACCAACGGTGGAGATTACTACTTTTCTGTGCTGAACAAACAGTTTCATAGTTCGACCCACACTGCCACCCACCTCTTCCCCCGTGATCGGAATACGCAGGACAGCAAGCACATTACGCACAGCACAGATATTTTTTTCACCAACAGAAGTCATACTTCTCTCAAAAGAAAAAAGCTGGCTTCCGCCGGCAATTTTCGCCTTCAACCGAATGGGCTTCGCTCCTACGCTGATCATCTGCTCCAAGAGCAAGGGAATTGCCGTATCTGCAAACTTGGCTGGATTAGAGGGTGTTTTAAACAGAGCGCTATCTGAAAGGAGGATATGAGCCAAACCCGCAACCTTGGCAAAAGAGTCGTATAGTGCCACGCCCACGCATGAACCTAATCCTACCGTAATTAACATTCCCTCTTCTTTTTTGACGGCATAATCAGCAATTTTTACCCGGATTTGTTCGCTCATTGGCACGCTCCGTTTACAAGCATTCTAACGATAATATCCAAAGTGTTCTGATCAGGAATGATGAGAAAGTTGCCTTCAATGTTCCCCGTTGCGGTAACAAAGGCTGTCTTCAGCACTAAAATATGGTCTTCCGCCACGTTTGTTTCCGCCAGCACCGTACCAAGTATTGCTCCAGCCATATCCACCACTAATAAAGGCGGGTCCGGCAGAAATGCCAAATTAGTCAGATGAGAAAGGGCGTTCAAATATGATGCAGTCACAATATTACCCACTTCCAGCAATACTGAACGTCCCATTTCTTCCATCACCGGATAATCTTGTCCTGTGAGGCTTGCTACAAGAGTTTGAGCACTTTCGAAATCAATTAAAAAAACAGCATAAAATGATCCTTCACTAAACACTCTGAATAAATACCGCTAACAGACTTCTCTGCACCACCCATCAAATCAGGAATATCGACCAGAGGACAAAGACTCACTTCTAGAACATGCATATTCACCCGCTCATAATTTAAAAGAGTGGACAAAGCTGTTGTAGCATTGCCTGCCCCTATATTACCCATTTCCGTTAAGACATCAAGCTTAAACTCCTCGCTAATCGGCAACTCAGGCACACTGTTCACCTCTATTTTTTTACCACTTTTAACCGATAACTTTCTGGACTGCATTGATAATCCGCTCTGCCTGAAAAGGTTTAACAATAAAATCCTTTGCCCCTGCGCTTAATGCTTCAATCACCAGCGCCTTTTGCCCCATGGCGCTGCAAACCACAATTTTAGCCTCTGGATCAGCCTCGATGATTTTCTTTATGGCGGTGATGCCGTCCATCCGGGGCATGGTAATATCCATCGTTACCAAATCTGGACGAAGCTCCATGTATTTATCGACCGCAACCTGACCGTCCTCAGCCTCACCCACAACCTGATAACCGTTCTTTTCCAAAATGTTTTTCAAGGTCATCCGCATAAACGCCGTATCGTCTGTAATCAATACCTGTCTAGCCACTGAAATCCCTCCTTTGCTTTACTGTCCTTACAAAAAACTGCTCCATGGCTGTAGGCAAAAGCCATCTTTTTATTCTGTCCAACCATCTCAGGCTTGCCAGATTAAGCCTGCAAACTTCAAATGAGACTTGAAACGTCCAAAATTAGCGCCACACGCCCGTTGCCAAGCACCGTGGCTCCAGCCACTCCACGTATTCCTTCCACTGCCCTGCTCAGCGACTTAATGACGATTTCCTGTTGTCCCAGCAAGACATCTACTACCAGACCGGTTTTGCGGTCTGCGGCTTCTACTACTACCACCGAAAGAATTTCTTCACTGCTGTCGGTTTTCATGCCCAGCATTTCACCCAGATAAATCAGCGGCAGCACTTCACTACGCACATTGATAACTTTCTCTCCCCGGATAGTCTTAATGTCTTGGGGAGCAACGTACAGATTTTCGCGGATTGACTCTATAGGTATGGCATAAATCTCGCCTGCAACTTCCACCAATAAAGCTTTTATAATGGCTAAGGTGAGGGGTAACCGCACGTAAAAACGAGATCCTTCTCCAGGGCTGCTCTTAATTTCAACGCTGCCGTTCATACTTTCGATCACCGTTTTTACAGCATCCATCCCTACGCCCCGACCGGAAATATCGGTTACCTGCTCCGCAGTAGAAAAACCGTTCCTAAAAATCAGCCGCAACGCTTCTTCTTCGCTAATCCTTTGTGCTTCCGCACTGCTAAGTAGTCCCTTCTCCACTGCCTTTTTCAGCATTTCTCCCGCGGAAATCCCGCGCCCATCGTCGCTGACACGGATTAACACATAAGAGCCTTCGTGTCGCGCTTCCAGAATGATAGTTCCTTCCTCAGGCTTGCCGCTTTGCACCCGTACCCCGGGCGGTTCAATCCCATGATCCACAGAGTTGCGCAACAAATGAACCAGAGGATCGCCAATTTGATTAACAATAGACCGATCCAGCTCTGTTTCCTCGCCGCGAATTTCCAAGTTAACTTTTTTTCCTTTTTCCTGGCTTAAATCCCGAACCATCCGCGGGAAGCGGTCAAAAACCTGTTTAATCGGCACCATGCGCAGCTTCATTACTGCACTCTGCAAATCGGTGGTAATTCTGTCCAACTGTTCAACCGCACTGACTAATTCGGCCGCCACATCAATCCTGCCAAGTTCCACCACCCGCGTACGGTTTACCACCAATTCCCCTACCAAGTTGATCAGCTTGTCCAGCTTGTCTGTTTCCACACGAATAGTTTTTTCTGCTGCGCGGCGGATATTTCTGCGCTCCCCGTTTACCTCCTCCTGGCTAATGGCCGTCTCTGATACCAGTTCCACCTTCCGCACTTTAGCCGGTTCCAAACCGGCTGAAGGCGCAACCATTTCCGGCACATCCCGCACCAACACGTCTGCTACTTCAGCTATCTGCAACAGCTCCGCCCGGATAGTTTCATCGGCGGTCTGCGTGAGAATAACCAGTTGAAACCGGTCTTCAAACTGTTCCTCTTCCAGTTCCTGCGTACCCGGCACAGCTTTAACAATGTGACCGAACTTTTCCAGCAATTTAAAGACCATGTAGGCTCGCACAGATTTAAGCAGGCAGGAAGCATCCAAAACCACTTCCAAATGCCTGGCGCGCTCACCGCCGGCGCAGCCGGCTCTAAGCATTTCCTTTTCAAATTCATCCAGCAACAGAGTATCCCCGTCAGCCGCACTTCCGACCAACCCAGCCTCCTCCATACTGCCATCGCAAGCCGCACGGAGCTTGCCCACCACTCTATCGACCTGCTCTAAGCAAGCCGCCGGTTCATCAAGACGCCCCAATAAGAGCTCCAGCAAGTCGAGCGACTCAAACAGTATATTCGCCACATCCCGCTTGGCACGTAGTGAACCCTGACGCAAAAAATCCAACACATTCTCCATCTGGTGTGTTAAATTAGCGAGCTGCTGGTAACCCATGGTGGCAGACATACCTTTGAGACTGTGGGCTGCCCGAAACATTTCCTGCAAGACTTCCCTGTTCGCAGGGTCACTCTCTAGTTGCAAGAGAGCAATGTTTAACCCCTGCAAATATTCCCTGGCTTCCGCCAGGAAGAGATCTTTATATTCGCTGGTATCCATCTCTTCACCTCAGTCTATCTGTTTAGGGCAACTCTCTCCGCTTCCGCCAGTTGCAAATGCTCCAACTCCAACTGTTCCTCGGTAGAAAGAATTTTTTCCAGCTGCAAAATAATGATCAGGCGATTCCCCAACTTGCCCACACCGGAAATAAACTCAGGCCTCGTGCCGGCAAGCCGGCGCGGCGGCGGCTCGATTGCAGAGGGGTTGAGATGGAGCACCTCAGTGACTGAATCTACAATCAGACCTACCATGCCTTCCTCAATCTCCACAATAATGATACGCGCTTTATCGCCTTTCGCCGCATCCTTCAGGCGGAATCGCTTGCGCAGATCAAGCACAGGGATAACCTCTCCCCGCAAATTGATGACACCCTCAATAAAATCCAGGGATTGCGGTAGCGGCGTAATCGGAGGCAACTTCAACACTTCCCGTACTTTTTGGATATCCACAGCAAATTCCTCACCCTGCAGAAAAAAAGCTACTAACTGCAATTCATCCTGGGGCTGCTCCTCCGTTTTTCCTACCAGGTTATTCAATGCCGACACCATCCTTTTTGTTTTAATTACGTTGCCATGGTTCAACTATATCAGTGATTTTAATGCCAAAGCGATTGTTATAAACCACAACCTCGCCTCTGGCAACCAGCTTCCCGTTAGCCAGAATGTCAACTGGAACATCCGCGTTACTCTCAAGCTCCAGCACAGATCCGGCGGTCACAGCCATTAACTCTTTTAATTTCACAGTTCGGCGTCCCAGTAAGCCGGTAACGAGCACAGGGATATCCCGGATTAGATCTAACTGCACCGTCCCTTCAGGGCAGAACGTTCCGACGGGTTCTTGCCGCCGTTGCAACGCACCTGGGGCGAGAACCGGTTCACACTCCAGCGGAGCTAGTAGCGGCTCCGGCGGCAGCTCCGGAAACGACTCAAAAACAGACTGGGGCAACTGCGCCTCCTGACCTCCCATGGCCTCCAGCAAAACCCTCACCATCTCCCGGGCGAAAACAAAAGGAATTACCTGCGCAATTTCACTATCAATCAGGCCAGCTACTTGCAGGCGAAATGAAAGCTTTACCAGCAATTCGTCTAATTTTTTTTCCGCGCCGGCGTCCTCGCCCAGCGCACGGTATTCCGTATGCGGCGGCGATATCTCAATACTCCGATAAAAGATTTCAGCCAAAGAAGTGCAAGCGGCGCCCGCCATCTGATTCATTGCTTCACTTACAGCGCTAATTCTGATTTCATCTAGATCGGCGGGGCTATCTGCTTCCTCCCCCATCATCAGCGCTGCAATGACAGTCGCATCGCGCCGGCTGATAATCAACAGATTGTCTCCGGCAAGCCCCTGCAGATACTCCACAGTTACTACTACACAAGGCTCCGGAAACTGTTGCTGTATTTGGCGCAGCGTACTCGTAGAGACCTGGGGGGTAGTAATATTGACCTGCTTAGCCAATAGTTGCGAAAGCGCCGTGGCGGCCGAACCCATGAAAATGTTGCCGATCTCAGCCAATGTGTCAGCTTCATCAACGGAAAGAACCGGCTCCTCCGGCAAGCTTTCCCCGCTTAAAACACACAAAAGTTCATCGACCAGTTGCTTGGCAAAATCAAGCGTCAGAATTTGCAGCATCTGACTTGAGATATAGTCTCCCACCTTCAAATCAAAGGCTATCTGAATGAACTCTGTATTGTCGGCAAATTCTCCAATTGGAGTGTCACTGCCAAGATTTACATATTCCATTTCCGGTGGAGTAATATCGACCACCCGGCAAAACATCTCCGACATTGCTGTGGCGGAAGAGCCCATCATTTGATTCATCGCTTCGCTCACAGCGCTAAGATATAAATCATCTAGTTCCTCCGGCACAGGCAAATCCGGATCTCCCATCATCATGTTAGCAACCATCCCTGCATCACGGTCTGAAAGGATAAAGAGATTGCTGCCTTCCAGTCCCTTTCGATAACGGACACGGATCAAGATGCAGGGCAACGGATAAGACGCCCGGATTTTTTCGAGCGTGGTGTATGATAAACGGGGCGTTGTTATTTCCACTTTGTAGCCCAAAAGATGAGACAACGCCGTGGCGGCAGAGCCCATAGAGATATTGCCGCTTTCCGCCAGCGCGTCCAACTGCATGGCTGTAAGTTTATTCAAGGCAAACCGCCTTTCCTGGTTTACAGCATATTTCGACGGTAATTTGCAAACTCCTGCCTTAATTGGTGATTAAAAGCAGCAAGACAGGCTTATTGCACCTGTTTCTCCGGGCTTTTGCTTAACTAAAAAAATGACTATAGACCGGTTAAACCATTTTTCTGACTCTTTCCAGAGGACTGATGATCTGTGTGATGCGCACGCCAAAATGCTCTTCCACAACCACGACTTCACCGCGGGCGATTAGCTTGCCGTTAAGCATAATGTCTACCGGTTCTGCGACATTCCGTTCAAACTCCACTATGGCACCCGGCATCAGGTTCAGCACATCCTTAACCGAGCGAGTTCCTTGCCCCAAGGTTACCTTAACCTGCAACGGAATATCTAGAATCCGCTGCAAATTGGGATGACTCCCGGGCGGCACTATTTTTTCATTTTCATGCTGTTTCGGCTGAATTAACTCGGTTTTCGCAGCCTGATTCGCCCCGTCAGCTGATGAAGGAATCTGAGCCAAAAGAGCGTTGATTTCTGCTTGGGAGAGCAATGAACCACTCATTTAGCCTCTACCCCTTTCCCTGCAAGAAAGCGTACTGCGCGTCGCCCCATGGAGATACCGGCCTGAACCTGAAACATTGGTTTATTCTCCACCAGCAGAGACATGGGGTTGTCCACCTGTTGATCCAAGAGAATAACATCGCCTATTTCAAACTGGAGAAAGTCTTCCATCTTGACCGTTGTTTCACCAAGCACTGCTGCTAACGACACTTCTACCGTTTCCAGCCCAATTTGCACAAGTCGGCGATCAACGCTGCCTAGCCGCTGCGAGGCAGCGAACCAATACTGCGCGGTAAGATTGGCTATCACCGGCTCTAACGTGATAAACGGAAAACAGACGTTGATTAACCCTACTGATTTGCGAATTTTGGTGCTCAGCGTCATTAAAGCCACTA
Source organism: Bacillota bacterium (assembly GCA_018725565.1). GTDB lineage: Bacteria > Bacillota > Dethiobacteria > Dethiobacterales > Dethiobacteraceae > HKB214. The sequence goes on along the minus strand of QLUR01000024.1, from coordinate 32,250 downwards.
TTTCGTTGGAGGCAATCATCTGGTTAAACTGCGGATTTGTGTCCATGTTTTCAATCCGTGGCATCAAAGTCACAATGTCTTTCCAAGCATAACGCAAATTTTCAAGTATTTTTGTCATGATTCGACGCATCACCGTCAATTCGATCTCTGTAAGTTCACGGATTTTCTTTGGCGTTTCTCCTACTCCGCCAAATAGCAGGTCGATAATAGGAAAAACAAATTGAGGGTTAGTCTCCAACATGGCACTACCCATTTCTTCTGCTGCGTTAAATATGGTCATCAACGTTGGGGTAGGCAATGAAAAAATAAACTCCTCAAATGTCACCTGCGAAACAGATTCCAGCTTGACCTGCACAGGCGTACGCAGATAAGCAGTTAGGAAATTGGAAAGAACACGCGCAAAGTTTTCATGGACGATTTGCAGTGTACGCATCTGTTCTTTTGAAAATTTATTGGGCCTGCGAAAATCGTATAGTTTGACGGAACCGCCCTCAAGGCTCCCGTTTTCTGTTTCCTCAGCAAGCTGTCCCTTTGAAAGCGCCTGAATCAAGGAGTCGATTTCCGACTGAGACAACACCTCTTTCATTACCTCACCACCTTTGGTTATGTATATTTCGCCGGTGCCGGCCGATTTCCTGTTTAGCCGTCAGAGTTTTCATTTTTTAGACAAACTGAAAAATATAGCAGGATTATATAATTTTTAGACGAATTAAACCTATTACGACGCTAGCAAACGACTCCTTACGCTTGCGTAAGCCCATAAACGAAATGCCGCTGCAGAGAAAAGAGGGCGAGGTCTATCTACGGCTCAAGACAACCAATGGACGCTTACCGTCAGCCAGAACGCTATGTTGGCGGCACTTTCTATAAATCATGAAGCTCAGGTTGAGATCAGTCAAGTCCTTGATGCCATAACTAAAGCGGGCATCTGTTATGGTATCAGGGAGAGCGCAATCCAGCAAGCTTTAGCGCTGCGCAATAAGCCGGTCACTGTGGCAAAAGGAACGCCCTTAATCCCGGCCACAGCCGATAGTCTAATATTTCATTTGCCGGAAAGCCTCCTTTCAGCAGAAATCGCCTTTACCATCCGCGAAGACATGCACCGCTCTTCTGAAATCCCCTCCGTTAAGCCCGGAGATAAACTTATTACCAGAATTCCCGGCAATCCAGGCGTTGCTGGAAAAGACATTTTTGGCAAACTATTGAGACCGCCCGTTCTGCCCCAGATTCAGCTACGCGCGATGAACGGCACATTTCTAGACAAAGATGGCCTTACTATACTTGCCGCAATCAGCGGCCGACCTCATCTGCGGCAAGAAGGGAAAACCTTTCGCTTACAAGTCATGCCAACCTTTATCCATAAAGGCGACGTTACAATGGAGGCGGGTCATCTCTCTTTTCAGGGAGACATTACTATTTCCGGCAGTGTCTTGGAGAACGTCTCTGTGCTGGCGAGCGGTAGCGTAGACGTGCTAGGCAATGTGACCGAAGCCCGCATCAAAGCAGGTCAAACACTGATAGTTAGAGGCAACGCTATCGCCTGCCACCTCTCTGCCGGCGCTGCCCTGCCTGTCTTGGCGGAAATTAGTCCAATTATAACTGAAATCATCTTGGAACTGGCCTCTTTCTCTGCCGTATTAGAACAGTTAGACAACCGCGGACAACTGTCTATCTTATCGTTTTCAACAATTGCTCCCCAGCTACTATCAATAAAATTCCCCCGCTATGCTGAACTGCTCCAGCAGCTGACCGAACTATTGCAAAGTCAAGCAAAGACGCCGGAAAAAAGTGCGGCTCTGACAGAAGCGCTCGAACTTGCAGAGAACTTTCAACCCCATTCGTGGGCAGACCGCAAACAGCTCCAAGACACCGTTTCCCACGCCTTGGAAGTGCGTAATAAACTTGACAAGGCTACGGAGCAACGGGGCGATATTTACCTATCATACGCTCTAAACAGCGCTCTCTCAGCCACCGGCAAAATTGTGATTCGCGGACAAGGCTGCATCCATTCCTCCTTAGAAGCAGGACAAGAAGTGCAAATCCAAGGAAAACTGCGCGGCGGAACGGTACGGGCGAAAGCGATTTACGTCAAGGAAGCCGGCTCGGAGGCTGGTGCGATCACCACTCTCCAGGTAAGCAGCAAAGGCTGGATTGATGTGGACAAGGCTTACGAGAATACTGTTTTTATAGTTGGCAAAAGCATCCTGAAAATCAGCGACACTGTGGGTAAAAGTCGTATTGCGATAGGCAAGGAAGGGCAGACAGTCTTGCTTAGCCGTCACTGATTCTTTTTTCCACAATTCGCATACTTGTTTTATAGTCAGCGTTGTGGGGATCCAATCGGAAAGCTTTGTTATACCAGCGCCAGGCAAGCCCCCATTCTTCAAGCCCATAATAGGCAAACCCCAGTGCAGCGGAGCACTTTGCGTCTGCGGGATTTAAGCACAAAGCCTGTTCCAAGTACGGCAGTGCCCGCTTGGCCTGTCCTTCCCGGCAGCAAACAATCCCTAGATTTAAAAAAAGTGGCGCATGATGGTAGCAGTTCCGAACAGCCTGTTCATAGACCCACAGTGCTGCCTGGTTTTCTTTGAGTTTGGCCCAGCAGTTCCCCAGATTATAAAAGGCGAGCCAATAATCAGGCTCACAAACTGCGGCTGAGAGCAGATAGTAAATTGCCTCCTGGTCTGCGCCGCGCAGTATGGCCGATCCACCTTGCCTGTTATAGTCGGCTGCCGAATCTTTTAGGCTTCCACTTTCTTGCTTTTGATTCTGCTGAAGAGAAAAGCGCATAAATAATCCCCCTGGTAAATTTTTCCTTACAGGAAAGCATAATCACCGGGGGATTATTTATGCAGAAAAATCTTTCTTAGCGCCGTATTTGATTTGCAATACTCCACATTTCGTCTGATGTCCGCAACGCTCTGGAATTTAGTTCAAAAGCACGTTGGCTGGCCAAAAGATTCACTAATTCTTCACTCAGATCGACATTGGAACTTTCCAAATAGCCCTGCATCAGCTTTGTAGCGTTTCCCGAAGCTCTGTTTTCTGCCTCGCCGGATGCTTCTGTGGCAAGCAGCAGATTTCCCCCAAGCTGTTCGAGTCCCTGAGGATTATTAAAATAGGCTAGCGACACCGTCCCTACCGCCACCTGATCTCCATTGGGTTCAACCGCAGACACCTGCCCCTGGGGAGAGATCTTTATTTCCTGTTGCCCCAAGGGCAGAGCGGGAAAGCTCACCCGCTGTCCCTGTGCAGTCACCAAGTTTCCTGCCGCATCCAGGGAAAAGGAACCATCACGGGTATAAGCTATTCTGCCATCCGGCAGTTCCACCCGAAAAAATCCCTCACCCACCACAGCCAAATCCAACGCCCTGCCGGTCTGCAGATAGGTGCCAGCTCGCAGATCGGCACGAACTGCAGCCACCGCACTGCCCACACCCGCCGTGCTCGGCCGGCCTCCCGCCACAGCAGGCGCCACCGCATTGCCCCGCCGCTCCAAGGACTGGTAAAGCAAGTCGTGGAAAACCGTCGTTTTTTTCTTGAAGCCGATGGTGTTCACATTAGCAATATTATTGGCAGTCACATCAATTTTTTCCTGTTGCGCCCTCATGCCTGAAGCCGCATTCCAAAGGCTGCGTAACACCAGCTATTCCCCCTTAGCGAAGTGAACCGATTTCATTAACGGCTTTGCCTAATAACTCATCTTGGGCTTGCAGTGCGCGTTGATTCGTTTCATAAGCGCGCTGTGTAGCGATCATTCTCACTATTTCCTGAATAACCTGGATATTGGCTGACTCAAGAAATCCCTGTTTCACCTGAGCGGCAGCCGGCAGCGCAACCTGTCCGCCGGCGTCAAACAAAGATTCCCCCTGCTTGCTAAGCAGTTCCTGTTCCGCAAACAAAGCCAGCCGCAGCTGGCCAACCGGCGCTCCGTCCACAAAAAGCCTGCCGTCATCATTCACCGTCATCTCCCCCGCCGGAATTTGCAAATATCCTTCCGTTCCCATAACCCGGTGTCCTGCGTCAGTAAGCAAAAAACCGTCGGCATCGAGTGTAAAAGCGCCGTTACGTGTAAACCTTACACCTTGAGCCGTTTCTACCGTGAAAAAACCCGCACCTGCCAAGGATAGATCCAGTTTCCTGCCCGTCTCCCGCAGCACCCCTTGTTCATGGACGGTGTGTATGCCAGCCACCAGCGAACCTGTACCCAAAGTTCCGATGACCGGCTGCAATGGCAAGTGATTGCTATCGCCCACTCGTAGCACCGGCAATTCTGCTTGGGCACGCTGCAGAGCCAAATCTCGCTTGAAACCTGTAGTCTCGCTGTTTGCCAAATTATTGGTGATTGTTTCCTGACGGGCAGATTCAACCATCATCCCGCTTGCTGCTGTGTAAAGCCCCCTAATCAAAATCATCCCACCTTTCTTTGCGCAAAATTTACTTCTCCGTGACCGGTTCCCCCTCTGTAAAAGGAACAACTTCTTGCGGATAGACCATTCCCTGTTCCCGCGCCATCCTTTCCACCTCAGCCGCAGGGACAGGCCTTGTACCCTGCAGCAAAATAAGCAAAGCAGCCAACAAGAGACCCAACCCGAAACCCAATAAGAAATGCCAATTAAATCCTCCTATTTTCGCAAGCCGAGTATTAATTCCACCTCACCCCGTCCTAATTCAAGCTCCACCGCCACATCCACCACATTTTTGCCTTGGTCTGCTAATCGATAGATTTGCTCACGGCGATAGCGATCTCCTTCCGGTGCGACCCGATCTACCGGGTTACGCAATACAGCTTCCGCGCGGCTGATCAGCCGCTCCAATTGCTGCAACCTATACTCTACTGCCGCGCGCTGTTTTTCCAACCGTGACAGCAAGTGCTGAAAAACCTGATTTTTTTCGTCCAACTCAGCCAGAGCAGCTTCCACCGATTCCTGCAACTCAAACAGAATTACCAATTCGCGCTTTAGTGGTTTGCTTACCTCGGCACGCAGAGCGTCGTCAAACGGCTCCCTATTTTTTTGAACCAGTTTAGCGGAAGCCAACAAAGCTAGCACTAAGCCGATTAACAAAAGCAAGTATACCATAACTTCACTCCCGTGTCTTGGCTATTTTGGTCATTAACTCGCCGCTGCTCACTCTTCTGTCAGGGCGGAACGCAGGCGCGCTATAATGCGCGCATGCAACTGGCAAACCCGGGATTCCGATACGCCCAACACCAACCCTACTTCCTTTAACGTCAGTTCCTCCTGATAATAAAGAGCCAGTAGTTGTTGCTGACGTTCCGGTAATTCCTTTATGGCGGCAGCCAAAAGTTCTTTTTCCTCAGCGACAATCAAGCGATCCAGTGTCGCTGTTTCCTGGCCCACTGTCTCCGGCGCGGCAAACAATGTGTCCTCGATCGACAACACTGTGCCGCAGTTAATCATCGTTACTGTTTTCCGCAGCTGCTCCACCGCTATCTGCAGACAATCTGCCACTTCTTCCAGCTCCGGCTCTCGGCCTAGTTTAACTGCCAGAGCCTGGGAAGCACGATCCATTTCCCGCATCTGGCGCAGCAGAGAGCGGGGCAGCCAACACAAACGCCGTAGCTCATCCAACATAGCGCCGCGGATCCTCAGTGTGGCAAAAGACTCAAAGCGAACACCTCGGTTTGGGTCAAAACGCTGCATAGCCTCTAGTAGTCCCAGCACGCCGGCTTGCACCAGGTCGTCCCGATTAACATGGGCCGGCAAGCCCAACGCCAGACGCCCTACGTGCAAACGTACAAGCGGCAGGTATTGACTCACCAGTTCGCTGTGCACACCTTCTGCTTTTGTCTCCTGGTATTTCAACCAGAGGTTAGTTCCACTCATCTGTTTCGCCCCCGTCAAGTTAGGGTTCTTTGGCGCATCATCCTAAAAATATAGGAAATAATTCGTTCCTGCGCTGCTTCACTTATTCCCTGGAAACAGACGCCAAAGCGAACGGAACGATGCCACTCATCTTCCGTAACCCAGTTTACATTGCCGCTTAAAATCAATTCCTGGGGATGTCCGTCATTTAGCTTGAGGCACAGCAAAACCTGCGCCCCGACTTGCACAGCGGTGCTGGTATAAATCTGCAGCCCGCCGCCGGAAAGATCAATCGTCTTTCCTGTCTTTTCCTCACAGCCTTCCGGTATTAACGGACCGCCCGAGTGAGGGTGAAAATAAAAGCGCACTGGAAGGATGATGGGAAAGCGAACAAAGCTGCGGCGCTGCTTACGGGTAAAAAAAACAGGGCGTGAAAGCAAGACTAGTGGCACATGATTTGACTTTCTGCGACCAAGGACTTTAGCTTGAAACCCGTAGATTGCATCGCTGAGTACAACTTCCACTCTAACCATTTCACCGTCGCGAAGAAGAAGGTATTTCCCTTGCCTGTAAGGGACTGTAACAGCAACTGTTTCTCCATCGAGTTCCTGAATTAAACTTTTAAATCGCTCGCCCTCCGGCAGTTGCATGATTTCAATTTTTTGCTGGACGGATAACCACTTCTTCTTTGTCATCACCATCCCCCCCCCTTCGAGCTTCAGTTTTCCAGCAGTTTTGTAAGCCGACTCAAAAACCCGCTAATCCCACGTGATTTTTCCGGAGCAATTTCTAATAACTTGCTGGCAATATTTTGCACGTCCTGGGTGGCCCTAGTGCGAGGGAAAAGGGTGAGAAAAGGTTGTTGCTGCTTCACCGCATAAACCACTTGCTGGTCACTACAGATTTCACCTAAGAAGCTGACGTCTTGCTGCAGAAATTTCTGACTTACTTCCGCAAAGCGCTCAGCGATATTGACAGCCTCGCGGTGGCCGCTCACCTGGTTCACTACCAGCTTCACCTGTTGGTGCAGTTTATGCTTTGCCACGACCTTAATCAATCCGTAAGCATCAGTAATGGCAGTAGGTTCAGGAGTAGTGATGACTACCAGTTCATCTGCGGCGGAAACGAAAGATAAAACGGCACGAGAGAGGCCGGCACCGGTATCAATCAAAAGAATATCCGCCATATTCTCCAAAGCAATCAGGTTGTCCATCAGTCGCTCTCGTTGCAGCGACGACAAATTTGCCATTTCCGTCAGACCGGAGCCGCCCGGGACAATTTTAAGCCCATCCGGTCCGCTGATAATAATCTCTTCCAGTGATTTAGTCCCTTGCACCACATCATATAAGTTATGCAGCGGCAAAAGCCCCAAAAGAATATCAACATTTGCCAGACCTAAGTCAGCATCCATAATCGCCACCCGCTTGCCCAGCCGAGAAAGGGCAACAGCTAAGTTAACCACCAAGTTTGTTTTACCAACTCCTCCTTTACCGCTGGTGACAGTAATCACCCTGGGAATTTTTTTCTGTTTGATAATCGTCCGCCTTGAGTCCGCCGCCAACGCAAGTTGACGAAAACGCTCCGCTTGGTCAGACATGCTGCTCAACCCCTAGGATCAGTTTTGCCAGCCTTTCGGCGTTGGCTCCTTCCAAATCATCAGGCACATTCTGGCCGGTAGTAACGTATGTCAACGGCAAGCTAGTGGATGAAGACGTATTTAACAACACACCAAAAGTATCTGTTTCATCCAGCTTTGTAAAAATTAGTCTATTAAAATTAACTTTGGCGAAATTTGCCATAATCCGGTATAAATCTTTTGTTTTAGTAGTAGCACTCAGGACCAGGAATATTTCCGGTGTGGGAAGTCCCGCCATAAATGAAGAAAGTTCAGATACCTGCATGGAGTTTTTTGAGTTGCGCCCCGCCGTATCGACCAGAATCAGTTCACGGTCTGCCAGACGCTTCAGCGCACGCGGCATATCTTTCGGTGTCATAACAACTTCTATAGGCATGCCGGTAATATCTGCGTAGGTACGGAGCTGTTCAACCGCCCCGATGCGGTAAGTATCAATAGTGATCATTCCTACCTGCTTATTGTGATACAGCGCAAATCGCGCCGCCAGCTTAGCAAGCGTAGTAGTTTTTCCTACGCCTGTAGGTCCAACGAAAGCTAAGATACGGGCAGTATCCGGCAAGTCGGCGACACGCAGTCTTTCCCGTACTTTTTTCAGCAGAATTAGTTCAATCACTTCGTCAGAAAGGGCATTTTCCACCGCAAAGTCTTCGTGAATTTCCGTTAAAATTTGCTGTGCCAGTGCCGGAGCCACATCATTTTCGATGAGACGCTGCATCCAACGGTAAAACGGCCCTTTCTCCTCAATGTTTTGTTTCTGCTGACGATTCACCAGCTGGTTAACGAGCTGTTTCAGTTCGTTAAGCTCTCCATGCAATTTTTGTTCCTGAAAATCTCTTTCTCGGGCCGCAGTGGACTGCCAAGGTGACGGGGGAGAGTCCACAGCAGCAGTAATTTCAACCTTCACAGGTGCGAAAAAACCGCGCAATCCTTTTTCACGCACTTTGCGGCTATCGATAATTACGGCTTCAGGCCCGAGTTCCTTTTTAATTTGCAGCATGCCTTCCTGCACATTTTCCACACAATATTTTTTTATCTTCACTCTTGACTCACCATCCCTACCGATTCTACTTCCACTCCGGGAACAATTTCATTGAAAGAAAGGACGGCCAGGCTTGGCAGAAACCTTTCTGTCAGTCGCTTAAAAGGTAACCGGATTCGCGCCGATGTAAGCACCACCGGATTACGTCCTTTGGACATCACCTGCTCTGCCCGCACCGAAAGTTCAGCCATGATTTTCTGTGTAGTCTGCGGATCCATCACTGGGTAGGTACCGGCTGACGTCGACTGCAAAGAGTCTGCTAACTTCTGCTCAAGCCGTGGATCAAGAGAAATAACTTGTAGTTTGCTCTCGAGTGCATATTGGGCGCAGATTGTCCGCCCCAAAGCCTGACGCACATAATCTGTTAAAAAATCAATCTCGCGGCTTGTCCGAGCGTAGTCAGCCATTGTCTCAAAAATTGTTACTAAATCCCGGATTGACACGCCTTCTTTCAATAAGTTTTGAAGCACTTTCTGAACTTCTCCCACCGTTAGCAGTTCGGGCAGTAATTCATCTATCACAGCAGGCTGTTTTCCCTTTACGAGATCAATCAGCGATTTTACTTCCTGACGCCCTAATAGCTCATGAGCATAGGTTTTAATCGTTTCGGCAAGATGAGTGATCATCACAGTGATTACATCTACCACCGTATAGCCGGACATCTCTGCCGCTTCTCTCTTCTCGGCCGGAATCCAAGTCGCCGGCAGTCCAAAAGTTGGTTCCCTGGTGGGATAACCATCAAGTTGATTATGACTATCAAAATCCAATGGATTCATTGCGAGGTAATAACCGGGACGCAACTCACCGCGGGCGATCTCATTGCCTTTCAATTTGAAAACATAGTTTCCCGGAGGCAGCTGCAAGTTATCGCGAATGCGAATAGGCTGCACCACAATCCCCAGCTCAAGAGCACACTGTCTGCGGCTAGCAGTAATCCTTTCTAAAAGGTCTCCCCCTTGGTTCTGGTCTGTAAGCGAAATCAGACTATAGCCGATTTCAATTTCCATAGGCTCCACCGCCAGCAGATTCATGACGTTTTCAGGCGGGGCCGGCGTTGCCTCTTTCTTTGCTGCCGCCTGAGAAAGAGCCCGCTTTTCATCCTGTTTTTGTTCATCCAGCAAGGTATATGCCGCAAAAGCGGTGGCAACTGAGAGAAAGAAAAACGGAAAAAAAGGAATCTGAGGAACCAAGGCCAGCGCCAGCAGGATTCCGCTGCTAAGCATCATAGCACGGGGAAAACTAAGCAGTTGCCTTGACAAGTCCCGGCCAAAACTTCCTTCCGAAGTGTTGCGCGTCACCAGCAAACCTGCGGCGGTAGCAACCAGCAGCGCCGGGATTTGCGTCACCAAACCGTCTCCTACCGTAAGCAAAATATACTTTTGCAGCGCTTCCTCAAAGGAAAGGCCCATTTGGATCATCCCGATGGCAAACCCGCCCAGGATATTTACGAGCACAATCACAATCCCGGCAATGGCATCACCCCGCACAAATTTGCTGGCACCGTCCATTGCCCCGTAAAAATCGGCTTCCGCTTGCAATGTCTGCCGTCTGCTTCTGGCTGCGTGTTCGTCAATTAAACCGGCATTAAAGTCAGCGTCAATACTCATTTGTTTGCCGGGCATAGCATCGAGCGTAAAGCGGGCGGATACTTCAGCCACCCGTCCTGCGCCACTGGTAATAACTACAAATTGAATCACTGTGATAATAATGAAAATGATTAGGCCAACCACATAACTATTACCGACCACTAAACTACCAAAAGCGGCAATTATCTCGCCCGCCTCACCGCGGCTAAGAATTAGCCTGGTGGAGGAGACATTCAAGGAAAGACGGAAAAGGGTTACCACAAGCAACAAGGAGGGGAAGACGGAAAACTGCAAAGTTTGAGTCGTAAATAATGTTAAGAGCATAATAATCAGCGACAAAGCAATAGAAAACGTTATGAGCAGATCTAAAAGTAAGGGAGGAATGGGGATGATAATAATCATCACCACCGCCACCACCGCAGCGGCCACCAACATATCAGCATTTTGCATCATACCCAGCCATCCGCGGCGGGCAAAATTATTAGCCAAGCTTATGCCATCCTCTCAAAGTTAGCAGTCCCGTCTCAGCGCAGCTTATACACAAGCGCCAAAATCTCTGCCACCGCTTGGTAAAGTTCCATCGGGATTTCCTGCCCGATCTCCACCTGGTCATAAAGCATTCTTGCCACCTGTTTATTTTCCACCAGCGAAACGCCGTGTTCCGCTGCCAGCTCGCGGATCCTTTTTGCCATCAGCGCAGCCCCTTTTGCTACCACCACCGGCGCTTCATCCTCTGCCTCCCGGTAGCGGACTGCAACCGCCAAGGCAGTAGGATTAGTAATTACTACTGTGGCACTGGGCACATCCTGCATCATGCGTTGCATGGCGATCTTGCGCCGCTGCTCTCGTAAACGGCTCCGCAGTTGCGGATCTCCTTCAGCCTGCTTGAATTCTTCTTTGACTTCCTGCTTAGTCATTTTCAGATTCTGGTTATGCTCATAACGTTGATAAAGATAGTCCATCAGCGAAAGGGCGAAAAAAACTGCGGCAATTCTTAGCGACATGCCCAAGGTAAGCGAGCGGATTGTTTCCCACAGGCCGCCGGCGTCCTGGTAAAGCGTGAGGAGTAGCGTTTCCAGGTTGTTACGGATAAAGAGAAACACTACAATTCCCACCAGAGATATTTTCAGCAGCAGCTTAACCAGTTCAAAGATCGACCGTTTAGAAAAACTTTTTTTAAAGCCTTCCACCGGATTCATCCGGCTTAACTGGGGGTTAAGCGGTTCTGTGGTAAAAAGAAAGCCTACCTGCAGATAATTGACTAGCAGACCGGTCAGCAGAGCAGTGAAAAACAGTGGCAGCGTCAGCACAAAGTAATCTCCAAAGACGGCTAAAGTGAGGCTGCCGATGTTGCCAGGCGTCAACACCTCGCCGCCCATGAGCAAATAGCGGACTGTCATCTGGCTAAAATAGGCAAACAATAATTCTCCGGCGGCTATAAAAAAAACTGTTACAACCAGCAAGTTAACGGCAGAATTTAATTCTGCCGACTTAACTACCTGACCCTTTTTGCGCGCTTCCTGCCGGCGCTGCGGAGTGGCGTCTTCAGTTTTGTCCCCTTCCGCAAAAAGCTGCAGGTCGAGTTGCCCAAAAGCAGTTAAAATAGGCCAAAGAGCGTGGCAATCTGACTCTGCATGCGAGCAAATACAGTTATCATCAGACTTGCTAGGTACGGGAAAGTCAGATAAACAATAAATAAGGCAACCCCCACCTTTAACGGCATCCCCTCCATAAAGACATGTATTTGGGGAACCGTTTTAGATAGCAACCCGAGCGCCAGATCGGTAAAGATCAAAACTGCAACGACAGGCGCCGCCAGTTGAAACGCTATCAAAAACATCTCAAAAATAAACTGCATAAATTGCGGGATTAAATGCGGAGAAAAAACTGCGCTACCCGGTGGAATTATTTCAACAGAACGTGACAAAGCCAAAAATAGCTGATGGTGCCCGCTGAGCGAGAGATAAAAAACTAAGGCAAACAGATAATAAAACTGTTCAAAAATAGTTACCTGGCTACCAAACTGTGGATCGAAAATGGAGGCCATCATTAAGCCTGACTGCATATCCACCAACTGTCCCGCAAGTCTGACGGCGCTAAAGATTAGCAACACCAAAAAACCCAAAGTCAAACCAAAGAGCACTTCCGAACCCACCGCAAAAAGATAAGCAATAAAGTGTGGCGGCAGCTCAGGCGAGCCGGGAGGATTAGCGAGAAAAATCAGTAACGCCAGCATGCCGGCAAACCCCACTTTTGCCAGCGTCGGGATGCCTTGCCAGGTAAAGAAAGGGAGCACCGCAATCAGGGCTGTGAAGCGAGTGAAAAGCAAAAAATAGACGGACCATTGCTCGAGTGTCATCTGCTGCTATGACCCAAAGGAGCCTAGATGAGCAAAAATACTGATTGTGAATTGGATCAGCATGGTAAGCATCCAGCCACCAAAAACCAGCATACTGATGAACACGGCGACGATTTTCGGTACAAATGTTAACGTAGGTTCCTGAATCTGTGTGGTAGCTTGAAACACGCTGACACTAAGACCGACAACCAGGCTTACAATGAGCACCGGAGCAGAGATATACAAAGTGGCTAAGACAGCCTCCCGGGCGACTGCCAAGACAAGCTCTTGAGACATAGTTATCATCCCCGTCCTATGCGAAACTTTCAACCAAAGACTGAACCACCAAATGCCAGCCGTCAACCATCACAAATAACAACAATTTAAAAGGCAAAGAAACCATGACAGGCGGCAGCATAAACATTCCCATTGACATTAATGCGCTTGCCACGACCATATCTATCACCAGAAAGGGAATAAAAATCATAAAACCCATCTGAAATGCTGTTTTCAGTTCAGAAATCACAAAAGCGGGAATCAAGACGTGCAATGCCACATCATCGCGTGAGCTGGGCCTTTCAGCGTTGGCAATATTTACAAAAAGGGCTAAATCCTTCTCTCGCGTATGACGGAACATAAATTCGCGCATAGGCTGCATTGCCACAGTCGTCATTTCATTAAAATCGATCTCAGCTGCAAGGTAGGGCTGAATCGCCGTCGTATTTACCTGTTGGTAGACAGGAGCCATGATAAAAAATGTTAGAAATAACGCCAGACCGATCAAGACCTGATTTGGCGGAATCTGTTGGGTACCCAAAGCATTACGCACAAAAGAGAGCACAATCACGGTCCTGGTAAACGATGTCATCAATGCCAAAATGGCGGGAACAAGCGTCAGGATGGTAAGTAACAGCAACAGTTGGAGCGAACCCACCACCTGCTCCGGTTCGGTGGCTGTGCCAAGCTCAAGCTTAAGATTCGGGATAGGAATAGCAGGCTGAGCAAAAATTTGCGGCGCAGGCAACAGTGTTACCAGAAAAAATATGATCAGACTAAGAATGATGGTCTTTTTCTTGCGGATGATCATGTTCCTGATCTTTCCTCTCTTTTACCCGTCGAGCTCGGCTCATAATCTGCCTGCTCAAACTACTCGTTTTTGCCTTGCTCTTTGCTAAAATTGCCGCAAAGTCCGGAGGAAGGGGAGGTTCTCCATCTAGCAAATGGAGCTCACTTGCAGGGATCTCTGCCAGGCGTTCTATCTTTGCCGGCGTCAGACCGATTAACAGAAAACGCTCTCCCACCTTCACCAGACAAAGTGCTCCACGCATCCCAAGCGGAATCCGTTCCAACACCGTCACGTTACTTTTTCGCCTCGTTTGAGTCCCTTGCAGCAATGGCAATCCATAGCGCGTACACCACCAAGCTAGAGCCAAAACGAACAACAGAGAAAACAGCACGCGCAAAAATGCCAGAAAACTATCCATCACACTTGCCCCATTTCCTCTGAGTCTGCAGGTTTTTCACCCAAGTGGGCTACCCGAAAAGCAAAATTATCATTGATAACCACAACTTCGCCGCTTGCTAGCGGCTTGCCGTTAACACAAAGAGAAATATTTTCTCCCGCCAGCTTATCCAATTTAATGATCGAATTTTTCTGCAGCGAAAGTATTTCCCGCACTTTCAGCGTGACACCGCCAAGTTCAAGCGCTAAACTAACCGTTACAACACTAAAGAAAGCTACTTCCCTGCATTTTTCGTCACCGGCACTCTTCCGTAGTTCCGGAAACTCTACCCGTTCCACTTCCTGGAGAGGCATTTTTTTCAGCTCCGCAAGCCGTGTTTGCGCCTGCTGCTCTGCTTCTTCCCGGTTTTTGTTAAGTTCTTCCTCGGGATTCAACCGCTTAACCAACACTTCTATTTCCTTAGCTGACAAAAAAGAAGACACAAGTCCACCCTCCGCATACGCTTACTGAACGAGCAAGTCAGTAAAATAGATTTCTTTAATTTCTCCGCTGGTCAAAAGGGTATTTAAATTTTTGATCAGCTCCGCCCGCAGTCTGGCGACTCCCTCGCCGGTAGCCATGTCTTCCGTAGAGAAACTGCGCAGCACCTTGATGACCACGTCGCGGATCTGCACACTGCGCTGCTCTAACTCGCTCGACATTTTTTCGTCTGCATACCCCAAGGCAATAGTTGCTTTCAAGTAACGACGCTGTGCCCTGTCGGACATGTTGACCGTAAAAGAAAGCGGCCCGTGAATCAGCAAAGGCTCTTCCTTCGCCGGCAAACTTTCGCGCTCGTCTTGATTGGCTTGGACAAAAAAGGTATAAAAGGCAAGGCCCCCGCCCAGCAATGCCAAGACCATTATCGCCAAGAGTAGCAGTTTTGTCTTGCTTTTTCCTGGTTGTCTTTCTTTTTTTTCACTACTCATTCTGCCTCGTCTCCCCGTCCAAGAAGTTTAGGTCTGAAATAATAATATTGACCCGGCGGTTTTGTGCGCGCCCGGCAACCGTCAAATTTGTTGCCACAGGTTGAAATTCACCGTGCCCACTTGCGATAAAGCGCTTAGCAGGCAGCTTTTGCTGCTCGCTGAAAAAACGCACGACCCGGACGGCTCTATTCGCGGAAAGCTCCCAGTTTGATGGAAATTGCGCCGTATTTATCGGCACATTGTCGGTATGGCCCTCTACAACAATCTGATTAGGCACTTCTGCAATAATCCCTGCTACTTTCTGCAGCAATACTTGCGCTTCCTGCCTGATTTCCGCTCTGCCGGAATCAAACAAAATCTGATCCTGAATTTCCAGCACTACTCCGCGCTCCTCGATACGCGTTTTGATCATCCCTTCCAGCCCTTCTTGCCGCAGATGTTCCTTGACCTCCTGATACGTCACTAGTACGTCCTCAAACTTATGGTCTACAGCCAGTTCAATCATCTCACCCCGGGAAGGGTCAAGTGTCGCCTCCATTATCCCTTGCTCTCCCAAAAAAGAAATTTGAATGGATGACATGATCTGCTGAAATTTCTGGACGTCGAGCACGGAAAAAGAATAAAGCAGCACGAAAAACGCCAGCAGCAAAGTCACCATATCACCGTAAATAGTCATCCACGCCGGGGCACCGGTATCTTGAGGCCGCTCCCTCTTTTTTTTAGGCATTGTCGTAAACCACTTCTTCGCCACTCTCTGCTACCTGTTCAGAGCTTTTGCGCTCCATTTTTTCACGCTGGCTGGGCGAGGCGAAAGCCTTCATTTTCTCCTGCAAAATGCGCGGGTTTGTTCCGGCCTGAATAGCAAGGATACCCTCCACCACCGCCTCCTTCAAAGCGATCTCCGCATCGGAGCGGATGGCCAGCTTGCCGGCCATGGGAATAAAAAGCAGATTGGCCATCAATGCGCCGTAGAAGGTGGTTAAGAGAGCCACCGCCATCCCGGGTCCGATTGCGGCAGGATCATTTAGATTAGTCAACATTTGAATCAAGCCAATCAGCGTGCCAATCATCCCAAAAGCCGGCGCCAGTGAACCCCACGTCCGAAACACATCTTGACCAAGCCGGTGTCGTGTGGCGGTGGAAGCAATTTCCGTATCCATTATATCCCTGACTATAGCGGGATCCAGCCCGTCAATCACCATTTGCAGTCCGTTGACAAGAAAGGAGTCATCGAGAGCGGTCAGCTCATCTTCGAGAGCCAGCAGCCCTTCACGCCGCGCCTTTTGCCCGAGACGAACAAAAAGTTGAATCAACTCGCCAATATCTCCAACTTCGTTGAAGAAAGCATTTTTTGTTACCCGGAAGACCATGCTGATTTGCTGCATCTGAAAACTGATTAAGAGCGCAGCAAAGGAACCTCCCACCGTAATCATCAGCGAGGGAAAATTCCAAAAAAGCATGATGCCTCCACCTAAGGCGATGGCACCCAGCACCAGGGATAGGCCCAAGCCTATCCCCAAAATAGTCATAGCATCCATGCGTTGTCCCATAATCAGTTCACCTCATGTGCTTAACGCTTCAGGTTAACAACTTCCTGCAACAGATCGTCTGAGGCGGAAATCATCCGGGAATTAGCCTGGAATGCCCGGGAAGTGGTAATCATTTCCGTAAATTCCACAGACAGATCAACATTGGACATTTCCAGCGTAGCCGTTTCAATATTTCCCCGTCCCTCAAGACCCGCACCGCCGATACGGGGCTGCCCTGAGTTGGAGGAGATCTGAAACATATTGGCCGCCGCCTTCTGCAATCCTTCCGGGTTCGGGAAGCCGGCGAGAGCCACCTGTCCTAAGGCAACCACCAAGCCATTGCTGTAAACACCGTTAATCACCCCAGTATTGTCAATCATAAAGCTCTCCAGTTCGCCCACGGGAAATCCATCTTGGGAACGAACCAGCGCGCTGCTTCGACCCACCACCTGGGTAAGCCCGGAAAAACCAGGCGCGATGCTAAACGGTGCAACCCCCGGCGGAGAGAAAGCAATAGGACCACCGGTAGAAGCTGTAAGATTGCCGCTTGCATCGAAAGTCAGCGTGCCGCGGCTGCCAGTCATGACATGAACACCGCTGGTAGCCGCCCAGCTCCAAGCGTTGCTTCCTGTCCTGGTAAGCGCAATGGCGATCGTATGCATCCCTCCTTGTGAGTCATAGGCTACCACTTCAGCAATATGTGAGGGCGGAGCAGGCGGCGGGCCCGGGATGGACGCGGACGCGTCCAAGTTGCCGCCTAGAACCAAGTTTTTGGTAACGCGGGTATTAACCCAGTTGCCGATGGGGATATTAAGCGCACGCAGCGGAGAAGTGGTGTCGATATTTCCGGCAGCATCGGCTGCCCAGCCCAACGGCTTAAAGCCGCTGGCTGCGTTTACCAGTTCTCCGTCAGCGCCCACTGAAAAGGCTCCGTCCCTCGTGTAAAACTGGCTTGTACCATCACTCATCACAAAGAAGCCGTTACCTTGAATAGCCAAATCTGTTGACCGTCCGGTGTTTTGCAGGCTCCCCTGAGTATGAATCGTGTCGATTGCTCCGATACTCATCCCTAGACCCACCTGAGCGGGATTGATTCCTCCCCTGCCTAATTGAGGCGCACTTGCGCCGCGAATATTTTGACTCAAAATATCCTGAAAACGAACCCGCCCGCCTTTAAAGGCGGTCGTATTAACGTTGGCGATATTGTTGCCAATCACATCCATCTTAACCTGATGATTGCGCAGACCGCTTACCGCCGTAAACAATGATCTTTGCATAAAGATAACCTCCTTAGTTTGAGGGTTTGGCCGCTTCTCTCACTCCACGACCGTGGCTTCCTCTAATAGAGGTCCGGCCACTTATTTAATAATTACTGCGCTGTCAATATTGGTAAAAACATGAGCGCGCATATCTTCGCCACCTAGGGCGGTTATAATTGTTCTATTTTTTACACTTGCAACCAAAGCCAAATCCTCATACAACAATAATGAAGACCGCGCCCCCTTTTTCTCGGCTGCGCTGACAGCCTGATTGATTTTAGTCAGTTCATTTTCTCCCAGCGTAATCCGTCTCTCCTGCAACCGCTGCAGCGCATGGGCGGAAAACTTTACTGCTTCCTGCTTTTGCAGCGTCTCCTGCCAAAGTTGAGCAAACGGTGTCACTCCTGCCCCATTTTGCCTAAGCGGCACTTTAGTAGGAAACTGCTCCACGGTGGGCGCCCCAACTTGTCCCGGATAACGGATATTGCCTGAATTCATCACTCTTCACCACCTGTTTTAACACTAATTCATTGCTCTTTCTCAACTGCTGGGAAAGATTTCCAGACTATGTCACCCAATAAAAATTCGCTTTTTAAAGATTCTCTGCCCTAACTGACAACAACTTCTCAAGCCCATGGCGGACACCATCAATTACCAGCAAAGGTTTGCCTTGCTCGTATTCCACTGCACTGACCGTACCTGAAACAATTTCACCATCTTTTCCCGCCATGGTGACCGCTAAACCCAAGTATGCCGGAGCGTTGCTGAAAAAATTATTTGCCTCCTTGGACTGCATTGTCACTAGCTGTGCCAGTGTAGCATTAACATTCTGCAGTTGTTCTAGCGAAGTAAATTGCGCCATCTGTGCAACAAAGGCACTATTATCTTGCGGTTTCAACGGATCCTGGTAGCGCAATTGTGTCACCAGCAGTTTTAGAAACACATCTTTACCCAAAGCTTGCATGGCACCGGTAGGTCCTTGTACTTTAGTCGACGTTGTCGGAGCGACCCCTGCAGCCGTTATCACTGTCATCTGCTTATTACCTCCATTATCGTAACTACTCATTAAGTACAACTGCTTTTAAAGCGCCATCTGCGTTGTTGCTCCTGCAGTCCTCACTCCGACGTACATTCCAGTACGCCTTCGTTCCGATCCTCGTCGCGCCTAGCATCTGACGATTCTTTAACAGTTGGCGGCCTGCGTAGCTACCCATTTCCAATTAGACACGGGCATCAACCAAGCCTTGACGCTGACTGACAAGCTGCCCTCCCCCCCCTTCCGCACCGATTGTTGCCATGGCAGGTCGTTTGTCCTTAATTTCCGTTTGTTGCCAGAACGGATTAAACGTTCTGTCCTGCCGAAAGTCCATCTGACTGCCAACTGTCACCGTCAGTTCCGCCACTTGAATCTGCTGCGCTTCCAGGCGTTGTTTTACCTGTCCAAGAGCGGCATCAAGCGCATCCTTCACATACAGGTTTTCCGTCATAATCCTTGCCACTAACCGGCCTTCTTCCAGACGCAGGCTGATTTGCACTTCCCCAAGCGCCGCAGGTCTAAGCCGAACAGACAAGGTGGAATCTCCCTCCGGCTCTCTCCTAAATACCATTTTTTCCAATACCTGCTCCGCCAGCGCTGCCCGGCCAAGCGGCGACTCGGCAAAGCGAACTGCTGTTGCCGCCAAAGCTTGTCTATCTGAAAAAGCCTGATAGCTCAAGGCTGAGGAGCCCTGAATGGTTGATGGCGACTCCGATTTGCTGATGCGGGAAACAGGCAACTCGGCGACTTCTTTATTTGCCGTTTGCAAATGGAGCAGTGCTCCTTTTTCTAGCGCAGGTTTGTCTGCAGCCGCAGCATTTTGTTCCACAGGCAAAGTTTCCGACAAAAGCTTTGCCGCTCCCTGTTCAGCCATTGCTGCTGCCTGGGAGATGACCGTCACCGGCTCCGGCAGTAAGTTTTCCGCCCCCCATTTAACGACTACAGCATCTTGGAGGGTAGCCGCCGGAGTTTCCGGCTGCAGCTTTTCCGCTCCCAGTTCGGCCGCTGCAGCAGCCTGGAGCAGATTGCCGGAGAGGACAGTCGCTCCGCCGGCACAGGCTCTGCCACTTGCACCGCCTTCAGCAAACTGCTGGGATTGAAGCGGCAATCCCAGCAAAACCGCCGGCAACCATAGTGCCGCACAGGCGCTTGCTCCATTTTCTTGAAACAGGGTCGATGCACTGCCTTCAGGCGTCTGCCGCGGCATCATTTGAGGCAGTAAGGCGGCAAGCAATTTTGGCAACGCGCCCTTCTGCTCTTCTGAACCGGCAAGTTGCGAAGCCACAATGGCAACTTCCGGACCAAACCCCGGCTGCTGCAGCAAGAGAGCAAGAAGGCCTGCAAAACCAGTTGCTTGCTGCCCACTCCCGGCAAGCAGATGCATAAATTTGCTCTGCATCGCCGGAACAAGCTGGGAAAGAGTATTCATTTCCATGATTATCACCTCCTTTCATTACAAAAACGCTTTGAGTCTTTTGCTACTGAGCGCCCGCGAGAATAAGGGGGAATCCCCCTTAACAACCCCCTTGCATAGGATCGTAGCTTTCTTGAACGAAACAATTTCCTCTGCAAAAAAAGGCGCTTTGCATTTTTGCCTAACACAAAAACAAACTCTCTCATTCCTGCTGCTTGCGCTGCTGGTAGATAAAACTCGCCATTTCGTCATTCTCACGTTGTTCCGCCTGGCTCAACTGGTACAGAAAACGTGTTTCTCCTTTTTCACGCAAAGTATCCATCACTTTGCGTTCCTGCCAGCACTTTTCCGTCAGGAGCAGTTGTTCGCGCAGGCGAGCTTCCGAGCGGGCTGCCCCCTGTTCCCCTTCTTTAATGCGACCCGCGAGCAGCACGTTATAATCACTAGTGACCAGAGCACGCTGCACATCAATCTGTCCGGACTGGCAAAGGAGGACATCTTCCTGCAGTCTGAACAAATCATCCTGTAGCCTAACCAGCGCCGCTCTGGAGGCTTCCGCCTCCCGGGTTGCTTGGCTCAGGCGGCGTTGCTCTTCTTCTTCCCTGTTTTTACGGTAATCGAGCACTTTCTGCAAAGGAAAGCTATACACTAAGATCTACTCCTTCCCCAGGAGAATTTCCAGATTGTCCCGTGCAGCCGCGAAAGGCTCACATTCAGTTACATCTTGGCGCAAAAAGGTCTGCATCTGGCAAATATATTGACGAGCCTTATCAACCTTGGGATTGCTGCCTTGCACATAAGCACCGATATTAATCAAATCTTCCGCTTCGTAGTAGGCGGAAAGGTAATCACGGAAGCGCCCTGCCAGTTGTTGATGTTCTTTATCTACCAAGTCCGTCATCAAGCGGCTGATACTCCTTGAAACATCGATAGCGGGAAAATGATTTTTTGCAGCCAAATCGCGGGAAAGGATAATATGTCCATCCAAGATGCCCCGCACGGCGTCAGCTATCGGCTCGTTAAAATCATCGCCGTCAACCAGCACAGTATAAAGGCCGGTAATAGATCCTTTTGCTGAGGTGCCCGCTCGTTCCAGCAGTCTAGGTAAGAGGGCAAATACCGACGGCGTATAACCCTTGGTAGTAGGCGGCTCGCCGATGGCCAGACCGACTTCCCGTTGAGCCATAGCCAACCTTGTCACCGAGTCCATCATCAGCATCACTTTTTTACCTTGATCACGGAAATACTCCGCGATAGTCGTGGCCACCAGCGCTCCTTTTATACGTAGCAAGGAAGGTCGATCTGATGTAACGGCCACCACCACAGAACGCTCGAGCCCCTTCTGGCCCAAGTCACGCTCAATAAAGTCTACCACTTCTCTGCCTCGCTCGCCTACGAGCGCGATTACATTTACGTCTGCCTCACTCTGCTTGGCAATCATACCCAGCATGGTCGATTTACCGACACCACTGCCGGCAAAAATACCAATCCTTTGACCCTGCCCGCAGGTCAGAAACATATCTATGGCGCGAATACCGGTAGGCAATACTTCCCTAATCCGTTGCCGCGTCAGCGGATTAGGAGGATCATTATCGACAGGGTAACTGCACCCCAGACCACTCAGCGCGCTGCCATCTAGTGGAATGCCCATCCCGTCCAACACTTGTCCTAAAAGAGCCGGTCCCACACGCACCTTAAACGCGCTACCGGTAGGCAAAACTTGACAACCTGGAGCAATGCCACGCAAGTCAGCCAAAGGCATCATCAACACATGACCGTTTTTAAACCCTACCACCTCAGCCGCCACAGGCGCAGCTCCGGTGTCGACGAAAATCTGACATACTTCACCCACAAAAGCCTGCAAACCTCGCACCTCGATGGTCAAACCGACCACCTGGGTCACGCGGCCGATAATTTTAGCACGGGGGAATGCTTTTGTCGCACGCAGATAGGGCAGCAATAAAGCCTCTCCCTCACTACTCCTCCCCTCTCCCTCACTACTCCTCCCCTCTCCCTCTGGGAGAGGGCTAGGGTGAGGGCTAAGGTGAGGGCTAGGGTGAGGGCTAGGGTGAGGGCTAGGGTGAGGACTAGGGTGAGGGCTAAGGTTAGGGTGAGAGCAGAGCGAGGAAGTATTTTCGTCTTCCTGCTGCTGCAGACGGCATAGTTCTTTATCCATGATTAGCCACATCCGCTAATGCTGCACGCAGCGCAACAAAGCGCTCATCGAGCATACATTCAATCAAGGCACCGTTTGTTTCCACGCGGCAACTGCCTGCCGGCAGTTGCGGGTCGGCAAAAAGATTAAGCGTACTATTCTCGCGCACTTCTGCCTGCAAGTCAGGCAGCCTTGCCTGGCAGAGCAGTAAATCACTAGGATGAAGGCGGATCAAAATTTCGCCGGACTCATTAAGCAGGCGCAAGGCTTCCCGGACAATAGTGACTACGGTTTCCGGTTCAATAGTCAGCTGTCTCCCCACCAATTTCTCCGCCACACAGACAGCTAATTCCACCACTTGCGGCTCCACCCGCTCCAAAAACCTCTCGCGCAACTCGACAGCTTCCCGGAGCATGGCTTCAGCTTCGCGGTGCAAACCGATGCCCACAGTTTGCCCTGCCCCCAAGCCTTCCAGATAACCTTTTTCATAGCCACGTTTATGTGCTTCCTCTTCCAAAACAAGAATCTTCATTTTTGACTGATGAAGGAGCTCTTCACACTCACTACTGGCAGATGTCAAGATTTCCGCACTCTGTCTTGCCGCAGCCGCCAGCATTTCAGACGCCTGCTCCTCTGCCTCCACCATAACACAAGTGACAGGATTTGCATCACCTGGTGCCTCGATCCCTCCCACGCCGACAGGCAAAGTTGCCGCATGGTAAGTAAGGCGGCAGATCTTTTCGGTGACTGCTACTTGCTCTGCTTTAAGCAGCCTAGAGAATAATGGCATCTTCACCACCCCGTGAAATAATTATCTCACCAGTCTCATCGAGCTTACGAACAACACTTACAATCCGCTGTTGTGCTTCTTCCACCTCACGCAAGCGAACTGGCCCCATAAACTCCACATCCTCCTTTAACATTTCTGCTGCCCGCTTGGAAACATTGCGGAAAATACGTTCCTTAACTTCCTCGCTGGAGCCTTTAAGCGCCAAAGCCAAGTCCTTCTGGTCAACCTCACGAATAATCCGCTGAATGGAAGCGTTGTCCAAGGTGGTTACATCTTCGAAGATAAACATCAACTTACGTATTTCATCGACAAGTTTGGGATCATCTTTCTCCAGCTCTTCCAAAATTAGTTTTTCTGTGCCACGATCCACATTGTTTAAAATGTCCACCAGCGACTGAATCCCGCCTGCGGCAGCAAAATCTTGCTGCACTACGGAAGAAAGACGCTCTTGCAGCACTCCCTCCACTTCTTTTAAGACCTCAGGCGAAGTCCGATCCATCAGCGCAATTCGCCGAGCTATCTCAGGTTGCTGTTCATCAGGCAGACTGCCCAAAACCTGAGAAGCTTGCAGCGGGTCAAGATAGGATAGTATTAAGGCAATAGTTTGCGGATGTTCTTGGCCAATCAAGTTTGTTAACTGCTTAGGGTCAGCCTTCCTAACAAACATAAATGGTTTAATTTGCGAAGCTTCCTTTAGTTTTTTAATAATTTCAGTCGCTTTCTGAGTGCCTAATGTCTGCTCCAAAAGGTTACGCGCATAATCTAATCCGCCGTCCAACATATAGCGTTGCGCTTGGCTAAGCAACAAAAATTCTTCCAGCACTTCTTCAATGGTATTCACTTCCACCTTGGTGGTATTAGCAATTTCCAAGGAGATACGCTCGATATCGGGCTCGGTAAACTGCCTGAGAATTTTTGACGAGACTGACGGCCCCAGTGCCATCAGCAAAATAGCCGATTTTTTTAGACCATTGGATTTATTGCGTGCCAAAAACTATCTCCCCTATTCTTCAGCCAGCCAAGCCCGGATCAAATATGCTGCCGCTTCAGGTTCCTTCTCCGC
This sequence comes from Bacillota bacterium, assembly GCA_018725565.1. Lineage (GTDB taxonomy): Bacteria > Bacillota > Dethiobacteria > Dethiobacterales > Dethiobacteraceae > HKB214. Next base: position 8,146 of record QLUR01000024.1, on the reverse strand, counting down.
CAGCTGACGGACACGTTTGTGCAAAAGTTCCTCTTCCCTTGGCAGCTCGCCGATTGCCGGCGCTTCTTCTAAAAAGGGCATGTGCGGCACTGTGGCAAGCTGAGCTTCTAACTCTCGTTCGCGGCGCGCTCCTCTTGTCCGCAATACGAGAACAAAAAACAAAACCAAGAGCAAAATGACTACGCCCAGATAGATCAGCTGTCCCCTTTGCTCATTGCGCAAAGCCTCGTCCATCTCCCGCTTGGCTTCCTCTAGTTGTGAAGTATCAAAATTCATTCCCTGCACACTGATGCTGTCCCCACGCGCTACCTGATAACCAATGGCAGCCTCGACCAGCTCGTTAATCTGCGCCAACTGCTCTTCAGTCAGCACGCCTCCGTTATCATTAACAACAACGGCAGCGTGCAAGCGGATCAAGCGCCCCGGCGCTTGAATCTGCCGCTCCGTTGTTTCGCTGATTTCGTAATTAATAGTTTCATCATCCCGCTCATAACGAGAATCGCCGCCGCCGGCTGCAAAAGGATAACCGGGAATATTACTGTCCGTACCTGCTTCCCCAGGCATGGTTCCTGTCCCCTCAAATATTTCCCTCGCAACGGTTCTGCTCCGAGGCACTCCTTCGGGCGCAAAAGTGATGATGCTTGATTCACGGGAATCAAAATCCAATTCTGCCGTCAACATCGCGACCGCCTGACCCGCGCCTAAAACCCGCTCCAGCACCCGCTGGACGCGCTGTTCCATTTCTTTTTCGAAGGAACGCCTCACCTCCAACTGCCGCAAAGAAGCCTCGGCTAACTGGCCGGAGGAAGACAACTCCGTAGTTAAATCGCTAAGAATATTTCCCTGTGTATCAATCACAGTCACATTTTCCGCCGTCATGTTTTCCACGCTGCCGACTACCAGATAAACAATCCCGCGAATCTGTTCAGGTTGCAGACGGGAAAGAGGTCTGAGCCGTAGTACAATCGACGCAGTCGGCTCTACCGTCTCCCGAATAAAGACGCTTGGTTCGGGCAGAGCTAAGTGTACCCGGGCTTGCTCAACTTCTTCCAACTGAACAATAGTCCGTCGGAGCTCTTCTTGGAGCGCTCGCAGATAATCCAGGCGTCTATTAAAATCGGTAGCCCCAAGCTGTGTCCGATCAAAAAGTTCAAATCCAGCGCTGCCCCCGACCAGCGCTCCTGCGCTGGCCAACTGAATTCTCATCTCATACACTTGATCCTGCCCGACCAGAATGGTTCTACCCTCATCTGCCAACTGATAAGGCACATTCAGCTCCTGCAACCGAGCGGCAATCCGCCCGGCATCAGCCGGCTCCAATCCCGAAAACAAAGGCGCCATCCTTGGACGGAAAAGTGCCTGCCCCAAATAAAAAAGAGAGACAAAACCTGCTACAAGCAAAATGATCACAGCTATCTTCTTTTGTTTGCTGATTTGCTGCCAACGCTCTTGCAGCGTCAACATCGAGAATGCGGCCCGGCTTTCTTCCGCCAAAAATCATTGCCCCTTTCTGCCCGTCCTGGGCAAACGATGACCCGTGGCCAGTTGACAGCTGTCACTTGCAAATTGGCTGGTCACTAAATCTGCATCCGTGAAATTTCCTGATAAGCCTCAACAACTTTATTGCGCACCTGCACCGTCAGCTGCATGGCAAGCTTAGCTTGCTCAACCGCAATCATCACCTGATGGATATCTTCTGCCTGACCCATAGCCAACTTTTTGACAGCGTCATCTGCCTGAAGCTGCAGCTTATTCACATCGCTTAGGGCGCTTTTTAACGCAGCCGCAAAGCCCTCTGTCTGTCTGCTTTGCAGTTCCGGCTGAATTTTTTGCCATTGCGTCGGGATAAAGGGGTTGTCCGCCTGAATTTTCATTTTGACTCACCTATCCTCTGCCAATTTCCAATGCCTTTAGAAACATGCTCTTTGTTGCATTTAAAGCTGTAACGTTAGCCTCGTATGCCCTGGTAGCCGTAATCATATCTACCATTTCCTGAATCACATTTACATTTGGGTAAGCCACATAGCCTGCCGCGTCTGCATCTGGGTGTCCCGGTTCGTAAACTAACCTTGGCGGCGTCTGGTCTTCGCTTACTGACACCACCCGCACGCCCTGTCGGTTGCGGCGGGCGGCATCCATTTTCTCTGCGAAAACGGCGGATCTGCGCCGGTAAGGGCCACCCTGTTCAGTCCGAGTGCTATGAGCGTTGGCAATATTATTGGCAATCAAATCCAAGCGAAAGCGTTCAGCCGTCAACCCGGATGAGGAAATCTGCATCGCCTTAAAAATCTGCATGCTTACCTTCTCCCTTCATGGATCACATAACGCAATGAAGCCTGCCGACCGCTTAATAACTGGACGAGGGCGTTATAGTTCAACTGGTTTGCGGCAAGCATAGCCATTTCACGTTCTATATCCACATTGTTGCCGTCAGGCCGCATGCTTGACTGCAAATCAGTTCTAACTTCATGACTCACATCCTGCAGGCTGGAAACTTTGTCCATATGGCGCGGGTGAGTAGTGGCAAGAGACAGGCGGGACGGGCCCAGCAACGCCTGGCGCAATTCTTCTTCGAAGCGAACTTCTTTTCTTTTATAAAGCGGCGTGTTAAGATTGGCAATATTGTGAGCCATGACACGCTGCCGCTCTCCAGCTGCGTCAAGGCTTTTCTGCAACACGAGAGAAACTTTATCTGTCCATAACCTGTTAATCATCATCGCCTCCTTGCCTTTTAGCAGTCTTACCTTTCGACATACCTAACCGTATAATTGCTGACATATCGTAACCTTTCGCTAAAAATGGAAAAATCGCTAAAAATGGAAAAATTCCTGCAAAGATTAAAAAAAATGGCAATAAAAGTAGAAATGCTAAACATAATATCTAGTTTTTCCGCGAAAAAAAGACACGGCAAATAAACAGCGTATTGCCCACAGTCAGCAGAGCTCTGTTTATAGCCGATTTTTTGCCAGCCTCATTTGTGTTAACTGTACGATATTTTTGTTTTTTAGTTGTTCTATCTCTGCCAAAATTTCAGCCAATTGCGCCAGCACTTTTTTGTAGCGGAGGAAAACCCGGCTCTCTGTCAAACAAGCAAGCAGATCGAGTGAAAGGCTATTGCCAGGCAAAGCCTCACGGAGTAACTCCCTGTTCTTTTTTTGCGGCTCCTCCAAATCATGAATGCGCAGCATAATTTCCTCTGCACAATGGAGTAATTCAATTAATTGCAACATTTCCTTGCTTTCAATCAGCGCGCCTTCCGCTTGCGCTATTTGATATACCTTTTGGTAGAGCATATACTGCTGCTGATAATTAGCACTCAACTGCTCAAGCAATTCCGTCACCGTAGCCGCCACGCTCCATCCCCCTCATGAAAGTTGATCTACCAACATGCCTACAAAGCTTTTCATTTCAGTCAACATTTCTTGCGCTTTTGCGGGAGAGAGCTGATGAATAAGCTCCTGCGTTGTTCTGTTGAGCGCAAATAACCGAGGCGCATCATCCTCCGTCACGACAAAGAGCAAATCAATACCCAAGGAGTCAGCCATTTTGTTTAGCTTCTGCACCATCGCAGCCAATTCTTCTCGATCCGGCGCTTGCCTTTCTTGCTCTTGGCTGTTTTGGCGGTCTTTGGCAAACTCAACCTGTCGGCTATCTTGCACCAACTGTTTTTTTACTTTTTCCTGAATCCTGCTCATAATAACAGGATCCACCCCTTGTACCTTCACAGCTCGTCCCCCACTTCACGAGACAGCAATTCTTTCTATTCCTGCATTTCTAATCGGCCCCAGATTGAAAAGCTTTACTATATTTTTGCAGAAGTATTAAGTTTTTTCAGTTTTTACCGAAAATATTAGACAGAATGAGTAGTATGCGATTTTTTAAAAAAAAGCTAAAACAAAAGCATTTTTCGCCTGGGCGAAGATGAGGAGGTGAAACGGTGAAAATCGGAGCGGCAAATTCCCTGTCTGCGATTACACCGGACGGGCAGAGAAACATTACAAATGAAATCAGCCATCCGGGCAAAACACGAGAAATAGAGGAAAGCATTAAAGGAACCCCTAGCCCTAACACGGAAGCTCATCCTTCGTCTCATTCGACTACGGAAATAGATACTGCCGTCAGCAAAGTAAACAGTGCTTTAGACGCATTTAGTTTCAGTCTGCGCTTTAAAATCCATGACGAGTCTGACAGAGTAATGGTGCAGGTTATCGACAAAGAGACTGATGAGCTGATTCGTGAAATACCCCCGGAGCGTTTACTTAGGCTGGCCGCGCAAATCCAAGAAATGATTGGCCTGCTGCTGGACACAAAGCGTTAGAAAAGGAGGCTCAAAGATGCTGGCAAACCCTTACCGCACATATTTGCACAACCAAGTAGAAACTGCGTCTGGCCTAAAGCTAATCATCATGCTCTACAACGGCGCAATTAAATTTACTAAGCTGGCGCAAATAGGCTTGGCGGAAAACAAGCTTGAACAAAGCCATATTAACAACGTCAAGACGCAGGATATTCTTTTTGAACTGATGAATGCCCTCAATCCAAACCAAGGAGAGATGGCCGATAACCTTTACCAGCTCTACGACTATATGCATCAACGCCTTGTGACTGCCAATCTAAAAAAAGAAGCGGCGCCTTTGGCTGAAGTTGAAAAATTGCTGGTCGATTTGCGCGACACATGGCTACAAGCCTTTAATCTCTCACAATAAAAAAAATATCGCTCCAAGGGGGCGTAGCGAAACTAACGTTTCGTTACGCCCCCTTCTGCCTGACGCCTGGAGTTTGCCTGTACTTCTTTGCTATAGGCCATTAAGCTTTCCTTGAAGCTGCCGATAAATTAAGCAGAAATCAACAAACGGAGGATTTCCCGTGGAAGAGCTAATCATAACCTTGCAGACACAACTGGCAACCGTCACTACGCTGACAGAAATAGTCCGGCGTGAAAGAGATGCCATTGCCAATAACGAACTGGAATTGCTGCAACGCTGCCAGCAGGAAAAGTCGGAGTTTCAGCACCGATTGCGGCGGCTGGAAGAAAAGCGTGAGCTCTCTTCCCACGGCAAATCGTTAAGAGAGCTTGCGGCTGCCCCCGACGCGCCGGCGGAAAAGCTGTTTACTTTACGCCAAAACTTGCAGCACGCCCTGCGGGAGCTAAAAACAGAAAACGAAACTAACACCCTCTATCTGAAGCACCAATTAGCTTACATAAATTGTTTCCGCCATCTGGCAGGAAGAGAGCAGCGCACAGACGGTTATACAAAAACCGGCAGGGTAAACGCAGCTCAGAACTTGTCCTACGCCATGGTCAGCGTACTGGCCTGATTTACAAAGGAGGTTAAAGCAGTGTCAACTTTCTCCGGCTTAAATATTGCACGCCTAGGCTTACAGGCACAGCAAAAATCCCTGACAGTCACGGCCCATAATATCGCTAATGCCAATACTCCAGGCTATAGCCGTCAGCGCGCTCTGCTGACACCTACTAATCCTATGCCCTATGCAAACGGCGAAGGCATGCTGGGTAGCGGCGTAGCTGTAGCTGAAATTGCACGAATCAGAGACCGCTTTCTTGATACGCAGATCCGTCAAGAAGCACAAACCCTTGCAAAGTGGGAAACTCGCCACTCTTTTCTTAGTCAAGTTGAAGGCGTTTTCATGGAGCCTTCAGAAACAGGCTTTAGCAACGTACTAAACACTTTTTATAATAGCTGGCAGGAACTGAGCCTCAATCCGGAGAGCTCCTCTGTGCGAGCAGCACTGGTGGAAAACGGCAACGCGTTTACAAATGCGGCGAGACATACAAGCGAACAACTAAAATCTGTGCGTAGCCACATGACCGAGCAGATTACGGCAAAGACAGAAGAAATCAACACTCTGGCAGAGCAGTTGGCTGGCCTTAATCGACAAATTGTCAGCCTGACAGCCCAGCGCAACAGCCCTGCAGATTTGCTGGATCGCCGGGACAACCTGTTAAAAAAGTTGAGCGAAATTATTGAGTTCGACACAGTCCTAAATGACAACTCCTCGATTAGCATCTTTATTGCCGGACGAGCTTTAGTTGACAATAATATCAATTTCCGCGTTACTACCATTGCCGGAGCGCGTAGCGGTGACTGGACCCTCTCGCCTCAGCCAGTCTGGCAACGGGATAATCAGCCGCTAAGAATGAGTAATGGACAGTTGGCCGGCTTAGCGGAAACACGCGATGTTCAGCTCCGAAGCTATATGGAAAACTTCTCGAGTATGGTCTGGGGGATCACAAATTCGCTTAATGTTCTGCACACAGCAGGCATGGACTTCTACGGAAGGAGGGGTAATGCTTTCTTCACCGGCACCGGCATGGAAACACTGCAAGTAAATGAACTGATTAAAAACGATTCCGGACTGGTAGCCGCCTCCCTGGCAGCCGTGCCGGGGCTGAGCCGTCCGGCTCCAGGCGATGGGAGAAATGCTTTGCTGATTGCCCGCCTAAGAAGTGCGGCAATCAGCATCAACCCTTTGGAGCCGGACGTGCGGCTGCGGGCAACGCTAGACCCGAATGGGCTAACAACTTTTGCTAATTTCCATCGGGATAATATCGCCCGACTGGGAGTGGATACCCGGGAAAGCGAGCGGCTGGCGGAAAACCAAGCATCCCTCATTGGCATGCTGAGACACAGGCAGGATTCCATTGCCGGCGTTTCCCTTGATGAGGAAATGGCTAAGATGATCCAGTTCCAATTGGCATACCAAGCTGCCGCCCGGACAATCACTGCCTTTGATGAAATTTATGATACGCTGATCAACAGAATGATGAGGTAATGCTCCTCATTTAAGCCTTTGCCCTCACCCTAACCCTCTCCCAGAGGGAGAGGGGATTAAAAACAGCCTCTCCCAGGGAGAGGGGATTATCTCTTTAGGAGGTGAATTCTCTTGCGTATTACACACCAAATGGTAAAAAACAGTGTGATCAGTAATATTCAAAACAATCTCCAAAATATGAGCCGCTTTCAAGACATGCTCTCATCAGGCAAAAGCGTCTCCAAGCCCTCCGACGGGCCGCTAAAAGTTGCCCGAATCATGGGCTATAATTCCGCACTGCAGCAAGTGGAACAACACAGTCGCAATATCGAGGCCTCCCGCTCCTGGCTGAATACTACGGAGGACGCCCTGCACCACATTACAGAAGTATTGCAGCGGGCACAGGAGTTAGCCGTCCGCGGCGCGAGCGAAACACTCTCGCCGCAAGCGCGCGAAGCGATCGGACAGGAAGTAGATGAACTAATTAACGTGCTAGTCCAGTTTGGCAATACCAATTATGCAGGACGCTATATTTTTTCCGGCCACTTGACGACCACCAGACCTCTTAAGCGCGATTTTGCCGCAGGTGCAGGCGCTGCCGGAGTCAGCTATGCCGGCGACCGTGGTAGCATTAACTGGGAAGTCGCGCCAAATGTGACTGTACGCGGCAATCTTACCGCCGATGAACTCTTTTTTTCCTCCGGCCTGTTAGCCGGAATGGAAAAATTGGCTCAAGCGATGTTTAACAATGACACCACCGCCGCCGCCAACTCCATCCATAGCCTACAACAAGCCGGCGAACGTGTTTTAAACAAGCGGGCTGGGCTTGGCGCGATCAGCAACGGCCTGGAACTTTCCGCCGAAAGCTTTACGACCCAGAAAATAAATTTTACACGCCTGCGCTCCCAACTGGAAGATATTGATTTTACCGAAACGATGATGAATTTTGCGGTGATGCAGACAATTTACAAGGCCTCCCTTTCCTCAGGCGCCAGAATAATGCAGCCTAGCTTGCTCGACTTTTTACGCTGATATTAAGGAAGGTGCAATCTATGACAAAACAAGCCGTATCATTAAAAATCATTCCGGGGCTCCTTGGCTTTGAGGAAATTTCCGAGTATCTCCTGGAACCTATTCCCGATAACCCCTGCTTTTTTCCTTGCTGGCACCCGATGGGCCTGCCTTTATCCTTACTAAGCCTGCCTACTTTTTTCCTGATTACCTTGTGCAGGTTAAACGGGATGTGCTGGCGAATATTGCTTTAGAGGAAAAAGAAGCTGAAATATATTTGCTTATTACCGTGCCGAAACACCCAGCGGAAGCTACAGCAAACCTGCTGGCACCTTTGGTTGTTAACGCGACGCAAGGCTTG
>QLUR01000023.1 GCA_018725565.1 Bacillota bacterium | reverse complement strand
GCCCCATCCCGCCCACTGCGAGTCCGCCGGCTGCAAATCCACCGACCGCTGCCAGTGGACACCCATACCCACCGTCTGCGGAATACCCTACAGCCAGTGGCTCTGCTGACATTGCCGCAGCCCCTACGTTGTCCGCCGCCAGCGAGATGATCGCCCAGGCCGCCCAGCTCGCCCACCGACCAGCGCCTACCGCCAACTTGCTCTCTTCTAATTTGGAGTGGTACGCCGCCCGGCCCGAAACGCGTCCGACGCCGCTAATCGTCTCGCTCTGGATCGACCAGGCCACCCTACTCATCCGCCAGTACCAGGACTTGCTCTATCTTCTCGTCGAGATGCAGGTGGCGACCATCGACCGCCGCAGCCAGACCAACACGTATCCGGAGGAAATCAATGAATAGATATTTGTTCAATTCCGCCGCCATACCCGTCACCCGCAACTCCCTCGGCGTGGCCTACCAGAACGCCGAGAACCTCTACGACAGCGCCACTGAAATCGTGGCTACCCACAGTCTACATGACAGCGCTATGTTTTTGGTTACTATTTTCAACCGTTGGCCAACCGATTTTGTAACCAGCGACAAAGCAGAAATAGTTTTCGACACCCTCTCCGAGTGCGAAAAATATGTTGAAAATTCCAAGAACCGTCATCCAGACAGGTTTTATTATTCAATATCCAGTAGCAAGTAGCAAGTAGCAAGTAGCAAGTATGCAGGTGTCGCTACCTGCAACCTGCTACTTGCTACCTGCAACCTGCTACTTGCTACCTGCCATCCGAACCCCCAAAATTGTATTTTTTTGTACCTTTGTCAAATTATCCCAAACAGCCGCTTGATCCGCTGTCATCTCTCGACGAACTCGATGCGGACGCTGACGGGCCGGATGAAGGGAAGTAAGACGCACTTCTTCATTGGCCGCCAGAATGACAGGGTGACCGTCCTTGCCGTGGCAATCTCCGACAACGTGAGCATCGCCACAAGTAGGGCATATTGGAATAAGCACTTTTCCGGCATACTGATTGCGATAGTTGCGTATCCAAGCATCGGCAGCCTCCTCCGACAAATGCAAATCGCCGCGCACGACGCGCATAGCATAAGCAGGAGACTTCCGCATCAACTTAGCTACTACCGCCCACGACCCCACTCGATTGTGATACTGAGCTATCTCTGCAATGATTGATAATTCCAATATACTCCCCCCGCTTCTCCGCCTCAATAGAATTGCCATTACTGAGCGTTACCGTCAAGCAATTGCTTGACGGTAACGAAGCGAACCCCATCAACGGCTAAATACTACGCCCTAGAGCTTTTGCCATTGTTTCCCGCCGCCTTTGTTTCTCGGCTTCCGACAATGGCGACGACTCCTTTTTGATAGTTACTTGTCCTGCCGTCAACTTGTACCACTTGCCGATAGGCGTTGTCTTGTAAGCGGTAGCTATCTTGTCCAGCCGGGCCACCCACATCGGGTCATCAGCGTATACCTCCCAGGTGTCGTGTTTATCTGCCACCATTGATAGGTGGACTTCCCGCTCGGCGTTGGTAAGTGCGTCCATTCGTTTCTCCTTATCCTAATAACTTGTCCAGCCACGACGAAGCCCGCCGTTGGCTGCGCTGTTCTTCTCGCTTTTTGGCTTGTTGCGTCCACGATGGCACAGGACGGTCATTGTGTTTTGGCTGGCTGGCCCACACTACGTTGCGGTTGTCAAAGACCGGGTTGAGCAACTCTACACCTGCCCGTAGCAGAATATACTCGGCCCACTTTGCTTGTCGATTTTTGACCCGAAAGTACATATTCTGACTGTCAAAGCCAAACCAGAATGTGTCTACGCCTCGCTCTTTGAGCATAGCTCGACAATCTTCCAGCGAATGAGCACCATCTTTGGTTCGCCGTCGAATTACAAAACGATAGCCCATATCACCGTAAAACAAGCCACGAATCACCCCCTCCAGCGTATCCAATAGATTGAGATTTCCAGCTATATTGTTGTATAGGTCGTCCAGGCTCACTTGTCTGCCTCCCATATTGTCAAACTTTACCTACCCAATCCGCAGACTGATATAAGTCTCCATTCGGGTGGTAAGTGTGCCAAAGTTTGTTAGCATACGACTTGACAATCTTCAATTCTCGGCACAAATCTACCTGTCTAGTATCAGGATTGGCTGCAATCATAGCGGCTGCTCTAGCTTGATAATCAGTCGGTTCTGATTGACCACCTATGGGCATCCATTCTGACAATGATTTCTCTCCATTATGCCCACTGGCGTATGCCGTATTACTAAGCGGCCATTTCATCCGCAATCCGTGCGCTATCCACCAGCGTTCAGCATTTATCCAATCGGCATCATCAGCCATTTCCTCTAGCACAACTACCGTAGGTTCAACACCAGCAATACGAAGACGTTTTATCCATTCCCCCGCCTTGTGCCGTTCGTCCGTCTTTGTATGTCGTCCCCATCGCGCATACAAATCATTAGTCTTGCCAATATAGGCAATCTTATGCACTGATGGGTCAATCAATCCATAGATGTAAATCATACTTTTTTGCCTTTGGGTAAAAGAAAACAGGTTGACTTTCTGGGTGCGGCAAGCGGGGCACTTTTGTCAAAGTGTTTTCCAGAAAGTCAACCTGTTGTTCACAAGTTGGTTAGTATGTGTAGCGTCCCGCTTGCCTTCGTTTCGCTACCCACATTCTACCCTTTTTCGGTCGAAATGTCAACCACAACAGGGGGACGTCGTAGGTATTCCTCTCGCAATTCCCCCGCGTAACTTTTCCCGATTCCCAAGTCACGGGCCATCGGGCGGACACCAGCATCGGGGTTGACCTTGACATACTCTGCAACCTTTCTTTGTATCTCTGTTAGTTCATGCGTAGTGTCCGCTTGTCCGCTGTCCGGTGTCTGTCCGGTGTCCGCTTCAGGAGTGGCGTGCCCCTGCGAAGTATCAGCGGACACCCTGCGAACCTGCGTTGGCGCAATAGCCAGCGCCTGCATTATCTGACTGTCAGTCAAGAAACCGGCTTTGACAATAGCTCCCCGAAAATGACAGTGATACTTGCTCAGTTTGTGAGCGTACACATAACCGGCAATCCGCCCGCCGTAGTCTGACAACTCAAAACAAATTGCCTCGCTGTTGTAACGCACCCCTTCCGCCCAATTCTTCGGCATTTGGTCAATGTACAGTCCGTGAATCCCTGTAGCGCGGGCGTCCTTTGTCAACTTGTGCAACGCCATCCAAAATGCCTTGCGGTATTCCTTTCCTCCGCTAAATTCTGCGTTTATATGATGCGATTGAACTTCCTCCACCACGAACAAACGTCGCCCGAAAGACGCCCCGCTGATTCGCTGCAATTCCTGAACATCCGCCGCTTGATATTGACCCAAAACCGTATCCCGCTGCTCGTAATGCGCTACTTCTTGTTTGATTGCGTCCAATGCCACTTCTGGTTCTCTGGCGTCAATCACGTTGGCATGACTGCGAAACAGGCCCCAGTCCTTACCTTGCCGAGTATCCAAGATGGTTACTTCCCACTCATGTCGAATTGCCTGGGCGACAAGCATCCGGCATAGCGCCGTCTTGCCACCACCCGTAACGCCGTGTACGCGCACGAAGGGGTTACTCAGCACATCCCAATAAATGATTTCCTCACTGTCTACATTTTCGCCAATAGCGAGACGAGTAGGCTGCGGATTGTCTATCATCTGCTGACCAGTCATAGGCTGCCGTTGAATCACCGGAGGGACAACAATAGGCGCAGGCAAAGCAAGCTGCTCTTTGACGACAACGGGCGCTTTCTCTGTTGGACCAGTTAGGAGTTTGGTTGTGGCTGCGCTGGTCTTAGGCGCTTTGATTGCGCCGTGCGTTTTCTCTTGCGCCGCATCGCCGGGGAACATAGCAGCAAGATGGCGGGTACGCTGTACTTCATGGATCAGCTTGCTTTGCATATCCCAACCACCATTGGGGATAAACTCACCCCAACCTTGCGTAGGATGCACCGCGCCGGCTGCCGAAATCATTTTGTTGGGGTCGACGAGAATCGGCGTGCCGTCCAGAAGTCTGAATCGCTGCAAGGGGAAAGCGCCGTCAATCAAGCGATATAGTTTTGTCTGCTCACGCTGCCAATAGGTGAAAATAACAACGCCTGCCACCACAATTACAGCGACACAAGCAATCCAGAACAACACAATAAGTGCCTGAATAATCATATCCAATGCACTGTAGACGATAAATGCGAGACAACCCGCCACTCCTACGCCTACCGTTGTTCGGAAGTTCAATCACTCGCTCCGTTATTGTAGTCCGTCAGTACAGTGTCAATTATCTGCGCCTGCCACGCCATTGTCACGGTTTCCATCCCTTCAATTCTTTTGATACATCGATAACTGCTGCTGTAGAAATAGCTTGTCGCAAAATAACAATGGGCACGGCCACGCTGACAGTATTGTAAGTTATGTTTTTAGCGACAACTGGCGGTTTGTATTTAGCTTTCCATTCTTCCCCATACTTTCGCCAAGCCCGTTTTAGCATAAGCCAATCAAACAAATAGCAAGTCTTTGACGGCATAAAGGCGTAGGCCAGATAATCAATTGTCAAATCTTTTTCGATCCAACCCGGCGCTCCTGTAGTATCCACTGAAACGTATTCCAATAAAATATCTGGATAATCCTTGACTCGCTTCTTTTCGTCTATCCGCAATATCTTGTCATTACGTAGGTATACAATTCTGTCTACACCGTTACGTTGACCTACCGTATCACCACTGCAAAGTAAATGATTTACTATATCTGGGAAGGCTTTTCGATAAACAGCATCCCAAAACGGTTCATGTCCCTGCGCTTCGCTCCACGCCAGTTGTTGCTTGAAATCGTGGCTCATACCTGATTGCCCCACGAAAACCAACCTTCACGCTTTTCTCTGGCAAACAACTCGACCTTATCAAATTCCGGGTACATTTTTTCAATCATTTCATAAACAATTTGTGGCTTCTCACTATGCTTACCCGGTTCAGCTTCAATAACAGAAAGAAAACGATTGCTTACTTCTGGTGTTACCATTTCTCCACGCCGGGCAATCAACAAAAGTTCATGACTTTGCCGGGCGTAGTATCCCATTCCAATTCTATCTTTCACCCACACCAGACAGGTACGATAAGTAAAACCCCAGGCATTGATAACCTGTAACGATTCCTCTAATTTCGGGCTGGTCGTCCACAGGAAAAGAATTGAATCTGGCGCTGCAATAGACGACACCGGTAAAGCACAAATTTCTTCTAACAGCATTGTCGGATAATGATTCTCAATTTTTCGACTGCTGCTTATGCTGTGTTCATAACGCCAGGGCGGATCAACTAACAACACCGGAAACAAACGGCCTGCCGTTTCAAGCGGTTTGTTTCCCCGTGCAATTGTGTTGATTCGTTCAACACGGACTGCACGGTTTTTCGTTTCTTTTTCTTCTCGTATCTGTTTGGCTGCTGCCAAAATCTCTTTTTGTCCGCGTGCCACAATCTCTCTTTGCTCTATAAAAGGTAACGTTGCCACACTTGCTGCTGCGCTCACGGATACGTCTCCTTTCTCTACGATTTGCACCAATTCTGGCGTGCCTTGCTCAATAACTTCTTTCGCCCGCTTGACACTTGGAACACTGACATTCAAAAGTTCGGCTGCCTCAGATTGGGTGGGTAGATCAATTGATCTATGCTGATTTGCTCCCTGTTGCAGTTGAGCCAGCCGTGCCGCAACCATTCCCCGTTGCCCTGTATCCAAATGCCGCCTGTGTAAATTCAACGAAACGACAAACGTTACCAAACTCCCCTGGCCGTCCCACGTCCGGTATTCCGGCTCTATACCTAATTCTACACAAGCCCGATATCTATTGCGTCCGTCTACAATGCTGCCGTCTGGGTGCAACCAAATGGCTTCTCGCAAACCGTTTTCTGCTATGTCGTCTCGGAATGCGTCAAATTCTGCGCCCGTCATAAGCGGAAAAAATTTGGCAATGGAATGAAACGTTCGTTCTATCATTGCGCCTTCTCCATTGCTTTCGATACCCGTTCCGCCGCTGACGCTAACCGCTCCAAAATACCATCACCGTCCTGTTCCCGGCGCATAGCCTTGCGAATACAGTCGGCAACAAACATGCCCTTTGTTCTGGGCGTTGAATTTGCTTCGATAAACTGCGCTATATCTTCCGGCAATTGCAATACAACTTTTACAGTTTGCATACTGTCTCCTAAGTATCGAAACAATGTACTTTCAGTATAGCACCGGTATTTTTCGTTGTCAAGTATGAGTTTTGGGCAAACAAAAAAAGGTAGCAGGTGGAAGGTTGCAAGTAGTAAGTATTGCCACCTGCCACCTGCCACCTGCTACCTGCCACCTGCCACCTGCTACCTGCCACCTGCTACCTGCCACCTGCTACCTGCCACCTGCTACCTGCTACCTGCTACCCGCTACCCGCTACCCGCTACCCGCTACCTGCTACCTGCTACCTGCTACCTGCTACCCACTTGACGACCGCCACATAAGTCGGGCGATACTTATCGTTCTTGACTTGCGACTTTGTGCCGTCATCGTTCTTGACGCTCTTTGTCTCTGGCAGGTAGTCCAGAAGTTCACCAGCCAGTTTTCTGTCAACCCGGTTCTCGTGAGTTGTCAGTCGTCCAGTCAACGCAGACAGGACAGCCGTGTGGGACTCCTTATCGCCGGTAATTTTGTTAATCACGCTGACAAGATACCCGTACTGCGCTTCGCTGCACGCTTCGTTGCCGCTGCGGTGTGTCGTCTTTGCCCATTCGACAACCTCTTCCGCAAATCCCAGGAACGCAGGCGTTACGGCGGTTGCATGTTGCTTTGCCTTACCGACCGGCTGCCCATTGACCATTCCGGCTATTTGAGCAGGAATAGCAGCAAACTCCTCGACAATAGCAGTATTGGCGTTGGCGTTGAAATCCAACGGGTCAACATCAGCTAAACTTTTGATAAGTTTGACATGCTTAGAACAATTGGTGGCATGTGACCTTTCTTCCGGCGCACGACACTCTGGACACGAACCAGAAGGGAGCGTTTGGGCATGGGATGCATCGGTGACGGGTGACATCATTTCACCTGGCCGAAACTTCACGCCAACAGGCGTGAAGCGACCATTTTCCCAAACGACAATTTCCGACTGACCGTCGTAGTGCGTCCATTGCCCCTTTGGAAAAAGTGTGCCCTTCGTTTTGTGTTGGCCCAATTTCCATTCAAACAACACTGGGCCAGTGTTGCACAGTCCGTAATACTGAAAGTCGTCTGGCTCTTTGAACGTCAGCACTGTGGCTGTCCCATCAATCGGACAGTAGGATGGAAGTCCTTGCCAGAAGTGTACCTGCTGGAACACCTCTTTCACCGTGTCCACTTCTCCGACAATTTCGAGATTTCCAGGAAGATTCCCTAACGTGAATTTGTACATGTTATCCTGTGCCTTTCTGTTCCTTTGCTTTGTAGGCGTCTACCAGATATAGAATTTCACGCTGCACCTCTGTCTTTGCTTTTTCCCAAAGCAACGCAAAGACTTCATCTAATTCGTCGCCATCTTCCAAGTTGGCTGTAAGCGTAATTTCTGGATGGAAATTGTGATATTGTCGTAACTGTACATTGCGTCCATACGTTACGGTTGCCGACGTTATGTACATAACTTTCTCCTGTGCCGGATACAATGCCTCCGATTGGCTGCTAAAATACAATGTTCAAATAGGCCGGGTGACGATTCCAACGAGTGAACTCGTTAGCTTCTACGGGAGTACCGAAGCACTATTGTCCTAGTGCTTTTTAATAACCTGGTTCGTTGGCCCACCGTTCTGCTTCTGGCAGCAGCTCAACAGAGTGCCAGTCTATTGAAGCCCAGGCCAACGCACGTTCAGCGTCAGCTTTCATCCCGCTGATACCGTCAATGGGACAGACAATACGTCCGTTACGGACGGCGTAATAGCCACAATCTGAGTCGTATTTGAGACCGGTGAACTTGGTTGCCATTGCTTTTTCTCCTGTGTAGGGCAAAATTGCCTGCCCACATTGTATGCTTTTGAGGGCGGCTTGTCTCTACGCACTTCTGCGTATTTTGCACGCTTCACGCAATTCCTTCTGCCTTGTGATTACTCTGCCAGCATCGCTTTTATCTCGGCCTGTGCCGCCAGTCGTTCTGGACTTTCAGCTATGACAATATCCAACGCCTTTCTGACCACTGCGCTCTGGTTCGGCTGCTGCGCCAGCCACTCTGCCTGGTCTGGCCGCAGGGTGAAAAAACGACGCACCATTTTCTTGTTGCCCAGGGGCGGACGACCTGCATTAGCCATTAGCTGCCTTCCTTCTGCTACCTGCTACCTGCTACCTGCTACCTGCTACCTGCTACCTGCTACCTGCTACCTGCTACCTGCTACCTGCTACTTGCTACCTGCTACCTGCTACCTGCTACCTGCAACCTGCAACCTGCAACCTGCAACCTGCAACCTGCAACCTGCAACCTGCAACCTGCGACTTGCAACCTGCAACCTTCCACTTGCTACCAGGGGATGGCCGGGGCGGATTGATTAGGCCGCGTGCCCTCTTCGGTTGGGGGCGAGAGCGTAGGCGGCGGCGTAAATTCGTTCCGCCGCGCGGATGGGGGCCTGCTGTTCCTCGTACTCCGCCTGAGTGCGCGGATACGGATACGTGAGAAGGGCGGCCTTGGCGGCCGCCACCGCTACGGCGGCGTAGGCCCGGGCCTCTTCTGCCGTAAGGATGGGGCTGGCGGCCCGAATGCGGGCGTCCGCAGCGGCGCTGCGGGTGTCGCGAGCGAGGGCCTCTCGGGCCTCTGCAATACTCATGGTGTTCTTCTCCTTTGCCCGGCGCTGCCGGGCTGTGTGGTTGCGCCGGGAAGTTCCGGCATCCCTCGGACGAGTTCGGGTGGGTAGTTTGCGACTTGCCCAGGTCGGGGGGGTTGCCTGCGCCCGCTGCAGAGCGCACTTTCACCAAACCCACGCGTGTAATTTTGTATTCCAACGAAATTCATCTTCGTCTGCCTTGCAGAAATCTTCTGGCAAGGCAACGTCAACGAATTCCAGCAGCTCTGCTGGAAGAAGAGCCATTGAGTCCCCGTGGGGGTGTATCCCCACGCATATAAAGCGCCCTGTGGGGAGAATGACGAGGTCATCTTTTTTCATCATTTTTCTCCTTTTTTGCCCGACTGTGTGGGCTTGTGTGGTTGCTGGCCGGAAATTCCGGCATCCCTCGGACGGGTTGGGGTGGGGTGCCCCGGCCAGGGGATGGCCGGGGCTGGGGCGATTACCATTCCTCTACTGGGGAATTTAGCCACTTTGCTATTTCCGTCAAACTATCAAAACGAAAGATGTCGTTTTGATAGGGGTAGCGGGCATTGGGATGGATGTGGTAGGTCTTCCGATGGGCGATCTGATCCTCCATCGGGTCGTTAGCGTCGCAGTATTTGTAGCTGCAGACAGCCCATGCCATGCCCATCGATTCCAATTTCTCTGTAATTCGGTCGTGTTGCTTGCTCATCTCCATCTCCATCTCCTTTGCTCTCATCAGGCTAGCCAGTTAGCTAGCAACTAAACTCAATTGAGTCTAGTTTCGAGCTCGGTTAGTTCGCAAAATCGGCAGGTAACTTGATGACGAGAATCCGAATTCTTCGGCTTGTTCCGTTGGACTTGTAGAGTCTGACGATGGCATGACACTCATTGTTTGTGATCGTGTCTTCCCAAGCGTCGACCTCGACGTATCCGTTGTTGATTTTTTTCATTAGCGCCTTGTACGTTGTCCGATCTTTCATTTCAATCTCCTTATTTGCTCTCGTCAGACTAGCCAGGTAGCTAGCGACTAGACTTGTAAGAGTCTAGTTTCGAGCTTACGCTTCGGCGACAGCGTAGGCCGTCTCGGCAGCAATGTAGGCCGCATCGGCAGCAATGTCGGCATCGAGAGCGGCACGGACAGCAGAAGTAGCAATGTAGGCCGCATCGGCATCGATGTCAACGTAGTCGGCATAGGCCGCGTATGCCGCGTATGCCGCGTATGCCGCAACGTATGCGGCATCAGCAGCAGCATCGACCCCGTCACTGACGGCAGTAACGTAGGCGTCGTAGGCCGCAACGTAAGCAGCTTTGGTGGCAGCTTCGGCGGCGGCGGTTTTGGTCATGGTATTCATTTTTGTTCTCTTTCTGCCCGGCTGTGCGGGCGTGTATGGTGTTTGCTGGCCGGAAGTTCCGGCACTGGGCTGCTAATATGGGAGACGGATAAAATCAAAACCGTGCGTCCCGTCCGTTTCCTCTCCATCCTCCCAAAAAAGGATGGCATCCTCCGGCACTGCATCCATTTCATGTATGGCAATAATAATTGTGTCGTCCTTACCCACTTCCGGCCAATAACCAAACCAGTCCAGGTTATTGGTTTCACTTATTGTTTTTCCTATTGCGTTCAGTAAGTTCTTCATTTTCTTCTCCTTCTGCCCGACTGTGCGGGCTGTGTGTGTTGCGCCGGAAGTTCCGGCATCCCTCAAACGGGTTCGGGTGGAAGGTAGCAGGTTGCAATACTTGCTACTTGCTACTTGCTACTTGCTACCTTCCGCCTGTTGCGAACGATACTCGTCGCTCAGGCGGAAAGCGGCGTCCATCAGCCATTTCGCTTGGTCCGCCGCCTTTTTTGCGTCAGCGGCCACAGCAAAGGTCGTGCTTGCCTGATTCAGGTCACTGGCCCATTGGCTGCTCAGTGCCTTTGACGCGGCCTCAGCCGCCTTCTGGATGGCTGTCTCCAGTTTTGCTTCGGCGTCAAAGTAGGCCAGTTCCTCAGCCGTTTGCGGCGGGCGGGCGGCCCAGTCGGCGGCCATAGCGTTCAACGTCTCTGGACTGAGATAGCCCAGCAGGTCGCCGGGGGTCATTACCCCCACTTGCTGCATCAATGATGCATATACAGCTTGGTCAGCCGCTGCGTTATATTTGTCCATCGGGGGGCCCCTTCTTTGCGTGCTGTTGGTGGACGCTATTTTTCTAGCGTCGAGCGGATATAGAGTTCATAGAGTTCTTCGTTTTCCTGCGCCTCGGCCAGCGTAGCATAAAGCTGGCTGCCCCACTGTTTTGAAATGAAAACATAGCTCAGGTGGGGGTGACGGTCACTCGTGATTGGGTTCTGGTTCAGCCGCTTACGTTCGCTGTTTCCCTTCGGATAAGCGGCGGCGGCGAACGTGCGGCGGACTATCATATTGTCTCTCCTTTCACAATCCACCCGTCCCAGGTATATGTGATTCCACACAGACAGGGAACGTTTCCTGTTTCGGGTTTCAACCAGGTTTCGGGGGTTTGCCCGCATGGACAATTGATACGGCCAGGCGCTGGCTGTCCGGCTGGTACATCCTGCCGGCGTATCCACGCCCGCTTTAGGAATTTTTCGGTCGCAGTGTTCATTGTGCCCCTCCTGAGCGAGTCTGGGCGGGTTGGCGTTCGTGGTTCACAGGCGGAAAGCCAGACCAGTTTCCGCCGTAAAAAGTTCTTGCAACATATCGAAGCAAACACCCTCTTGTGTGCTGACAATTGTGTATGTTCCCGCTCGGATGCGGCCAAACTCCATGTCGTACTCGTCAGCCTGAGTTAGCGTCACTTTTACGCTGTTGATGCCCACCCTCGCTTTTGGAATACGAAAGGCTAGAGAATTATCAGTTTTTGTGAACCGGTCTGCGCCGGTCATCATACAAAACCGATTGCCTCCCATTTGCCGATAAATTGTCGCTGCTACTTGGTTCATTATGTCTCCTTAATCAAAATTGAGTGGGGCATTTAATGATAAAGCGGGTTTTCCGTTTGTTCCATAATTGCCCCCGACTACGATTCTTTGTCCTGCTAAAATGATTTCAACGTACCAAACAGGACAACGACCCCTGTAATACTTTGTTTGGCTATTCTTGATCCAATCGGTCACATCCCCCGCAGGACGGTCTACGCCGTAACAATTAAATGCTCTCTCGTAGAGCGGCGTGTTTAACGTAATCACGGATAGTTTTCCTTTCCACTTTTTTGATGGCGGCCCGCGCCGCATCAAATTCTTTCAGTCCCACATTGGTATAACGCATCTCCAATGCTAGTAGCTTTTTCAACGCTTCCAGAAGTTCTGGTGCGGCGGCTATCAGCCGGGCATTGGCTTCGACATTTGTTGAAAATGTGTTCGTCTTGGCGATCCATACGTCGGTCTCGCTTACGATGTAGGGGATTGTTCCGCCGTCGTACTGAAGGTCATTTTCGACGTGCCACGGGCCTGGTGTGTGGTTACTCATTATCGACCTTTCCGGGCAGATTGGCCGCTGCCCCCGGCATATTGTGCTGCGCTGATACCAGTGTACAGCGGGTCAGATGGAGTTGGAATACGTATTTTTACCGGTTTGTGAGCCCCAGGGCGTTCCAGTTTGGGGTGACGGTACCGAAGTATGCATTTCCGATGGCTTCGGCTTGCTCTGTCCACACGCACTGACCCCCCCTTGTGATGCGAATCAGCGACGGATAGACGTGAGGATTGACGCCGGTCTTTTTTTGCCACTCTTCCGGCGTGTACTGTCCGTTCCGGTATGCCATCCCGGACAGACGCATAATCTCCCCGGCTTCATCCATTGTCATTTGCCCACTTTTGAAGTGCTGATAATGGTTCATCGTTGCGCTCCTCTCATTCAGGCTGGCAAACAGTTTGCCAGCGACGTGAAGTTGGCTCCCCACCGGCGCATCTGCGCCTTTCAGCCGGGTGGGGGCGGCTGTCTTGCTTGCCTACAGTATATGCCGGGGTGTTTGGTTTTGAAATACGTAAAGTTACATAATTGTAGCGAGAATGTTCAGCAGATTTGTGCGCCGTGCGCCGTGCGTAAAACGCAGTAGATGATTGATAACGTCGGCTTTGACAGGCAATCCTACGGCGTGACAATACTCCACCTCCCAGGACAATGCACTTTCAGCAGCAGCGCGGTTTGTCCCAGCCGGGAAAAGTTCCGGATGTTCGTAGTACACAATCGACCACTTGCAATCCTCTTCATACGCCCAGCCGTCCCGGAACTTTTCGCCCGCATTGCGAGCGGCTTCGCTCAGGTTGGCTTCGCCCCAACATTTTGTGGCAATAATTCCTCCGTGCGAAGGCGTGTTTACATCGGTTAGTCCCTTTGCCAAAATTGTTACGCGGTCGGCGTGTCCCCATAGTGTGTCCATAGATTCCCCTTCGTGTGCGTTCTCGCTACTATCGGTTCGCTCCTGTTATTCTGCAACCAGTATGCGCCCAGGTTGCGGGGATGGGAATTAGTAGTTTTGCGTATTCCATTCGCCCCCGCTTGTCTGTATTCTGATGGCAGTGATTCAGTCAGCCTACACGCAAAGGATAATCAATTATGTTCCAATACTTCAAAGGTTTTCGTACAGTTGAATCTATCAAAACAGAATATCGCCGCCTGGCTATGCTGCATCACCCGGACCACGGCGGACAGACCGCCACTATGCAGGAGATTAACAGCCAGTACCACGCCGCTTTGAAGTCGGTCAACGGTCAAACGTCACAGGACGCTGACACCGGAAAAGAACACACCTACCGTTACAACCCAAAAGTTGAACAGGCCATCATGGACAAAATCA
Organism: Bacillota bacterium; assembly: GCA_018725565.1. GTDB lineage: Bacteria > Bacillota > Dethiobacteria > Dethiobacterales > Dethiobacteraceae > HKB214. The sequence goes on along the minus strand of QLUR01000023.1, from coordinate 29,435 downwards.
GTCAGCTTATTTCTGCTGGTGTAGCGAAGTCGTGTGAAATTTTCTTAATCGGCACTTGGGTTTGGATCACAGGTGATACAAAACCAATCAAAGACGTTCTCAAAACCGCCGGTTGCATCTGGCACTCAAAGCGTTTGTGCTGGTACTGGCAGAATGACGGACACTCGCACCGCTACAACCGCAACGCCAGTCTAGGCAGTCTTGCCGCTAAGTATGGCGCTACGCAGTTCCAAGACCGAGAAGTCGGCCAGCTTGCATAATCAGTTGTCCTACGTAATCTGGTCCACCGAAACAATCGACTAAGCAAAGAGGGGAGATTGTCGCACGCCTGGACAATCTTCCCTCACAGCGTTAGCCTACGCTAATATACGTAGGATTTGCGTAGAAATATCAGCCGAATTGCGTAGAGACAAGCCGAATTTAGTATGTTATTATATTCCTAGTGTTTCCCTTCCGTCCACACACTAGGAGCAACCCAATGGCAGCCCGTACCACCACCACCTTACCGTCCACCGTCCTTACCACCCAGGAAAAGAAAATCCTGGACATTCTCTGCCAAACCGGCGAATCGGACGCCTACATAGCCGCCAAGTTAGTCGTTAGCGTCCGAACGGTGACGACCCACTTCTGCAATATCAGCCAGAAGTTGGAGATAAACGGACGTTGCAAACTGCTCCTCTACTGGCAGCGCCACCGCCCGCAATAAATACGCCTTTTTGCGTATATCAACCCCCCAATTTCTCGCTTATACTTGTCTTCGTAGTCCGCTTCACTTTCCACTATCCATAGGAGCTCCAGTGACAATCGAACAAATGCAGTCTTATTCCAGTTTTTATAATGTTCCCCTCCCTAATCCTCTTGAAATTCGCTTTTTGCATGGGTATGCGTACAAACCAGTGCAAAATATTCTCGAGTGGGGATGGTGCGGTACGTTCGGTAGGTTTACCGCTTTTGTTGTTTTTCCAGACGGTACGAAAATCTGGACATATCCATATCCATCTACTTTCAATCCCAATACCGATTACTAAGGAGATCCACAATGCCCATTCGCAGCTTTATTCTCGCTTTGTATCTGTTCATCGCCGCCCTTCTGCTCTTGCTGCTATTCCCAGCCCCAGCCCACGCCGTCAATTGGAATAGCGGACCCGCTCTAGCCGGCTTCACTTGGAGCGGTTAACGCCCCCTTCATACAACCGCATAGCTCTCCCCCAGAACCGTCAGCACCCCCGCTGACGGGTTCTTTCTTTTCCCCACTCCCCCACGATCCTCCTCTTTCTACTAGACAATTCCCCCCAAACTATCCTATAATTGCATTATGGATAATAACGAAATACTTACTAATAATTTACAGCAATCTGCAAATCCCGTTTTGCGTAAACCCAACTACAAACGACGCAAAGCAGACAGACGTGCAGACCAAACACTTGCCGCCGTGCTTGCTTCTACTGGTTTGGTCAAACCACAAGCCATCGCAGACGCTATCAACGGCAGAGCAGGCGACCGCTATCAAATCACCGTCTCACAAGTCAGGCAGGATATAGCAACCGGTCTAGCACGTTATAAAGACATAGCCCCCGATGACCCCGAAGACGCCCGCCTGCTCCAAATTGCACGCTTAGATATGATTCGCACTCTGGCCCTGGACGCTTACATTGACAGCCAAACAACGGTAACAACGACTGAAACGATAGACAATGAAGGACGCAGTCGCACCAGTACCAGCACTAAAAAGACAGCGCCTGACGCTAAGTACCTATCAGTCATAAAGGATATTGAGATAGAGCGAAATTTGATTCTTGGAGTCAGAGCGCCGGAACGAAGAGAAGAACACGGCGAACTGACAGTAGTATTTGCCTGGAAAGAAACGCCACAAACCGGACAAAATGCACTGCCAGAGCCGGTGGACGCCGACTACCGGCTGGCCGATAGCGAGCCGGATACGCCAAAATAGACTGAAAAAGCGTAAGGTTTGTTGTCTTTTCTTACGCTTTCGTATGTAAAAATGTCAAAAGGCAGCGAAAATACCGCATTACAAGGAAATACTATATCGTTTTCGCCTTACAACGTCGAGCAACAACTTGGTGAAACGTGGAAATATGTACTTTGATAATTTAGTAGAACTACGTAGATATAAGCGCCGGAAAGTGTGGTTTACTGGTGTCAGTGTTTTTATTCAGCGCAAAGGCGTACACCCCAGGAGACCACCAATGAAAATGACGACCAAAGCCGCCGCCGCCGCCGTCACCGCCGACGAAGCCGCCCACGCCGCTTATGCGGCCTATGCGGCCGCCCACGCCGCTTATGCCGTCGCCGCCGCCCATGCCGACGACGACGACGAAGCCGCCGAAGCCGCCCACGCCGCTTATGCGGCCTATGCCACCGCCGCCGCCGACTATGCCGACGCCCCCCATTTTCAAGGGGACCACCAATGACAACTCAGCAAGAATTAGCGATAGCCGAAGCCGAATTTTATGTAGCCAGTGATGCTGTATCGGCTGCTTATGACGAATATATGCAAGTATCGGCTGCTTATGATGCAGCCCGCCTCGCTTATGATGAAGCGGGCTATAGGCATAATGCAGCCTACGAAAACGTTGCCAACCACAAGGAGAACCGACAATGAAAATGACGACCAAAGCCGCCGCCGCCGCCGCCGTCACCGCCGCCGCCGCCGCCGCCACCACCGCCAAGTATGCCCGTTATGCGGCGGTTGCCGCCGCCGCCGAAGCCGCCGACTATGCCGCCGGCGACTATGCCGGCGACTATGCCGCCGACGCCGTCGCGGCCTATGCGGCCTTTGCGGCCTATATCGACTATGCCGTCGCCACCGCCGAAGCCGCCGACAGCGCCGAAGAAGCCGCCTATGCGGCCGCCGCCGTCGCCGCCGCCACCGCCCATGCCGTCAAAGCCGCCGAAGCCGCCGAAGCCGCCGCCGACTATGCCGCCGAAGCCGCCCACGCCTATGCCGCCGCCGTTCCGACCAACTGACTGAGTTCTACATACCGACCCCGACCCCGACCCGGCAGTGTCCCTGACCTGCCGGGTTCGCTTTTCCCTGCGGCCAGGACGCCGTCGCCGCCTATGCTGCGGTTGCCGCCGCCGTCACCGCCCACGCCGCCGAAGCCGCCGTTCCGACCAACTGACTGAGTTCCGAATACCGCCCCGACCCGGCAGTATCCCTGACCTGCCGGGTTCGCTTTCCCCTGCGGCTAGGACGCCGTCGCCACCGCCGCCTATGCGGCCGCTTGCCCCCTGCAACCTACCGTCCGCCTGGTGCGCCCGGCCCAGACTGGAAGCCTGCAAAGGTGAATGGGTAGGCTTGCTGCGGTTGGCTGCAGGGGGTCTCTGCCTATTTTTCTTTTTTTAGAAAGTTTCAATAGAACTTTCTTCATTTGAGAAGTATGGGGGGATACATTGGGTTAGGGGGAGAGAAATAGCATTATTTTTGGAATTGGTGAAGGGAATCCTTTATCTCAACCATACATTCAATCGTTATGCTACGAATTTGACAACCGTATATCTTTTTGGCATAATTGTTGTATGGAAACCAATCGTTGGACAGCAAGCAACACGGCAATACATAATCTTGGTTATCACATCATTTGGTGCGTCAAATATCGGCGGCGTGTTCTTGTCTCTGGAATTGATGCACGATTGAAAGAACTTCTGCGTGAAAAAGCCAACGGTATGGGTCTGACCATCGAAAATATGGAAGTTATGCCTGAGCATGTCCATCTATTTGTGAAGTCACCCCCCATTCATGCCCCGCACTTCATCGTAGGACAGTTAAAGGGATATTCATCAAGAATACTTCGCAATGAATTCCCTAAACTCAAATCCAGGCTTCCTACCCTTTGGACACGTAGCTATTATATTGAATCAGTCGGCCACATTTCACAAGAAACCGTCAAAAAATACATTGATGACCAAAAGAGCAGATAGTGATCACCTACAAATACCGATTGTACGACAACGATAAAAATAAGCATCTGCATCAGGCTATCAATGTATCTGGTCTAATTTGGAACCACTGTGTTGCTTTGCAACGCCGGTACTACAAGCTCACTGGAAAATACATCAGCAAGTACGATTTGATGAAACATATTGCCAAACTTCGCAATCGTCAAAAGTATTCGCATTGGCAACTGGTAGGCAGTCAAGCTATGCAAGGTATCATTGAACGACTCGATGCAGCCTATCAGCGATTTTTCAAATACAAAGCAGGAAAAACAACGCAACATAGCGGACGACCATCCTTCAAGAAAGTGAAGCTGTACAAATCTTTCACGCTGAAACAAGCAGGCTGGAAACGTCTGGGCGGCAATCGTATCCGCATTCAGGGACAAACGTATAAATTCAGCAAGAGCCGTGAAATAGACGGAACAATCAAAACAGTCACCATCAAGCGAGATGAGTTGGGCCATATCTGGTTGTGTTTCGCAGTAGCAGGGGGAATGTATCCCGATCCGGTCACACCGAGTAATATCGTGGGCGTGGACTTTGGGCTGAAAACATTTCTTACCCTGAGCGACGGTACAACTGTTGAAAGCCCGCTTTTCTACAAAATTGCGCTGAACGAGATACGTCGTCTGAATCGAGAATTGTCTCGAAAACAGAAGGGCAGTCACAATCGGAAGAAAGCCAAACTTGTCCTTGCCAAAGCCCATGAACGGATTGCCAACTTGCGCCGTGATTGGTTTTTCAAGCTGGCCCACGATCTAACTGACAAGTTTGACGTGATTGTGCTGGAAGACCTGAACATCAAGGCTATGCAGCGACGATGGGGACGCAAAGTGTCCGATTTGGGTTTTGCCGCTTTCGTCAACATCCTTCAGTACGTTGCTTTGGTGAAGGGCAAAATTGTTCATCTGATAGACCGCTTCTTTCCTTCCAGCAAGACTTGTTCTGACTGTGGACAAGTTAATCATTCGTTGACTCTCTCAGACCGCCGTTGGGTCTGCACCGGCTGCGGTGTCATTCACGACAGAGACTTCAACGCTTCGGTAAATATCGAAAGAGAAGGGGCATCTTCTCTTGGGTTAGGCGCTGTAAGACCGGGTATCCCGGCATTCGCTGTTTGACCCCAGAATCCCACCGGCTTTAGCCGTGGGAGTATGTCAACACAGCTTCAAAGTGATTGTCTGGAAGTGTTTTCATAACTTCTAAACAATCGCCAATGAGCAAGTGATACCGACCCCCTACCTCCTTTCTGTTTGTCATTCATCCCCCCTTTGCGTAAACTAAGTAGTAGAAAAGCATATTAGTAGGAACAAAAGCAAACGAACATATCGCCCTGAGTTGTTTCGCCGTCAAGGGGAGAATTTTCTAGTTCAATTTTTTGGAGAGTGATAGGGCCTTTGACATCGCCGACAGTACGGCTGGCAATGGAGCGGTTGGCGAGTTTACCGCCGAGGGCACGGCGGGAGAGTTCCCAGTCACGGACTTCGGCGAAGCGTTCGGGGAAATGGATACGGAGACGATTCCATTCGCCAATGCCTTGTTTGACGCAGCGGCCGCCGCAGTTATTGTGGGGAAATCCTAGTTCATAGAGGTGGGGAATGGGGATACCCCAGGAGCGTACTTCCTGACGGGTATCCCAACAGAGAGGTTGCCAGAGGAGGGGGAAGTCAAGGGTGACGTCTTCGATAGCTTCGTAGTTGGCTTTAGGAGCTGCCATACGGTGTTGTTCATCCCAGTTCAGGCCGAGGTGAACGGTGACGGGTTTGGAATGTTTTTTGAGAAAAGCAGTAAACGGTTCAATTTTTAGACGGAAGGTACAGGGGGCAAGAAAGTTATTGGGAATAATTTTTTGTTGTTCAGCTACTTGGAGAGGAGTATGACCGTCGGTGAAGGTAATGAGTTCGCCCCCCCAACGGGAGAGACAGTCGTCGAGAAAGCGATAGAGGTCTTCGTCTTCCCAAAGAGTATCAGCGAACCAGAGAGTGACGTTGGAGCGGCCATAGCGGGAGATAACACGGTCGGCGGCAACAGCGGAGGAGACACCGCCAGAAAGAGAGACAAGGTGGTGCATAGAAATTCCTTTATGGAGTGGTCAGATGTCTACTTCTACTTCTTCCTCTGCCAAAGAGAAAAGGTCAGGTGTGGGTTTCATACAATGTGGGGAGAACCAAAGCGTCTCATGATGACGGTTTTCGGTATTGCGTCCCCCCCCGTTGCTAGTACCGTATGCTTTACCGGCGGAATAAGAATGTACTCGCCAGCTATCGGGCATTTTATTGGCGTGTTCATTGGAATAGCCGCAAAGCACAATGTGGTATCTAGGGTTATCGCCATTGGCGATGGCCCATTCACGAACATCGTGAGCAACAGTGCCGGAGTCGTGGGTGTAGAGAGACATATCACGGTTGGCGTCGAAAGAGTAGGGCGGGTCGAGCAATAAACCGACAGTGCTACCATAGGTCAATGCGCCGGTAGTGACGACACGAGACCAGTCGCCATTGCAAACACGGACGTTACGGAGCCGTGCAGCGAGTTGGCGCATGTAAGAGTAGAGGGCGGAATTGACGGGTAGAAAAGAGTCGCTGTCGCTATTGTTATTTTGTAGGGACGCTTGAGAGTAGAGGGTGCGGTTAACACCCTTTCCGGCGTCGCCGAGGTGTGGGCGTTTACGGTTAATACCCTTTCCGGCGTCGCCCAGGTGTGGGAGTTTACGGTTAACACCCTGTCCGGCGTTGCTGAGGTGTGGGAGTTGACGGTTAATACCCTGTCCGGCGTCGCCCAGATGGGGGAGTTTACGGCTAACACCCTGTCCGGCGTTGCCCAGGTGTGGGCGCTGACGGTTGACACCCTGTCCGGCATTGTCTGGATGGTGTGGTTGGGCGTTTAGGCCGGTAGCATTGGACACCTTTTCCAGTTTACCATTGACGTTTTGCCAGGGGCCATTGCCGCTACACCACCCGCTGCCTATCCAAGCGCATAAACCATATACCCATCTACCGGCTATTTGTGCATCAAAATAGTCGGGGTCGCTCTCCAAACCCGCTATCATTTTTTGTTTTCCCTCTGTAATCAACCAGTAATGAATAGCGATAAGGTCTGTTTCGTTTACTGGTTGGTCAGCATAATAGGCAACGGTGTCGGGGTCGGCGGATAGCGCACGCCAGAAATTGCAGACATACGAATCGGCATCATTGATTGTTTCTGTGTTATTTTTATGCCAATGGGGGCGTCCTAACAACACAGCACCTGATCCAAAAAAGGGTTCGCAATAATGCTGGCAATCGCCCAGGGCTTGCCACACCTGACTAGCAACTCTTGATTTTCCTCCGAACCACGGGAACGGGGCTTTTAACATGAATTTTTCCATTTTTAGCCGTGAGAGTATGTCAACTCCCCATCAATATAGCAAGTAGTATACCACCTTTTTCTACTTGCGGTCAAGCGTTTTGCTGGATACGGTTGGCCTACGTAGAGGTGTCGTATGGGGAAAGGATGAAATGCGTAGGCTACTTCCAGAGGTGCGCCCACTTTCTCTTTTTGAGTACACCATCTACTGACTGATTTGATATACCGTATTTATCGCCAATTGCTTGTAATGTCATGCCTTTTTCACGGTCTTTGAAGATGGCCCGTACTTTGGCTTCTGTGAGTTTAGCTCGTCCAGCCTTTTCTCCCCGTGCTTGATTGCCTCTGCCCTTTTTCTCTTTATCTGCGGCGTTGTCGGCATCTGTGCCGAGGAATAAATGTGAGGGTCGGACGCAATTTCTCACGTCGCAATGGTGGCACACATGAAGGTGGGGATGGATAGGGCCGAAATGTAATTCGTAGGAATAGCGATGGGCGTGAGTATTCCCCCTTTCTATTTTTATATTACCGTATCCACCACTGTTTATTGCGCCTGTCCACAACCAACAGGTAGAAGTCTTTTGTACTTTTGCCCAGAAACGTTCTTCTATGGGAATGTACTTTTGGTGCCCCCGGCAAAATCGAAAAGGCTCCCCCTTTAAGTATCCGTATCTCGTATTATTCCGTTCAGAAATATCTGTCTTTCGTCCACATCCGCATTCGCAGTAGCCATAAGGTGTCTCGTTCGGGTTTGACATTGAAAATTCTCCTCAAAAAGAAAACGACTGAAATCCGAAGCGGTCAGGCGGGTTCACTTTGTGGGTGAATTCGGATTCCAGCCGTTGTTCACGGTGGAGAATATGATTGCGAATTTCCGCCTGACCGACTTTGTTCGCTGTGCTAAGTATAACATTTTACGCTTGAAAAGTCAAATGTTCGATATTTGTGACGGGCTATAGACAAACGAATAGTTTGGGGGTATACTATGCGCCATAGAGGAATAGAGTATGCCGACGAGTGTGAACAATAAAATATACAAACTAGGCAACCGTAGCCCCGTTGCCCGTGCGGGCAATGTTATCATTGAATTGCCAGCGCCGCATAGTCCTACACAGCAGGAAGTGATTGAATGGCCCGGAAGCGGAGTAATTTTGGGTGGCCGTAGGTGGGGTAAAAGCAATGCAGGGGTACAGCGAATACTGCGCTGTATCGGCAAAAGACCGGGAAATTATTGGTGGCTGGGCATCTCCTGGAAGTCGGCGTCAATGAAGGTGGCTTGGGACTTGTTATGTCAATATACAAGCCAAGCGCCCGGCACGATTATCAACCATACCAACTACGAAATACGCCTAATGGATGGGTCTCAGATATGGGCCAGAACCGCAGAGCGACCAGAGAGTTTGGCTGGCGCTGGTATTATGGGCGCGGTGATGGACGAAATGACACTTATGCCGGAAAATGTCTGGACCGAATATTTGCAAGGCACTCTGCTTGATTACAGAGGGTGGGTGCTGATGATGGGCGTACCAAAAGGCGAGAACTGGGCTTCTCGTCTCTGGCGCAAGACGAACAGCGGTGGAATGGGGCCGAATTGGAAAGCGTGGCACGTCACCAGTTATCAAAACCCTCGTATCAATCCGGCAGACATTGATGAAGTACGTCGCAATGCGCCTGACTTAATTTTTAGGCAAGAATACCTCGCAGAAGTCATAGACGACATTGGACAAGTTTTTCGTGGCGTTCTGGCGACGGCAACAGCAGTACGACAAGAGCGGGCCATACCTGGTCATACTTACGTTGGTGGACTGGACGTAGCTCGTTTGCACGATTTCACCGTTGTCACTATTATAGATGTAACGCTGATGGAAGTATGTTATATGGACAGGTTTTCTCAACTGGATTTTGATTTCCAAGAAGTGAGAGTGCAAGCGGTAAGTGACCTGTTCGGCGTCTACAACTGGACGATAGAGGAAACTGGACTGTCAATGCAAATGGCCGAACGGTTGGGCAAAAGAGGAATGCGGGTAACGCCTTTCAGCACAAGCAACAAGAGTAAGGACGTGATAGTACAAGGCTTGTCGGTTGACATACAGCAAATGACACTGAAGTTGCTACCACCTGATGACCCTGTAGGAATGATTGCCATTGGCGAGTTGCAAGCATATACTATGGCACAAATGGCAAATGGCGGCTGGAAGTACGGCGCTCCCGAAGGCGAGAATGACGACTGTGTAATGAGTATCGCTCTGGCTCGTTACGGCACAATTGGCAACAAGCCGTTGAACTTTGACTGGAGTCCGGTCAGTATAAAGCAGGAAAGTGTGTGGAGGGTGAGATAATGGCTATAGCTGATATGCGAGAATTGGGCAGTAGCGGGTTAAGAAAACAGGGCGGCGTTGTCTACGAGGAGTACCTGACAGAATTATCCGGTTCTCGTTGGTTCAAAGTCGTGCGGGAGATGCAAGACCACCCTATCGTGGGCGCTATGCTCTATCTGCTAGAAATGCAGATACGGCAAGTGACGTGGACGGTCAAACCAGCCGACGAGTCCAAGACGGCCCGCAAATGGGCAACCTTCACGAACGACTGTTTTCATGATATGAGTTTCACCTGGGCTGACACAATGAGTGAAGTTGTTTCTATGTTCAGCTACGGACATGCCGTTCTGGAGTTAGTCTACAAATTGCGGGGCGGCGAAACAAGCAAGCCAGAAACAGACAGCCGTTATGACGATGGACTGATAGGTTGGCGCAAATGGACTATCAGGGCGCAAGATACCTTTGAATGGCAATTTGATGCGCACGGCGGCGTGCAAGGCATTGTACAAAGTGACCCCTACGCTACGCCTTCTATTCAGAATGTCCCTATTCCCATTGAAAAACTCCTCCTCTTTCGCACCAGCAGTACACGCAATAATCCAAACGGTCGCAGCTTCTTACGTACCGCTTACCGGTCTTATTATTTCGCTAAACACCTGGCCAACGTACAGGCCATTTTCTACGAACGGCTGAATGGCGTACCGCACGGGAAAGTGCCGTCGCAGCTTCTTTCCGCTACCGCTACGACGGCGCAGAAGGCGATTCTAACGAATATGCAAGAGATTCTCGCCAACCTGCGTATTGATGAACAAGCGGCGTTGATTACCCCTTCAGACAGAGACGAACACGGCAACCCCTACTATGAAGTCACACTGTTGCGAGCGGATGCAAGCGCAGGCTATGACATTGAGGCTACTATCATTCGCAACCACCAGGAGATTCTTATGTCCCTGTTGGCCGACGTGATAATGCTTGGTCACGATAGTACAGGTAGTAACGCTTTGTCTGTGACCAAAATGGATATGTTTTGGACAGGCGTAAACGCTTTGGTGGCTGGCATTGCTGACGTTATCAACGGGCACGCTATCAGAAAATTGATGAAGCTAAACAAAGTGCCTGTCCGTCTGTGGCCGACAGCCGTACCAGGCAGCGTAGAGCGAGTAGATCTCGACCAGTTGGGACAATACCTTGTGCGGATGGCGGGCAGCGGCATTGTTCTCGACGATCCCGACTTGCAAAAGTATCTACTGCGACAAGCCAATATGCCTATCTCGGCGGCTTTGGAGGCGGGTAAAGTGTCACAGCGCACACAGCCAACACAGGCTGAAAGTTCTATGGCCGACGCTGGCCGTTCTTCCAGAGAGGCTACAAAACAACAAAATACACAGGGAGAGGGCAATTGATAGGTGAAACGGCATTTTCCCCCTTGACAAGCGCAAACAACTGTGTTACCGTAAGCATACGAGAGTTATTTTTGGCTTTTCGTCAGTCACTTCTTATGCAAATTGCCGCTGAGGAACGGTATTATCACGACAAACGAGCGGCTCAGTTTTTGCAGTTGGGCAAGTTGGAAGATATATTGGGCGTAGAGCGAACGCAAAAACGCAACGGAAAATAACACAGTAGCGTACAAAACTGAACAAGTGCCACCGAATTCTTGGCGGCTGTCATGTCGGGCTGTAGTAGCCTGACCACGACAGCCGCCTTTTTGTGATTCTTCCAACAGAAAACTAGCGATTTGAATCGTTAGATGAATGTTGTGGTATAACGAACAGGCGTTGGAACAGCAGAGTTGGCTTTCCTGAAAGTCGTAGAGACAAGTGCAACATAAACACGTTTTTTCTAAAAAGCACTAGGACGATAGTGCTTCGGTACTCCCGTAGAAGCTAACGAGTTCACTCGTTGGAATCGTCACTTATCCAAAAAGAGGAAGTCATGCCCTGGAAAATTGTCGAGGAAGTTAATGATAGTGATTCTTCTGTTCGTCACTGTGTTATCAATGACAGTGACAATAGTGTTGAAAAATGTCATACGACGCACGCCGAAGCAGAAAATCACATGAAGGCTCTCTATGCCGCAATGGAAAAAAAGGAATATGGCGCTAACTGGCGTCTTTTTATTGAACATGAGTTTGTCGAACCAGAACAATGGATACCCTATCTGCCTTTGCCGGGTGAACTAAAGCATAAGAAGTACGGTGACGTTTCCTTTACGTTGGAAAAAGCAAATCGTCTGGTAGATGGCTTCAAGCAGGGCATTTACCAATCTCGTATCCCGATTGACGCTGAACACCAAACCAAACTCAGTGGAGCAGTGGGTTGGATAACTGATATGCGGGTCAATGACAATGGTTCTGTGGATGCGTTGACTGAATGGACTGACCGGGGCATAAAGTTGCTTGCCAATAAGCGTTTTCGCTATATGTCTCCTGAATTTTATCCATTGTGGATAGACCCTTTTACCGAAGAAGTACATAAGGATGTAGCAGTGGGGGCGGCCATTACCACACGCCCTTATATCAAGGAAAGTTATTTACGTTCCTTGATTGCGACAGAACGTGGTTTTGAAGATTTGACAGATACTTTACCGGCAGTGGTAAAGACTACGAATGGAGACAAGTATATGGAATTGGAAATGAAGGTAGAAGAACAGACACAGGCTTTTGTCGACCTGCAAGACCGCTTTACGGCAGCCGAAGCCGCCCGTGCAGAAAGCGAAGCCCGCAGTGTCAAGTTGACTGAAGCGTTGGATGCTTCCAACGCTCGCATTGCCAAGATGGAACAGACAGCCCAAGTGCGGCGTTTCACTGACCTGGTGGAAAGCGACAAGCGTTGGTACGGCGAAACGGCCAGTCACCTGAAGGTCCTGCGTTCCTTTGCTGAAACATTTGGTGAGGAGAGCGAGGAGTTCGCTGAGTATGTCCAGCAACAGCAGGCGTTGGCTGAGCAGCTACACACCAGCGAACTGTTCAAGGAGTATGGGCATAGTCGCCAGAGCCAAAAGCGCACGGCTGCTGAAGAATTGGATGTCAAGGCACGTCAGTTGCAAGCGGAACGCACGGGGCTTTCTTATGCCCAGGCGTACACCGAAGTACTGACCCAGAATCCCGGTCTCTACAACCGGCACGTGAAGGGAGAATGACACTATGGCTTGGGAAGGACCGCAAATCATAATTCCAGGACTGACTGCTTCCACTGACTTGTCAAACAGACAATTCTACTTCGTCAGATTGTCCGGTGCAGCTACTGTGACCACGTGCACTGCGCCTACCGATATTCCGATTGGTGTGCTGCAAAATAATCCGCGAAGCGGCGCTGGGGCCGAAGTCTGCACTTTGGGTGTAACGAAAGTCTCCAGTGACGAAGCTCTGACTGCCGGTTGGTTTATCGGCACGTCTATCGATGGACAAGCAGACCGCAAAATTATAGGAACAGATGTGACGGAATACATTGCTGGACAGGTCATTGTGGCTACTACAGCGGTAGGGGGTATTGCCACTGTTGTCGTCAACTGTATCAATCCGCCGCGTGCCGTCACTAGTAACTAGCTTTTGACGTACTCCCACGGTTAAAACACGTGGGATTTACGAACTTTTCAGCAGAAAGGAAACTTCAATGGCTCAACCAACAGCGCAGGAGGTACATGCAGTTGATGTACCCCTGACTAATATCTCTATTGCTTATATTCAAAATCAGGCCCATTTCATTGCGGGTAGGGTGTTCCCCATTGTCCCTGTGCAAAAACAGACTGACAGGTTTTATACCTATCCAAAGAATGCCTGGTTTCTGGATGAGGCGGTTATTCGGGCTGATGGGCAAGAATCGGCTGGCAGCGGCTATGGCCTGAGTACATCTACCTATTCATGTAATTTGTGGGCGATACACAAAGACATTGGCTATCAAGCTCGCAACAATGCTGACGCCGGTATCAATCTGGACAGGGATGCTACTGAATTTGTGACGCAGCGTCTTCTCTTACGCCGAGAAATTCAATGGGTAGCTGACTTCTTCAAAACTTCCGTGTGGGCAACAGATATCACGCCTACTGCCAAGTGGAGCGCCTACGCCACGTCTGACCCTATCAGCGACATTGAAGCGGGCAAAGCGATGATTCTGGCGACAACGGGGTATCTGCCCAATACCATGGTGTTGGGGTATAACACATTCCGTCACTTGAAGAATCATCCTGACATCATCGACCGGGTAAAGTACACCAATAATACCGAGTCGGTTAGTCCTGGCGCTAGTCTGATGGCTCGCCTTTTCGACCTGGCGAATGTCCATGTGGCAATGGGAGTCAGGGCGACCAACATAGAAGGGGAAACGCCGGCGATGGCAATGACGCACGGCAATCACGCCCTTCTCTGCCACGTTGCGCCCAATCCTGGTCTGCTAACCCCTTCGGCTGGCTATACCTTTTCCTGGCGTGGTGTGGCCGGCGGTATTGCCGGTGCTGAAATCGGGATGACCCGTTTCTACATGGAAAAGGAAAAAGCCGACCGTATTGAAGGTGAAATTGCCTTTGACAACAGAGTAGTTGGTTCAGATTTAGGCTACTTTTTTAATTTGGCTGTAAGTTGATTATTGGCTTATAGCGAACGAGATATATTCATATAGCCAAGTGAGGATTTGTTGCTTAACAGAATCTATATCAGAACGGACGGATTTGGCTTGGATGCGTAATCCAATCCAGCCTAGTCCATCCATCATAGAATCACGTCTAGCATCTCGTTCCTTGCGAAGCCGATGAACACTGCCATCAATCTCAATGTACAGCTTGTGTTCTGGCAAAGCAAAGTCAAGCCAAAACATTCTCGGAAGTTTGTTGGTATGAACACCAGTCAAAAGTTTGTGTTGAGTGACAAAACCCAAAGATTCAAGCCACGGAGAAATAAGTTCTTCCTCAGTGCTGATTTCTTTGACATTTTGCCATGCCGTCTTTGGCGCAACTCTTTCGCCATTGGCGTACATCTCAATAGCTTTTGCCCTGATGTTATCATTCTTCAACTTACGAGAAGCCTCAATACACTTTGGTCTTTCACAACGATACATATTGTATTGAGACTCTTTGAGAATGCCGTGATACTTTGTGGGTTTTCCACAGATACGACAAGGATAATGTTGCATTTTGCTAGGCAACCCTGATTTTGTCCCTTTGCGAGGTGATGACCTTCCTTTGAAATCACTGTACGCACATTTCTTTGAACAGAATTTGCGACCAGTATTCCAATCTCGCATACTACAGGACGATGGTTTTTCAAAGGTTTTGCCGCAAACGGGACATTCTTTGGTAGGAATCACGGTATGTTTTCTTTCAATGGCGAACACGGTTCGATACTATACATTGTAACATAAGTAGTTGATTTACGCAACTACGGAAAGAAAGAACTTATGAATGAAACACGCTACCAGGTAGTGCGACCTTTTTCTGGACTAGACATAGGTACAGTCTTGCCGGGCGATACGATGACGGCAAGACGGGCGCAGCAATTGACGGAACAACGATACATTCTGCCATTAGTAGGAGGGTCAGATTATCAACCTTCTGTCTCCCTCCTGCTGGCATCTTCGATTCGAGAATTGCGTTTGTTAATTAGCGAAGTCAAGGATGCTTGTCTGCTGCATACGGCTCTGAAAACAGAAGAACGGCAAGTAGCAAGAAGCATTCTTGAGAAACGATTGAAAGAACTGGAGGGAACCAATGCCGAATACACTCAGTAAGGGCCAAGTGCTAGTTGGCGCTATCAGTGTCGGTGGCACTGACCTGACAGGCACAGAACTGGCAATGATAGATGGCATCACCGCTGGCATAGTGGAGGCCAGTAAAGCGGTGGTAGTGGACGCCAATAGAGATATTGGGATATTTCGCCATATGACTGTTTCTGGAAATATCGTTACCGGTACAACGATACTCAGCGAAGCAGACCTGGTGAAAATTGATGCTATTACCAACGGCACACAAGCGGCGGGTAAAGCAGTGGTGGCCGATGCTAACGTCAACACCGGTATCAGCAGAATTACGGCTCTACATATTGGCGCTTCTGGCTCTGAAACGCAGGTGGTGGCGACCGCTGCCGAACTAAATCGGGCGGCGAGAGTATCAACCCGTGTCAATACTTTGGTGACGACTACCACCGTTACAGAGGCTACGCATGAAAATAGACTCAACACTCTGAACTTGCTTACTGGCTTTGTGTCTACTCTGCCAGCATCAACAGGCGGCGGCGCTATTTACCGCTTCATTGTTGGTATCGTCAACACGTCCAACTCCTATATTATGAGGGTTGCTAACGTTTCGGACATTGTGCAGGGCAGCATCCTGCAATCGGCGGACACCGGCATGGCTCCGCTGGTCTGGTTGACGACAGGAACAAGCGATACGGTAACGCTGAACGGTACAACGACAGGCGGCTTTACGATTGGCGATTGGGTAGAGTTTCAAGATATAAGACTCAACGTCTGGGCTGTACACGGTATGACTACAGCCAGCGGCACTAAGGTAACGCCATTCTCTGCTACCGTCTAAGGAAGGCCGAAAATGAACGAACGACAGTTAACGGCTATTCAAGCGTGCGAAAAGTCGGCAGCGGCTATTGCCAAGAGGCACGGATGGGATGACCCCCATTTCTATTTGCCACACAGTGACTCCGAAATTGAGTTTTGGCGTGCAGCTAAAGCCTTGTCTATTTTCTTGGCGAAAGTCGAGAAAGCGGGCGAGGCTTCGGCACGAATAGCCGATGACGACGAACGAGAAACAAAGGCCAACGAACCGGTTACGAGTTACGTTTCTCCCTATTTGACGGGAACGGTGGTAAATGCGAACACGCCAATAACGTTGACGAATGAACCAAAAGTCAACTTTTCTGACGTGGTTGGTATTGGTAAGAATAATACCATTGCCTTGCAGGTTGCCGGATATTCTACATGGGAAGACATTTTGCAAGCGGGTATTATCAAAATAGGTCAAGATGTGCCTACCATTGGTAGGAGTCGCATACGGGCATTGTTTACACGGGCGCAGCGAGAAGCGGAATAGGAAAGCTATGCTTGCAACGACTACGATTACAACAGCGGTGACAGGAGCAGTCAGCGGAACATACTCAGTTCGTAATGTTCGCTATCTGGCTTTGCAAGCCGCATTTGTCTATGGGTCTGGCGGCACAAATGCAAAGGCTTGGGTACAAACCAGTTTGGACGATGGTACAACCTGGATAGATATTGCCGAATTTACCTTCACAACCGCTACGGCTACACGGGTCTATAGCCTGGATATCACCGCCGTTACTACACAGTACACACCCACTGAGGGCACTTTGACGGCCAATACTAGCAGAAGCGGTATATTGGGTGACAAGTTTCGGGTCAAGTATACGACAACCGGTACATACGCAGGCAGTACAACCCTGACCATTTCTTCTGTGTTTGGCAAATGACAATCACTTACGTTCTTTCGACCAATATAGGCAAAGTACGCCTCTATGCTAACGATACCAACGTCAGCAATGCCGCTTTTTCTGATGGGGAGTTACAGGTTTTCATTGACGGTAGTCCGTCGAATAATTTACGGCGAGCGGCGGCGTGGGCGCTACGAACACTAGCGTTTGACACGGCCAGAATGGGCCGTTGGGCGGAAGCGAAGGTAGCCGTTGATGCAGCGGCAAGTATGGCCGTCCAACTGGCGGCTTGGCTAGAAGAACAGGCGGCCAGCGTAGACGGTATTTCACCTGACAGCGCAGCGTCTTATCTTGTCTCGTCCTGGGCAGGCGGTATTAACATAACCAACAAAGAGACATACGAGGGCGACGACGACCGGGTAAAACCTGCTTTTACACGCACATTGCACCAATATCTCAACACTGAGGACAATGTATGAGTGCGGTGTTGTGGGTTAATATAGACAATTATTTCAAGACCAACATCCTAGCCGATATGGGTAGCGGAGGGCTGTACAGCACGTTACTTGTCAAGGAAGTGCTACTATCTGATTCATTTAAGCCAGAAAAATATAACCCGCCAGCCGTTGCTATTCTCTCTAACATTGTACGGCCTATCAGTCAAGGGCCGCACGGGGACGGGAAAGTCCATATTTACAGCGAGTATCCTTATTGGCTGGCTTGTGTAGATAACGAACAGATGACATACGCCACTGCCAAAGCCAACGCTCAGATACTTGTGCAACGACTACGTAACTTTGTGTTGACTCGTTTTGCGCTAGGCGGTCTTACCAGTACCTTTGTTGAAACAGTCTACGAGACAGAAATACTGGATTGGGGAGTTGAAGTATTGGGCGGCAATGTAGGCGGCAATTATAAGGGCGTGGGCGCATTACGCCTGATTGTGAGAACAGAGACATAGGAGTATTACTATGGCGTTACATCAAACAACCAGATTCGGACTTGCCCGACAGAATGTAAGGGGCACAGCGGCGGCAGGCATTACCCCCCCTTATATTCGTGGCCGTGTGCAACAACACGGGCTGAACCTTCGTTACGAGATGATAGACACCAGTGGCGAACACACGGGCGTACATTCTCGTTCCACCGCATTGCAGTCTACGCCCATCCGGGCGGGCAGCATCATTGACGTGTCTTTCCGTCACCGTCTCTATCCGAGTATGGTGGGATTAGAACTACTTGGGCTTGGCTTTACGGTCAGCACGTCTACTGTTGTCATTCTGACTATCAGCGCCACTGGCGGCACATTCACCGTATCCGTCATTTCTGGAACAACTCAAACTACAGCAGCTACCGCTTTCAACGCTACGGCTGCTACCTTACAAACGAACTTAGCGGCGCTTTCCAATGTTTCTTCTGCTATCGTTACGGGGTCGGCGGGTGGACCCTATACCATTACAATTTTGACGACGGCTACAAATAGCATTGGACTTACGGCCTCTACTCTTACCGCCAATGCCGCCGGACTGACAGGTGGCTCAAGCACAGCCGTATTCAGCGGTTTTTACTACACCCACGTCTTTACCCTGCCTTCCGCTGATAGTGAAGGCTGGCTAACTGCCTACGATTTTATTGGGGAGACCGGTGGCTTCGACCGTATTGTACGGGATGTGCGCCTGAGTCAGCTAACTTTCACGGCGGATAACACCGGGATAGTGGTAGCTGGCACAGGTTTGGGCTTGGTTCTTGCAAATGCCGCCGGAACGGAGACGTTCACGGCTGAGATTGATGCTGTACTTAGTCAAGCGAATGGGGCATTCACGTTATCTGCCACTGACTTCACGCCAGCGACTATCGGAACGCCACGCTCTCATACAATCAGCTTCGATAACCCGCTTGCAGAAGATGAGCAAGAGTTGCATACAATGAATCGTGCAACTCTTAGTCCTACTGGTAAAACTATCACAGGCACTATTGCGGGGCTTGATTTCAGTGAGAACGCATGGAAGGAATGGTATTGGGGGAGTGCCAGCGGAACTGCCGTCACAATTCCTTATCCTGCCAGCACGGGCTTCACATGGAATTTTGCCTCAGCGGGTAACATCTCGACTGCCGCTGCCGTCCCATACAGGATGACATTCAGTATTCCGGTAGCACAATGGGATATGCAGCCGTTCGATTTGACCGCTGGGGGGAATGTACTGTATGACTGTGCGTATCGTGTTACTGATGCTTTGTCGGCAGCACCTATAACCGTCACGCTTGTTAATGCAATTCCGAGTTACGCCGGAACGTGATTACGCCCACGACTAAAGACGTGGGCTTCTACAGCTACATCCGGCGAACCGGCGCTGATGCTCGCTAATCCACGAGCAAGAATGGCTAACTCTGCTGCTCTAACGCCTATTCAATGTATCACAACTTTTGTCCAACGACTAAAAACCGTTTTTTTCTGCGGAGAGACTCGTGAAAATACAAATCGAACATACCGTTGCCGGTTCTGTTTCAGGAAAAAATGAAACTTATAGGATAACTGTCCGTTCTGCATCTTATGTAGATAGAGCCCACTACTTTGCGCTGGCAAGGGAGGCCGGAGACTGGTACGTTCAGCGTACAGGTCTGCAATTGGAAGATGAGACGGACGAGGCTGAATTTATAGCATTACGAAATCTTTGCTTTTTTCGTGCAGAAATGTTATGCGTCATTGATAGAGAACGTACAAGTAATGGTATTGTCTATCAATGCAATTATCGTAATGGAACGCTAGATGCAAAATGGCAGCGTAAAAGTCTACCCGCTGATTGGGTGTCGCTGGATGGAATGGCTGATTTACTTCCAACAGGTTTGTTTGATGAGTGGTTGGC
Source organism: Bacillota bacterium (assembly GCA_018725565.1). Classification (GTDB taxonomy): domain Bacteria; phylum Bacillota; class Dethiobacteria; order Dethiobacterales; family Dethiobacteraceae; genus HKB214. The sequence continues at coordinate 9,555 of QLUR01000023.1, read as the reverse complement.
GGCTACACGGGAACTAAATGCGGGGGTGCTTCCCACGGTTCCTGAACGTTTTTTAGCACAGCCCTTGACGACGAAACTCGTTATCGACAACTAGACGCCCAGCGTGAGCGTATAGACAACATTCTTTCTGCTTTGCTCACTGACGATGACGACGACGATAACGATTGGCTCAATTCCCCCGAAGGCAGAGAACGAGAGCGTAACCGCTGGTGCGTCCTAGACGAGATGCACGCCCATTTGTTCGTATTGTGGAGCAATATGGCAGGGATGGGCGGTGAAAGCCTAAACGACCTATGGGAGTTGGCCGAGAAACCGGGTAGCGCAGCATTGTTCAAGGACTTTGCTGTACTGAGCGCCAGAAAGAAGCGGCTGGAAAGACGGAGAGACTTCCTGAAAGGAAAGCGCAAGTGATAAAACTTACAGCTACACCTAAAAGCCGCCAGGACATTAACGAACTGGCGGCTTTCTTGCAAAGTCTCAATACTCCAACACCAGGAATGCGTAAAAGATTGGGTGACGTAGTGCGTGGACTATTTGCCTTTCGTTTTATCAATGAGGGTTCACCGTCTGGACAATGGGCTTCGTTGAAAGATAGGACACGCATAGAACGCATACGAGAAGGCTATGGTGCAGCGCATCCTATCCTGGAGCGTTCGAGTGACTACCGGCGTAGTTTTACAGACCTTGCCAATGCAGATAACTACGAGATGACAATTCTACGGCCCGACGGTTGGACAATGAAATTTGGCAGCAGTGACTGGCGGGTAAGTGAGTTGGAAGGCGGACGGTCTGATATGGAGGCACGTCCTGTTACCTTGCTGGAAAATAGCGAAGAAGATGACATAGGCGATGCGTTGGACAGATTGTTCCAGCAAGCTGCTGACGACTTGGGAATGGCGCGAGGGGCGTAGTGGCCGACCGACAGTTTACCTACAAAGTTGACATAGACATAGCTTCTGCCAAAAAAGCGGCGGACGCCGTGCGTGTTTTGTTTGCCAAAAGTATTAGCGGAGTAGGCGGACAGGGTGGCGATACACAAATAAGAAAAATAGCTAATTTTGAAATTAGCGAAGCCCGCCGAGTTGCTAATGCGCGTATTCACGAAATAAAACGGATTTGGGCGGTCGAAAAAGCAGAAGCAGCACAAGCAATGGCAAGGGGGCAACGACAGGTCAGAGGTGCTGCTCTCGAGAGTAGCCGATTACAAGGCGTTCTTAAGACCGGTTTCCTGTCCCTTGGCGCTTTCCTTGCTGCTGAAATGGCAATAAGGGGTACTGTTGAATTCGGGCGGATAGGCGCACAACAACTTCGCACACAAGAGACGATTCAGCATCTTGGTGACCAGGTAGGCGTCGACACAGAGAAAATGGCAGCGGCCGTCAAGAAGGCGACCAACTCCTCTATCTCTGATATGCAGGCAATGCAGTTCAGCGCCAACGTTCTGGCGCAACGCTTTGCGACCAACGTTGACGACATTTCTGCCGATACGGCTGTACTAGCGAAGGCTTCTCGCCGTTTGGCCCAAATTTACATGGACGAAAGCGGCCAGCTAATGACGACGGAACAGGTGTTCTCTCGTCTGATTAAGTTCGCCCGTGAAGGCAATAAAGAGTTGGTTGACCAGTTTGGCATAAGCAACCAACTGATTGCCGAAACGTTGAACATACCCCTTGCAGGTTTGGCCGGGTCGGGAGGAGCTGCCCACCGCTGGCGGGGTATGATTCAAATTATGAATGAGGAGTTGATTCGGCTGGGCGAACCGGTGGATAGTGTGGCCGACCGGATGGAACAAGCGTTTGGCCGTATAACAACAGAAATGGACAAACTACGGCAAGCAGCGGCAGAACCAATTACAATTTTTGTCGAAGTTATTGCAAACCAACTTACCAGAGTTGGAGCAATTGTTGAGGGTATTTCGGCTACCAAAGAAATAGAAGAACTCTACAAAAAAAGCCAAATAGAAACAAGTCCAGCCCTTGATATGGTGCGAGACACGGTAGATGTTCTCAACAACGCACTTCTCAGGGGAACAATAACACTGCCCGAATATACGACAAATATCAGGTATGTCGTTGACGCTTATCATGATATGGAGGAAGCGGCAAGGCAGGCAGCGATGGAGGCTGCAAAGCTGGCAGATATTCTTGCCAGTGCGCCCGCTAATTTTATGGCTGACCTATTGGCCCAGGGCACAGCTTCCCAACGGATGCAGTTTGTTTTGGCTGGTGATATTGCACCAAGTGACCTAACCGAAGCCGAACGTGAATATCGAATGGCAGTAGGTGATAGTGCTGAAAAAGTACGTATACTACAAGCGGCGGTAGATGCTGCAGCAATAGGGACAGATGAATGGATAGCGGCAATGTTCGCTCTAACCGGAGCGCAATTGTCTCTAGCCGGTGATATTGACGCTGTAAAAGGCAAATTTCTGGACTTGCAAACTGACATTGCACAATATCAGTTGGACATGCGCTTAGGTGCAGCAGCAAACGATACAGAACGGCTTGCTATTTTACGAGAACGTGGACTGTCTGATACGACACCCGAAGGACGTAAAAATGAACTTCAAATAGCCAACTTAGAGCAGTCTATCGCCCAAGAGAACGCCCGTTTGGGTAAAGCGGCACAACAAGAATGGATGCGAACAGCCAAAGAGGTTGAACAGTTATTCAAGTCGGCGGCTGATAAAATTATGGGTATTCCTGGTGTAACCAGTTTGACACCCGTTACAGAACAAGAAATGCTAAATGCGAAGTATGGCGTTTATCAGAACCAACCCGATGAATGGGTACGACAAGTACGCGACGAACTTATCAACAAAGTAGATTGGCCGGATGTTAGTCGAGAACAGGTTGCGGGGCTGACAGGGTTATCAGCCGAATTGCCGTCAGAAGTGTTGATTAATCGTCTGGAACAAAAATGGGAAAGCGGTAGCCTGTTTGCAGACCCCGCCAATTTGGGCCTTATGAATATGGACGCCATTCGGGGACAATATGAGGAGATGAAAGCGGGCGCAACTGGACGGGCCAACCAGCAGCAGTACATTATGGAACAGCTTGGCGTGTCGCAAGCCGACGCTGCACTTATCACTGGACAGCAAGCGCCTATCGTACAAATGTTGACGGGTGGACAGAGTGAAGAAGAAATTAGCAGTCAGTTAGGCAGTACACTGTCTAGCGTAATGAGTTTAGTGTCAGGGGAGATGAACACAAAGGCTTTTGCTCAGAACATCGGCGGTGGACTTTCCAGTGCTTTTGACCCTGGCAGCGAAAATTATATTGACGTGGCTGGCCCTACTTTGTCTGCCTGGAATACCCAATTTGGCACAGAAGCAATAGTCAAGGGACTAAAATCGGTGGGCAAGTCGGCGGCACTCAACTTCTTTGGCGGGTTCACGGATGGCGTTACAGAAAGCAAATGGGGCACCGCCATCGTCACGGCGATTATGAATAGCCTCAACGCAAAGCTGACTGCAGCGGCAGTAGCGAACTAGGAAGGTGTAGAGATGGCGGTTCCGAGTATTAATGGCAATGCGGTACTAACAAGTATGGCAACCAGGGGACAAATGAAATTTAACAGGCAACGAGTCGGTGGCGTTACAGGAGCAGGCGTGGCTGTAGCGGCTGGCCCGCAGTCTTTTATTTGGACTTGGAGCCATTTAACTTCTACAGAATTAGCGTTCTGGAATACGACCATTCTTGCCGGGGCGTTGTCCATTACACTTACAGCCGCCCAACTCAGGGACGATAGGATGAATAATCAGACTTTTACCAGCGGACAACTTTTTCGTCCGACATACGAAAGTTACAGTGCAGGATTATTTCGTAATGTAACTATTGAGATTCAGCATTTGTTACCGTTACTTTTAAGTTAGGAGAACGACTTTGGCAATTACACCTAGAGTAGCCTTTAGCGCCGAGTGGGGAACGATGGACGAATGGACTGTGCCTGCGCCAGGCTCGGGGCAGGTCAACACCTATACGGCGAGTAGAAAAACCGGCAACTATTGTTTTGTTCTCAACACGTCAACTACGGCGGGAAGACATGCACAATATATCCTGCCAGCTACGCGCCAGCTTCGTTTTGGCGCGCATAATCGTCCTGGTGCAAATTCGGTATCCGGTACGTCCGCACAAGTATATTCAGTTTTGACGTCTGATGCAACGGAACTAATTTCCGTACGAATAGTAGATAATACAGTTCAATTTATTGTTGCAAATACAACGATTGTCGATACTAAGGCTGTCACTTTTGGAACATGGCAACAATGGGGAGTGGATTTGAGAATCCACGCTACGACGGGCTGGCTGCGCCTGTGGGTAGATAATGTTCTTACCTTATCATTTGATGGAAATACTGGTAACAGTGATATTGGACTATTTCGTTTGGGTGCTTTTGGTACAAGCAGAGCTTTTATTATTACTTCTGGCTCCGAATATCTGGTTGATGACCTGTACATTGACGATACAACTGGTGTGGTTGCGCCTGCTCTGCCACCGGACAGGCGCTTCTTGCTTGCACTGCCCAATGCCGATGCGGTGCCCAACAACTGGACACCAAGCACGGGTACGACTCGTTTCAATTTAGTCAACAACGTACCAATTGTAACATCAACTTTCATAAGCAGCAGCGTATTGGCTCAGGAAGATGTATTTACAGTAACGTCCCCCACGCTGCCCATCGGCTATGTCACGCAGGCCATTTGGCTACAAGCATTGGCGGATAAAAGCAACGGTGCTGTAGATACAAGAGTGGCGCTACGAACACAGACAACTGTAGGTAGTGATCAGGCATTGGGCACGTCATTGGCAATGAGAGTGCAACGCTTTGCCGAAACAAATTTGACGCATAAATTTGGCGTTAGATCGGCGGGGACATTCTAACATGGCCGAAAATGTCCGCGTCGCGGCTTTTGGCGTACTCACAGAAGGAAGTGTTACATCCGGCGTCAACGTTGCTGCCTTTGGCGTACTCACAGAAGGAAGTGTTACATCCGGCGTCAACGTTGCTGCCTTTGGCGTACTGCTTGAACTTGCCATACCACCTGTCTCCCCCGCAGGCGGCGGCCAGTCCGTTCCCGGCACACGAGCAGCCAACAGTAGTCAGTCGCAAGGGACTGTGGCGGGCACACGGGCGGCCAATACCGGTTCTTCATCACGCTCTGGCAGTGGCGGTGAGCAAAGTCGTACATTGGCAACGCCAAGATTCAATCCTACGTCTATCCTAGACGCAATGGACGGCACAGCAGGCTACGTGCAATGGCGTGCCTACATTGGCCCTCCCTTCCGTGCTTCAACGGCCAGCGACTTCTACGACTGGTCTGCACTCATTTTGGCAGTCTATACCCCTTCACCGTCTGACACTACGCTGTCTAGCGGCGTAGCTTCAGGTGCAACAGTAGCTAACTTGACCAACGCAGCTTCTTTTCCCACAAGGGGTGGCTTATGGTTAGGGCCAAATGCCCCGGGTGAAAGTTGGGGCTATGCTACTTACACAAGCAAAGCCACGAACCAATTGACAGGGCTGGTGCGGGACACTGTTGACGCCGAATATACAGGTGTGCATACGTCTGGGGCTATAGCACGCTTCTGGTGGCCGCTGGACACAGCTACAGCCGAACCTGTGCTACGGGAAACAATGGACAACACCTACAGCGCCGTTGGATGGGAAGGCACGGTAGGCGGTATTGTAGCGCCCGTTCCCGCCATGCGAGCCAACCATTTATTTTTGATGCAGAACCGAGAATTGAGCGTCGGAACGTGGGGCAACTGGACGAACTGGCTGATAGGTTGGACGTTGGGCAGCACTGTACAGGACAACGCTGACAGAGAACGTCCCTGGACGCTACAAGTTGCGGGTTTGAACGGGATACTATCGCAAGTGGAAGTAACGGGCTTGCGTGTTGGGCCGCCGGACATTGCTGACAATGCCAATATTACCGTCAGCAGTACACTATCCCCAGCCTACAAAGAGGCCAATACGGGCGAGTTTGTGGGAAGTAACCCGAACATTGGTTCGGGTGCAATGGTAGATAATGACACGGCAACGGCCTGGATAAGCGGCGGCTTTGTAGGCGAGAACAATGTTTATCCAACCAATCATCAGGTCATCACGGCCACACTGGACGCAATGGCTGGATCGGAGGGTGTTACTCAATTTCACATAAGCAAATATCCTGGCCAAAGTAACGGCTATCGCTGGATTGAAATCTCCCATTTTCTGAACATAGCGGGCGGTAATTTATGGCTTTTTGGCGGCTACAATTATTTTGTCAACTTAGCAGCAGCGATTACGCAGACAGGGGGCGACAGAATCATCTTCGCTGAAAACCCTACTCTCTTTGCCGAGGAGAACCCGGATAGTAAAGCCACAGCCGTCTATGACCTGCGCAACTATCAACTTTGGCGTACCGGCTATGTGCGCTTCACGATTAGCACGGGGGGGGCAACGGCTGGTACTTTCACGCTGACCTGTGAAGCGCAGACGACGAGCGCCATTGCCCACAACGCAACGGCGGACACTGTACTAGCGGCTCTGGTGGCGTTGGCAATTGTAGAAGTGGGTGATGTGACCGTGACAGGGGCGGCAGGTGGTATCTGGACAGCTACGTTTGTCAGAAGGTTCCACACAGGGGCAGGGGCGAACCTGTCTGGCAGCGGGGCTGGCTTGACAGGCGGTTCGTTCGCTGTTACTCAAACGGAAAATTTCACCAATCCTTATTACTATGGCGTCGATGGCACATTTATTTTTGATTATATCCCCCCTGCTGGTGGCTTGATACGACTTAGTGGAGCACTGGAAGATTCAAAGTCCTACGTTATCTGGGGCACATACACAGCCGACGCCACATTCACGACGACGGTCTGGACAGGGGCAGCATTGACAGCGCCCAGAGCTGGACAGACAATGCGTATGAAGTTCTTCCCAACTTCGCCTACTGCCTCAAGAGACTACTGGGAAGTGAGCAAGATAGCCACGCCTGGTTACAATGTCATTACAAGTATGCGAGAGTGGGTCTACTTTTCTTTGCCTACAATGGGACTATCGCTGGTAGCCAATATAAATAATTCTGTTACCTCTATCGTAATAGGCAAAAAGGGACAAGCCAATGTAGACGGTTTGCCAGCTTCTAGCACAATTCAAATAGGCATTGAACAGATAACCTACACGGCTATCAACCGCACAACGGGTACTGTTAGTGGCGGGGCAAGAGGAGCGAATAGCACAACGGCTGTAGCGCATTTGGCCGGAGATACTGTTTATTTTGTGACCGGTGGGGTAGCAACAGAAGGCTATCCGATAGACACTGTACAAATAGTGCGCCCTGCTGGGTTCAGTGTGCCAAAAGATTTTCTCATTTGGACTTCCGAATTGGCAACAGCCCGCAAACCGGGAGATGACTACTTTACCGACGACTACACCTTGCGAGTTAATGTAACGGGCAATACGGTAGAGACATATTCCCTAGATTTGTCGGCCACAGCGCCACGTATTCGATATCTGTTAGTGGAAGTAACGGCGATGAGCGCCAGTCCCAGCCGGATGAAAATAAACGAGTTGCGGGTGTTGATTAACGGCAACGTACTGGACAGCAGCAAGTATCTGGCTTCCGGTTCAGTAGCGACGGCAATGAGTATACTGACGCAAGCAGCAGGCATACCAGCCGGAGCTATCACGGACAACGGGGGCACACAAACCGTGACGGAATATACGACACAGACAGACCTGCTTTGGCCTGTGTTGGTTGACCTGGCTGAGTTCACAAATACCCGTGTCACCGTTGGCCGTGACAGCAAAATTACCTTTCAGGCTGACCCTTTCTGGAGCATCAGTGGCACGCCGTTGGAGGACAGTGAATTGACTCGTACCAGCGCAGCGCACGTTGAGATAAACAAAATGCCCGTGCCTACGGTGGGCCAGATAGAACTAACGTGGCGACCGCCAACCAGCGAAGCAAGAGATATTGCTATTTTCCCGACTACCTATACGACAGGGCGCAAAGTCAAGGTGGGCCCGTATATCTATGCCGACGTTACAGCGGCTTTGGCAGGAGCAACCAAGCGTTATTATCAAATGCGCCGTCCCTATGACGCTGTAGTAGAATTAGCAACGCAGGGGGATACCATTCGAGCGGGAACAGTGCGAGGCTTGAATTGGATACTGCACGATAGCCAACTGGCGCAAGACCGGACGTATATGTGTATTCAGTCGGCACATACTATCAAGAACTTCGGTTGGAATAGCGTGCTGACGCTGCTGCAATTGACACGGACGGACGAACTCTAATGCCTTCCAACTTGTTCTATTCGACCCAAAGCAACTTAGCTACTCAGGGGCTTGCCGCTACTCTGAGCAGCACGTTCAGACGTAACGTGCGAGTAGAGAATGGTGTCTACTTGGGCAACAATCGGATTCTGGTTGGCCGTCAAGAATATCAGTTTTCCAACACAGGCGGGCAGACGATAAAGGCAGGCGCTTCGATAGCCGTGCAGAACATTGGACGTAAGGCAGCGGCTATCTATGCGCCGACAGACTTACCGGCTGGACTGGCCGTTAGTGGTGGCAGTAGCGCCACTACAACAACAAGCAATTTGACTGTACATACACATGCCGGAACGGATAGCGGCGGTTCTACCCTGACGGCGGTGACGACTAATTGGAAGTTTCTACTTCTTTCCGTAACCGCTACACTACAAGCGGCGCTTGACCGGCTAGATAGTTACGGCATGTTTGTCAAGACGACGGTACAAAGTGGAGCGACGCTTACGATACCGAATGGCTATCAAATGATTGTCTATGGCCCATATACAATTGCCGGAAATTTGGTTGTCATTGGAGATTTATACATATCATGACTGCAACTGTGATATTCAATGAAACAGATAGTCCAGTAGCGCCAGCCACAAACCAAAAGGCGCTGAGTTTTCCGACTGCCGCCGACCGAATCCGATTGGTCGATGGCGATACCGGTTCAACGCATATATTGATATTCCCCACTGGGGGCGGCACAGTTACGATTCCGACAGCAGACACACTTGTTACACTAACCGGCGCACAAACGCTAACAAATAAAACTTTGACAGCGCCGGTTTTGACGACGCCCGCACTGGGTACGCCCTCTGCACTTGTTCTCACAAATGCCACCGGACTGCCGACGACGGGCCTGTTGGATGCGGCGGTGACGCTGGCCAAGCAAGCAAATTTGGCGCAAGACCAGTTTATCGGGCGGGTGACGGCTAGCCCGGGTGTACCAGAGACAGCCACCATTACGGCGGCAGCGCGGACTGTTCTGGATGATACAACTGTTAGCGCAATGGTGAATACGTTGGGCGAGGCGGCGGCCACAGGCACGGGCGGGCTGGCGAGAGCGACGTCGCCGACGCTAACCACACCCAACCTGGGCACGCCGTCGGCGGTTGTGTTGACGAATGCCACGGGATTGTCGACGACAGGATTGCTAGATGGAGCGGTGACGCTGGCAAAGCAAGCAAATTTGGCGCAAGACCAGTTCATCGGGCGGGTGACGGCTAGCCCGGGTGTGCCAGAGACAGCCAC
>QLUR01000022.1 GCA_018725565.1 Bacillota bacterium | reverse complement strand
AAGAACTGTGGCCGGATGTGACAAGAACTCTGGCCGGATGTCACAGGATTGCTGGCCGGATGCCGCAGGAATACTCATGTTTGCGCATTTAAAGTCACTTTTGGCAATCCAAGTAACGCAAAAACCACTGTCAGCCCTTGCCGGCGGCTTTGCGTTGTTCTTAAAGAACAGCCCCCTACCGCACCGTGAAGTGAACCCGGACACTTTCGCCGCCGCCGCGTATGTCAATCGGCCATGAACCGGGGGGCGTCAGTCTGCCCACGGTCCACGACCACTGAACCCTGCCGTCAGCGCCGGAATTTTTAGGCTCAAGGCCGCTGGCCCTGCTTGGCCCGGTTTTGTATGTGACCGTAATAAAAATACTCCGTATGCGGTCTGCCCTGAACGGTTACACTCGCCCGACCGCTCTGTTCCACGGTTTCTGTGAAGTGGGTTATCCTTAGTGTACCTGGCTGGGCAGGTGCATCAGCCGTTGTCCGCCACAGGCCCCTGCCGGCGGCCTGAGCCTCTTTTTGCAGTGCCGTGAAATACTCAACATAACGAACATTCGGCGAGAACGTGGCTACTTGGGCTAACCCCTCGGACAGCAAGCAGGCATTAAACATGAGCCTTTTGATCGCATCCCTGTTGACTGTTGCAGGCATATCCGTCCAGACGTAGGCCAATAACCGCCTGAACCGATCGCGCTCCTGCACGTCAAGCCCCAGCCAGACGGTTCTGCCGTCCAGTTGTTTTGTGAACGCGGCAGCTTCGGGGCCAAACGGTTCAACGCCGCGTTCCGGATGCCGCGTTTCCGGCGTGTCGATGCCGATAAGCCGCACTGACTCGGATTGTCCGCCGATGTTAACGCGGATTGTACCGCCGTCCGTTACTCCGGTGACAACCGCCTGCCTGGCAGCGATAGCCGGGGGTGCGGGCGCAGCGGGGATAGCCCCGTCTGTTGTCACAGATACCGTTCTCAGTCGGGCGTCCCAGGTCGCCCTTGCGCCGAGGCCGTCCGCGATGAACCGGACAGGCACCATTGTCCTGCCGCCGATGACAGCAGGCGGTACGTCCAGGGGGACGATGTTGCCGTTCACCGTGGCCTGCCGGTTCCCAATGATCAGGATGACTGTCCTGTCGCCTCTGCTGCCGGTTATTGTCTGTGCCTTGGCATCCCACCAGATTGTTGCTCCCAAGGTCTCGAAAATGGCACGCAGAGGAACGAGCGTCCTTCCGCCCTGGACGATTGGGGGCGCTTCCATTTCCAGGGGGTGTCCGTTCATAGTCACCGTGATCGGCTGAGCAAAAGCGATGGCAGGAAACAGAAGGACGATAGTCGCCGAAACCGTAAATAATTTTGTGTAAATGGGAAATACTACCACAAAGGAGTTGACCATTTATGCAAAACAAAGGACAAAAATTAATCCACGAGTTGGCCAAAGAGTGTACCTCGGTTGAGGAAGTCCATGTGAAGTTGCGCGACATTTTCAAAGACACATTGCAGCAAGTTTTCGAAGCGGAAATTGATGCACATCTCGGTTACTCAAAAAATGATAATGCTGGCGATAACACCGGTAACAGCAGGAATGGGTATTATCCAAAGACGGTGAAGTCAAGATTTGGTGAGGCAGAAGTGCGGGTTCCCCGGGACCGAATAGACGTCAGGTTGGGGATACGGACATTCTCTGGACATTTTGGGATAGCAGCTACGGCTTACTCCAAACTTTTTGCGCGCCTGTCCCGCACACAATTGCTACCCGGAGTTGCCTTAGCGTACTTCTTCAGCTGGGCGGCCGTCTCTGCCAGTGACCCATAATCTCCTTGATTCCGGCATTCAATTACGACCAGTGTGACAGAGGTCAAGGGCAACCATCTTTGTGTGCCGTATCGGTCGTAACCGTAAAATGTTCTCCGGGACTGGTCCTCGACAGGAAAGCAACGACTGACCAGGCGGTCGAACATCTTAATAATTTGCCTGCCGATTAGCTCTTCGCATTCCGGCGTGGTAATTACAATCAGATCGTCGCCGCCGATGTGCCCGATAAAATCTTCTTCGCCGCCATACTTGCGGGTGCAGTGCAAAATTATTTTGGAGAGCAGTACAATCATCTGGTCGCCGTGTTTGAACCCAAAGGTGTCGTTATAGCACTTAAAGCCATCCAGGTCAATATAGATTACGCTGCTGAAAGGCTCGTAACGGGCTCTTCTGGACAACTCTTCCCCGATGGCCAAATTACCGGGCAGGCCGGTCAAAGGATTGGTTCCTTTGGCAAATTCTATTTGCATCCGGGTTAGGGTTTCGAGCAGCCTTTGAATAGAAACGACTCCGATCAGGACTCCGTTGGTATCCACAACCACGAGATCATCATACAGTTTGTCTTGGTCACGGCTCAGTGCCAATTCCGCTGCCAGCTCCAAAACTGTATGACCATCCAGGACCAACGGAGCCTGGTCCATTATCTTTGCTACCGGGCGCTGGTAATAGAGAGGCACTCCATACTGGGAGCTCAGTACCCGATGAAGGTTGTGTCGCATTACCAGCCCAACGGTCTGCTGGCCTTTGAGCACCACCAGACTGCTGTCGACTTGCCTGGAGGCATCGAGCAGCTCTTTGACGGTTGCTACAGGTGTTTCTTCTCCGACCACCGGTACCGACACGGCAAGATCCCCAATACACAAGTAACGGCCCCGGCTGGTAAGATCAGTAATTTTCCGGTGGCGGATATAAGTAATTATATTACCGGCAACAGTCGGTTTAGGAAACCGGGGGCGGGCAAGGTAATAGCCCTGAGCATAGTGCACGCCCTTTAACAGCAGTGCATTTAGCTCATTTTGGCTTTCGATCCCCTCTGCAATAATCTTGCAGTTGATATTCTCTGCCAGACTTTTCAGGGCGGCTACTACTGACTGCCTGCTCAAATTACTGTCAATGTTCCGAACAAGTGACATATCAATTTTAATGAAATCCGGCCGAATCTCGGCAATTGTCTGTAAACCGGAAAAACCGGCCCCCACATCGTCAATAGCAATACGATACCCCTGGCTTCGGTAGTTTTCAATAATCTGCTTAAAAGAGATGAAATCTTTAATGCTGTGTCGCTCCGTAATTTCGAACACAATGTTGCGCGGGACCAGGCCGTGGTTATGCAGTATCTGCAGCGTTTCGCCTTTAACGAAGTTGGGGTCGCTCATAGTCCGCGGATGGACATTTAAAAAGAGTTTTTGCTCCGGACCCAACTCACCGATGCTGCTGAGTGCTTTTTCACGACAGACCTTTTCCATGGCAAACAGCAAACCCAGTTCTTCGGCGAACTTAAAAATGATGTCAGGCCGGGTGAAGTAGCTGTTTTCCGGTCCGCGGGTAAGCGCCTCCCAGCCCAGAATTTCACCGGACGAGAGTGAAACGATTGGCTGGTAAAGGGTATTCAGCTGCTTGTTATCGAGTATTTCCAGAAACTCTTTTTTGTATTTTAAGACATCCAAACCAAGTGTTCCTTTGGCTACTCTCTGAGCTTCCCGCAGCGCGTTATACAGCCTGAGGTCATCTGTTGGACTATCATCAGGCTCAATTACAGAACAGCCCAGATGCAGGTCGACCGGGCAGCCTGCCAGCTGCTCCAGCCTGTTGTGCAGTTCTTCCTTGAGAGATGAACGAAAAGCCAAAGCCCAGTCAAAAAGACATTCCTGCGGGAATGTCTTTTGAAGGGTCAACAGAATTACAAAGTCATCGGCCCACAGATGCTCTGCGGCCAAAAAGCGGTCAACGGGCAATACCTCGGCAAGTTTTTGCTGCAGAGTTCCCTCGAGCAGCAACAGTATGCGGTTCGCAGTCGCTGAACCCCGGAACTGCAAGATTTCATGGAACTGCTTAATATCCAGGAACACAAGCCCGACCGGTGTGCCGGAAGCGAGTGCCCGCCTGACTTTGTTCAATAGCGATGTGTGATTGTAAGGATGAAAATAGCCATTCGTTTCAGGCAGGCGGCGAAGGATCAGGTCTAAAGCCATCCTGGGGATATTCCTGCTAATAATGCTCACCTCTGGTTATTCTCGTATAACCATTTTATATCAGCAACTCCCTTTAAGGCAACCATTATATGTAAATATTATGTTAAATTTGCCTTAAATTTATGTTAAGAATACTCCCGAACCCACGCTTTTGGCAACCAACACAAATAGCATGCCAGTACATACCTTACCTATCTCTTTGAAAAACTGCCGGATATGGATGTCCAGGATAAGAGTGTTCTGGACGCTCTGCTTCCCTGGTCCGATACTTTGCCGCGGATTTGCAGGGTACAGCAATAGATTCGATCCCGGCTCTCTTGAGACAGGTAGTTTTTTGTAGTGCGGTTATACTATCCGCCGTTAAGCCCCTGCAAGGTGTGAACAGTTTGACGCTTACAGATAAAATACTCTTGTGGGGGGCGAGATAAATGGCAAAGACAGAAAAGCGGTATAACAAGGAGTTCAAGGATGGCGTTGTCCGCTTAGTGTTGGACAACGGGCGGAGCGGCGCCAGTGTGGCGAAAGACCTGGGGATAAGTGAACAAACCGTCTACCGATGGCTTGATCAGCAAAAGACAAGGCAGAGGCCTGACAAAGTACGGATTATAGAATTAGAGGCGGAGTTGAAGGCGGCTAACCGCCGCGTGGTGGATCTGGAAAAGACGGTGACCATCCTAAAAAAGGCTACGGCCATCTTCGCAACACCGCCCCAGAAGTGATGATATACCCGTTCATCAAGGGTCATAGCTCCGAACTTCCGGTGGAGAAGATGTGCCAATCACTTAATGTGTCGCGGAGCAGCTATTATGCTTGGTTGAACCGTTTGCCCAGCAAGCGGGAGCAGGAGGATGCCAAATTGCTTGAGCTCATTAAGAAAAGCCATCAAGAGAGTGGCGGTATCTACGGCTTGGACAAGGTCCACAGGGACGTTAAAGAGGCTCGACCCTGCAGCCGCAAACGGGTCTACCGATTTACGAATGCTAACAACATCCATTCCAAAAGGCCTAGGAAATTCAAGGCAACGACTAATTCCAAGCATAACCTACCCGTCGCAGAAAACCTATTGAATCAGAACTTCAAGGTGGATAAGCCCAATGCGGTCTGGGTCTGTGATATCAGCTATATTGGGACCGAGGATGGCTGGGACTATCTAGCGACGGTGAAAGACCTCTTCCATAAGCAGATCGTTGGTTGGGCAGTTGCCAGCACAATGACACGCGATTTAGCCATCCAGGCGCTTACAAACGCCATTTAAACGCATCGGCCATCCGTAGGTAGGCCTTATCCACCATTCGGATCGTGGGGTCCAGTACTGCAGCAAGGATTATCAAGCTATACTGGCCAAGTACGGTATGCTTTGCAGCATGAGCCGCAAGGGCAACTGCTACGACAACGCCGCTGCAGAGACCTTTTTCAGCACGATCAAAAACGAGTTGATCCATTTGCGAAAGTTCAGGACTAGGGAAGAAGCCCGGAGAGCTATTTTTGAGTATATAGAGATATTCTACAACCGCAAGCGTCGGCACCAAAGCCTAAACTATATGACTCCGGCATCTATCCTCTGGAAATACAATAATTGTAAAGCAGCATAAATACCGGCTAGTCACAAAATTTCAAGCAATTCTATGAAAAGGCGAGCGAATCACACTCAGTTATGTCCGGCAAAGCGGGAAAGCCTCAGTCTGAACCGTTGTGGGTGTTGTGTTAAAGCGTTCCGCAGTTTCGGCTACTGTAAGAGGCTTTTCAATTGATGAGTCGGTGAGAACCAAACTCCTGGAACTCACTGGGTAAACGGTTACATTCGAAGGACTTAGTCCATAAGGTTCCAAATTAACAATGCTATCAGTAGTAATATTGTGCTTCCATATTTATATACTCTTTCTGTTTTTTCTCCCGGCGGTCTAATTATAAAATAAACACTGGCTACTACCACTAAAACCACATTTAAGCTAGCTATGGCTTGCCAAATGCTCATAAAATCCCTCCGTTGCTATAGATAAGGTGCAAATCCGAAGCACTAAAACTATACATGTAGAACTCGGGATAATCATGGGTGACACATGTACGTCAGTAGTCCCATCTTGCCTGCCGTACACAGTCTTCGGAAATATTGATGCGGCAAGTATTCTAATCTCATTTTCGTTCACATAAACACCAGAAACTGCTGGATTTAATTCTTCGTTAGACAATAAGGCAGTTCTTATTTTATAGAGATATTTTTCTGTAACATGAGCATTAAAGTTCTGATCAAATATCAAGTAACCCTGAGATACCATTTCATTTGACTGGTCAATTCCTGCCTGTAATTGAGCGTGAACATCTTCCCCGATAGACTGGTATCAACTCCTCTTATTTTTTCCGGCAACCGTCACAGGCATTGCACAACCATCCATCATGCCTATTTTTGACATAATTACCTTACAATGTCCTGTTGCCGCTTTAACCCGACCCGTTCATCCGGCGATAGCCTATGGCTTCCGCCAGGTGGCGGGAGGTGATTTGTTCCTTGCCGTCAAGGTCGGCGATAGTGCGTGCTACTTTCAGAATGCGGTTATAAGCGCGGCCGCTAAGGTGCAGGCGCTGAAAGGCGTGACGCAGCAAGTCGCGGCCGGCGGAATCCGTCTGGCAGTACTCTGTCACCTGTTGCGGCCCCATTTCGGCGTTGCAGGACAGTTGAGCCCGTCCGAAGCGCTGCTGCTGCCTCAGTCGCGCCGCCGCCACCCTAGCTTTTATTGTTGCGGATGGTTCAGCCGGCTCGGTGCGGGTTACCTCCTCGAAGCGCAACCGCGGCACTTCCATAAACAGGTCAAAGCGGTCAAGCAGCGGTCCGGAAAGTTTCTGCCGGTAGCGCTGCAGCTGCCCGTAGCTGCAGGTACACTCCGCGGCAGGATCTGAGAGCAAGCCGCACGGACAGGGGTTCATAGAAGCAACCAGCATGAAACGGGCCGGGTATGTGTATGCTGCCTGCAACCGGGTGACAGTGATTTCGCCCAGCTCAAGCGGCTGACGCAGTGCTTCCAGAGCTTCGCGCTGAAACTCCGGCAACTCGTCCAGGAAAAGGACACCGTTGTGAGCTAGACTCACTTCTCCGGGGCGTGCATATTTACCGCCGCCGCAAAGCGCCGCCTCTGTTACAGTATGATGAAGATTACGAAACGGACGCTGAGTAATCATTGGATGTTGATCTTTCAGCTGCCCGGCAGCGCTGTAAATTTTTGTAGTCTCCAGTGATTCTGCCTCACTTAAAGGCGGCAGGATGGACGGCAGACAGCGTGCCAGCATCGTTTTCCCGGCACCTGGCGGGCCGCTCATTAATATGTTATGGCCGCCGGCAGCGGCTATTTCCAGGGCCCGTTTGCCTCCTTCCTGTCCCTTTACCTGAGATAAATCGACAGTTGGCGAATTAAACACTTCCATCAGCGGCGGCGGCAAAGCCGGTGTCCGGCCGCCGTGCAAAATATTGACGGCATCGCTCAGGGAGCAGGCAGGCAGCACTTCTATGTTTCCGACGAGCGAACCTTCAGCTGCGTTCCCAAGGGGCAGCAGTATTTTCTTTAGTCCGGCCTCACGGGCGGCAAGCACCATCGATAATACACCGCGCACCGGGCGGAGTGTACCGTCAAGCGCCAATTCTCCAAGTACGGCGAGACAGTTTTCAGTGATGCGCAACTGGCTTGAGGCCAGCAAAACACCACACGCCAGGGCCAAGTCAAGCTGTGGCCCCTCTTTTTTTAAGTCAGCCGGAGCCAGATTAACCACAACACGCTGTCTGGGGAACTCCAGGGAGCTGTTTTTAATAGCAGCCCTGACCCTGTCCCTGGCTTCACGGACCGCAGTATCTGGAAGACCAACTATATCAAAGCTTGGCAACTGTGAGGAAAGAAACACCTCTACCTCGACCATCTTCCCCTCAATCCCGGCGACCGTACAGCCGGTTACTCTGGCCAGCATTATTTCCCCACTCCTCTATGCCATTTTTCTCCAATATAGCACAAACATATGTTTGAGTCAAGTCAGGGGAGAAAAACGGAGAGGTGCATAATATCATTGGCAAAAGCTCAGGCCAAAACGGCGGCTGCGGCTGCAAAAGCCTTGTCCGCCGCTTGGAGTGTTTGCCCGATGTCCTCTGCGCTGTGGGCCAGCGAAACAAAGCCGGCTTCAAACTGAGAAGGAGCGAGATAGACACCGTTTTCCAGCATTATCCTGTAATAGGTCGCAAACCGCAAAATATTGGAGGTCAGTGCCGTCGGGTAATCGTATACGTCATCACCTGTAAAGTACAGACAGAACATGGAGCCAACGCGCTTTTGGCAGGTTTCCACACCATGCCTGCCGGCAAGCATGGCCAAACCGGCGGCAAGGTCAGCCGCTTTTCTCTCCAGGCAGCCGTAAACCCCCGGCTCCCGCAGAATGGTCAGCATTTTTATGCCGGCAGTCATGGCCAATGGATTGCCGGACAGTGTTCCGGCTTGGTAAACCGGCCCGGCAGGAGCAACGAGCTCCATGATTTCCCTCCTGCCGCCGTAAGCGCCAACCGGCAGCCCTCCGCCAATGACCTTGCCCAGGGTGGTCAGATCGGGAGTTATGCCAAACAGGGCCTGCGCCCCGCCGTAAGATACACGGAAGCCGGTCATCACTTCGTCAAAAATGAGCAGCGCCCCGTACTGGCTGGTTAGTGCCCGCAAGCCCTCAAGAAAACCAGGCAGCGGCGGCACCAGCCCCATGTTGCCGGCCACCGGCTCAACAATCACGGCAGCTATTTCCTCCCCCCGGCGGGCGAACAGTTCCTGGACGGCGGCCAAGTCGTTAAACTGAATGGTCAGGGTGTCGCCGGCCGTACCGGGAGTTACCCCGGGGCTGTCCGGCAGCCCGAGCGTGGCCACACCTGAGCCTGCCTTAACCAGCAAGCTGTCACTATGACCGTGATAACAGCCGGCAAACTTGACTATCACGCTGCGGCCGGTATAGGCCCGGGCCAGCCGCAGGGAACTGATGACCGCTTCTGTCCCGGAATTGACCATCCTGACCATTTCCATAGAGGGTACAGCTTCGACAACGAGACGGGCCATTTGTGTTTCCAGCTCTGTCGGAGCGCCAAAGCTGGTGCCAAGCGCGGCCGCCTCCTGTACCGCCCTGACGATGTGCGGATGGGCGTGCCCAAGAATCAGCGGTCCCCAGGAACACACATAGTCCACGTACTCGTTCCCGTCAACATCGAAAACACGGGAGCCCGAGCCATGCGTCACAAAAACCGGAGACATCCCCACTGAACGGAAAGCCCGTACCGGACTGTTCACGCCTCCGGGCAGCAGTTCCTTTGCCTCGGCAAACAGTTGCCTGGACCTTTCAAACATTTAAGCATTCTCCGTTCTCGTTTAACTTCTTGCTTATTATACATGCCGCCATCCGTACTAAAGCAAAGTATTGAAGCGGGGCGCTGTCTTACCTTCCACGGTCTTTAGCAAGGGAAATAGTTCATGCTGGTCTTTTTGAACTCACGGGTGCTGTGCAACAGGGCGTAGTCGGTGAGGCCGGTACTCGCCGACATTTCCCGGGCGGTCATTTCCAGTTCCTCGTCGCTACGGCCGTGCAGCATTGTAAACAGACTATAGGGCCAATCCGGATAAGTCGGTCGTTGGTAAACGTGGGAAGTCTGGGGGAACGTAGCAAATACTCGCCCCGCCTCTGCTATCTTCCCCTGCGGCACCTTCCAGGCGCAGATGGCGTTAGCGGTAAAGCCTGCCTGGTGGTGGCGCAAAATTGTTCCCATGCGTCGCAGTATTCCGGAATCCAAATAGGCTTCTATTTTTTGCAGCAGCTCCGTTTCAGTGATGCCCGCTTCCTCCGCCACGGCGGCGTACGGAGCAGGACAAAGCGGCAGGTCCCCCTGCAGGCGGGCTATTATTTTCTTATCCAGCTTAGTAAGGCGCATTGCGGTTTCCCCTGTTCAGGTTGAACTTCACGCCGATTTTAAACACCCTGACTGCCGGCAGGTTACGTAAAGCAACAACTCCCGGCAGTTCTTCAACCTCGCTCAGAATTTGTTGCAGTTCTTCGTCCGATGGTGCTACCAGCGTAAACCAAAGGTTAAATTTGTGCCGCCGTGCATAATTATGTGTCACCCCGTCATAGCTGTTGACAACCGTTGCTACTTCCTCAAGTTTCGCCTCCTCCACCTGCATTGCCACTAGGGTAGAGGCAAATCCCATTTTCTGTGAAGCAAAGATGCCACCGATGCGGCGGATGACGCCGGCAGCCTTCAGCGTCTGCACGCGATTGAGCACCTCCGCCTCAGAAAGGCCAAGCTGCCGGCCTATTTCTGCAAAGGGACGCGTAGTCCTGGGGAAGTCCATTTGGATAAAATTGAGCAGTTCCCTGTCAACGGCAGAAAGGTTGTCAGCAGCATGCTTATGCATCATTGCTCAATCCTCTCCGGTACAGGCACCACGGGTCCTCGGCCATGAAGTCCCCTCCGGTGTAATAGTAGGCGCGCGCCCGGCAGCCGCCGCACACATCCTTATGGTTGCAAGTGCCGCATTTGCCACCGAACCGGTCGCTGCGCAACTGCTGAAACATTTCTGCCGTCCGCCAGATTTCCGAAAACGGCATCTTGCGGACATTGCCGACCCTGGCCGGGAGGTAAGGGCAGGGATGAACCTCACCGTCCGGGAGAATACAGCAATAAGCGGTGCCGGCCAGGCAGCCGCGGGTAAATCTCATCTTCATTCCAAGCTGACGGGCAACACGCATAAATTGCGGTGCGCAGGTAGGCTTTAACTCGATGTCTGCCTGACGCTGTTTTATTAAAATCCGGTGCAGCAATTGTTCGTACTGCTTTTCGCGCAGCGCCTCGGTTTCAATATCCTTGGCCCGGCCAGCCGGCACCAGGAAAAAAATATGGTGGGAGGCAGCGCCTAGCTCCACGGCCAGGTCAGTAATCGCCTCGAACTCGGCGTAGTTTTGTTCCATCACCGTAGTATGCACCTGGAAGGGCAGTCCTACAGCCCGACAGTTATTCATCCCTTCGATGGCGGCGGCAAAAGAGCCGGGAACCTGGCGAAGCTCTTCGTGTATGGCAGGTTCGGCGCTGTCCAGTGAAATGCCGATGCAGGCAGCGCCGGCCTTTTTAAGCCGTTCGGCCACTTTGGGAGTTATGGTGGTGCCGGTGGTCCCGAACACAGGTCGCAAGCCCGCCTCTTTGGCACAGGAGGTCAGGTCAAAGATATCTTCCCGCAGCAGCGGTTCACCGCCGGAAAGAATCAGTATTTTAAAGCCGGCTTTGGCAATTTCCGCAATCAGTTCCCGCCCTTCACTGAACGAAAGCTCGCTTTGCTCCCTGGTCCCGGCGTCCCGGTAACAGTGTTTGCATTTTAGATGGCACTCCCTGGTTGTGTTCCAGGAAATAATCAAATATTTCCCTCCTTCAGCCACTTTACTGCCTGCTTCGCAAAATAGCTTAAAATGAAGTCGGCACCAGCCCGCTTTATGCCGGTCAGCATTTCCAGAGCTATTTTTCGCTCGTCGACCCAGCCTTTTTGTGCTGCCGCCTTAACCATGGCATACTCACCGGAAACGTTATAGGCAGCGACCGGCACGTTAGTAGACTCCTTGACCGTCCTGATCACATCAAGGTAGGCAAGAGCCGGCTTAACCATCACCATGTCGGCGCCTTCCGCCAGGTCCTGTTCAATTTCCTTCAACGCTTCCCGCACATTGCCCGGGTCCATCTGATAGGAGCGCCGGTCGCCAAATTGCGGCGCAGAACCGGCAGCTTCCCGGAACGGTCCGTAAAAAGCGGAGGCATATTTAGCCGCGTAGGAAAGAACCGGCAGATGGGAAAAACCATGCTCATCAAGAGTGGAGCGGATTGCCCGCACACGCCCGTCCATCATATCTGACGGGGCTACGATGTCCGCTCCGGCTCGGGCATGGGAAAGTGCTGCTTTAGCCAGAAGACCGAGCGTCGGGTCGTTTTGCACCTCGCCGTCAGCCACCAGGCCGCAATGCCCGTGACTGGTATACTCGCACAGGCAGACGTCGGTAATCACGATCAGCTCCGGGTATTCTTTTTTCAGGGCAGCCACCGCTTTTTGCACCGCCTCCTCCGGGTCATAGCCTGAAGAACCTTTTTCATCCTTGTAGGCGGGTATACCAAAGAGAATCACGGCAGGGATTCCCAGTTTCAGACACTCTTCCCCTTCTTTCAGGATATTGTCTGTCGACATCTGGTAAATATCGGGCATAGAAACAATTGGATTTTTAATATTTACCCCGTTTGTGACAAAGAGCGGATAGACGAAATCGCGGGGCAGCAGATCCGTCTCCCGCACCAAACGCCTCATCGCTTCGCTCGCACGCAAGCGCCGCGGCCTGACTACAGGAAATTCCATCACAAACACCTCCCTAAAATGCGGGCACGGCATGCCGTGCCCTACAGGTGGATCAAAAACACGGTTTATTTTCATCCTTCTATTTAACGCCTGATAAAACAGTGGGTTGCGGTATTTTCACGCTCCGGTGCAAGCCGCAGGCTGTTCAGAAGCAAGCAGGTCGAGGAGCAAGGGGTTCCCGCAGCGACGAAGAGATGCGCCGCTTATCAACAGCCTGTTACGATTCCGATTTCTTCGTCAGTCAGATAACACGCCGGATCCGACTCCCAGAAGTCTCCGGTAACCGCCTCGGCCCGGGCCCGGAAATTGCCGTTGCAGACTGCAAGCCACTTGCAGGCGGCGCAGCGGCCCTTGAGCAGCGGTTTGCGATCCTTCAGCCCCGCCAGGATGGGGTTGCTGCAGTCGGTCCAGATCTCGCCGAACTTGCGCTCCCGGACGCTGCCGAAGGTATGGTTCTGGGTAAACTGGTCGGCGTGGACAAACCCCTGGTTGTCAACCTGACCGATGGCAATGCCGGTACGGTTGCCGCCGTTGTTGCGCAGCAGGTCCCATACTTTAGCGGCACGGCCGGGGTCTTCCTCTATCATGCGCAGGTAGAGATAGACGCCGTCAGCATGGTTATCCACGGTCAGGACCTCCTTATCCAGTCCCCTGGCGGCAAAACAGAGTGTTTTGTCAATAATCAGGTCCATGGCGTGGCGGCTTTCCTCCAGAGTAACGTCTTCCCTGATCATTTCCGAGCCGCGTCCGGAGTACACCAGGTGATAGAAGCAAACCCGCGGGATGCCTTCTTCCTCGATTAAGGTGAAAATATTTTCCATTTCCCCGTAGTTATGCCGGTTGATCGTAAAGCGCAAACCAACGCGCTGTCCTATTTCCAGGCAATTACGGATCCCGGCCAGCGCTTTGTCAAAAGCGCCCGGCATTTTCCGAAACTCATCGTTTTTGGCGCCGACGCCATCCAGGCTGATACCCACGTAACCGACGCCGATTTTTTTGATCTGACGCGCCGTTTCCCGGTCAATCAGCGTTCCGTTGGTCGAGATGGTCACCCGCAAACCCCGGCGCGCCGCGTAGCGGGCCAAGTCAAAGAAGTCCGGGCGAATCAGCGGTTCGCCGCCTGAAAAAAGGATGACCGGCACCTTGAACTCGACCAAGTCGTCAATAAACTTTCTAGCCTCGGCCGTGCTAAGTTCATTCTCGTAGCGGACAGGCTCAGATTCCATATAACAGTGGATACACTTCATGTTGCAAGTCCTGGTCGAGTTCCAGACTACAACCGGCCCGGCACCGTGTGATGTGCCGTGTACCGCCCCCCGGGATTGCTCGCCATAACGCAAGCTGTCACCGAAGTGCTCCGCGCCGCACAGCAGTTTGGTGACACTAATCATTTTGTTCCCTCTCCCTTATCAAAACATCCATCAGGCCGTCAATGGTGTATTCCGCCGCTTCAATGGCGATTGCCAGCCCCAAATCGCGGGCCGCCTGTGAGGTGACAGGGCCGATACTGACCAGCCTGACGCCCTTCAGCAAGGAGTGAAGGCTGGGGTAATTAAAAGTTTCAACAAAATTTCTGACCGTGGAGGAACTGGTAAAGGTTATATAATGAATCATTTTCTTCTCCAGCAGCTCGCGCAGCAACCTCGCGTCACCGCCACCGCGCACGGTGCGGTAGACAATAATGTTATCCACCTCCGCCCCCATGCTCCGCAGAGTGTCTGGCAGTATCTGCCGGGCTATATCGGCGCGCGGCAGCAGCACCCGCTCGCCGGACCTCAGCTTTCCTTTCAGCCCCTCCAGCACCGCTTCGGCACGGTACTCCTCCGGCACGTATTCCACGTTCAGGCACAGTGCCTCCAGGCGCTCCTTCGTTTTCGGGCCGATAGCACAGAGCCTGGCGCCTTTCAGATTACGAATGTCACGGCCCTGCCGGCGCAGGCGTGCGAAAAAAGCATCGACACCGTTGACGCTGGTAAAAATCAGCCAGTCATAGGTCTCTGCCCGGCTGATGGCTTCGTCAAGCGGAGCAAAATCTTCCGGTTCGGCGATGGCGATGGCCGGAAATTCGAATGCCTCTCCGCCCAGTGCCTCGATGCGTTCCGACAGACTGCCTGCCTGTTCACGGGAGCGCGTGACCACCACCCGCTTGCCAAACAGCGGTTTTTTCTCAAACCAGGACAGCGTCTCGCGCAAAGTCACGACTTCCCCGACCACGATAATGGCTGGTGAAGTAAAACCTCCCCCCTCTGCCTCTCGCACGATTGACGCCAGTGTCCCGGTCAGGGTGCGCTGCTCCGGGCGCGTTCCCCAGCGGATTAGCGCCACCGGGGTAGAGGCCGGGCGCCCGTAACGCTGCAGTTTGCTTGCAATTAGGGGCAGATTGCCCGCACCCATCAGGAAGACAAGAGTCCCATGCGCAGTAGCGATCTTCTCCCAGGCAATCGAGGACTCATCCTTGGTTGGGTCCTCGTGACCGGTAATCACAGCAAAACTGGAGGCAACCCCACGGTGGGTAACCGGGATTCCGGCATAAGCCGGCACAGCGATTGCGGAAGTAACGCCGGGAACTATTTCGAAGGGCACGTTATTTCTGGCCAGTGATTCCGCTTCCTCGCCGCCTCGTCCAAAAACGTAAGGGTCTCCCCCCTTCAGACGGGTGACAACACGGCCCTCCAACGCCTTCTTCAGCAGCAGCTGGTTGATCTCCTCCTGCCGCAGTGTGTGGCGGTCTGGCATTTTGCCTACATAAATCATCTCGCAAGCTGCGGAAGCGTAACTTAACAGGCGCTTGCCGGCCAGCCGGTCATAGACGAGGACTTCTGCCCGTTTGATACAGTCCAGGCCTTTAACGGTAATCAGTCCGGGGTCTCCCGGACCTGCGCCAACCAGATAGACTATTCCCGTCTTAGTCATGCCTGGAAAACCCCTGTCTCACCTGACATAAGATTTCCGCGGCACCTTGCCGCAACAGCGTTTCGGCCAGCTGTTCACCAATCGCCGCCGCCTCGTTTACCTTGCCACCCAGTTGCCCGTGTACTACCCATTTCCCGTCCAGGCTGCAGACTTTGCCGTCCAGCACAAGCGTCCCTCCGTCCACAAGCCGGGCGTAAGCGCCAACGGGAACCTGGCAGCCGCCCTCCAGCCGCCGCAGCAGCGCGCGTTCAGAAGTCACCGCGGCCCGGGCTGCTTTATTGTCAAGAAATTTGGCGACCCTATTGGTTCGCTCATCGTCAAGCCGCGTTTCAATGCCGAGCGCCCCCTGCCCGGCTGCCGGAAGACAGTTGTCAAAACCGAATATTTCCGCTATCCGGTCCGCCCACCCCAGCCTTGACACACCGGCATAGGCCAGGACAATGCCGTCAAGGGCCATCTCCTGCAGTTTACGGAAACGGGTTTGCAGGTTTCCGCGCAGCGAGATGATTCGCAGGTCAGGACGCAAGGCCAGCAGCTGCGCCGTTCGGCGCAGGGACGAAGTCCCGACTACCGCGCCTGGCTGCAGGTCCATCAACCCGCTTTTACCGTCAAGCGCGATGAAACAGTCCCTGGGGTCTTCCCGTTCAGTTACCGCCGCGATAGTCAGCCCGGCAGGAATAACGGCAGGAACGTCTTTCATGCTGTGAACGGCCAGGTCAATTTCACCCGCCAGCAAGGCATTTTCAATTTCCTTGACAAACAGGCCTTTGCCGCCGATTTTGGCCAGCGCCACCTCCAATAACCTGTCCCCTTCTGTTTTAATTTTTTTTAACGGAAAGTCAACAGCAGGAAATTTTTCTTGCAGGGCCGCTATTACATAATTAGCCTGAATCAAAGCCAACTCTGAATCACGGCTGCCGACGACAATCGCTTCCCTTGGCATCGGTACCTCCAATAATTATATTGATAGAGGCAGACAGCGCGGCAGTTCCTCCTTCTTCCAGAACAGAAAGCAGGTCGGCGTCAGCCAGGGCGGTCAACACCGCTTTCCGGCGCACCGGGTCTGGAATATTTTGCCTGACATAGTCACGTGCCACCTTCAGCGCTGCCAACAAAATACTATAGGTCTCGTCAAACTGCTTTTCCAGCTCTTCCCGGATACGCCGGGCCAGGGCAGGCGAGGCTCCGGCTGTGGAAACAGCAATGAGCAGCTCTCCGCGCTTTACAACCGCTGGCACGATAAACGTACAGAGTTCCGGCGCGTCGACAACATTAACAGGCACTCCGCACCTCTCGCAGTCTGCGGCTACTTGCCTGTTAACGGTGGAATCCCCGGCAGCGGCGACAACCAGGAACACTCCGTCCAGTGCTTCCGTACTGTAAGGTCTGGCCAGCCAGCCGATGCGCCCCTGTTTTTCCAGTTCCTGCAGGGACGGTATGAGTTCCGGACTGACGATCAGGACAGTGGCACCGTATCCCAGCAATATGCCTGTTTTTCTGGCGGCCACGCTGCCGCCGCCCACCACCAGGCAAAGCTTGTCCTGCACTCTTAGCATCAAGGGAATATAGCGGGTCATGAGTGTCCTGCTTCTGCACCGGACTCTGGTACCTGCCGGCCGGTACGGGAAATTTCTGGCGCCTCATTTTTCAAGTTAAACAGATGACAAAGCAAATCAACAAATGTGTCGCTGTTGTCATCAAGGGCAACTTCCTTTATTCGCAGCAGCGGTTCGCGCAAGATGCGGTTGACGATGGCCCGCGTCAGGTTATCAATGTGCTTTTTTTCTTTTTCACTTAAATTCGACAGTCTTTTAATGGTTATCCCCAGCTCAGCCTGGCGGATGGCTTCCGCTTTCTGTCGCAATGCCGCAATCAGCGGTACAACCTCCTGAGTTTTAACCCAAACCTGAAACTCGTTGATTTCCTGCCGCAAGATCTGTCTTGCTCTTTCAGCCTCCTGCTTACGCTCTCTTAAATTGGCGGTGACGACTTCCTGCAAATCGTCGATGTTAAAAAGGAAAACATTTTCCAGCTCTTTAACCCGCGGGTCCACATCGCGTGGCACAGCAATATCTATTAAGAAAAGGGGGCGGCCGCAGCGCAGGCGCATTACCTGGGACATCTCTTCCTTGCCCAACACAAAATGCGGCGCACGTGTGGATGAGATCACGATATCAGCCTTAATCAGGCACTCACGCCGTTTTTCATAGTATTCCGAAATACCGCCAAAACTGGCTGCCAACTGGTCGGCGTGTGCTTTGGTACGGTTGACGACAATTACGCGCCTGGCGCCCTGATCATAAAGATGGCGCAATGTCAGTTCACTCATCTTGCCGGCGCCAAGTACCATCACAGTATGGTCTTGTAAGCGCCCAAAGATTTTTTTCGCCAGTTCTACAGCCGCATAGGAAATCGATGCCGCTTTCTGGTTGATGCCTGTTTCAGTTTGCACACGTTTGGCAGCAGTTATCGCCTGCCGGAAAAGAACGTGGAAAACGCTGCCGGCCATACCGGCAGCACACGCCTTGTTGTATGCTTCTTTTACCTGCCCTAGAATCTGCGTTTCGCCAAGAATCATGGAGTCGAGTCCGGCTGTAACACAGAACAGGTGTTCCACCGCCTTTTCCCGCACGTAAATATAGAGACCGGAACGAACGTCGTCTGCGTCAACTCCCTTAACAGCAGCCAGCATCTCCGTCACCGCCTGACCTGACGCTTCCTCATCCCGGCCGGCAACATACACTTCCGTACGGTTGCAGGTAGAAAGGACCACACAATGCAAAATTTCGCCGCGCTCCTTACATAACTCAAAGAAACGGGCCAGTTGGTTTTCTGTAAAGGAGAGCTTCTCCCTCAGATCGACGGCAGCAGTTTTATGATTTATGCCGATAACAACTATTCCTGTCACAGTTTCCTCCGAGCTATAAGTTACTCATTTCCCAACGGTTAAGTCAGTTCCCGTTTTAACCAAAAGAGTGGATCCCGGGAAGCAGCCAGGCCACTCCAAGCCAGGTAAACATCATTGTCATCCAGCCCACCGCCACCAGAGCTACGGTGCGAAAGCCGGTCCAACCTTGTGTAAAGCGGGCATGCAGGTAAACGGCAAACACAAACCAGGTAATCAGCGACCACATCTCCTTAGGGTCCCAGCCCCAGTAACGGCCCCAGGAAGCGTCAGCCCAAATTGAGCCGGAGACAATCATCGCCGTCTGAAAAAGAAAACCAAAGGAAGAAGCTGAATACATATAGTCCTCCAAGGCTCTTGGCTGGGGCAGCACCTGAAAGACAGCCCTGAAAATAAGCGGAACCTGACCGGCATTTTTTTTATGTTCCAGCGCCGCACGCAACAGCCACATCAGCGCCAGAGCAAAAGCCAGGGAAAAGCCGGCATATCCTAACACGGACGTGCTCACATGAATGTTAAGCCACAACGGGTAGCGCAGCACCAGAGGCAACGGCCGATGAACGGGATTCACCAGCGGGAGGTTGACATAAATGACGTAGAGCAATACCAGTGGCAGCAAAAAAGCGCCCACTGCATAGTATCTATCCTTCTGACGCCATTCCGTCCAGAGATAAACCAGTACCGTTCCCCAGATGAACAGGTTGCCGAACTCATAGTGACCAACAAACGGTACGCGCTCCACGTTTATGCCGCGTATAGCCAGGAAGGCCGTCTGCAAAACAAAAGCAATCCTTAAAGCCTGAGAGGCAAAGCTCCCCCATTCTTTTTTGCCTGCCAGGTTCAGGATGTAGCCGGTAGTGGCCACCAGGAAAGCAGCTGTCGCCAGGCGGAAAAAGAGATTTTCCACAAACAGAGCGGCCGGGGCAACTTCTATTAAAGCCGGCATCTTTAATTTCCTTCCTTTTGCTGAAGATACGACTCTATGCGCTCCATAACCTGCTCAACAAGCAGCTTGTTGCGGTAACCGCGGCCGCCAACTGCCAGCGTCGTGCCGTTGCCGTCAAGGACAGCATAGAAGCGGCGGGGAACGAGAAAAAAGCTGAGATACATACCGGCCAGCAGCAGCATCGCGCCGGCAAAAAGATACGGGCGTCCCAAATTCCTGGCTATGCTGTACACCGCCGCATTTTCGAAGCCGCTTAGCTCAAGCTGCACTGGTCCGGCCACTGTTTCCACTACTTTTGGCACACCTAACTCCAGCAGGTCCCAGCGGGGGGTCGGGCCACCTTCGACGAGAATGTAATATGAAAGTACCGGACGATTGGGCTTATAACTGCGCGACACCAGCCCCCGCTCAGCGCTCACCGTTAAAAAGTCGGGGACGAACTGTCTCGCAAGGAGGTAAAGACCTTTGTCTTCCAGAAAATAGTAAGTGTTGGGTGGCAGTTCCCGCCGCAGGTTGCCTGGCCTTGCTGCCTGAAAAATGCCTTCGGCATAGAGCCCACGTACCGGCAACAGCTTTAGCGGCCCCGTAGTTCGCCCGGTTTGCGGGTCGGTAACCGTCAGGTGGGCAACCCAGAGAAAAGTGGAATGGTAAATAGCAGTGCCTTCAAAACGCAGCGGTATGTTGATGGAAACAAGCTGACGCCCGATTTCCTCACCGCGGCGGGTTACTGAAACATTGCTTTTCGCCCGTGGACGTACCTTGCCCTCCTCGTCCAGGTACTCCATTTTTACCTCGTGGATATTGACCCGGAAATTGCCTTCGGGAACGAAAAAAGAACCGCCGGACATACCGGCGCCTCCCGTTTCAAAGCCGGTCAGCGCCCCATACATGGCGCCAAACAGGATCAGGAGCAAGCTAAGATGGGTAACAATGGAACCAAAGTAGCCGAGTCGCCCTTTTTCTCCAAACAACAGCGGACCACTTGGACCATCGACAATCCTGACGGCCAGACCGCCTGCCCTAAACGCCGCCCTGGCGCCGGAAAGCGGGTCAGCTTCAATTCTTTTTAATTTAATCATGCGACTGACAGGCATTTTTTTTATCGCCTCAGCCGATAGCTGCAGGTTTGGCCTGAAGGCTTGGCGGTAAAGGAAATCGCTGCGCTCCACAGTGCAGAGCAGCAGGTTCAGGGCCGTAAACGACATAATGCCGATAAACCACCATGAGGTGTAAATATGCTCAATCGCTTCTTCCATGGGCCGCAAGGTGGCAAAAACAGAAATTACGGCTAACAGCAACAGCAAAATAATGCCTAGTTGCATTGAGCTGAGGAAGTTGAGGATCTGGCGGTACGGAATGCCGGGAGAAGGGGGGCGTTCCGGCAGCCCTGAATCTTCACTGGTCAAAATTCTCCCTCCAAAAGTGTCAACTCACCGGCAGATACAACTGCTTTTAAACCGTCATCTGAGCTGTTACTCCAACCGGTTACCTTTGTGCCTGCTCCGCTTGGTACCTCGTCGGGCACTGAACGAGAATGCGTTGGGCGTTAAAATTCCCGCTCCCGTCAAAACGGCCTGCCACTACAATGTTATCAGCGTCCATCAGGTCGGGAGGCATTTCTCCTGCATGATAGACAATGGCTGTGCCTCCCTCCAGATCATTCATCCGAAAGGTAAAACCACCGCTTTCATCCGGAACCAGCGTCCCGTCAACAGGAGCCCCTTTGATTTGCACGAAACGGGCAACAGCATCAGCATAACCAAAAGAAACGTATGGATTCAGCGCTCCGGAAAAAGTGTAATAAGAACCCGCGCCAAATACAAGCAGCAGCAGCAGGAGGATAATTTTGTCATACCTTTTCACGACGGTTGGCCTCCCTCACCTTAAGGTCAACGCGTAAAATGTAGAGGAAGAGACCGGTCCAGGTAATCAGGGTCACAGCCAGAACGAAATTCAACTCACTCACCGCAATTCCTCCCTGACAGTCTGTTCGCAGAGCAGGTTTTCCAGGCTGACCTGCACCTTGTAGAGCCAGAAATAAAGTCCGGTAAATCCGGCAAGGGAAGCCAGAAACACCAGCAGCATAGGCAGATCCATTTCCAGGCGTCGTTGCACAACATTAACCATTGCCAGATCCGGGTGCAGTGAAGCGTATGCGCGCGGGACGACAAAAACCAGGAATGGTACTGTCAGAAAAGCCAGGATAGCATACACCGCAGCCAGGCGTGCTCTCCTGTCAATATCGGGAATTGCATTTCGCAAGACAAAATACGCTCCGTAAATCAAAAGCAAGACAAATATGGAAGTCTGCCGCGGATCCCAGTTCCAGTACCAGCCCCAGGCGGCTTTGGACCAGACGGCGCCTGTCACGGTCGCCAACAGGCAAAAGACCGTTCCCAACTCGGCATTAACCAGGGCCTGCCGGTCGAACCGCAAATCTCTGCTGCGCAAGTAACAGGCGGAGTTGGCCATAGCCATCAGGTAAGCGAGCACCGCCACCCAAGCCGCCGGTACATGATAAATAAAGATCCGCCCTAATTCCCCGAGTCCTTGGATCGGCCGGATCATCAGGAACGAGGCAGCGATCACCCCAGCCATCCAAATGCCAAGCATAATTTGCCAAAACATGCTGCCCCGCTCCTTTGTTGCCCGGTGTTAACGGGCCATTATCCAGCAAAACTACTCGTTCCAGACATAATCAAAAAGCAGGAGCGAAGCCGTCACCATCATGCCGTTGTAGAACAGCAACAGCCCAAGGTCAGGGCGCAGGACCTCCAAGGGCACCCCAGCCAATGTTGAGCGGGTGGCGCTAATAGCACCAATCAACAGCGGCAGCAAGACAGGAAAAGCAAGTACCGTCAGCAAAGCGCCCTTAACTGCAGCTTTGGCCACAATAGCGGCCAGGATAGTACTGGCTCCGGCTAGACCCAGGCAGCCAAGCAGCACCACCAGCACAAAGGAAAGCGGCATAGCCACGGAGAGGTTAAGCATGATCAGAAACAAAGGTACTACCACGGCGGCAATACTAAACAGCACCACAATATTGAACAGCAGCTTGCCCAGATAAACCGGCTCCGGGTCAGCGGCCAACTTCAACGCCACAACCGTTCCCGACTCCTCTTCCTGCACAAAGGTGCGAGACAAGCCGGCCATTGCCGAAAAGAACAGGATAATCCAGAGCAGGGCAGCGGCGATCTCGCTTTCCAGGATCATGCCGCCTACTGAAAAACTGACCGTCACCAGGACCGTAACGGCAAACATCATTAAAGTGTTGTAGGCATAACGGGTACGAAATTCCACGCGCAGGTCCTTCTGCAAAACGGCGCAGCTGCGCTTAAGCAAGAGAAAGTGTCTGGTCCGCATAAGACGCCTCTCTTTGCTCGTTAGTAGCCATGATTACTATACCGCGCTCCCGCTGATGACGGATCACTTCCCTGACAAGGGCCACACCTTCGCCGTCCATATTCGAGGCAGGCTCGTCCAAAACCAAGATTTGGGGGTCATGGAATAGGGCATGCGCAAATTTTAGTCGCTGCATCATGCCTGAAGAAAAGGTGGAAACAAGGTCATGACCGCGTCCCTTCAGTCCCACATACTCCAGTATCTCCCGCGCCTTTTCCCTGTTGAAAACTATCCCGCGAACACCGGAGAAAAACTCCAGGTTTTCAAAGGCGCTCAACTCGCCGTACAGTTCCAATTCCGGCGAAACAAGGCCGAGCGCGGCCCGCCGCTCCGCAGCGCTGAGCAACCGGTCACCCACGGTAATCTCGACACACCCGGAGGTCGCAGGAACAAGATTACAGATGACCCTTAGCAACGTGGTTTTCCCGACACCATTGTGACCAATCACGGCGAAAACAGTGTTATTCTTAACAAGAAAGGAAAGGTCGTAAAAAAGCTTGCGGCAGTGGTATGTTTTTGCGAGATTTTTGACGGCAATCTGGGCTTGCACCGCCTCCGCTCCTTTGGCTTCAGGTACAACTGCTACGAACTTATTATATCATCGGTGAAAAGCGAAAAGATGAACTTTTTGTGACAAAAGAAGTACTTTTCCCTGTAAAACGCTCCATCCACAGGGCAAAAATCAGCAGTGCCCAGATCTTGCGGCTGTTGTCCGCCCTGCCTTCTTTGTGTTCGGCAAGCAGTTTTTTTAAGTACAAGGGTGAAAAATATTCCCTCAGTGCCGGGTCGTCAAGAACCGACTGCGCCTCCTTGAACAGAGCATCACGCAACCAAACGCGAGTCGGCACCGGGAAGCCACGCTTTTGCCGCCGGACCACAGCGGCAGGCACCTCGTCTTTAAAAGCCTGGCGCAGCACGTATTTGGTCATGCCGGCGCGTATTTTATATTTTGTAGGAATGGTGGCGGCAAACTCAAAAACATGGTGATCCAGATACGGAACACGCAGTTCCAGCGAGTTGGCCATGGTCATTTTATCCGCCTTAACCAGGATATCACCCAGCATCCAGGTATGGAGGTCAAGGTATTGCATCTTAGTCACATCGTCATATGCTTCCGCCTGGTGGTAAAACGGCCGTGTTATTTCTGCGGCCGGTGAAAAAGAGTTCTTTTTCAGAAGCAGACGTTTCTCCTCTTCCGTGAAAATCAGGGCGTTGCCAAAATAGCGCTGCTCAAGCGGTGTCGCCGCCCGACGCAGGTAATTCCTGCCGCGCACAAAATCAGGCAACAAGCGCCACATCTCAAGCAGCGGCCGCGGCAGCCAGTCCATATATTTCAGCGCCTGCGGTTCACGGTAGATGGCGTAGCCACCGAACACCTCGTCAGCACCTTCACCCGAAAGGGTAACAGTAATCTTGCGGCGTGCCAGGCGGGCCACAAAAAACAGCGCCATTGCCGCCGGGTCGGCCACAGGGTCATCCAGGTGCCATACCAGTTGCGGCAGGTGATTCCATAGCTCGCTGGCCTCTATCACATATTCTTCGTGGTCTGTTTCCAGGTAACGTGCAGTCTCCCGGGCTTCTGCCAACTCACTGTACGCCTCATCGGCGTAGCCGACACTGAAAGTGGACACTGGCCCGCTTTCCCGTAAAAGGGCCGCTACTACCGTAGAGTCAATACCTCCAGACAAAAAAGCTCCCCAAGGTACATCCGCCTGGGTGTGAAGCCGGACCGCCTCTCGCAGCACGGTTTGAGTCCCTTCAATGAATTCCTGAAGCGGCCGCTCCTGCGGCGAGAACTCCGCCTGCCAGTAACGTTTGGTTTCCAGGTGTCCTGCCTGCCAGACAAAGGAGTGTGCCGGCGGAATTTTCCGTACTCCGGCCAGCATGGTTTCCGGTTCTGGTACATACTGAAAGGTAAGGTAGTGTGGTAAAGCCCCTTCATTAACTTTCGGGGTAAACCCGGGCAGTTCCAGGAAAGCCTTGGCCTCCGAGGCCAGCACCAGGTAATGCTCGTTTTCCAGGCAGTAAAGAGGTTTAATGCCAAAGCGGTCACGAGCCCCAAAAAAAAGCCGGCGGCGGCCGTCGTAAAGGCAGAAGGCAAACATGCCGCGCAATCGCCTGACACAGTACTCGCCTTCTTCTTCATAAAGGTGCAAAATAACTTCGCTGTCGCTCTCACTTTTAAACAGATGGCCTTTTTGCCGCAGTTCCTCGCGCAGCAACCTGAAATTATAGATTTCACCGTTAAAGACCATACAAAGCGTTCCGTCTTCGTTATACATCGGCTGGCGACCGCGCTCCGACAGGTCAATGACGGCCAGCCGCCTGAAAAAGAGCGCGGCGTGACCAAACTCCGCCTGTCCCTCGTCGTCAGGGCCGCGGTGCCGAAGTGCAGCGGCAGCTTCGGCACCGGCCGACAGCGGGAAACTGCCGCTTTTACGCCACAGGGCCACAAATCCGCACATTATTTTTCTCCTTCCTGCATTACAGCAATCTACTGCTAAGATATGAATATCTTCCCCGGGAAAGACATTCAGTAACCAGCTTCGTATATACCCTACGGAACCAGCCGGATCTGGCCTGCAGGTCCGGGCAGGACCCGGCCGATAACCGCTGCTGTTGTCTGCCGCCGCCCGAGCTCGGCAAGCAATGTTTGTTCTTTTTCAGGTGGTACCACGATCAGCAGCCCCCCTGACGTTTGCGGGTCACACAGCACATCAAGCGCCTGCTCTCCGACCACTTTTTCGTTTATAACCACCAGGCCCTGCTGCACATAATCGAGGTTGGCGTAGGTGCCCGCAGGAACCAGCCCCATGGCTGCCGCCCGGAGAGCGCCAGGCAGAACCGGCACTTTGCCAAAACTTATCTCCAGGCCGACCTTACTTGCCAGCGCCAGTTCCCGGGCATGTCCCAGCAAGCCAAATCCGGTAATGTCTGTAGCGGCATGAGCACTTGCAACCAGCATCGCTTCGGCAGCACAACGGTTCAATTCTTTCATGGAGTTGACAGCCGCCTCCAATTCGCCTGCAGCCGCCATCTCCGCCTTATTTGCCATCAGCAGCAAACCGGTTCCGATTGGCTTGGTTAGTACAAGCAAGTCGCCAGGTCTCGCGCCGCTGTTGGTCACAAGAAGGTCAGGGCGGACTATCCCGGTGACCGCCAGCCCGTATTTTGGCTCACTGTCTTCCACACTGTGACCGCCCACTACGAGTGCTCCAGCCTCAAGCACCTTGTCGGCGCCACCCTGCAGAATTACTTTTAAGACCTCCATCCCCAGGGTCCGCGAAGGAAAACATACGATGTTCAAAGCCGTCAGCGGCCTGGCACCGGCAGCGTAGACGTCGGAAAGGGCGTTGGCGGCGGCAATCTGGCCGAAAAGATAGGGATCGTCAACCACCGGGGTAAAGAAATCAAGTGTTTGCACCAGAGCCAGTTCATCGCTCAGACGGTAGACAGCCGCATCGGCAAATGATTCAAAGCCTACCAACAGATTCTGGTCCCGTACTTGCGGTAATTGGCACAGCACCTGTGCCAGCGCCCCGGGGGGCAGTTTTACCGCTCACCCGCCGCCGCTTTTAGCCAAGCTGGTTAGGCTGACAGGTTTATTCGCCGTCATTTCTCTGCACCTCCGCGCAAAAGTCAGGACCAAGGCGCCACGGTACGCGCTCCAACCCCTGGCGCCTTGTCATTTTCAGGTGATCAAACTTTTCCAGCAATGGCAGGACAAATTTTCTGCTTGTTCCCAGTTTGGTGCGAAAATCAGCTGCTGACAACGTTCTGTTTTTCTGAAAATGGTCACACAGCAATTCACGGGCACGGACGAAAAAATCATGGTGCAGGGCCAACTCGTCATCAAGGCGGACCAGCCGGCCCTGCAAGGCCAGGTAATTGACCAGGCTTTCGGCATGGCCGGCTTTTAACCCTGTTTGCTCCGTCATCTCACGGAAAGTAGGCGGTGTAAAACCCTTCTCCCGGTACAACCGCTCGATTCGCACCAGTTGCTCAGTTTCCTTGGCGTCGGGTTCGGGACGATGTCCGAAAGCAGCCACCAAATCCTCACAAACTGTTATTTTCAAAGCCTTTTCCAGATCGGTCAGCAGGTAGTCATATACTTTTTGCGGTACATTTTTGGGCAGGCTTGCTTTCAGTTCTGCCCTAGACATACCGGCTGACAGACGATTCGTATTGTGAAAAAAAGTAAGTACCGCCATGATTTTTTCCCGCCATTCCTGCGTCGCGGTACCATCCGCAAGCAACTCCCCCACCCGCTCCAGCAGTCGTTCCCTCTCCAGGCGTTCCAGCAGCTGGCGCAACTGCTCTAAGGGGAGTCCGGCCTCTTTTTCCAGCGTCTTTAAGGAGACTACCGCCTCCCGGCGGAGACGCTGCAGCAACGGGGCGGCCGGATCGCCTTTTTCCAAAGCCTCAAGGTCCGCCAGCACCTCTTCTTTAAAGCGTTTCAAGCGCCGGATACCGGCCTGCAGCACCACTCCGCCGCCAATAGTCGTCATTGGTGAGTAAGACCGGATGATGAAACGGTCACCCCGGTAAGCAACAAGTGGTTTTTCGAGGCGCAACTGGACCAGGGCAGCGCCGCCCGGCGCCAACTCCTCGCAGTCAACCAGGACGACTCGGCCTACCGTTCTTCCGGTGCCAAGATAAACGTGGACACGGGTCATATTTTTCATTGCTTTCCCTGCGCCGGCCAGCAAAAAAAGCCGCGCATCCAACAGGGTTACGGACGTCAGGAATCCGGGCCTGGCCAGCACGCTGCCACGCTCCAATGCCTCCCTTTCCACCCCGGAAAGGTTGACAGCCACACGCATGCCAGCCACCGCTTCTGTAACTTCCTCCCCATATACCTGGAGTTGCCGTATCCGTGCCTGCCTGCCGAGTGGCAGGATTTGCACATTTTCGCCTACAATAATCCGACCGGCAAGCAAGGTTCCCGTTACCACCGTACCGAAGCCGGTCATACTGAAGACGCGGTCTACCGGAAGGCGCAACGGGGCATTTTTATCCCTCTCAGGCACTTCGCCGGTCAGCGTGTCAATCACTTTACGCAGTTCGGCCAGCCCTTCGCCGGTCAGCGCAGAAACGCGGACATAAGGAGCGCTTTCCAGGAAAGTGCCGGAAAGACTTTCCCGCACCTCTTCCTCTACCAGGTCAAGCCAATCCGGGTCCTCCGCCAGGTCAATCTTGGCCAGCACCACCACGCCCCTGGGAATCCGCAACAGCTGCATAATCTCTACATGCTCCCTGGTCTGCGGCATCACACCCTCCATAACGTCCACCAGCAGCAGCACAAGGTCAATACCGCCGATACCGGCCAGCATATTATGGATAAATTTCTCATGCCCAGGAACGTCGATCACGCCGGCGAGGCGGCCGCTAGGCAGACGAAAAGGAGCAAACCCCAGTTC
Source organism: Bacillota bacterium (assembly GCA_018725565.1). Classification (GTDB taxonomy): domain Bacteria; phylum Bacillota; class Dethiobacteria; order Dethiobacterales; family Dethiobacteraceae; genus HKB214. The sequence goes on along the minus strand of QLUR01000022.1, from coordinate 16,387 downwards.
AATAGAAATGCCGCGTTCCTGTTCCTCCCGCAGACGGTCAGTGTCAACGCCGGTCAGTGCTCTAATCAGCGCCGTTTTGCCGTGGTCCACATGTCCCGCCGTGCCGACAATCACATAAGCAGACAACGGACCACCTCTTCCTCCTCATCCTCCGCCACGGTCCGCAGGTCAAGCAACAGGGTGCTGTCCTGCACCCTGCCCAGAAGCGGAGGCGAACCCTGGCGTAACCGGCGCAGCCATTCCGTTCCGGCCTCACCACGCAAGGGAATTGCCACCACAAAAGTGGGAAGCCTTGCTTCCGGCATGGCCCCGCCGCCGACAAACGAGCGCTCTTCACGAACACTGGCCGCCAGCTTGCCTGCGGAAGAACGGCGCACCGTCTCCGCCAATCGCTCAGCCCGCCGCCGCAAAGTTTCCGGAGGCACAGTAAGCATGGCCAGCACCGGGACCTCCCGCAGCGGCTCTCCTGACAGGTAAATACGCAATGTCGCCTCCAAGGCGGCCAGGGTCAGTTTATCAGGCCGCAATGCCCGCATCAGCTGATTTTTCCGGATACGCGCCACCAATTCCCTCCGTCCTAGGATCAGTCCGGCCTGCGGCCCGCCCAGCAGCTTGTCCCCGCTCATTGTCAGCAAGTCAACCCCGGCGGCAACCCGCTCCGCGACCAGTGGCTCCCCGCCCAGTCCGTAAGGCCCGAGGTCCACCAGCAGGCCGCTGCCCAAGTCTTCCATCAGCGGAACCCCACATTTGCCGGACAAATACGCCAACTCAGCAACGTCCACGGCTGAGGTAAAACCGATTATCCGATAATTGCTGGTATGAACTTTCAGGAGCAACGCCGTCTCATCATCAATTGCCTCACTGTAATCAGAAAGACGTGTTTTGTTGGTTGTCCCCACTTCCACCAGGCGCGCACCGCTCGCCTTCATGACCTCCGGGATACGAAAACTGCCCCCTATTTCTACCAGTTCGCCACGGGAAACGATTACTTTCCTGCCGGCGGCCAGCGTGTTCAGACAAAGCAATACCGCCGCCGCGTTGTTGTTCACCACGCAGGCTGCTTCGGCGCCGGTCAGGCACAGCAGCAGCTTCTCCACCAAATCGTGCCTGGAGCCGCGCTTTCCTTCACGCAAATCCTGTTCCAGGTTGCAATAACCGGCTGCGGCCAGGACAGCTTGTCTCGCTGCCGGCGCCAGCGTTGCCCTTCCCAGATTGGTATGCAAAATGGTGCCGGTTGCGTTAATTACCCGGCGCAACGCAGGTCCGGCCAAAGTATGCAGCCAGGTGTCAAGGCGTACGGCCACTTCTTCCGGCGTCACGGCCAGCCCCGCCAGCAGCTGTTCCCCGGCGGCCTCCAGGATTTGTTGCCGCAATGAATCCACGATTTCCTGTGCCCCCCGCACCAGGAGATGATGAGGATAATTTATGGCGGCTGTCCGCTGATAAATGCCCACAACCACGTCAACAGCCGGCAAAGTTCTCAGGTACGGCTGCCGCCAACTTTCCACCATATTTCTCACCCGCTGTCTTAAAAATCCATGTCAAAAGTATACTACAGCAGGTATCAGTAGTAAAGGACTGTTAGCTGGCCTTAAGCGAAAACAAGTTTGCATACTATTACAGCCGCAATAAACCCGGCCAGATCGGCAAACAGCCCTACCGGCAGAACATGTCTGGTCTGGCGGATCCCCACCGAGCCGAAGTATAGCGTAAGCACGAACAGGGTCGTATCAGTGCTGCCCTGCATGGTGGAAGCAATCCGCCCGATTAGTGAATCCGGCCCGCTGGTCTGCAGGATTTCCGTAGTCAGTGCCAGCGAACCACTGCCGGACAGCGGCCGCATCAGGGCCAGCGGCACAATTTCCGGCGGGATGTTGAACACCGTCAGCAGCGGCATCAGCAGTCCAAGCAGCAGTTCAAGCGCCCCGGAGGCGCGCAATACCCCAATGGCCACCAGCATCGCCACCAGGAAAGGTATCAGCCTGACAAAGGTGGGAAATCCCTCTTTGGCACCATCGACAAAAGTGTCAAAGACCGCGACTTTTTTTTGATAAGCACAGACCAGGCCGGTAAGCAAAAACAACGGGATAATCCAGGCGGCAAAAGTAGTGACGCTCACCTGCAACATCTATTTCCTCCCCCCATCCAGGACTTTAACGGGAAAAAGGCCGGAAAACCCTGTCCAGGACAATAGCCACAATTGTTGAACAACAGGTAGCAATTATGGTAGTGCCGATAATTTCCGCAGGGTTGAGTGACCCGCTGGCAGCCCTTAATGCCACGACGGTCATCGGCACCAAAGTGACACTGGAAGTGTTCACCAGCAAAAAAGTACACATCTCGTCACTGGCAGTTTCCTTGTCTTTGTTTAGTTCCTGTAACTCCTGCATGGCTTTCAATCCGAATGGAGTAGCTGCGCTGCCCATTCCTAACACATTGGCGCTCATGTTCATCAGGATGGAACGCGTAACCGGGTGCTCATCAGGCAGCCGGGGAAAAAGAAAGCGGGCCAGAGGCCGCAGCAGCCTGAACATCCGGTCCAGCAAGCCGCTTTCCTCCACCACCTTCATCATCCCAAACCAGAAAGTCATGATGCTGAGCAAAGAAATTCCGACAGCGACCGCTTTCTCAGCCGATGCAAAAACGGCACCGGTTATCTCTTCCGCTCTGCCGGTCAGGGCGGACACCACCAACCCGGTAAACATTAAAACAAACCATACTGTGTTGATCATGCCGGCACCACCATTGTAAAATTACCCCGGGACGGAAGCGAAGCGTATAAAGGTTTGCAGAAAACTGCGCAGGAAATGACCCGGCCCTTTTCTTGCCACATCCTCGCCCGCCAGCAGGGGAATCGACCTGACCATGGTCTTCCCAAAGAAAATCTGCAGTTCTCCTGCTTTCCCCCCCGTCCTCAGCGGCGCCTTCAGCGGCTCCCGGACGTTAAATTGAAAACGCAGATAAGCTGACTCATCTTCTTTCAGCGGCATACCGGCCTCACTTCCTGCTACCAGCGTCACGCGATCGCGGACACCACGAACAACGGCGGCGCTTTTCAGGTGCTGCCCCGCCTGAATCACAGTTTGCCAGCGGTAGTATTGATAGCCGAAGTCAAACAGTTTTATCATGTCTTCCCACATTTGAGGAGCGTTTAAGACCACTCCTACCAGCCGCCAGCCCTTTCTCGAGGTTGCACCGGCAAAACAGCGGCCTGCCGGGGTGGTCCATCCGGTTTTGATGCCCTCGGCGCCTTCATACATCACCAGCAGCTTGTTCTGGTTACGCAGCAGGCGGCCGGCCGGGCGGTCATGCCAGGAAATCTTTTTTTCCCTGGCAGCCGCTATTTCCCTGAATTTGGGCAGGGACATGGCATGAGCCGCCAATAGTGCCAGGTCATAGGCGGTAGTATAATGCTCTTCCTGGTGCAACCCGTGCGGGTTGCTGAATTTTGTCTGTCTCGCCCCCAGCTGGGCGGCACGGCGGGTCATCTCCACAGCAAATTCTTCTGTACTGCCCGACAAATGTTCGGCAATGGCCACTGCCGCGTCATTGCCGGAGCGCAGCAGAAGCCCCCACACCAGTTCCTCTAGCGTCTTTTTCTCGCCCGGCTCCAGGTAGACCGACGAGCCGCCGATACTTACCGCATGCTCACTCACGCTGACAGTCTCAGACATTCTTCCTGACTCCAACGCTAAAATGGCCGTCATGATTTTGGTGGTACTGGCCATCGGCAATTTTTCATGGGCGTTTTTGCTGTAAAGAATCCGGCCGGTTGCCTGGTCAAGCAGCAGCGCTGACCGGGCTGTAAGCCTGGGAGGAGCCAGGCTGTGGGCAGCGCTTGCCGGCAGAAACAGCAGCAAAGCCAGAATAATTACCAGAACAATTCGCACACTGCAAGCCTCCTGACAAAAACCCTGGTTAATCTTTATTCCCTGCGGGCAGCGAATATGTAAAACAGCGCTTATTAAAAAAACGCCCGGGGGCGTTTGCTAAATCTGACAATTACGGTGCACAGGCGGTTTGTTTTTACCGGTCATGGCCTGCAACTGGCTGACAAGTTGCGGCACAAGGTCAATCAGCCGGTCAAGCATAGCATGGTGGTCAACGGGCAGCATACGCACTTGGCCAGTGCTGCTCACTACCAGGCAAGCCACTGGCGAAACGGTAACGCCACCGCCGCTGCCGCCGCCAAAAGGCAAACTGCCGTTGCCTCCGTTCTTTTTCTCATTATCTACGCTCTCAAATTCACTGCCGCCGGCCGCAAACCCGAAAGAAACCCGGGAAATGGGAATAATGACACTGCCGTCCTGCGTTTCCACCGGATCGCCAATAATCGTATTAACGTCTACCATGCCCTTAATATTTTCCATTGCTGTTTTCATCAGATTCTGGAGGGGGTGTTCCGCCATGCAGCATTTCACTCCTTAACGTATTTTAATGTTCACAAGCATTATCCCCAACAGTACAAAGTGCCCGATGTACAGTGAGACAGTAGTATCAGCACGAATCGCGGCCGTCGGTTCCTGCCCGAAATCGGGCGACAGGAAGAACTGCGGCCTGCTGCGCAGCTTCAGCCATCGCCCGGCCAGGGAGGCAAGTGTCCCTGCCACAGTCCAGTATAGGCCGGCCAGCACACCTGTCAGTGCAGCGTCGCGAGCGCCACCCGCCACGTGCAGAGTAAACTTTTCCACTGTCACGGCACGTGCTAAGAGCCGGGCCATAAACCAAAACTGTCTCCTGTGGCGAAGCAGGTAAGCAGAGATTTTTCTGACCTGCTCCAGAACTTCCGACCCTGACACCCGTTTTTCTTCTTCACTGAGCAGCCTGCCTGCACCTGTCTTCAGCTCCGCCTCCAACTCCAGGTCCAGTACGTTTTCCTGCCGGAGCACCGGCACTTCCAGCTTCAAGCGCAGTAGTGAGCAAAACGTGTCAACACGGACAGACAGAAGGTCATCTCTATTTTTTCTGAGAAACAAAATGTTTATACGGACGGGAATGAGCAGGGTCAGCAGCCAGGCGGCCAGAAACAGTGGCAGCAACTGCCAAAACAGCGCCATTTATACACCACACAGGTTTTTTCTTACTCTATCCCAAAATAAGCACACCCATGCAATGTTTAGCTATGCCACATACACCTGCTCACTCGGCTAGCAGGTCAACCTTCTGTCATGATCTTCCGCGACCATAAACCGGCGGCTACGGTTTGCATGTCAATTGCCTGACACGTTCAGGCGTAAAAATAATCTTTGCCAAACGGACAGTTAAAAGTCGCCCCAGATAAAAGACAGGCACCACAGCCAAATAGAAAATGGCAGCCAACAGCAGCCACCCCAAGTAACTCCAAAGGGAAAACCCTGCTGACCTTTCCAGCACTAAGTGGGAAATTACCAGCAAAGCGGCAACCCCGGCAACCGCCAGGCCGAATGGCATCCGAGACCTTTTAGCAGCCGGTGCTGCTGCTGCCGGCGCCATCACCCTCGCCGGCACCGGTTCCCGGCTGGGAATGATGAAAACCAGCACCAAGGCGGCAATCATTGAGACGAATGTTACGGCAAGCAGAGCGACAGCAGCCGGAAGGGCGAAGTTGCCCAACCTGCCCATGAGCAAAGGCAAAAGTTCGCCATACAGGATAACTGCGGTGGCCGGAACGGACACCAAGGCCGCCGTCACAATGGCTGCCGGCAATTTCAGTATCCGCTTGCGGCGCACAAGTTCCCTTCTAGCCAGGTACACCATGCAAATCAGTGTCAATGGCAGCATGACAGCCAACTGACTTACAGCTGCCGGGAGTGAATGTTCGTAATCAATAAGCACTCTGATAATGCTAATGTTATCAAAGGCAACATATCCCACCCCCAAAAAGGCGGCGGCGGCAGCCAGATACCCCGCGGCAGCCGGGGTTGCCCAAAGCAGGTAAAAGGTTGCCGCCAAACAAAGAATATAAACCATGGCTACGAAAAGCAGGACATCCAGGCCTTTAGGCCATTGGTAGTAAGGCAGTGTTGTCGCCGCCAGCAGGAAAAGCAGTAAAATTATCATTGCGCCGGCCAGGCCGTAGATTGCGCTGGCAGAGAAGACGATACTTTTCCTATCCAGGTGCGCGTCGCTTGCATCTGGGAAAAACGACTGAGGCATAGTACGAGCACTGTTAAAAACAAGGATCGCCAGCACTGCTGTCACGACAGTGATAAGCCCAGCCATAAAAATCATGCCGGCACTGCTACCCAAGCGGTAGAACCAAGGCAAGGGGTAAACCAGCCCTTTAATCAGTTCGCCGTAGGGCAAGGTAAGCCTGATAGCCAGAATAGAGAAGGCAATAAACAGCACTGTAATCAATGCCGGCCCGAAGCTAACCAGCAGCCGGGCACTATTAAGCTTAATCGCGGCCCAAAAAATCAACGCGTGAGCAAACACAAAGGGTAAACCATAGGCTAAAAAGAGCAGCAGGAGCCACGACGACAATGACAACAAGGCGCCAGTCACAAGGGACAAATAATACGCGGTACTTGCGCCTTTGGCTTCATTTCCCGTGAGCAGGAAACTACCGTAAGGCAGCACATAGTTTGCCGCTCCAGGCCGAAACTCCTGCCACCCATGATTTAGTTTATTTTCTAAGGTTTCTTCAACTTGTCTCACGCTGCTTGTCAGAATATCCCAGACGTAAGAAGATAAAGTTGCCTTACGTCCCTCCAGGGAAAAATAGATTTTATCTCCCATAGCACTTGGATTTTGGGCAAACCTGACTGCGGTGATTTCCGTGTAATCGGCTGGTCGCAATTCCTTTAGGCTTAAGCTAACATAGCTCTCCCCGACAACGTCAAATAAAACCAGTTCTGTCTGCGAACCATAAGCGACAAAGCGGCTTTGTGTAACCAGCCCGACGGGTCGAAACACTAACGGGCTGTCTTTGGGCAATAGCTCTGCCCAGTAGGGACCCAAATAACCCTCATGCCGGCTGAGCTGGCCATACTGCCAGCCGGCCTGCCAATTATTGATAAGTCGGTGGACGAAGGACACATCCCCCGCAGAAGGAGATACAAACTCTGTTACTGCTCCTGGTCCGGATGCCGGCGGCTGTACCGGAGTCTGATCCGGCTCTCTTGGTACTGTTCCCTCAGCAATCCGGACCTCCCCGGTGTCTAAGGCAAAACTATAGGTGTGGCGTTCCGTTTGCCAGAATTCTTCCGGCAGATTGCGGTCTAACGTAAAGTAAATTTGCTTTTCCTGCAGGTTTATGGCCAGGGCGATGCGGTCCGTCATCTGCAGGTATCTCTGGGGGAAAAGGGCTGTGAGGTCAAGGCGATGAGTTTTTCTCATCGGCAGCTCAACGAAATACAACTCTGTATCGCTAGCTGCGGTTACCAAACGGGGGGCAGGCAAGGACCAAGACGGCCTGGCCAGATAATAGTCCATAGGCTTGAGCTCAAATAGTTTGTTCCCCGCCTGATCATAAACATGATAAAAATATGCCCCTGCTTCCCAGACAGGGAGTAGCCCTCGATTTTCCTGCGAGCTCCTATCTATTACCGGAGGGCCAAGCTCCAGGCGCATCTTACTAAAAGCCTTGTATTCCCGACTATTCTTAACCTCTGTCAGAGCATTTTCATCCTTAACGGCCAGCGACGGACTTTGCTCCCCAAGGCGCGGCAAAAGCATTGCAAGAGCCAGCAAGTCCTCAAAAGAAGTTAGTGTCGTGTCAATCAAGTAGGCCCGGCCCAGCCTCTCCGTACGGCAGGCGCCGGTGACGGGTCCTCCGGAAGGAAAAGCGGAAACTAAGGCAACGGCAGGAGTAAAGGAAAGTTTTGCAGCGAGCGGCGAAATGCCGTTCGTATCATCCGGCCGGCACTTGATCCTGATCAGCAGCAGCGGATAACGGCTATTCAGCTTGCCTGCTTTTTGCAAGCCCAAGAAAACATGCTCCAGAGCATGCACGTCTTGCTGCAGCCTGGCCTTAGTCGCCGCTGCCTCTTTGCAGCCCTCCCCGGCAGAGAAAGAAATATATACAGCTCGCTCCCGGCTGGTAATGACGGACGATGTTGGCGAGGCAGCCGAGGCCGGAACTGATACCAGCAAAATAGTAGACACTAGCAGCATGACCATCGCCGGACACGGCCTCAAAAATTTCACTTGCCCCCCCTCCTTGTGTTTTCCCCGACGTTTTTATTACACGCTATTAACCTGCGAATTTTTCTATGATAATAAAGCAAGAGCCTCTGCCAGGCGGGCGTTTTCCGCCGCCGTCCGCACTGCGACGCGCAGGTGTCTTGAATCCAGCCCGCGGAAATTGCTGCAGTCCCTGATCAGGATGCCTGACGATAACAGTTTGCGTTGCAGTTCTTGTGACGCTGCGGCGCTGCTTTCCAAAAACAGATAATTAACTGTCGGCTGATAAACCGTCAACCACGGCAAACAGGAAAGCGATTCAAAAAGTGCCTTGCCCAAAACTGACACAGCCGCAGCGCTTTTCTCCACAAAACCTTCCTGCGCCAGAACGAACTCACCTGCCAACTGGGCAAGAGCATTAACGCTCCACGGGTCGCGCACCGCGCGGACTGCATTGATGACTTGCGGCGGGCCCGCCATGAATCCCAAGCGCAGCCCGGGAATGGCAAACATTTTAGTCAGTGAGCACAGCACCACCACATTGTCAGGGCTGGCCGCCGCAAGCAAGGTGCGCCGGCGGTAATCCTCCCGAAACTCCAAAAACGCTTCATCAACCACAAGCAGGCCGCCGACTGCATTTACTTCCTTGGCGATTGCCAGCAGCTGCTCTCTTTCCAGCAATTCACCGGTCGGGTTATTGGGATGGCAAAGAAATACAAGTTCCGGTCGCCACTCCCGGACAGCGGTGCAAAAGCGGCTGTGTTCCAGGCGAAATCGGCTCTCTGCCGTCAGCTGGTGAAAAATAAGCCGGCTGCCGGCTGACTGTGCCGCCCGCTCATAAAGGGAAAAGGTGGGGGCGGGAAGCAGCACCGTGCGCGGACTAAGAGCGCGCAGGAGCAAAAAAATAAGCTCCGCGGCGCCGTTTCCAGGGACAAAATCGGCATCAGGCCGGTAGTGAGCCTTAATGGCAGCACAAAGCCGCCGGGCCAGCGGGTCGGGATAGCGTGTTATGGCCGGCAGGTTCTGCTCTAAAAAATCATACAAACCAGGGGGCGGGCCAAGCGGATTGATGCTGGAGCTGAAGTCCAGAATCATGTCCGGTGCCAACCCCGCAAAACATGCGGCTGAGATGATATCGCCGCCATGGGTCGGAGATTCAGCCTCAGGATAATTTTTATCGGCCATTAAAAGCTCCTTATTTGCCTTCTATTTATTATAACAGTTTTCCGCCTCGCTGCAACAGTACTTGAACCAGCAGTCCGGCAAGCAGGAAAAGCAGTGAGGTCAGGCGCATCAGCCGTACTGCGCTCCGGATGTCGGCCGGTTCCGCGGCGCGGCCGGCCGACCAGAGCGGCGGCCGCTGCACAAGGCGGCCGCCATAGCGGCTTTCCCCTCCCAGTGTAATCCCTAACGCTCCGGCAAAGAGCGCCTCCGGCAGCCCGCTGTTTGGGCTCTGGTGCTTGCGGCCGTCAAGCCTTACCGCTTTCCAGGCACTTGCCGTATCAAGGCGCAACAGTGCGGCCGACAGCAGCATGACAGGTATAGAAAGCCTGGCCGGCAGCCAGTTGGCCAGGTCGTCAAGCCTGGCTGCCGCGGTGCCAAAATGCAAATATCGCTCGTTTTTATAGCCCAGCATGGAATCCATCGTATTAACCGCCTTATACAGGAGAGCCAGAGGCAACCCGCCCAACAGGGCGTAAAAGAGTGGCGCCGTCACGCCGTCCACCGTGTTTTCCGCCACAGTTTCCACCGCGGCCCGGGCCACCTCGGTCTTGCTTAGTTCCGCCGTATCCCGTCCCACAATCCCGGACAAGGCCAGCCTGGCGTCAGCCAAGTTGCCCGCCTCAAGCGGCCGGAGCACTGCCAGTGCCGCGTCTGCCAGGCCGCGAGCGGCCAAGGCGCTCTTCAGCAGGATAACTGTCAGGAGACCGGCCAGCACAGAAGGAAGAAGCGAGAAGAATTGCAACAGCAGCAGCGCTGCCGCGTATACCACCGGCAGCACCAACAGCACCAGCAGGCCGCCGCGCAGCAACAGTACACCCGCCGGCTTGCCCGGGTCATTGAGCCGTTTATCCAGCCAGTCAATCAGGCGGCCGGTTAAGACGACCGGATGCGGCAGATGACGCGGGTCGCCGATAAGCTGGTCCAGCAGAAAGGCCAAGGCAATGTACAATTCAGGCGCTTCCTTTCAGTAAAAGCGGCAGTCCGGCAACAGTCAAGTACACGGCGTCGGCACGGGCCGCCGCCAGTTGATTGGCCCGCCCGGCCAAATCACGAAAGGTGCGTACCAGCCCCGATTCCGGCACAATACCGCAACCTACCTCATTGCTGACAAGCACTGTCTGAAAAGGCCTGGCCGGCAGCAGCCGCAAAAAGGCGTCAAGCTCCGCTAAAATTGTTTTCTCCTGATCTGCCTCTGCCCCGGCACAGGCGCCGGCATTTGGCTCCCAGCCCTGCAGCAGGCGGTTGGTCAGCCACAGGGTCAGGCAGTCCACAATGACTACCCTGACCGACTCCGGCACTTTTCCCAGGGCGCAGGACAAGGAAAGCGTCTCCTCAATGGTCAGCCAAGCGGCGGGTCGCCGCTCGCGGTGCTGCTTTACTCTCTCGGCCATTTCCGCGTCTAAAACACCGGCAGTGGCGATATAAGCCACCGGGCCGCCTCTGTTTTCAGCCAGTTTTTCCGCCAGTGTACTTTTGCCGCTGCGTGCGCCTCCGGTGATAAAAATAATTTTCCCCTCCGCCATCTTTAGAAACCTCTCCTTTAGTGAAACTACTGAGCAGTTAAGGCCAGGGAAAGGAGGGCGTTGACGATGGCCGCCGCCACGGTACTGCCGCCCTTTTCGCCCCGCACGCTGATCCAGGGAAAGTCAAAGCCGGTTAGCCATTCCTTGGACTCCGCCGCTCCCACAAAGCCGACAGGCGTGCCGACGACCAGCGCCGGCCGGCACTTGTCCGCCGCAGCTGCTTCCAGCAGGGCAAACAGCGCCGTTGGCGCATTACCGATCACAAAGATGCCTCCCTCCGGCTGTTCGGCAACCGCTGCCGACATCGCCGCCGCAGCACGCGTTGTGCCGGCGAGGCGGGCCTGCTCCGCCACCTCCGGCTGATGGATACGACAGTTAAGCAAAAACGGCGCCCGCCGCTTAATGCCGGCTTTAACCATTTCCACATCACACCAGACTTGTTTCGCTCCTGCCAGCACTTGCGCACCCTGCTCCGCGGCCCTGGGAGAAAATTGCAGCAGGCCGGCAAAGGCTACATCGCCGGTGGTATGGACTACCCGTCTGACTACCGCCCACTCCGCGGCCGCAAAGTCATGGTCTTTTAACCGCTCCCTGATGACAGCCATGCTCAGCTCTTCAATTTTTTGCGGGTCTCTCAGATATTGCACATTATCTCTCCTCAAAAATTAGGTGCCGCATCAACACGTTCCCAGACAATTTCGGCCATCCGTTCGTCAATCCCCAGCACCGGGGCCAGAATCATCCGCAGGTCCGGGAGCTTTTCCGCCGCTTCCGCCAAAATTTGCGGCAGGTCTTCCCGGATATGCACGCCGGCATAAAGAAAAATCGGTACTACCGTAACCTGCTCTACGCCGGCGCCGGCCAATTCATCCAGTGCCGCGGGAAGGGACGGGGAAGCAAACTGCATAAAAGCATAAGTTACTTTCGTCCCCGGCCGCTTCCCGGTGACTAGGCTGACGAGCCTGCCAAGCGAATCGTTGGCCTCCTGCAAGCGACTGCCGTGTCCGACCAATAAAACTGCTTCTTTACACACAATCTCACCTCCCGTTCAGCAGATAATTTTGCGCAGTTCACTAACCAGCTGCAAAGCACAGCTCAGTCCATCCGCTTTCTGCGGACGGGAAACCAGGACGACCGGAATCTGCAAAATCCTGGCGGCCTGCACCTTTTCCCCGGTCCCGCCGGTTTCGCCGCTTTCCTTGGATACCACCACGCCGGCCTGATAAGCGGTAAACAATGCCGCATTTAACTCCACGGACAACGGCCCCTGGATAGCAATAATTTCCGCAGGGGTAAGGCCCAGCTCGCGGCAGGTCCGGATACTTTCCGTTTCCGGCAGTACCCGGGCCGCCACTCTTCGTTTTTGGGGAAGCGCTGCCAGAAATTCAGCGAGGTGCCTGGTGCCGATCGTCAAAAAGATTGTCCCGCTGAAGCTGGCAGCCAGCAGAGCCGCAGTCTTGAAATCCGGCGCCGGAATAATGTTTTCGCCTTCTTGCAGGGCAGTGTGCGGACGCTCGTAGCGAATGCAGGGAATTTTTGCCTCCTGTGCCGCGAGCCTGGCCGCGGATGAAGCCAGCTCGGCAAAAGGATGAGTGGCATCAACCAGTACCCGGACTCCTCGTTCCCTGATTAGAGCGGATAAGGCACCGGCATCCAACTTGCCTTGCAGGACCTCGCACCCTTCGCCGCCACGCAACAGCTCCGCGCCGTATTCGCTGACTGCCGTAGCCAAAAACTTTTCGTCCGGGAAAGCGTCACGCAGTATAGGCACAAGCAGGCGGGCATCCTTTGTCCCTGCCAGCAACAGGATCATTTTTTATACCCCCGCGGCGTAATCATCCTGCCGTTTTGCACAAATGTCTGGCTGTTGCCAACGACGACTGTGGTAAACATGTCCACTTCAGCGGTATCAAGTTCCGCCAAAGTAGTAATCCTGCTCTGCTCGTCTGCCCGTCCGCAGTTTTTTACCCACCCGGTCACTGTGGAAGCCCTGCGGGAAAGAACGGCCCGGCGCGCCGCCTCCAGGTGCTCTGCCCGCCCGGTGCTGCGCGGATTGTACAGGACAACGATAAAGTCGGCCTCAGCCGCCGCTGCCAGCCGGCGCTCTATCGTTTCCCAGGGGGTCAGCAGGTCAGAAAGACTGATACAGGCAAAATCGTGCATCAGCGGCGCGCCAAGCAGTGCCGCCGCCGCGTTGGCCGCGGTAATGCCCGGGATAACCTCTACCTCCAGGCCGGCCGGAGCCAGCTCCAGCACAGGGCCGGCCATGCCGTAAACGCCCGGGTCACCGCCGGAAACAACTGCCACACGCTTGCCTTCCAGTGCCAGACGGACGGCCAGTTCCGCCCGGACCACTTCCTGCTTCATCCCTGAGGAAATTACTTCCTTGCCTTCTAACATTGGGGCGGCAAGGTTAAGATAGGTTTTATACCCCAGCACAACCTCGGCCTCCCGCAACGCCTCGCAGGCCTGCGGTGTCAGCTGCCTTTCCGTGCCTGGGCCAAGTCCCACCACGGAGAGGCGGCCCGCGCCGCCGCCACCGTTACCCCGTTCAGCTTCTGCTTTTCCACCAGCAACCGGCCGCCGGCCGCCAGGATGGCCGCAGGTTCGCATACGCCTCCCACCCCCATGTTTTGATAAACGAACGGAGAATGCCGGTAAGGCACTTCCAGAGCCTGTATCTCGCGGACGCTGAAGGTTATCAACGGCTTCCCGAGAAGTTTCGCTGCCTGTTTCAAGCCCGGCTCATCGCGCCTCGCTTCGATCGTGGCCAGCGCCGCCAGGCTGGCCGGCGCCAGATTAGACTTTAAAAAAACCGTGTTGATTGCGGCCAGCACTTCCGCGGCAGCAATCCCGCGGCGGCAGCCAAGGCCAACGTAAAGGCTGGCCGGTCGCAGGTGCAGATCACCCTCCGCGCCTGGCCAGCAGGCCAGGTCCGTAATCACCGCCCTCCAGGCAAATTGCTGCCGAAGAGACAAATAGTCATCTCTTTGCCGGAAGCAAAGGCCCTCTTCCCGCTCCAGGGACGGCGGCCAGCCGTCAGCAAAAACAGCTACCGTCTCCCCGCGCAACTGGGCACAGTTATATTCTTTAATCCTGACAAAAGGCTCAGGCAGCAGCTGAAAGGTCTCCGCCAGCACATCCACCGCCGTCAGGCCGGCCGTATCCGTGGCAGTAGTAATCACCGGCACCGCCCCGATTGCAGAGGCCAATTGTCTGGCCAGTCTGTTGCCTCCGCCAAAATGGCCTGACAGCAAAGAAATGACATGACGGCCTCCTTCATCAAGCACTACCACCGCCGGGTCACGCTGTTTACCGACCAGCAGCGGGGCCAGAAGACGAACGGCAATTCCGGCAGCCATTACCAGAACCAGTTGCCGCTCTCTGGCAAAAGCTTCCTCCAGACAGTCGCGCAGGCTGTCAAACGGCCGGACTGAGTCTCCGGGCATAACAAGCTTGGCTGGCAGGTAGACAGCAAAACCGGTCCGGCTGCCAATCAGCAGCGCCAGTTTTCTGCCGTGAGGCGTAAGTGCCAGGACCGCTCCGCTCATGCTTCGCTCTTTCCTGCCCGAAAGCCATGGGTGAAGCTTGCGTCGTACAGGCAAGAGCGTTCGTACTCCCGGCTGCCCAAAAACTCTCCCACCAGGATAACAGCCTGCCTGGTTATCCCGGCCTCCTTGCCTAAAGCGGACAGTTCAGCCAGTGAACCGGCCACTACGCGCTGTTCCGGCCAGCTTGCTTTTTCCACTATGGCCGCCGGAGTCTCCGGCGGATAGGCGGCCAGCAATTCTTCAGCCACACGGTCAAGCATGCCAACGCTTAGGAAGATGCACATCGAAGCATGGTGAGCAGCCAAATCACGCAGCTTTTCTTTCTCCGGCACGGGCGTGCGGCCGGCCAGACGGGTGATAATCACCGTCTGGCTTACTCCCGGCAGCGTCAGCTCGCGGCCGACCGCAGCTGCCGCGGCGGCGAAAGAAGATACTCCGGGCACCACGCTGCTGTCCACCCCATACGAACAGAGCGCATCACGCTGCTCCTGGATAGCACCGTACAGCGAAGGGTCGCCGGTATGCAGCCGTACCACAGTCAGTCCTTCCTGCACCGCGGCAGCCATCATCGCCGCCTGCTGCTCCAGGTCCAGGCCGGCGCTGTCCACCAGCCGCGCCTTCGGATTGGCAACACTTAATATTTCCGGATTAACCAGTGAACCGGCATACATAATAAAGCCGGCAGCTGCCAGGAGCCTGGCCGCTTTTACGGTAAGCAGCTCGGGATCCCCCGGCCCGGCACCGACAAAAAAAACGGTCAAGAGGAACGCCTCCTTCTGACAATTAACAGGGACAGATACTCAATCGCCTGTCCGTAAAACACGAAAGGATCGGCAGTGCAAAATTCCTCACCGCTCCCGCAGGCACTGACCAGATAAAAGTCCAACTCGCCCCTGTGCGGCCGCAGCAGGTCCAGCGTGTGGTCAAAGGCGGCCGATACTTTCAGAATCACAATGGTGGCAAAGCGTCCGAGCAGTTCAGCCAGTTCTTCCTGCCAAAGCGGAGCCGTCACCACCGCCAGCCGCTCGTCACCTTCCGCCAGAGGAAGTTGCAGCAATGCCGCCGCCGCCTGGAAAGAGGTAACGCCGGGAACAATCTCCGTTTTTGCGTCCGGGTGCAGGCGGCGCAGGTAAGACAACAGGTAACCGCAGGTGCTGTACGTCAGCGGGTCGCCGATGGTTATAAAGGAAACCACCTCATGTGCAGCCAGCAGCTCCCCCACCTTCCCGGCCGCTGCCAGCCAATGCTGCTCCAGTACCGCACTGTCCCTGGACATGGGGAAAACCAGTTCTACCACCGGTACATTAGGCGCCAGGTAGGGACGGGCTATGGTCAGGGCGCGGCTCTCCGCACCGGCCGTCCGCCCCGGGACACAAAGAACACCGGTTTTACGCAATATTTCCGCTGCTCTTACCGTCAGCAGCCCGTTTCCGCCCGGACCGACACCAAGCCCGTAAAAAGTTCCCCGCAGCATATCCTTACCCCTCCTTGCGCGCAAACAAAATGTACACTGCGTTTTGCGCCCGGAAAAAATATTCACTGCCCAGTTTCTCCAGGCGGGATACCTGGACCTGCCTGCCGTCCAGAGCGGCAAACGGCGGCAGACTTAAGCCGCTTAGGGAGGCACATAACGTGGCCGGCGTCAACGCGTTAACCACGATCATCCCGCCGCTGGTCAGGAGTTCCCCGCAGCAGGCCAAAATTTCCGGCAATTTCCCGCCGCTTCCTCCCACCAGCACCCGGTCCGGCAGCGGCAGGCCGGACAACACTGCCGGGGCCTCGCCATGAACCACCCGGACATTGTCCACACCAAAAAGCTGGCAGTTTCTCTGAACCAGCAAAACAGCCTGTGCCTCGCGTTCCACGGCAAAGACGCATCCGCCGGGAACCAAACGGGCCGCCTCCACCGTCAGAGAGCCGCTGCCGGCGCCGATATCCCAAACCACCTGCCCCGGAGCCAGGCGGGCATAACGGATGGTCAGCGCA
>QLUR01000021.1 GCA_018725565.1 Bacillota bacterium | reverse complement strand
AAGAACTGTGGCCGGATGTGACAAGAACTCTGGCCGGATGTCACAGGATTGCTGGCCGGATGCCGCAGGAATACTCATCTATTTCGGCGATGACCTCCCGAGGCAGTTCGCGGATTGATTCATCATTGTCTTTCGGCTTTATAATAACCATCAGCAAAGGAAGGGTAACCAGCAGGAATAAAAACCCCAGTACATTATAAGGGGCAAAAGTAGTGGCAGAAACCGGAATTATGCCTACCAGTTTTTCCAGGGGATGGCCCGCTGTAGCAACAAGAAGCTGCGCACTTCCGGAATATCCCATATGCCAGATTACAAAGCCGGAATATGCTGAAGCTACAAGCAGCGGGTAGTGAACCTTAATTCCTCTTTTTTGCGCGTAGAACTGAATGTTACGGGCTAAAATACCGCCCGCGATCAAACCCAGCGCCCATGTAAACCAGCTGGCAATAGCAGCTACAAAACAAGTTAAGGCATATGCGGCAGCCGCGTTGCGGGGCAGCTCGGACAGTCTGCGCAGCAGTCCTTTAACCGGACGCGTATTGGCCAGAGCTGTCGATGATATCAGGGTAAACGCTACCTGTGCAAGGAAAGCCATCAGCCCATGCAATCCGTTGCCCCAAGCCATTATAGCACCGATAATTGTGGTTTCGGTAAATATTAAAGCCATAATAAAAGCAACGAACGTTAGTAATATCGCAAAAATAAACGGATCCGGGTAATACTTCTCAACAAAGCGTATAAATGGTTTGGTAATTGTGTTTAGCATTATGCGGCAGACCTAGGCCTGCCATTCACCTCCAATTTTGTGAAGTATTTTTAGGCTCACTGCTCTGGCGTCCTGAGTTCTTGCACTCCCTCCTGACCATTAAATTAGGTTTCTCCATTCTCCGTCGTACACCCTACGGTTAGTCATTAAAGCAAATTATTTTTATCTACCCAGACATTCACCCGCTTTCATTAAACTTTTTACTGCCTGACAACGTAGAAGGTTTAACATACTGCCTGAAAAAGTCTTAAGTCTTTTTGTACTGCCGGTTATCCTAAATAAGCAAAATATTTTTACATCTGCATTTGTTACAGCATGCAAAGTGTGTGCCAATCCCAGAATACTTGACCCTGCTACAAAAACATTATAATCTGCTAAATTCTGCCGGTCAAACACTAGTCAAACCGCTACAGCATTTGCTACAGTGTACGCTACAGTTGTAGCCCTCCTGTCCTTTTGCATTAGCTCTAAATAGAATCGCCCGCTCTCCGGCATGGAAGGTGGGCAACCAGCGCTGCTGACAATGGTTTCGCCCGCATCTTCAGCACTTTTGCAGGGGAAATCAGCGGCGGTCCGAAAAAGGTATTCTCTTCTGCTGTAAACCAGGTTACTAAGGTTATCTCTGTTTCCCAGTGCAGGCTTTTACAAACTTATAACACCATATACCTCAACCCGTCCACGAAAAACAGCCCCCTTTCCTGCACACGCTCGCCGGTAATCTCTTCCCAGCGGCGGGCGTATTCCATGATTTGCGGGCTGTAATATTTGATCAGCTGGTCGAGATGCTCCTGATCGCGGACGGTGTCGGTCTTGTAGTCAACAAGTACCCACCCGTCTTCTTCACGGAAGGCCAAGTCAACGGTACCCGTCAGACAGGTGTTGTCATGACGGAGACCGAAAGGCACTTCGGTATACTTGGCGGAGGACAGGCGGACGCGCTGCCAGAAGGGCGTAGCCGTAATCTCCTGCAGGATCGTGTGTATCTCCTCGCATGATGCAGGGTCATAATTCCGGCCGCAGACCAGGGAAGTGACCATCTCGTCCAGGTTGACATTCTCCTCTCCTCGGACCAGTATCTCCAGGGCTTTGTGGAGCAGGCTGCCCCAGGCACGGCCGCGTCCGGTGCGGAAACGATCCGGGGTTTCAGCTGTTTTGACCAAGTCCGTAACCGTGGTACGGCTGTAGGATGGTGCCATAACCCGGGCAATGGCCAGCGCCTGCTCTTTCTTTGCCTGCTCCAGGACGGCGGGTGTGACGGGAGGGGCTTCTATTGTCTGGGAGGGAGGGGTTGTTTCCGGCAGGATGCGCTGCTTTGTCTCAGGCAAGTAAGCTTCCAGGGGATGCCAGGCAGAACTTTCCGCTTTGCGCGGGTAGGTGCTGATTACCAGGATATTTTTGGCGCGGGTGGCGGCCACATACAGCAGACGTGTCTCTTCAGCCCGCTGGTAGAGGTCTTCTTCCTGGGCATAGGCCTCCCAGCCAGTGGGTTCGGCGAGAACTTTGGCCGGCTTGCTCTCATCCTTTTTGTGCCGGAGGCAGATGTGAGCAAGGGGTTCACCGGATACGCGAGTTACGTGCAGTGACGGGCTATGTTTGGTCTTCCTGCCAGGATTGGCAAGGATGACGACGGGCGCTTCCAGGCCCTTGGCCTTGTGCAGGTTCATGATGCGCACGCAAGGATTGCGGCCGCCCTCGATGTCCAGTTCCTCTTCCGTGCCGTCAGAAAGTTGGCGTTCCAGGAAGGCGACGGCGCCGGCAAAGCCGGCCGTTCCCGACTGTTCGTGGCGACGCAGCAGTTCAAGCGCCAGGATGATGCAGCCGGCGCGGCTTTTGCCCATGCTGCCGGAAAGGGCACAGGGCAGCAGGCCCAAGTCTTCGCTGATTCTCTCCAGGGCAGCAACGGCGGGGAGGGAGCGCGACCAGTCGCGGTAACGGCAGAGGCTGACAAAGGCGTCTTTGATGGAATCCGGAGCACCGGCAGGGGGAGGCGCCGTAAAGTTGAACAGTCCGTCAGCCAGTTTAAAGCGGTACAGTTCATCATCGCTGACACCGAAAAAGAGTCCTCGGAGGGCAGCCACCAGCAGGACCGGGTTGTCCGGGTCGGCTATTGTTTGCAGAAGATACAGGAACTCGCAAAGTTCCGGCAATTCTGCCTGACCGCCGCCGCTGACCGCGAATGGGATGCTGAACTCTTCCAGGGCGCGGGCGTAGACGGAGATGTGCTTTTTATAGCGGACAAGGAGCAGGAAATCAGAGGGACCGGCAGGAGTAGCCGTCTCCTCCCGGTCCGGTCCCCCGGCCCTGGACAGGGGCAGGCCGTTGTCCAGGCAACTGCGGATCCAGGAGGCGATGTTGCGGGCGTCGGCTGCGGCGATTGCTTCTTGGTTGTTCTCCGCGTCTACGGGCAGGTAAAAGATGCCGGAAGCGGAGGTGGCAGGCCGGCGCATGTCCTGCATCGGGGTAAAGGCGGCCTGGTATGGCTCACTGCCGGCGGAGAACAGGCCGGTGAAGGCAGTGTTGGCAAAAGCAACAATTTCGGGCAGGGAGCGGAAATTGGCACTCAGGCGGAGGACACGGCCGCCGCTGTTTTCAATCAGGTGCCGGACCTGGATGTAAATATCGATGTCGGCCCGGCGGAAGCGGTAGATGGACTGTTTGGGATCGCCTACGACAAAAAGCGAGCCGGGGTGTGGCACCAGCCTGGTCCAGTCTTTTTCTGTAAGGTCGGTGCCGGTCAGGTACAGCATAATCTGGGCCTGGATAGGGTCGGTGTCCTGGAATTCGTCAACCAGTAGGTGTGTGTAGCGGCTGCGGAAGTATTCCCGCACTTCCTGGTTGTCACGCAAGGTGCCCGCCAAACGGATCAACAGGTCCTGAAAGTTGACCTTGTTCTCCCGGTCGCGAAGCTTATGGAAGGAGTCCACGGCTGGCAGGAGGAAATCCAGGAGGGGCTGGTGGCGAAAGCTCCGCCACTGGTTCAGGAGCGGCTCCACCGTTTCCCCGCGGAAGCGAACGAAGCCGGCAAGCAGCTGTTTGGCTGTATTCTTACAGGGCCAGCGGTTCTGGACGATTGTAATATTCCGGCTCAGCCGTTCAAGGAGGCGCAGGAGCCGGCGGTCATCGTTAAGGTCAAAGACACGGCAGTGCCGGAATGCCAGTCGGCAGAAAGTCTGCAGGCTGTCCCAGCCTCTGTCTGGCTTGTTATCGGGGAGGCAGGCGCTGGCGCTGTCAAGCAGGGAGTAAAGCTCAGCTCGGGCCGGCGCCAAGTCCGGGTAAGGAGCGGGAGCAGAGACTACTTTGACGTCTGGATAAAGCGCCAGTTCTCTGTAGGCGCTCTTCAGCTCTTCGGGAGAAACGTCCAGTTCATCCAGGCGGCGCAGCCGTTCCGGGCAGTACAGTCTGGTTTCCGTTAGGTACCGTTCCCAGGCATATTCCCGCAACTCTTGTTCTTCCAGACCCTCTACCTCAGTGAAGTCGGGGGAGAGGCCGGCCTCCAGCGGCCGCTCGCGCAGCAGGCGGGCAGCGAAGGAATGAATCGTCCCGAGAAAGGCGCGGTCCAAATTGGCAAGGGTCTCTGCCAGTCGGCCTTTGACGGCAGGGTCAGCCTCCGCGCTGTGCTGCTGCTCCAGCTTGGCCTGGAAACGCTCGCGCAGTTCGCCGGCCGCCTTGCGTGTAAAGGTCACCGCAGCCAAGTGCGCAGGTTTGCAGCGTCCGGTAGCCACCAAGGCGGCCATGCGGTCGACCAGGCTGGCGGTTTTGCCGGAGCCGGCGCCCGCTTCCACCAGGAAAGTGGTGTCCAGCTCGGTGCGGATGCAAAAGCGCGCTTCCCTGTCGGGCAGTGGCTTAGTCATAGTCCTGCAGCTCCTTCCAGGGGGCAAGTTCAGGCTTATCCAGGAGTTCTTTGACTTTCTGTCCCATGGAAGGTGTGCGGCAGACTGTTTTGTACTCGCAATAATAACAGCGTTCCTCTTCATGGGAGGCGCTAAACACCCCTGACGCAGCCAGGTCAAGCAGCCTGGCCAGCACTTTCAGGGCTGTATCCCGGGAGGCGGCGGACCGGTTAAAGCGCTGGCCCTCTCCCTTCTCCGTCGGGAAAAGGTAGCCTGTTAACCGCACTTGTGCGCCATTGTCCACCCCGCACTGACGCAGAATAACCTCGGCGGCCAGGCCGTAGAGGGCGTGCTGGAGCTGACGGCCCTGGCGAAAATATTCGTGGTCGCTGTAACTGTAAGCGCTGCCGGTCTTGAAATCCCAGACCTCCCAGTGCCCTTCCTCAGCACGGTCAAGGCGGTCAATGCGGCCGCGCAGGCGTACGGTACTGCCGTCGGGAAGCGCAAGCGTCACGGCATCGCTTTGGCCAAGGCCGGCCGCGGCAATGTCGTCGGAGGAGGCTCCGAAGGGCACTTCGAAGAAAGCAGGTGCGGAGGTATGCTCCGCTTCCAGGTGGAAGAAGACCTCCAGGTCACGCAGCAGATTATCGCGCTCGTATTCAAAGACCCGTTCGGCAGGAGGGGGAATCTCCCCCCGCTTTTGTTCGATCATTTCATGGGCGAGGGTTAAGAGCCGATCTTTGTCCGGGGCTGCCGCCGGGCCGCCGGGCGGGTAAGTCTCGCGCAGGTAGCGGCAGTAGATGTCGTGGAGCAGGGAGCCGCGGGAAAGGTTGTCCAGCCAGGCACCGGCGGCAAAAACGGGTTCGTCAGCAGGAAGTACGCGCAGCACATGAGAGAGAAAATAACTGAAGGGACATGCGGCAAGCTTTTCCAGCTGCGAGGAAGACAGTACCAGTTCCGGGTTCCGGCGCGGGTCCAGTGCAGCCGGGTCCACGGCCACCAGGCCGTCAAAGGGGGTAAAAAAAGGGCGTCTGCGGGCTTCGGCGGCGAGCAGCCCGCGGCCAAGTCCCGGGTAACAGGCAGACACGCTCTCCGAACCTGCGGAGTGGCGGCCTCGCAGCACAGCGGCCATCCACCATTCGTCCTGATCCAGGCTGTCGGCCGGGTCGTCCGGCACATATGTGGCATAAGGCGGCAGCTGCCCCAGCATGGTGCTGTAGTCGGCGCCCGTATCACCCGAAGCCAGGCGCCAAGCCTGCAGGAGCAGACCGGAGGGTGATGCCGGCTGCCCTTCTGCCGGGTCGTAACAGGGGTAGCTCAAGGTAATGCGGCCGCGGTGGGATGCCAGCAGGCGGACCAGGGACAGAGTATTTTTAAGCGGTACATGTTCGCGTAAGCTGAGACGTTTGCAGATGCAGCGACGTTCGCCGTCCAGGAGAACAGGGTCCTGCAGGCCGCCGCCGGGGAAGCTTCCGGCGGAGAGACCCACCACGAAGGCGTGGGTTCGCCCGGTAAACCAGGCGTTATGGTAGGAGGCAACGTGAAGAGCGCCGGGTTTTGGGGCTGATGCACCGGAAGCGAGGCCGCCCAGGCGGCGGTGCAACCTGATGAGCGCTTGCCTTGTCGTCAGGGAGCCCCCGAACTCATCGGCAGCTTCAGTCAGATTTTCGCTCAAGGCTTCGAGCGCCTGGCGGTCTGCTTCCGTAGAAGTGTGGGAAAAGGCGGTCAGGGCGGCCAACAGGCCGCGGGCCAGGGATGGATAATGGAGGTGGCCGTCCGGGCCGGCCGGCGGCAGGGCGGCAAGCAGCTTCTCCAGAATCTCCCTCAGACTCACTGTCGCCTCGTCAATCGTCGCTTTCCGGAGGTCGGGGTCCAAGCTCTGACCTCCGCTTTCTGACCTCTGACCTCCGGTTGGCAGGCACGACAGGTAACGGTCCCGCCCCCAGCCGACGCGCCAGCGGCGTAATACCCGCGCCAGTTTTTCCGGGGAGGGGACGTTTATATCGCCGCCGGTCAGGATACGGCCAAAAGATGCGGAAGCATAATCGTCTGCGAGCCAGCGCAGCAGTTGCAGTGCCAGGCGTCCGGGGCGAGTGCAGCGAACCGGCAGTCCCTCGGCATAGGTGACGGGCAGGCCCAAGCGGGAGGTCAGAGCGTGGGCCAAGGGGAGGTAGGTTTCAGAGGAGGTATGGATTAACACAGCGCTGTCCAGGGGGAGTCCGCCATCTTTCAGGCGGCGCAGCACTTCGCGCAGTTCATTGGCCGCACCGTAGGCGCCGAAGATTTCTGCGCCGGGGCTAGACCGGCCGGCCGGCGGATCGTAAAGCCGAGATAAGAGCGACTCTTCCCGGACTTCCGACCCGGCAGGAAAGGAGCAGCCGCTGGGAGCGTACAGGCCGCGGACCGGTTCGGCTGGCAGGACCTGGCGGGCACCGGCGGACAGCCGGGACAAAAAACTGTGGACCAGCGGCGGGAACTCCTGTTCCGAGGGGATGACAAACAGGGCGGCGCGAAAGGGGGTCCGGCCGCAGCAGGCCGCCTGTAATGCAAGGCGGAAGACCAGCGCCTGGTCAGCTAGGCCGCGTTGGCGGAGAGCAGCTTCGTAGAGGCAGAGCAGTCTTTTGAGCTCGCTGCCTTTTTGCGGGGAGACGAAAGCACGGGGGGGCAGGCTGAGAGCGGTGAGGCCGGCCAGGCGCAGCTCCTGCACCGTTTCGTGGAGCAGGCGGGCCAAGTCGCCCGTTTCCTGCAGCTGGGCAAAATAACGGAGTTGGCCGGCGGCAGCCATGTTTGACAGCGCTTCTTCCACAAGGGCTATTGTTTGACCGGCGTTAAGGAGTACTCTCCCATCGCGGAAGAGGTCGGTGGCGGCTACCTGTTGCGCCAGGTCGAAAGGCGTGGCGGGACGGACGTTCAGCCAGGGCACTCCGGCAGAACTCAAAGCCTCCAGCAACTGGTGACCCAGGCTCTGCGAAGGGACAACCACGATCTTTTCCCGGAAGACTTCCCGGCGGCAGATGTCAGCCAAGGCGGACAGCATGGCGTTCACGGCCTCACCTCCCCGCTGTTGCGGTTTTAGCATTTATTCGCATATTTCATACGCAGGTACAGGTTCTATTCCAGAAGTCAGATGTCCTATAGCCGGTGAACCAGTTTGTCCCTTTCCAGCAGACTGCCCTCTGACCTCCGGATGTCAGGGAACCAGTATGCGCCCGCAGTATTCGCAAGTTTGCAGTGCCGCCGGGTTGCAGAGGCGGTTTTTAAGGTTGGTGGACAGTGAGACGCGGCAACCGCCACATACCTCGCCGTCCACGGGGACAAGCGCCGTGTCCCGAAATCTTTGCTGCAACTCGCGATATTGACTGAGCAGCTTATCGCTGATGCCGGCCAACAGCTTCTCCCGTTCCTGCTGGTGTTCTCTGATTTGTTCCTTAAGTCCGGACAGTTCAAGAACAGCCTGTGTCTTTAGCCTGTGCAGCCTGTCTGCCAAGCTTTGCTGCTTTTCCCTGCAGGCAGAGAGCGACTTTTCCGTTTCCTCAGCCGCCTCCATGGCCTGCAATACGCTGTCTTCGGCCTTGCTTCGCTCGCGTTGCAGAGAACCGGCTTTGGCCTCCAGCTGTGCCAGCTCTTTGGGGTTGCTAACCTTGCCGCTGTAAAGCAGGACCTGGGCAGTTTTGCTTTCCTCCTCCGCTTTTTGCATGTCAAGCTCCAGATATTTAAGGCGTTTCCACTGTTCTTCCAGCCTGCCGGCCAGCAAGCCGGCAGCTTTGTTGACCTCCGCCGCTTCCGCCTGCAGCTTTCTGTATTCCTCATAGACGGGCAATTCTTTTAACGCCAAGTTCAGGCTGTCCAGTTTCGCCTCCAGCAACTGCGCTTCATAAAGCCGGCGCAGTTCACTCATGATTATCATCCTTTCATAAGAAACGAGGACAGGATAAACCCGTCCTCATACAATACGCCAGGGGGATGTTTCCACCGTTGAGGCGATAACTTCCGCTGTTTGCCCGCTTTCCCGGATTTTTGCCAAAAGATGGTCCCGCAGTACAGGGATTATCACTCTCTCCGTGGCGTCATGACCGGCATCGATCACGGCCAGGCCGGCGGACAGTGCCTCTCTGGCCTCGTGGTACTTCACGTCGCCGGTCACCAGCACATCTGCTCCGGCAAACAAGGCGGCCTGGACCAGATCACCTCCGGAGCCGCCGCACACCGCCACTTTCCTGATTAAGACGCTCCCGTCGCCGGTAACGCGCACGTTCCGCACAGCCAGCTTATCTTTGACCGCATCAGCGAACCGATCCAGGGTACATTCATTGATGCGGCCGACCCGTCCAAAACCAACAGGCTGTCCTTCGTTTTGCAGGGTATAAAGGTCGTAGGCCACTTCCTCATAAGGGTGGGCTTTCCGCATGGCCCCGACCACCCGGGCTCGCAATGAGGCGGGGAAAACAGTTTCCATCCGCAACTCAGCAGCTTTGGCCAATTTGCCCTGCTCACCGATAAAAGGGTCAGTCCCGGCCTGCGGCATAAACGTCCCTGTCCCGCTTACCTGAAAGGTACAATGGCTGTAGTTGCCGACCCAGCCGGCGCCGGCCGCGCTCATAGCCTGGCGGACGTTGTCTTCGTGACCCTTTGGAACAAAAACCACGATTTTTTCCAGCGATTCGCTGCCGGTGACACGCAGAACCCTGGTTTCAATCAGGCCAAGAGAGGAGGAAAGCGCATCGCTAACTCCGCCGGCAGCCACATCAAGATTGGTGTGCGCCGCGAAAACGGTTATCCCGGCCGCCAGGGCCGCAGCGACGGTTTTGCCGCCAGGCAGGTCGGTCCGCAGGTTTTTTAAGGGGCGGAAGATTAAGGGATGATGGGCAACAATAACGTCCGCCCCAAGGGCTGCAGCCTCATCAAGCACACGGTCGTCAACGTCCAGAGCAACCAGTATCTTGTGTACCGGAGCCTGCGGGCTGCCGATCAGCAAGCCGGTATTGTCCCAGTCGCAGGCTAGGCGGCGGGGAGCAATTTGTTCCATAAAGTTAATCAGCGTCTGGACATAAAGCGGCACTGTGCAGAACCTCCTCCAGGCGGGAAAGTTCCTGTTCCACTTCCCTGATTTTTTCTCGGCCGGAATCGTACCGGGCTTTCTGCAGGCTGTTGCGGACCGATTTCAGCCGGCGCATTTTTTCCCGGAGCAGCCTGGGCAGAAGCGGCGGCCGCCCTTCCAGCAAGCGCGGGCCGACAGCCAGGCGGAAGGGGTCTGTTTCCTCTTCCCGCCCTGGCCCGGCCAAGATAATCTCATACAGCCGCCTGCCCTCCAGGACCAGCGCTTCCTGTAACAGGGCAAAGCCATGCCCTGCCAGATACAGGCGCAGCGCCGCGGCATCCTGTGCCGGCTGGAGCAGCAGGCGACTCACCCACTGTAATTTATCCCTTCCCTCATCCAGTAGTGCGGCAATCTTCCGCCCTCCCAGGCCGGCAATAACTACCGTGTCAATCCCGTCATCCGCGTGCAGGACCTGCAGTCCCTCGCCGAGGCGAAGATCAATCTTGTGCAGGCAGTTAAACGCTGTCACCGTTTCCCGGGCCTGCGCCAGCGGACCGGGGCTGATGTCGCTGGCCACAACCCGGCGGCAGCTCCTTTCCTGTACCAGGTAGACCGGCAGGTAAGCATGGTCTGTGCCGATGTCAGCCACAACGCTGCCGGCGGGCACCAGTTCGGCAAGAGCTGCCAGGCGCGGGGTCAGCTTCATGGAAACATACACCTCTCCGCCGGTATGTTTACCAGTTCCATAGAAAATATGAAAATCCTGCTGCAATACAGGCTGTTGTCAGTCCTTTAAGTCGCAGTGCCGTCTGCAGTGACCGCGAATAATTTACTTATCTCGGTAATGTGCACCGCATTGAGCAATCTCTATATGGCCAGCTTTGATGCGGTAAACTACCCGATTCGCTTCGTCGATTCTTCGACTCCACCAGCCTGAAAAGTCATGTTTCAAAGGCTCCGGTTTTCCTATTCCTTCGTAACCGTGGCGATCAATGTCCTTCAAAAGCTGGTTTGTTCGACGCAAAGTCTTTTTGTCATGCGTCTGCCAATATAGGTAATCCTCCCATGCGGAATCGTACCAAATTTTATTCATTGTCCACCACAATCAGTTCGTGGACGGTACCCTTTCCAGCATCAAGAGCGGCAATCGCTTCGCGCAATCTTGCCTGGTTAGCCTCTTTGTAGAATGGGTCACCTGCAACTTCAAAGGGAATTTTACCCTGCCGCACGGCAGTCTTGACGAAAATAGTAAAAGCCGTGGTCATGTTCATGCCCATATCCTCAAAAAGTATTTCAGCCTGCTTTTTAAGGTTTTCGTCTATACGAATGGTAACGCTCGTAGTTGCCACAACATTATCAGCTCCTTTCTGTGTTAACAGAAAGCATCTATTCGCTTACGTTGTCAATACATACTGAGGCAACAAGTGGGTAAAAACTGCAAATGTTTTCCGTATATAATGGTTACTCCCCGATCAAGACCCTTCAAAGTGCGGACAGATATATCTTCGCCATAAACCCCAAACACCAACGAGCGTTAAGCGTTGTCCTTGGGGAAGATAACGATATGGCTGGCATCCACTTTGACGCTTACACGGCTTCCCACCGGAGTTACCTCCGCAGAAGGCCTGATGGAGTGGATCGCCCTGCCGTCAGTAAACTGCAGCTGGTACAGGACGGAAGCTCCGAGAAAACGGGCTTCGGTAACCGTAGCCTGACCTGCGGCATCAGGCACAAAGCTGACATCATCCGGCCTGACCATCAGTTCCACTTGCTTTGTCCCGATGCCTGCGCTGTCATCAAGCGGAAAGGAGCCGAAAGTGGAGCGGACGGTCCCGTCTTCAACCGTACCGTCGATAAAATCAGCTTTACCGACAAAATCAGCGACAAACCTGCTGGCCGGCCGGTGATATATTTCTGCGGGACTGCCAAGCTGTTCAAGCGTCCCGCCCTGCAGCACACCTACACGGTCGGAGAGGGAGAAAGCCTCCTCTTGGTCGTGAGTCACAAGAATCGTGGTGGCCCCCTGCTCTTTAAGGATGCGTTTCGTTTCCCGGCGCAGTTCTTCCCTCAGGTCGGCATCTAGGTTGGAAAATGGCTCGTCAAGTAAAATAACGCTGGGCCGTGGAGCCAGAGAGCGGGCCAGCGCCACCCGTTGCCGCTGGCCGCCGGAAAGTTCGTGCGGGTACCTGCCGGCAAGGCCGGCAAGGCCAGTCAGTTCCAACAGTTCTTCCACCCTGGACTTGGCCTGCGCACGCCCGCACCCTTTCAGCCCGAAAGCCACATTTTGCCCCACCGTCATATGGGGGAACAGCGCATAATCCTGAAAAACAATGCCGATGCCCCTTTTTTCAGGGGAAACCCAGGTGTCAGCAGAAGCCACCACTTCTCCGCCAATGCTGACAGCACCCTGGTCAGGGCGCTCCAGTCCGGCAATCAACCGCAAGGTAGTTGTTTTCCCGCAACCCGAGGGACCGAGCAAAGAAAAAAACTCCCCTTTGCCGATTCCTACAGTCAATTGAAATACAGCCCTGGCACTGCTGAAAAATTTGGAAACGTTGTCCAGCCGGACATAAGCCGGCCCGTTCCCCAGCGGACAGACAGCAGGCGTGCCTGACATAAGAAACATTTCAGTCACCTCACCTTAAAATTTACGGTCGGCTACCCGCATCAGGAAAAACACCGGAATAAGACCAGCCAGCACAATTACAAGCGCCGGCAGGGAGGCGCCGCCCCATATTGATTCTGCAGCCATCTGCCAGACCCACACTGCCAGGGTGTCATGGCCGAAAGGCCGCAGCATCATGGTAATCGGCAGTTCCTTCATCACGTCTACAAACACAAGGATTGCACCGGCCAGCATGCCGGGCACCACCAGCGGCAGATGAACGCTCCACAACAGTCGCCACGGCCCGGCACCCAGCAGGCGGGCAGCTGCCGTAACATTCGGTGTAATCTTTTCCAGGCTGGAATCGACGCTGCTGTAGCTAACGGACAGGAAGCGGACAACATAGGCGTAAACAAGGCCCACAACCGACCCGGTCAGCACGAGCCCCACACCGGTTCCCCTCCAGGAGGTCAGGAAATTGTTCAGCGCGTGGTCAAACGCAGACAACGGTATGATAATGCCCACGGCGATGACCGCCCCTGGCATGGCATAACCACTGGTAGCCAGTTTAGCCAGCATAAAGGCAACCCGGCTGGAGGTCAGCCGGATGCTGCTGGCCAGCAGCAAGGCAGTCACCGTGGCAAAGAGTGCTGCCAGCACAGAGAGAATTATGCTGTTACGAGCCAGTTGTGTATAAACGCTTAGCGTACCGGCCGGCTGATGGGGCAATTCTTGCAGCGTCCAGGATAAAAGCTGCCCCACCGGCAGGGCAAAGGATACTGCCACCACCAGCAGGCAGGCGGCTGAGGCCAGCCAGCCGCGCCAGCCCGGAAGGGCAACCGGGGTGATTCCCGGCGCCTTGCCTCCGGCCTGGAAGTAACGGGTACGCCCCCGCAAGGCATACTCCAGCAGGAGAATAGCAAGTGCCACCAGCGCCAGCAGCCCTGCCAGCTCGGAAGCGGCACGCAGGTCCATCATGCCGTGCCAGACACGGATGACCCCGTCGGAAAGGGTCGGGAAATTGAAAAAGCGGACGGTGGCAAAGTCGGCTAGCGCTTCCATCACTGCCAGCGCTGTACCGGCGGCAATGGAAGGCCTGGCCAGCGGCAGGATAACCCGCAAAAAAACTGCCGCCGGACTATATCCCATCACGCGGGCGGCCTCCAGCAGCACCCCGCTTTGCTCACGAAAGCCGGCTTTGGCCAACAGGTAGACATAAGGATACAAAACCAAAGTCATCACCAGGATAGCGCCGGTCCCGGAACGGATTTCCGGAAACCAGGCCATATCCCTGAAAAACGGGCGCAAGGCAGTCTGCACCGGACCGGCAAAGTCAAAAGTAGCCATATAAACAAAGCCCTGCACATAGGCCGGTACAGCCATGGGCAGGACCAGCAGCCATTCCAGCACTCTCCGGCCCGGGAAACGGTACGCCGTCACCAGCCAGGCCAAGCTTACCCCGAGCAGCAGCGTGCCGCCTCCCACACCCGCCAGCAGCAACAGGGTGTTGCGGCTCATTTCCGGCAACAGCGTCCTGCCGAGATGCAGCCATACCTCCCGGGTCGGCGTGAGTATGGCGGAGCTGACGACCAGCACCGGCAACACCACCGGCAGGGCGAGCAAAAGCGGCAGCACGGGCAGGCTGTGCCAGCTCTGCCCGTTCCTGATTAACGTTCGGAAACGCTTTGACAAGACTGGAAGCGTCCTCACTTATAACCGACCCCGTCCGGCTGCCGCCGGCAAACC
Organism: Bacillota bacterium; assembly: GCA_018725565.1. Classification (GTDB taxonomy): domain Bacteria; phylum Bacillota; class Dethiobacteria; order Dethiobacterales; family Dethiobacteraceae; genus HKB214. The sequence continues at coordinate 32,976 of QLUR01000021.1, read as the reverse complement.
GGTGATAAATACCAAGCAAACGACGATACTGAGCAAGATAGCTTTTCGTTTGAACAAAACTTTCTCTCCCTTGCAAATTATAACTATTCTCAGTTGATAACATCAATCATTATACCGTGATTTATCTCCGCCGGCAAGTCTTCTCTTCGTCAATTCACGGCAAATATCATACTATTCCTGTTCCTTTTTCTGCTTATCTTTATTCCCCGCCCGGTTGCGGCACCGTTTTTTCAACTGTTTTCCTTGCCGGCTGCAGCCTGTACCACAACAAAGCGCTGCTCTGCCAGGTTGCGTAAATTATTGGCCAACTTAAGGGGCGCATTGCCGCCCATCAACAGGTGCAGTCCCAGCGGCAGCGGGGCAGCGGCCTTCAGTTTTTCTGCCGCGGCTGTAAACCAGGTCAGCGATTGGCGGCTTTTATCCTGCCAGTCCAATATTCTGAAACCGAGGTCTTCCAGCATAACCAGCACCTCCGCCGGGGTAGCAAGAAAACTGATGGTGCTGTCCTCCGCCCAGGGTACAGGATAGTACAAGGCCCCGCCGTCGCCCTGGAAAATATCATGAAAGAGCAGGCGCCCGCCCGGCGCCAGCACCCGAAATATTTCAGAATAAAAGGCGCGTTTGTCGGCAATGTTCATTTGCACATGTTCCGTCCAGACTATGTCAAAAGAGTCAGCAGCAAATGGCAGGTCCAGCGCGCTGCCCTGCAGGAAAGAGGTGACACCTGCCAGCCCGGTCAATTCTGCCAGGGCTTTAGCCGCCTCAATGTACTCATCGGTCAGGTCGATTCCAGTAACATGGCACTTCCATTCTGTGGCCAGGTAACGCGCCGACCCGCCCAGCCCGCAGCCGACGTCCAAAACACGCCACCCGGGCCGCAGGGACGCGCGGCCGGCCAGTTCAACCGTCGCCTCACGTCCCCGGATGTGAAACAGGTCAACCGGTGCCAGGTCGGCGGGCCTCAACCTGTCGAGGTCCTTTCCCGCCGCACGGAGCGCGTTTAACAGCATGTCCAGAATTTTTCCCTGGCCGTAGTGGCTTTCCACCGCCTGCCGGGTCTGCCGGTCTTCACTATCCTTCATAAACGCCTCCCCGTTACGTTTAATAAACAGAAAAAGAGCAACAGTATGTCTTGCCGCTCTTTTATCCATGACGTCGAAAATCCTTCCTGCATTTTCGACGTTTCGGCCAACAGAAAAGCGCGGTTTTCCGTTGGCCTATCGACGATCTCACGATCGTCGGGGCGACGTCCTGTCACCCTCATACGCAAAGTCTTCCGACGTTGCGTAATTTTACTGGTGGGCGATGACAGGCTCGAACTGCCGACTTCCTGCTTGTAAGGCAGGCGCTCTCCCGACTGAGCTAATCGCCCATGGTGACCCCTGCGGGAATCGAACCCGCGTTACCGCCTTGAAAGGGCGGTGTCTTGACCGCTTGACCAAGGGGCCTTAGTGGTGGGCCCACCAGGACTCGAACCTGGAACCGACCGGTTATGAGCCGGCTGCTCTGCCATTGAGCTATAGGCCCGGTAATCAGGGAATCTCTTTGCAACCCCCCGGCAAAAGCCTGCTGGCAAAAAATGCAGGATTGGCCTGCATTCTAGTGTACAAATTGGCTCCCCGAGCAGGATTCGAACCTGCAACCTACCGGTTAACAGCCGGTTGCTCTACCGTTGAGCTATCGAGGAACGCCATGGCTCACGATACAGTAATAATTATAGCGAAATCAACAGCTCCCGTCAAGGGCCAGCCGGCATGGAAATCGCTGTCAGCTTTCAGGCCGGGCTCAAACTCTTTGTTATATTGCTTATGCCCTGCAAACTTTGACCTTTGAAATCCGTTTCCCCTCAACTTTTTCCACTTTAAAGACCATTCCGGAATATTCCACTTCCAGCGTCTCTTTTTCATCAGGTATCCTGTCCACCTGTCCTATAATGAAACCGCTTAAAGTATCATAATCATCCGTCGGAAGTTCGATGTCAAAGTAATCTTTTATGGCGCCGAGGCTCACCGAACCCTTGATAATGAAAGTGTTCCGGTCCAGCTCTTCTATATCCGGCTCCTCATCGTCATATTCATCAAATATATTGCCCATGACCTCCTCGATCAAATCCTCTATGGTCACAATTCCCGCCGTTCCCCCGTGTTCATCTATGACCACCGCCATATGGGTCCTGTTTTTCTGCAGTTCTTTGAACAACTCGTCTGTTTTTTTGGAAATGGGCACAAAATAAGGAGGCCTCATAATACTTTTTAAACTGAAATGATTACGTTGTTCATTGCTTCCCAGGAATCTGATCAGGTCCTTTATATGCAGAACCCCCACTATATTGTCCAAATCGTCTTCAAACACCGGAAACCGGGTATATTGCTCAATGCTAATAAGCTTAAGCACTCCGCTCAACGCGCTGGAAAGAGGAATACCTGTAATGTCTGTCCTGTGAGTCATGATTTCCGAAACCAGCTTGTTATCAAACTCAAATATATTGTTGATCATCTCTTTTTCAATTTGGTCTATTACGCCCTTTTCCTTTCCTACATCAACCATCAGGCGTATTTCTTCCTCCGTGACATTAGCTTCTTCGGCGTAAGGATCGAAACCAAGCAATCTGATGAAAAAATTCGTGGAAGTCGTTAACAACTTTACAAAAGGGTGGGCAATAACCGACAGTGTATTGAGCGGCCAGGCCACCGACATGGAGATACGTTCGGCATTCTGCATGGCCAGTCTTTTAGGGACCAGTTCGCCTAATACCAGCGAGAAGTATGACAGCACCAGTGTAATAGAAATTACTGATATGCCCTCAAGCCATGTTTCAGAAACAGGAACCCGGGCTGCTATTAAAAGATTAATCAGGGGTTCGGCAAAATTTTTGGCGGCAAAAGCGCTGGCCAGAAAACCTGCCAATGTTACTCCCACCTGGATGGTAGCAAGAAATCTACCCGGTTCATTCAAGAGTCTGGTTAATAATCTGGCCTTTTTGTGGCCTTCTTCGGCCATCATTTTGATCTTGTTGTCGTTTAGCGATATTAATGCGATTTCAGACGCAGCAAAAAAAGCGTTGAATAAGATGAGCAACAACAAAAATAATAATTCGGCGAACAACCTGGCTTACACCTCCACCGGGAAATACAAAAAAAGACAACCGAAGAACCTGCCGAATACAAGGGTTCCACATTGCCTTTGCTGTTTGATGCATCCCATTTCCAGAAGCTCAGGCCGCAACAGCGGCTCTCTACTGGCACCCGCTTCCCCGGGGTCGTCTTCCATATAAATATATCAACCTCCAGATTTACATCTTAATTTTACTAAAAAGGCACCGTAAAGTAAAGCTCTGCCCAATTAAGACCCGCAGGGGCAGCACGTTGCAAAACGCCCCTATTTAAATATAAAAACCGCAAAATTGAGCCGGTATACCTCGGCAAAATCCAGGTAAATCTAGCATTCACCGCGAATTAATGGCATGAGGTGAAAAGCCTGTCGTCCCCTGCAGCCGGCAGGCCATATAAGCTGTCCGGTTGTACAGGTGGGGTTTGTCATAATTTATGTTTTTGCAGTAGAATCAGGGCTAAACGGAGGTCGGAAAAATGGCACCAAAATGGCATTGGCAAAAAGTCAGGGTTAAAAACCAGCGGGGATTCCACCTGGCAGGATTACTGTATGGCAGCCCTCGGGTAACGGGTCAAATGGTCATAATTGCCCATGGTTTTACCGGGTCAAAGGAAGGGGGCGGCCGGGCCGTTGCTATGGCCGAAGCGCTTGGAACATTGGGCTATGGGGCCTTCCTGTTTGACTTTGCCGGCTGCGGAGAAAGCGAGGGAGAGTTTAGGGACATCTCTCTCAGCAACCACATAGGTGACCTGCGGGCGGTATTTGACTATTGCCGGTCCAGCGGGTTTTCCACAATTGTGCTGGCAGGGCGGAGTTTCGGTGGAAATGGGGCGCTCTGCTTTGCCGCCATGGAGAAAGCTGTGGCCGGTGTCTGCGCCTGGGCTACCCCGGCAGAACCGTGGAAGTTATTTAGCCGTCTTTTGCAGCGGGCCCGGCGCTTGCCCGGCGGTATTCTGGAACTGTCCGGGGCTAACGGTCAGGTGCTGCACTTAAGGGATGCTTTCCTGGCAGACCTGGCACAGCATGATTTAATTCAGGCAGCGGCCCGGGTTGGACCCCGGCCGCTGCTAGTCATCCATGGCGACCAGGATGAACTGGTGCCAGTCAGCGATGCTTACCTCTTAGCAGAGGCGGCTGCTGAGCCAAAGCGGCTGATAGTCGTTTCCGGAGGGGACCACCAGTTCAGCAACCACTACCAGCAGGCCTGGCTGGCATTGGGGAACTGGCTTACAGAATGTTTTCCGTCTCAAGCCAGCCAGAATTGAGCGCAGGACGTTCCCTATTCTTTATCTCTGATTGGCTGGGTTTAAGACAAGCGTATTTACCGCAGCCGCTTCCACCTGTTCCGGCGTCCAAAGCATTGGCAGATAGCTGTTTTGCCGCCAAAGCTCTATCAGGTCATCATAGTTTTTGCTGTAGGGATGACCGCTTTGCCCGGTAGCATGGATGGCAACGTTTTGCCTGAAGTCTCCAAGGTCAACAATCATGCGCAGCGAAGGTAAACTTGTCACGGCAAAATTGCCCGCGCCGGCATTCCATCCAACACTGTTTACCGTTTCAGTACTGCCGCTTGCGGCAAAGGGACCCCGGTTCACCATCCGTTCCAGCAACCCGATGCCGCTTAATCCAAGCGGATTGCTGACAAAAGTCGCGGTGTGCAAGTCTCCCCATTTCCAGTTATCACGATTCCGGCCAAGAGTTGCAATGGTCTTGGCGTAAGCTTCCTCAAAGGAGCGGAGCAGAATCTCATCCCGCTGCTCGCTTAGCCCTTCTGTCGCTGTATCGTCCCACCAGGTGTTGTCAGGTTGCTGCAGCAGCAAATAAGCAGCCCACATTTCCCTGTCGTTGCCTTTTAGCTGCATATCTTCTGCAAGCTGGTCACCAAACAAGTTTTCCGTCAACACGGCCCAAAAGTGAGCATACAGAGCGGCCTGCGGGCTGTCTTTATGCTTCTGGCCGTCCCATTCTAACAGCCAGTTGCGTGCTTCCGCCACGGCAGCATCGTCAAAGGTCAGCTCAGCCAGGTAGGGAAGCAGTTTCTTTGCGCCGATGTCCATGTTGTCTCCCAGCATATTGCGGACGCTGCTGATATCGTGTGGTGCCATGTTATCAAGCATTTCGTTAATCCGTTGCGCCCGGTAGCCATAATCCCACTCCCGGCTGATGACATAGTTAGGTCCTTCACCCATCTCCCGGGACAGCCAGTCATAATATTCCGGAGGAACCACCGCCTGATTGGCAGTAAGAATATACCCTCGTTCCGGATTAAACAGGCGCGGTAACTTATCAAAGGGAATAAACCCTTGCCAGACATAATCCGCCGTACTGCCGGGGACCGGCAGCAAGCCGCTGTGCTGCCGTGCACGAAAAGGAATCCGTCCCGTCATTTGATAGCCGATGTTGCCATTTATGTCGGCGAAAACGAAATTCTGCGAGGGAACATCCCAATATTGCAGCGCGCTGCGAAATTCTTCCCAGTTTTGCGCCCGGTTGAGCTTTATCACCGCCTTAAACATTGTTCCCGGGTCCAGGGCTGTCCAGCGCAACACTTGCGGGTTTTCATTGTTGAAGCCCCTGATTGTGCCATCGGCCGCCTCCAGCCTGTTATCGTTGATGACCGGTCCCAGGTGTGTCTCGCGGACCTGAATGGTAACAGGCTCCTGGCCGTCTCCAAAGTAGATGGTTTCTTCGTGTACCGTCATCCGGCGCCAGGACCCGTTCCACTTATACTGCAAAGGGTCTTCCGGATGGACACGAATCGCGTACAAATCCTGTACGTCCGGATTAACATTGGTCACCCCCCAGGCAATATGGTTGTTGTGACCGATAATCACTCCCGGGACCGGGGCAAAAGCAAAGCCGGCCACGCTCCTGGTCTGTTCCGCCCCCTGCAGATGCAGCCCAACCTGATACCAGATGGAAGGCATTTGGATACCCAAATGCGGGTCGTTGGCCAATAAAGGTTTTCCTGTCTTCGTCAGCTTCCCGCTGATTACCCAGTTATTGCTGCCGATGCCGGAACCCTGCCCGAATACTAAGTTTATCCCGACCGGCACACCTCCGGCCAGCAGCAGATTATTTTCCCGCACACCGTTCTTATAATCAGCTTGGCTGGCAAGCGCAGGTTCTGCAGCAACCAATTCTTTGGCCTGGATGATGGTTGGTTTTCGGCCGTAAGGCCAGGGAGGAGTCAACAATTGTTCAGCCATTTCTGCCCCAAGGCGGTTATGCAGCACTGCCCGGACCAGCTCCTTATCATGGTTACCGCCCAAATCCCAAGCCATTACCTTGCCCCAGACCAGCGAATCGGCAGGAGTCCACGGCTCAACCGGGCTGCCGGTGCCTGTCAGTCTCAGTACGCCGTACTCCAGGGCCAATCCGCCTGCATCACGTTTTGCCAGATAGGCGTTTACGCCGTCCGCAAAAGATTGCAGCATAGCGACCGTCTCCACATCGTAATTCTTCAGATCCCGCTCGGCTGCACGCCGGAAACCCACCGTACGAATAAAAAGATCTGTCGCCAGCACCTCGGCTTTCCTGCCTACCAGTCTTCCGAGGCTGCCGTTGCCGATATGCCGGAAAAACTCCATCTGCCACCAACGGTCCTGAGCCTGTGTATAGCCTTGTGCAAAATACAGGTCGTGATAATTGGCGGCGTAAATGTGCGGAACGCCCCATTTATCGCGAATAACCCTTACAGTATCGTGCAAGCCGTCAATACGGAGTTCCCCGGCATGCCGGGGGAGCGGTCCCCTGGTCAGGTCATAGTAATAGATATAACAACCGAGAGCAATCAATGCCGCGAATACTGAAAACATCAGCAATATTTTACGGGCAGTCTTGCGGAAGCTTTTTCTTTTCATTGTAACCTCCCCTGAAAGTTTATTTTCCAAAAATTATTCACTCCAAGCCTGCAATTTTCCTGGCGCGAATTTTGAATTCTCTAAAAATTTTACTTACTGTAAGTCAGAGATAAAATAATTGCGCAAGACAATTGACAATTTCTCCGCCTGCAACCTACAATATAACTAATTGCCGGCCGGAGCCGTCAGTTCTAAGGAGCGCTTCCTCATTGTATAAACTAAACCGGGTCTACTCTTCACTATGACAGACACTGTCAGGTTACAAGCCAATCTGATTACTTTCCTCTTGCACAGCGCCATCATGTCTTCCCAAATATTCATCCCGCTGCTCAGCGCTGACCTTGGCGCTTCTTCCTTCGAGGTTGGACTGGTCGGTGCCGCTTTCGGTGTTGCCTACCTGCTTTCCTCTCTTTTTTTTGGATGGAAGTCGGACCTGCTGGGCAGGCTATTATTTATTCGTTTCGGACTGGCGGCCAGCAGCGTCGCTTTCCTGGCCCAGACGCTCTCTTTCAACCTGACTGCGCTATTCGTGTTCCGGGCTCTGGTCGGCTTTAGCTTAGGCATCTCCACCGCGGCACTTATCGCTTATATTTACGAATCCAGCGGCAATATGGGCAAATTCAGCTCGTACGGTTCACTCGGCTGGATCGGTGGCACGCTGGTCGCCACTACTCTGGCCGACTACAATACCCTGTTTATTTTCAGTACCCTTCTTTGCCTAGCCGCGTTTCTTGTTTCCCTCTTCATGCAGGAAGCAGTGTCAACCAAGCCTAAAGAGATACCCCGCCCCTTGGCTGTCGCCCGTCGCAACAGCAGAGTATTACTGGCGTTTTTCTTGCGCCACCTTGGCGCTACTGCCATCTGGGTTATACTGCCCCTCTTTTTTGCCTCACTCGGCGCCTCTAAAACATGGATCGGGCTGCTGTGGGGTATTAATTTCACCTTTCAGTTTATCGCCATGCGCCTGGTAGAAAATTTTTCCGAGAAAACGGTGCTCCTTACCGGACAAATACTTTCTGTCGTAGTCTTTCTCGGCTACACCTTGATACATAATCATCTGCAGGTCATCCCGCTCCAAGTGCTGCTGGGGGTTTCCTGGGCTTTCCTGTATGTCGGCTCTCTCCTTGTCGTCCTGAAAAGCGGCGAAGAAAAAGGCACCGCCAGCGGAGTATTTTTTGCCGCCATCAACTTAAGCGGCGCGGTTGGCCCGCTGGTCGGCGGCCTGATTTCACAGTTGTTCGGGTACCGGTCAGTTATGCTATTTGCCGCTGTCATAACCTTGGTCGGCTTGTTGACTTCTCTCCGGCAAACCGTCCTCCCCTCCCTGAAAGATCAGTCACCGTAGGCCCTGTTTAGCTTTCCGTAAGATTGTCCTGTGTTGGGAATTCCAGGGTAAAGGAAACTCCCTCGTTTTCATTGGCGACGCTAACCTTTGCTCCATGCAGGTCAGCAATGCGCCGGGCAATGGCCAGACCAAGGCCAAATTCGCCTTTATATCCTTTCTGGAACTTTTCAAACAAGGTCTCCAGCATGGCCGGCTCGATCGCAGGCCCGTCATTCCAAACCTGAATGACGACATGGCCTGCTTTTTTTTGGACTGTGACAGCAATATTACTTTTGGCGTAGCGAAGCTGGTTATCTAACAAATTTTCCAGGGCGATACGCAGTTGTTCCCTGTCTCCGGAAACAGCAACCGGTTCAAAAGACAATCTCCAGTCAAGCCCGGCCCGGCGCCAGCGAAAAAGATCCGCCACTTCCTCCGCCAGAAGATGCAGGTCAACATGTTCACGCTCAGGCTTACGGGACTCCAGATAATCCAGCTTGTTCAAATACAGCAGGCTGCGGATTCTCTTTTCCAGCCGCTCCGCTGCTTCATCAATGACCTGCAAGGAGCCGGCCAGGTCTCCTTTGGGGAAAATGCCGTCGCGGATCGACTGGGCAAAGGCGCGGATAACCATTACCGGTGTTTTCAGTTCGTGGGAAATGTGTTGCAGAAACGACCGCTGGTCTTCATCGTGCCGAAGCAGCTGCGTACGTAATTTCTCAATGGATGCTCCCAGGCGGCCAATTTCGTCTTTTCTCGGCAGCCGAACAGGTTCATGCCAGTCGCGCCGGGCGATCCTGTGCACCTGCTGTTCAAGCGTCACTAGCGGTCTGGAAAGATAGCGGGCCAGCCAGAAAGAAAGGAGCCAGCTGAACAAAAAAACAAAGACCATAAGACGAGTAAGTCTGGCAAACAGTGTCCGCACCAAACCTTCCCGGTAGGTATCCCACATGTAAGAAATGAGAAAAGCCGGTTGTCCCAAAGTATCTTCCCTGGTTATAACGTAAAATATCTTGCGGTTCAGCACCCGTCCGCTATAGCGTTGACTGCCGGTTTTCTGGTTTCTGGCCTGCGCCTGTACTTCGCTGATGAAGTCGGAGGGCAAAGGAAGCATACCGACAGGAGGAGTATCACCTGAAATGACAAAATGCCTGACTGTTCGGATATCCCTTACCGGTAAGGGGCGATCACCTGACGGCCAAATCTCCTGAACTTCTCCCGGGAGGACTCCCGAAGCGCGGTTGAGCGCCAGTTCCTGAGCGTTTTCAATCGTGGCATAAATTTCCCAGGTGAAGAAATCCCGGAGCGTACGCGGAAATAAGCCGGCCAACGACAGAAAAACGACTAAGGAAAACAGGGTAAAGACCAGCCAAATCTGTATAAAAAGCGGTTTGTTTTTCATGACTTTACCAGCCTGTAACCAAAGCCATATAGCGTCTCGATATGCAAATCAGGCATTTTCTTGCGCAGGCGGCGCACCAGGTCATCTACCACGCGGTCAGAACCAAAATAGTCATGTCCCCAGACACGGTTAAGGAGTTGCTCCCGTGACAGAACCTGCCCCAGGTTTCGGAGCAGAGAAAGGAGCAGGTCGAATTCTTTCGCCGTCAGGTCCAGTTGTTGATAGCCGGCATAGGCCCTGCGGCCCGCCTCATCTATGGTGTAGTTCTTAACCTGTAGCAGAAGGGGCTTGGACCGCCTGCCATAGACACGCTCCAGCAGCTTTCTGGCCCGGATGACCAGCTCGCGGGGCAGAAACGGCTTGGGCAGGTAGTCGTCACTCCCCATTTCCAAGCCAATAATCCGGTCTATATCGGCGTCCCTGGCAGAAATAAAAATAACAGGGACTTGGTGCGCAGATTCTTTAATTTCCCGCAGCAGTTGATAGCCATCGCTGTCAGGCAGCATGATATCCAGAATCCACAAGTGAGGCGCATCCTTAATGGCGGCTTTGGCGGCAGAGCCGGTCATAAATGAGCGAACCTGCCATCCCTCATTTTTCAGATAAGATGTCAGCACTGAGTTTAGGTTACGGTCATCTTCCACGAGAAAGACCCGGTAGGACAATTTCTCACCTCCCGATTGCCATAAGTATAGCAAAAAACACCGCCTGATTCAGCACATCCTGATATTTTTCATAATTTCCCATAAATTTTTCATAATTGCCCGGTATTTCGCGCTTACAATCATTATAAGGAGCAGTTAGCTTTTTCTTTGCCTGTTCCTGATAACTGGAGGTGTTGGCATTGCTGAAAATCATCTTACGGCGACAGTCAGTGATCGCTGCAGCCAGCGCACTGCTGTTGCTGGCAGGAGCATATTGGGTCATGGCCGGCCGGCCTCCCGGGGAACCTCAGGCGGCCGGTCCGGCCGCAGTGCGTGTGGAACGCGGCGACCTGGTGGTCAATGTCTCCGGCACGGGAAGGGTGGAGGCTGTCGCCCGCAGGGATGTCCGGGTAGCTATGGGAGGGACCCTGAGCGGTTACTATGTACAGGAAGGTCATGTTAGTGCAGGGCAGGTTCTGGCTGAACTGGAGGTGCAGGACATCTCACTGCAGCTTGAACAGAGCCGCCTCGATATCGCCATTCAGGAAGCGGAGCTGGAAAAACTGCGGGCGGAAAAGACCGCGCAAACGGTGAATACAGCGCAGGATGGCGAAATCACCTGGCAGGTAAGGGACGGTGACCGGATTCAGTCAGGTACCGTCATCGCCACCGTAACAGAGCGTGATTTTCTTGAAGTGGCGGGCCGGTTTACAGCCACGCAGGCTGCGGCAATCAGCAAGGGACAGGCGGCCGTCTTGCACCTGCCGGAACATAACCTTGATTTCGCCGGACAGGTTGCAGAAGTCGGCTCCGTGCCCCGCCCGGGGCTGCACCAGGCCTCTTTAGCCGTCTTTTATGAAGTTACTGCGGAATTTGACAATCCACAAAAAATTCCTGCCGGTGAGCAGGGCAGGCTGACGGTCCGTACGGCGGAAGGAACCAGGCAGGCGGCAGAACAGTCTGGCTTACTGCTGCCGGAGGCAAAGGAGGTCCGCGCCCATCTTTCCGGTACTTTGTCATCACTGCAGGTAAACAGCGGGGATTCCGTGCGGGACGGCCAAAATTTGGCGCATATAACAGACCCTGAGCGCCTGACTCAGTTAAACAACCAGATTTCAGCTGCCGAAACACGCCTGTGGAATGATTATCGCGAGCTAAGCCGGCTGACGCAACTGACAGGCCCCGCGCTGACCGCGCAAACACAGACAGAGATTGAAAAACTGCACATGGATATTCAATCCCGGCAAAACGAGTTAACCAGCCTTTATGAACAACGCAACAAATACTCCAACACAACCGTGCTCGCTCCCGGCAATGGTGTTTTGCAATGGAAAGCCAAAGAAGGTGACCGCGTTCAGGAAGGCAGCATTGTTGCCGCCTTGCAGAATACTGAAAAAATGACTACCGTCGCGCTCTTTGACGAAAAGCAGCTGGACGGTATCGTCGTGGGGCAGCAGGTTGATTTTTATCTGGCCCGGTACAATATGACCATTCAAGGAAAAGTGACCGAAGTCAGTTCTGTGCCCCGGGCCGGGAAGACCGCGCCGGTACCCGCCGCACTGTATGATGTAAGAGTCCGGATAATAAATCCGGGTGTATTGGCAGCCGGTCAAGCCGGAGTGCTGAAAATCAGCACTGGAACAGGCCAGCAGACAGCCGAAGGCAGGACCGAACTCCCGGAAGCGCTTACTGTGCGGGCCCCGCTGGCCGGCACCATCACTTTGCTGACAGAAAGCGGCAGTTTCGTTCGTACAGGCCAGGGGCTGGCGGAAATTGCGGACCGAGACAAGGCCGAACAGTTAAGACAGCAGATAATTACTGCCGAACTCCGGTTGCGCAAGCTTCAGCTCGCCCTGCAGGAAAGAATCAACCAGCAAAGTGACAATAGGCAAGAAGCGGTTATCCGGGCTCCTCTGGACGGCTGGCTGATTCCTCCGGCACAGGTCCCGGGTCTCGGGGATGCTGTGGCGCAGGGTACCGTTCTCGGCACAATCGTCAATAGCTCCCAGCTGAGCATAGTGATACCTGTAGACGAACTGGATGTGATAAAAGTCAACCCCGGCCAAAAAGTACAGATTCAAAGCGATGCGCTGCCCGGCGCCGCAATTTCCGGGCAGGTAAGCCGGGTGGCTTATGAAGGACAGACGCAGGACGGTGTCTCCACCTTTGATGTTACTGTTGTTATCGAGCAGCCGGGGGGCCTTAAACCAGGCATGACAGCTAACGCAGAAATCTTGGTGGAAAACCGCCGTGATACGCTGTTGGTACCCATTGAAGCTGTTCAGTTCCAGGACGGCAAGACCTATCTGCCGGTGGTCGACCAGCAGGCAGGCGCTGCGGAAGGCGGGCCGGGGGTCAGGCTGGTCGAGGTACAAACCGGGGCTCACGATATGAATTATATAGAAATTCTTAGCGGCGTCAGTGAAGGTCAGGAACTTGCCCTTCGAGCCGGAGGCAACCGCGCTCAGAATCTTGACGGTCCGGGTTTTGACGGTCCGGGCAGCGGCGGCCCGATGCAGAGAATGCCCGGAGGTGCCAGGGAATGATAGCCATCAGTGGCGTCAATAAGATTTACTATCTGCACGGAGTGCAGGTTGCAGCCCTGCGGGAGGTCAGCCTGTCGGTGGCGGAAGGAGAATTTATAGCGGTCGCAGGTCCGTCAGGTTCGGGCAAATCTACCTTGATGAATATTATCGGCTGCCTCGATATACCCAGCTCCGGTGTTTACTGCCTGAACGGAGAAGATGTCGGCCGCCTCCCGGATAACAGGCTGGCCGAAATCCGCAACCGGCATATCGGGTTTGTATTCCAAAGTTTCAATTTGCTGCCGAGGATTTCCGCCCGCGAAAACGTGGAATTACCTCTGCTCTATCGCGGAATCAGCAGCAAGGAGAGAACACGTTTGGCGCTGAAGGCTCTTGAGCGGGTCGGACTTGCCGACAGGGTACGACACCGCCCCACTCAACTGTCCGGCGGCCAGCAGCAGCGTGTGGCCATCGCCCGCGCGCTGGTGGGCGAGCCATCTGTTATACTGGCTGATGAGCCGACCGGCAATCTCGACTCCGGATCAGGCAATGAAATCATTGCTCTGCTGCACCAGCTTCATCGGCAAGGCAAAACGGTCGTCCTGATTACTCATGATCCAGACTTGGCCTCACAGGCCCAAAGAACTGTTAAAATGTATGATGGTATGATTATTCGGGAGGAAGTCAGAGTGCCATGAAAATATTGCAAGCCATCAAGGTGTCTTTCGGTGCCATTCGGTCCCATAAGTTGCGTTCCTTTCTGACAATGCTCGGAGTTATCATCGGGGTATTTTCCGTGGTGACACTGGTTTCCATTGCCCAAGGGGCCACCGGCGCAGTAACGGAGCAAATCGAGGAAATGGGACCCAATCTGATTATCGTTAATATTACCGGCCGGGGACACCGCACCCTGTCGCTGGAAGAGGCCAACCGGCTGGCCGGGCGTGAAGGGGTCAGGGCTGTTGCTCCGGTCGTCAGCGGGCGCGTCACGGTTAAACAAGGGAATGTTACCCTGGACACCACACTGGAGGGAACTTCGCCGGAATACCGGACCGTACGGAATCAGTCTGCGCAAAGTGGTCGTTTCCTCACGGAAGCCGACCTTCAATTCAGGCAAAATGTCGTCCTGCTGGGTGGCAGCGTGGCAGAAGAACTCTTTCCGCTTGGCGACCCGCTCGGCCGCGAAATTCGTATTGACGGCACCCCTTTTACCGTCATCGGCCTGCTGGAGGAACAAGGGGCCGGCCTTGGCGGATCAGGCGATGACAAAATTATTGTTCCCGTAACAACCGCCCAAAGGCTGCTCCGTATCAGCGGAATCAGCACCATTTACCTGCAGGCGTCTGCACCGGAAATGGTAGACAGGGTAATTGCCGGCGTAGAAGCGGCACTTACCCTGCATTTCCGCGATGATCAGGCCTTCACACTGTTCGATCAGGCGCAAATCCTGGACACTCTGGAACAAATAACCGGAACCCTCACCTTGATGCTGGGCGGGATTGCCGGCATCTCCCTGCTGGTGGGCGGTATCGGCATTATGAATATCATGCTGGTATCGGTGACCGAGCGGACTCGCGAAATCGGTATCTGCAAAGCTCTCGGGGCCAAAAAACGAGATATTCTGCTGCAGTTCCTGATTGAATCATCTGTGCTGAGCGGGTTCGGCGGACTGTTCGGTCTGGCCTTGGGTTACGGGGCAGGTATCGCTATCAGCAATTTCACAGATCTGACCCCGGCCTTCTCCCCGCTGGTCGTTGCGGTCGCCCTCGTCTTTTCTCTTTGCGTAGGCATGTTTTTCGGGCTCTGGCCGGCGAACAAAGCCGCGAAATTAAACCCGATCGAGGCTCTGCGCGCTCAATAATACGGCGGACGCTAATACCTGACCGCTTTGAGAGCCAGGCCGTGGGCAGGAGCCGTCGGTCCGGCGGCCCGGCGCTCGCGGGCCAGCAAAAGGGGGGCTAAATCCGGCGGCCGCCTGCCGCTGCCGACTTCCAGCAGCGTACCGGCGATAATCCGCACCATATGGTATAAGAAGCCGTCCGCCTCGGCTGTAATCGTCACATAGCTGTCATGTTCCGCGACGTCAAGCCGCATCAGGTTGCGGACTGTTGTCCTGACTGAGCTGCCGCTGGCCCGGAAAGCAGCGAAATCATGAATACCGGCAAGGCTGGAAGCGGCGGCGGCCATGACCGTCACGTCCAGCGGATGACGGAAGTGATAGGCATATTTTCTGGTCATGACACGCGGGTGCGGCGCATTGTCAATGGTATAGGCATAAATCTTGCCGAGAGCGGAAAAGCGGGCATGGAAGTAATCGGGCACAACCTTGGCCCCGCAAACCACAATATCCTCCGGCAGGACGGAATTCAGGGCGTAGGGAAGACGTTCAACCGGGATACGGGTAGCCGCGCGAAAATTGACCACCTGCCCTGCAGCATGGACACCGGTATCAGTGCGGCCGGCGGGAATGACCCGGACAGCAATACCCAGGAGCAGAGCCAGCGCCTGCTCCAGTGTACCCTGCACCGTTCTGGCATTTTCCTGGAGTTGAAACCCATGGTAATCTGAACCATCGTAGCTTAGAATCAGCCTGATGTTTGGCAAGGAGGGGAACCTCCTACCGCAGTTTCTTAAAAATTAAAGCCGGGCCCAAACGATGACCGCCAGCAGCAGTGCCGCAGAGGCAACACCGGCAAAGTCACGGGGCTTGGCTTTCAGTTCGTACAGACGTGTTCTTCCTTCGCCGCCACGGTAGCAACGGGCCTCCATGGCTATCGCCAGTTCGTCGGCGCGACGGAACACTGAAACAAACAGGGGAACCAGCAAGGGCAAGAGACTCCTGGCACGGTGAAAAATGCTGCCCGTGGTAAAATCTGCTCCTCTGGCCATCTGCGCCTTCATCAACCTGTCGCTTTCTTCCATGAGCGTGGGTATAAACCGCAAAGCCATCGTCATCATCATAGCAATCTCATGCGCGGGAACGCCAAGTCCTTTGAGCGGCTTCATCAGGTATTCCAGCCCATCGGTCAGTACAATGGGAGAAGTAGTCAGGGTCAGCAGCAAGGTTGTGATTACCAGGAAGATAATCCGCAGCGCCATAAACAGACCTAGATAAACGCCATCAGATTCCACCCGTAACGGGCCGAAATGCAGTAAAACCTCGCCCCCCCTTGTCGTCAGAAAATGGACGAGCACGGTAAAGCACAAAATGTACAGTACCGGTCTAAGACCACGGAAAGCGTAAGTCAGAGGGACCTTTGCCGACTGCAGCAATGCCGGCACAACAGCTGCCATAACCAGGTACCCCCAATAAGAGCGGATGGAAAAGATGGCGGCAATCAGCAGCGCCAAGGCGATGATCTTCGCCCGCGGGTCGAGGCGGTGCAGAAAGGTATCCCCGGGAAGATACTGCCCGATGATTATACTCTTAAACAAGTCCCCGTTTCTCCTCTTGCAGCATAGCCAAAATGGCTTTTTTTGCTCTGTCCACAGTAAATACGCCTGCCGGGACGTTTTTGCCGGCCTGGCGCAATTTGTGCATCAGTTGTGCCAGCTGCGGCAGAGCAAGACCCAGTCTCTCCAGGCTTTCCGCATCGGCGAATACTTCTTCAGGCGTGCCAACCTTCCTGAGTTCACCTGCAGACAACACGAACAGGCGATCGGCCAAGCGCGCCACCTCCTCCATGCTGTGGGAAACCAGCACAACGGTCAACCCTCTCTCCTTGCGCAAAGCAGCGATCAAGTCCAGAATCTCCCGTTTGCCTCCCGGGTCAAGGCCGGCAAGAGGTTCGTCCAAAACAAGCATCTCCGGTTCCATGGCCAGAATACCGGCAATTGCTGCGCGGCGCATCTCGCCGCCGGAAAGAGAAAACGGCGAACGGTCCGCATACTTGTCGGCTGAAAGTCCTACCGCCCTCAGGGCATCTCTGGCGCGGGACTCCGCCTCCTCGCGGGTATGTCCCATGTTGCGTGGTCCAAAGGCGACATCCGCCAGCACTGTTTCCTCGAACAGCTGCTGCTCAGGAAATTGAAACAACAACCCGATGCGGCGTCGCAAATCAACCGGCGTCGCGCTCTTTTCGGGAACGACTTCCCGGCCTTCAAGCAGGATACGGCCGGAGGCAGGTTTAAGCAGCCCGTTAAAATGTTGGATCAGGGTTGATTTCCCCGAGCCTGTCTGTCCGATAAGCCCCACAAACTCGCCTTTGCGGATAGTTAAGCTTACTTCCCGCAACGCTGTCACCGCAAAGGGTGTTCCCGGCAGGTAGACATGGGTCAGCTTTTCCACCGTCAGGAACATAAAAAAACCGCCAGTTCATCAACGGTCAGGATAGCGGTCGGCACTTCCAAACCGGCTGCCCGCAGCTCCCAAACCAGCTCAGGGATGGCTGGGAGTCCTAGACCCAAGGCATACAAGGCCTCCACCTGTTGAAAGACCAGGTACGGATGGTCGTCAAGCACTACACGGCCCTGATCCAAAACAAGCACGCGCTCCGCCGCCAGAGCTTCCTCCATATGATGAGTAATGCAAATAACGGCGATCCCTTCCTGCCGGTTTAAGCGAATCACCGTCTCCATTACCTCCTGCCGGCCGCGGGGGTCTAGCATGGCTGTTGCCTCATCCAACACCAGGTATTGCGGACGCATGGCAATCACGCCGGCAATAGCCACCCGCTGCTTCTGGCCGCCTGACAACAAATGCGGCGCATGTTGGCGGAAGGAAGTCATGCCGGTCAGGGCAAGCGCTTCATCTACCCGCTCCCGGATTTCCCCTCCGGGCAGCCCCAGATTTTCCGGACCGAAGGCCACGTCTTCCTCTACGGTGGAGGCCACGAGCTGGTTGTCGGGGTTCTGGAAGACCATTCCCACCAACTGTCGGATACGCCAGCGATTAGCCTCATCACCGGTCGACAGGCCCCTGACCAGCACCTCTCCCTCACTTGGCACCAGTAAGGCATTGAACTGCCTGGCAAGCGTTGACTTCCCTGAACCGTTCGGTCCGATGACGGCCACAAATGAGCCGCTGTCAATCCGCAAGGAAATATCCCGCAAAGCCCAGATATCCTGCCCTCCCCGGTTCTGGTAGCGGAATCCCAGCCCCGTTGCCCGGATCATTTAAATAAATTCCAAAACAGCAACCGCCGCTGCGTCACCACGCCGCATGCCAATTTTTAACAGACGGGTGTATCCGCCTGGACGCTCGCTGTAGCGGGGAGCAATTTCTTCAAACAACTTTTTTGCCGCGGTTTCGTCCAGCAGGTACGCCAAGACCTGGCGCCGGGCGTGCAGGTCACCGCGCTTGCCAAGAGTAACCATCTTTTCTGCAATTCCCCGGACCTGTTTGGCCTTTGCCTCAGTAGTTGCTATTTTACCATGCAGGATTATGGATGTGGTCAGGTTGCGCAGCATCGCCCGGCGGTGGCCGCTACGGCGGTCAAACTTGCGAAGAACCATGCTGTTACCTCCTTCATTCGCCGTTTTGTCGTAAATTCAGGCCTAGATGATTCAGTTTCTGTTCTACTTCCTCAAGAGATTTTTTCCCCAGATTACGAACCTTCATCATCTCTTCCTCAGTTTTGCTGATCAGTTCCTGTACAGTGTTGATGTTGGCACGCTTCAGACAATTGTAAGAACGTACGGACAAGTCAAGTTCTTCAATCGACATTTCCAGCACCTTGACCTTGTCATCTTCGCTTTTTGGGGCAGGGATTTCAACTGCGTCAACTTTTTCTGTCAGGTTAATAAACAGGGACAAGTGTTTGGAGAGAATATTCGAGCCCAGGCTGACAGCTTCCTCCGGACGGATACTGCCGTTTGTCCAGACATCCAGGGTAAGCTTGTCATAGTCGGTGTGCTGTCCGACCCGCGTGTCTTCCACCCTGTAGTTTACTTTCCTGATCGGAGAGAACAGGGAGTCAATGGGGATAACGCCGATAGGTTGCCCGGCCTCTTTATTGCGTTCAGACGGGACATAACCACGCCCGTTCATAGCGGTCATCTCCATGTAAAGCCGGCCGCCTTCTTCCAGGGTGGCAATGTGCAAATCAGGGTTAAGGATATCCACATCAGCCGGGGCCTTGATGTCGCCGGCAGTGACCACGCCTTGCCCGGCAGCAATGATAACCAGAGTCTGGGGAGCATCGCCGTGGATCTTCATAGACAGGTGCTTGAGGTTCATAATGATTTCCGTTGTGTCTTCCAAAACCCCAGGGATAATGGAAAACTCGTGCAGGACATTCTCGATGCGCACAGACGTCACCGCTGCACCCGGCAGGGAGGAAAGCAGAATCCTGCGGAGAGAGTTTCCAAGTGTAATGCCGTAGCCACGCTCCAGGGGCTCAATGACAAATTTGCCGTATGTTCCGTCACCGTTGTTTTCCAACCGCTCTATTCTAAGCTTTTCGATCTCTATCAAGCTTCGACCCTCCTTATCCAAGTCCGCAAATTATCGAGAGGGTGTTTCTCTGCAGGAATGATACCAATCCTCTGGCGGCGCACGCCGTTCAGGAACATGTATGCTCCCTGCTAACGCGAGTACAGTTCAACTATGAGATGTTCGGTGATGGGAACGTCAATTTCCTCTCGTGCCGGCAACCGGACTACCCTCCCCGACAACGCCTGGCGGTCAACCTCCAGCCATTCAACTGTCCCCTGGTTACGCAGCAACTCAGCCAAATCTTTAAAACGTCCTTTATCACTGCTGCCCGGGCGTACCGTGATAACCTCTCCCGGACTTACCTGATAAGACGGAATCGAGACTTTGCGACCGTTGACGTTAAAGTGACCGTGACGGACAAGCTGGCGAGCCTCAGCCCGGGACGCGGCAAGTCCCAGCCGGTAAACAACATTGTCCATTCGCAATTCGAGAAGCCGAAGGAGGTTTTCACCGGTAACCCCTTTGCGCCGGTCGGCCTCTTTGAAATACCTGCGAAACTGGCTTTCCAGCACACCATAAATCCGTCGTGCCTTTTGTTTTTCACGCAGTTGCAACCCATACTCAGATGGCTTATTACGCCGTCCCTGCCCATGTTGTCCGGGGACAAAAGCGCGGCGGCTTATCCCGCATTTTTCAGTATAGCAACGTTCGCCTTTTAAATAAAGTTTAAGCCCCTCACGGCGGCACAGGCGGCACACAGCTTCAGTGTATCTTGCCAAATCATTACCTCCTAAAAAGTCAAACTCTGCGCCGCTTGGGCGGACGGCAGCCATTATGAGGAATAGGCGTAACATCTCTGATAGAGTTTACCTCAAGACCTGCCGCCTGCAGGGAGCGAATAGCGGCTTCGCGACCGGAACCCGGCCCCTTGACATAAACATCCACCTCTTTTAATCCGTGCTCCATGGCCGCTCTGGCAGCTTTTTCCGCAGCCAGCTGCGCAGCAAACGGTGTCGACTTTCTGGAGCCTTTAAACCCGACGGTGCCGGCGCTGCCCCAAGAGAGGGCATTGCCCTTAAGGTCCGAAATGGTAATCAGGGTGTTATTAAAACTGGACCTTATATGAGCTACCCCGTACTCAATATTTTTACGCTCCCGTCTTTTCGGGCGGACACTTTTTTTACGTGCAACCACAGATTTCCCCCCAAATGTAAATTATTTTTTCCGTCTTACGCCGACCGTCCGTTTCGGCCCCTTGCGGGTGCGGGCATTGTTTTTGGTCGTCTGTCCCCGCACCGGCAGGCCGCGGCGGTGACGAATGCCCCGGTAGCAGCCGATTTCCATCAGCCGCTTGATGCTCATGGCCACCTCCCGGCGCAGATCTCCCTCCACCTTCAGTTGCTTGTCAATGTGCTCACGCAGCCTGCCTACTTCGTCTTCAGTCAGGTTACGCACCCTTGTATCCGGATTAATTGCGGTTTTAGAGAGAACATTCTGGGCTGATTTGCGACCCATGCCATAAATATAGGTAAGCGCAACTTCCACTCGCTTTTCCCGCGGCAGGTCGACTCCGGCAATTCGTGCCATTTTGCAGCACCTCCTTTTGCTTCAGGCAAACAAAGTTATTATTTCCATACTTTCCCGTTTGATACCTTATCCTTGTCTTTGCTTATGCTTGGGGTTTTCGCAGATTACCATGACTTTTCCTTTGCGTTTGATGATCTTACATTTTTCGCAAATGGGTCTCACGGATGGTCTTACTTTCATCCCAAAACCTCCTTGCCAATGTATTAAGAGTTCCGCCACTGTTCCCGGAAGGGTTGACCCTGAGGACATCTTACTTATGACGGTAAGTAATCCGGCCGCGCGTCAAGTCATAGGGCGACAATTCCACCATAACCCTGTCCCCCGGGAGGATGCGGATGAAATTCATGCGAATCTTCCCGGAAACATGTGCCAGGATCTTGTGCCCGTTTTTTAACTCCACGCGGAACATGGCATTGGGCAGTGGTTCAACTACAGTTCCCTCCACCTCAATGACGTCTTTTTTCTTCGTTGACATCAGGGGCGCTCCCCTCCCTTCCTCCACCAGGTAGGCTTTGTACAGCCAACTCTTGCAGCGCTTGCGCTATTTCCTCATCTCGTGCCTGGCGGCTGCCGATTTTGGCTGCCAATTTCGCGTCACACTGCCCCCAATGCAGCAAATGACGGATATTTTTCTTTTTCGGGCGGGTTAAAGGGCGGGTTTGTCCGTTGGCAATAAAGACAAGGTTTGGCTCCGAAATACTGACAACAAGATAATATTCTCCGGCATCCCGGCCAGCCATTGAGTGTACCAGGGTACCCGGCTGCAGCAAGTTTACCACCAGGTCAACATCTCCTTTCCGGGAAACCGTTAAACATTCTTATAGCTAAAGCATTGTCAGAACCTCCGGAAATTTTCTGCCAACAGCAACGGTATGCTCAAAATGAGCCGACCATTTGCGGTCCAGCGTCACTACAGTCCAATTATCTGAAAGCGTCTCCACCTGCCAAGTACCGGCATTAACCATCGGCTCAATCGCCAGTACCATGCCGGCCATCATCAAAGGACCGTGGCCAGGGCTGCCGAAATTAGGAACCTGCGGCTCCTCATGCATCCGGTTGCCTATCCCGTGGCCGACATAGTTGCGCACCACCGAGAACCCGTTTTTTTCCACATACGACTGAATAGCATGTGAAATGTCGCTGAGGTGCCTGCCCTCCACCGCCCGAAGAATACCGCGCTGCAACGATTCACGGGTTACGGAAATCAGGCGTAACGCTTCCGGGTCCACCTCGCCTACCGGGAAAGTGGCAGCCGCATCACCATAATATCCCTGATAAACAGTGCCGACATCAATGCTGACAAGGTCGCCGCTGCACAGCCGTCGTAAGCTTGGAATGCCATGGACAACCTCCTCGTTTATAGAAACACAGACCGTAGCGGGAAAGTCATGATATCCCTTAAACGCCGGCAGGCATCCGGCCTTGCGGATGTACCTCTCTGCTATCCGGTCAAGCTCCAACGTAGCAATCCCCGGGCGGACAGCCGCCCCTACCGCCCGCAATGCTTCTGCCGCCACACGGCCGGCATGACGCATCAGTTCCAATTCCCGCGCCGATTTGATAGTTATCATTTTGCCTCACAATTACTTCATGAACCCCTGATAACTACGCATCAACATATGGCTTTCAATCTGCTTCGTCGTCTCCAGCACCACGCCGACCACGATAATCATACCGATACCACCAAAAATGATGTCAATACGGAAAGCGTTTTGCAGGAGTACCGGCATCACAGCAATCAGCGCCAGGGCCAATGCCCCCGCCAGCGTCAGCCGGCCGGAAATCCGGCCTATAAACTCTGCGGTTGGCCGACCAGGGCGCAGGCCAGGAATAAAACCGCCATATTTTTTCATGTCGCCGGCAATTTTCAGCGGGTCAAACTGAATAGCTGTGTAGAAAAAGGCAAAAAAGAAAATCAGCAGCACATAAAGAATTGTATATAAAGGAGCACCCTCCCGAAACATGCCTTCAAAAAACCTGGCCGCAGGATGGTTGATAAACTGCGTAATAGTCGCAGGCAACATCAGCAAGGCCGAGGCAAAAATTACAGGAATAACGCCGGCCTGGTTAACTTTCAGCGGAATGTGCGTCGACTGCCCCCCGTACATCTTGCGGCCGACAACACGCTTGGCGTACTGCACCGGGATGCGGCGCTGCCCCACTTCCAGGGCAATGATGCCGACGATCAGGGCGAGTACGATAATAATGGTCACCAGCAGAGTAAAGATGTTCAACTCGCCAAGACGGGTCAATTCTATTGTTCTCAACATCCCGGGACCAAACTGCGAAACAATACCGGCAAAGATGACCAGCGAAATGCCATTGCCCACACCACGTTCCGTAATCAGTTCGCCAAGCCACATCAGAAACGCAGTACCGGCTGTCAAAGTGATAATAATAACGGTGTAGGTAAAAAATCCGGGAGCAATAACAGCCGCTCCGAAAATCCCCACTGACATGCCCGTAGCCTGAATCAGGGCCAGGACGATAGTGCCGTAACGGGTAAATTGCGACAATTTTTTGCGCCCTTCCTCACCTTCTTTGGCCAACTGTTCGAATCTGGGCACAACTACTGTCAGCAGTTGCATGATAATTGAAGCGTTGATGTAGGGCATAATACCCATAGCAAAGATGGTAAAATTAGCTAACGCGCCTCCGGCAAAAACGTTAAACAAACCAAACAGGTTGTCGTCCTGAAAGAATTCGGCCAATCTGGTAGGATCCACACCGGGTACCGGCACATGAGCGCCAAGCCGGTAAACCACAAACATGGCCAAGGTAAACAGTATCCTTTGTCTCAGTTCCTTGATTTTCCAAGCGTCCCGCATTGTTTCCAGCATTTAAATCACCTCGGCCTTACCGCCTGCCGCGCGGATTTTGTCAGTCGCTGCCTTGCTGAAACCATGGGCTAAAACAGTCAGTGATTTCTCCAGTTCGCCGCCACCAAGAATCCTAATTCCGTCCTTCAAAGATTTGATCAGTCCTTTTTCCCTGAGCAGCGCCGGGGTAACTTCAGTGCCGTCCTCAAACACGTTCAGCCTGGCAACATTGAGTTCATTAAACTTTTTCTTAAAGACACTGGTAAACCCTCTTTTGGGAAGAGCACGTTGCAAAGGCATCTGGCCGCCCTCAAAACCGGGCCGGACACCGCCGCCGGAGCGCGCCTTCTGCCCTTTATGGCCGCGGCCGGACGTCTTGCCAAGACCACTGCCTATTCCTTTACCAACCCGCTTCCTGCTTATACGAGCGCCTTTCGGGCTCTTAAGCTCATGCAAGCGCATCTTTACACCTCCTCCTCACATTGTCCCGCCTGTATCAGGATAGCTTATCTCAGCAACTCTTCCAGCGACTTGCCACGCAGTTTCGCGACTTGCTCGGCCCGTCTCAGGCTGCGCAAACCCGCTATGGTAGCATTAACCATGTTAATCGCATTGGCGGAACCGAGTGATTTGGTAAGGATATCACGGATTCCAGCCAGCTCCAGAACTGCGCGCACTGGCCCACCCGCAATAACACCCGTTCCTTTCGAGGCTGGTTTCATCAATACTTTCCCGGCGCCAAACAGGCCTGTGACAGGATGCGGGATGGTGGTCCGATACAGAGGAACTGCAAACATGTGCTTCTTGGCATCTTCCACACCTTTGCGGATTGCTTCAGGAACTTCCCCAGCCTTGCCAAGACCGGCGCCGACACGGCCCTTGCCGTCGCCGACAATAACCAGCGCAGAGAAACTGAACCGGCGACCGCCTTTGACAACTTTGGCCACCCGGTTAATCTGGACAACCTTCTCTGAAAACTCGCTTTTTTCGGCGTCACGCCGCTCCAAGCCTCTATCTCTCCTCTGCATCAGAATTCCAGCCCCCCCTCTCGTGCCCCTTCGGCAAGTTCCCTGATACGACCATGGAAAAGGTAGCCTCCACGGTCAAAGACCACTGTTGTTATCCCCAATTGTACCGCCTTCGCGGCGACCAGTTTCCCGACCAGGCGCGCACACTCTTTGTTCCCGCAAGAATTGCGCCCATCAGAAACAGCTTTGTCCAGGCTGGAAGCCGCTACCAAAGTCCGGCCCTCTCCGTCGTCCACAATCTGGGCGTAGATATGCTTAAGGCTGCGGTAGACGTTCAATCGTGGCCTTTCCTTTGTCCCGGCCACTTTTTTGCGCACCCGCAGGTGACGGCGTTTTCGCGCCACATTCCTGTCTTCACGGCTTAACATTAAATAACCCTCCTACTTGCCTGTCTTGCCGACTTTGCGGCGGATACGCTCCGGCTCATATTTGATGCCTTTACCTTTATAGGGTTCCGGCTCGCGGACAGCTCTGATCTTAGCCGCCATTGAGCCTACCGCCTCCTTGTCAATTCCCTTTACGATGATTTTGTTTGGTGTTGGCACTTCCAGCACAATGCCCGCCGGAGGCAAGATTGCCACCGGGTGGGAATACCCGACAGTAAGCAACAATTTATCGCCCTGTTTGGCAGCCCGGTAGCCCACGCCGACTAATTCCAGCGACTTGGCGTATCCTTTGCTGACACCATCCACCATATTGGCCACCAGCGTACGGGACAGCCCGTGCAAAGCACGGTGTACCTTGCTGTCGGAAGCCCTGCCGATGAAAACCTGATTATCCGCCAATTTTATGGTAACCCCTTCAGGCAGGACTCTCTCCAGTCTGCCCAGTGGACCCTCCACGGACAGGGCAGCGCCCTCGTGGGCAACTTCCACACCGGCTGGCAAGCTTATTGGTTTGCGCCCGATACGGCTCATTCTTAACCCTCCCCCTACCAGACATAACAAAGGATTTCACCGCCAAGGCCTGACTTGCGGGCAGCCTTGTCGGTCATAATCCCCTGAGACGTGGAAATAATGGCGATACCAAGCCCCCCCAGCACCTTTGGCAGGTCATCCTTTTGGGCGTAAACACGCAAACCCGGTTTGCTGATTCGCTTCAATCCCGTGATAACCCTCTCACGACTCTGGCCATATTTTAAATAAATCCTGATTGTTCCCTGTTTACTGCCTTTTTTGAGTTCATATTCCCTGATAAAACCTTCCTGCTTCAGAACATCAGCCATGGCCAGCTTAATTTTAGATGCTGGTATTTCCACAGAATCATGATGAACTGTGTTGGCATTACGAATCCTGGTCAACATATCGGCAATCGGGTCCGTCATTGACATAGCGACAACCTCCTTTCTCTCCGGTTCCCTTCTACCAGCTGGCTTTTCGCACCCCGGGTATCTTTGCTTCATGGGCAAGCTTGCGGAAACAAAGGCGACACATCGCGAACTTGCGCAAATAAGCCCGCGGGCGGCCGCATAGCTTGCAGCGATTATAGCTGCGCGCTGCAAATTTTGGCGTAAGCTTCGCCTTGGCAATCATTGATTTCTTGGCCACAGTCTTACCTCCTCAAAACCTTGTGTTACTTAGGCTGTGCGGAAGGGCATACCCAGTCCGCGTAACAACTCCCGGGCCTCTTCATCGCTTTTCGCCGTAGTGACAATAACAATATCCATGCCGCGCACCTTTTCTACCTGGTCATAACTAATTTCAGGAAAAATCAGTTGTTCCCGCAGTCCCAGTGTATAGTTGCCCCGGCCGTCAAACGACCTGGGTGAAACGCCGCGGAAATCGCGGACACGGGGCAAAGCAACATTAAACAGCTTATCAAGGAAGTGGTGCATTCGCCTGCCGCGCAAAGTAACTTTACAGCCGATAGACATGCCCTCACGCAGCTTGAAACTGGCCACGGATTTCTTGGCCCGCGTAATAACAGGACGCTGACCGCTAATCAGGGCCAGGTCTTTGACTGCTGCATCCAAAATCTTGGCATTTTCCTTGGCTTCACCGACACCCATATTAATGACGACCTTTCCCAGACGAGGGGCCTGAAGTGCGTTTTTATACGCAAACCGTTCCATAAGTGACGGCCGGACTTCATTAAGATATTTTTCCTGCAAACGGGACATTCGTAGTTACCTCCCCTCTATTTACCAGCTTTCAGCTATCGGTGGACTCCGGCAAGCCAAACTCCGGCTCGCTGATTGCTGACAGCCTGTTGATGAACTCCAGCAGCCTCATGGATGATAGTCTTCCTGCTCACTGGAGCCTACTGACCACTGACCTCTAAATCAGAGGTGTGTCCCGCACTTTTTACATGACCGGGCACGCGAACCGTCCGCCAGAAGCACTTTAGCAATACGCGTAGCCTGCTGGCAATTCGGGCAGATAACCATCACCTTGGCGCTCGGCAGCGGCGCCTCCTGTTCATGGACCCCTGCCTGTACACGCTGCTTGGCCTTACGATGCTTCTTGACAAGATGCACCCCTTCAACCAGCACCTTGCCTTCATCCGGAAAAGCTGCCAGCACTTTGCCCTTCTTGCCCTTGTTTTTCCCGGACAGGACCAGCACTTTATCTCCCTTTCTTACATGCAGCTTATGCAAAGCAAATGCACCTCCTTTAAGGGCACTAAATCACTTCCGGTGCCAGGGAAATTATTTTCATAAAATCCCTTTCACGCAGTTCGCGGGCCACCGGACCAAAAATCCGCGTCCCCCGCGGGTTTTTTTGTTCATTAATCAACACAGCCGCATTTTCGTCAAACTTTATATATGAACCGTCATTGCGCCGAAGTCCCTTACATGTACGGACAATTACCGCTTTGATGACATCACCCTTCTTGACAACACCCCCGGGCGTTGCTTCCTTGACAGAAGCCACAATAATGTCGCCAATGTTGGCCGTCTTACGGGTAGAGCCCCCGAGAACCCGGATGCACATTATTTTTTTAGCCCCCGAATTGTCGGCCACGTTCAGGTATGTTTGTGTTTGAATCATAGTTGCCCTCCTTCCGTCCTGGGCTGTTTGGAAACTCGTTTGCAGCGGCAGAAATCGTCAGTGACAAATCAGCGGTCTTTCGATTTCTCCATGATTTCCACCAGCCGCCATCTTTTTTCTTTGCTAAGCGGCCTGGTTTCCATTATCCTGACTTTATCGCCGATGTGGCAGGCATTTTCCGGATCATGGACCTTGTATTTCTTGGTAACCCTGATTGTCTTACCATAAAGTGGATGGCGTGTAACCCGCTCCACCGTCACAACGGCTGTTCTTTCCATCTTATTGCTGACTACATGCCCGACCCGTTCTTTACGCTTGCTGCGCTCCATGCTCTATTGCCTCCTCCTGTTGGCAAACCTGCAGTCAGGCTCGCCCTAATTCCCGTTCACGCTTGATGGTCTTTACGCGGGCAATGTCTTTGCGGACCTCCCTGATTCTCATCGGGTTTTCCAAATGGCCGGTCGCCATCTGAAAGTGCAGGTTAAAAAGCTCGATCTTCAGTTCAGACAGTCTGCCATCCAATTCCTTTTCACTGTAATCTCTCAATTCCTTAGCCTTCATCGACATTACCCCCTGCCGCTGCCTTTGTAATAAATTTTGTTTTGATAGGAAGCTTATGGGAGGCAAGCCGCATGGCCTCCTTGGCTAAGTCCTCAGGCACGCCGGCTATCTCAAAGAGAATCCGCTCCGGCTTGACGACGGCCACCCAAAACTCCGGAGAGCCTTTACCGCTTCCCATCCTTGTCTCAGCAGGCTTCGCAGTTACCGGCTTGTCAGGGAATATTCTGATCCAGACCTTCCCACCGCGCTTGATAAAGCGGGTCATGGCGACACGGGCGGCCTCTATCTGCTGGCTGGTCACCCAGGCAGGCTCCATCGCCTGTAACCCGTATTCACCAAAAGAGATCGTGCTGCCGGCTTGGGCCTTGCCCTTCATCCGGCCACGGTGCTGCCGGCGGTATTTAACCCTTTTCGGGATTAGCATCCCGGGTCCCCCCCTCTGTGTTCTTCCGTTTGGTCGGGAGAACCTCTCCTTTGTAAATCCAGACTTTCACACCGATACGGCCGTAAGTGGTGTGTGCTTCAGAAAAGCCATAATCAATATTGGCACGCAAAGTCTGCAACGGGACTGTTCCTTCGTGGTTGACTTCAGTACGGGCGATTTCCGCCCCGCCCAGCCGACCGCTGACCATTACCTTGACGCCTTTCGCTCCGCTGCGCATGGTACGCATTAGCGCCTGTTTCATGGCCCGGCGAAAAGTCACCCGTTTCGCCAGTTGGGCGGCGATGCCCTCGGCGACCAAACAGGCGTCCATCTCCGGCGTTTTAATCTCAATGATATTAATATGCACCTGCTTGTCAGTGGCCTTTTCCAACTTCTTGCGCAGTTCATCCACTCCGGCACCGCCCTTGCCGATTACCACTCCGGGCTTGGCGGTGTGGACGGAAATACGGACCCGGGTGGCTACTCTCTCGATTTCGACGCGTGAAACAGCGGCATTACGAAGATGCTGCGCGATGATTTTTCTAATCAGCAAATCCTCGTGCAACAGTTCCGTATAATTTTTTCCGGCGTACCACTTGGCGTCCCAGTCTCGGATGATTCCGATTCTAAAACCAATCGGGCTGACTTTTTGACCCACCGCTTATCCCTCCCTTGCTTTTAGAATGATAGTTATGTGGCTGGTAGGCTTGCGAATCCGGCTGGCCATCCCGCGCGCCCTGGGCCGGAAGCGTTTCAGCGGCGGTCCTTGGTCGATGAACGCCCTCCAGACATAAAGTTGGTCCCGCTTCAGTTCCAGATTGTGTTCAGCATTGGCTACAGCAGAATGTAACACTTTGTAAATAGGTTTTGTCGGATGGTTAGGAAGATATTTTAAAATCGCCAATGCTTCGCCGACCTCTTTCCCGCGAATCAGATCCATAACCAGCCGGGCTTTCCGCGGTGACATCCGGATATATTTAGCAACGGCTTTTGCTTCCACACCTTTTCCCCCTTACTTTAAAGCTGACGACCGTTCCGTGTGGGCGCCGTGGCCGCGGAAGGTGCGTGTCGGTGCAAATTCTCCAAGCCGGTGCCCAACCATGTCTTCCGTGATATAGACAGGCACATGTTTGCGTCCGTCATGGACAGCCAAAGTATGGCCGACCATCTCCGGGAAGATGGTGGAACGGCGCGACCATGTTTTGAGCACCCTTTTTTCCTTTTTGGTATTCATCTGCTTAATTTTTGCCAGCAGTGAAGGTTCGATATACGGTCCCTTTTTTGTTGACCTGGACATACGGCACGACCTCCTTCCTACTTGTTCCGGCGCTTAACGATATATTGGTCGGATTTGTTCTTCTTCTTGCGTGTCTTAAAGCCTAAGGTCGGTTTTCCCCATGGTGTGACCGGACTTTTCCGTCCGATTGGCGCTTTTCCCTCGCCGCCGCCGTGCGGGTGGTCCACAGGGTTCATTACCACGCCACGCACGGTGGGACGCCTGCCCTGCCAGCGGGAACGACCGGCTTTGCCGACAGTAATGTTTTCATGATCCAGGTTGCCGACCTGGCCAATAGTTGCCCTGCACTCCTGGGAGATGAGGCGAACCTCTCCCGAAGGCAGGCGTACATGAGCATACTTGCCTTCCTTGGCCATCAGTTGAGCAGCAGCGCCGGCGGAACGAACCAGTTGTCCCCCTCTGCCAACCTTCAGTTCAATATTGTGCAACAGGGTTCCAACCGGGATGTTTTTTAGCAGCAGTGCATTCCCCGGCCTGATATCCGCGTCAACACCGGAGATTATCGTCGCACCCGGCGTCAGTCCCAGTGGAGCAAGGATATACCGCTTTTCCCCGTCAGCATAGTGCAGCAGGGCAATATTGGCCGAGCGGTTGGGATCGTACTCAATGGCAGCCACTTTGGCGGGAATGCCGTCCTTGTCGCGCTTAAAGTCAATCAGCCGGTATTGACGCTTATGCCCTCCGCCCTGATGGCGTACGGTGATATGTCCTTCCGCGTTGCGTCCTGCGTTCTTCTTAAGCGGCCGCAGCAGCGATTTCTCCGGTTCAGTAGAGGTAATTTCCGCAAACGTGCTAACAGTCATGAAGCGTCGTCCCGGCGAAGTGGGTACAAAACTTTTTACAGCCATATTTCTCCCTCCTTCCTAAAGGTTAGAGGCCCTCAAAGATTTCAATCGGCTTACTGCCTTCCGCCAAAGTGACAATGGCCTTTTTCCAGTTAGAGCGCCGTCCGGTGTGTACACCCACCTTCTTAAACTTACCTGTTACGCGGATTGTGTTCACCGACTGGACCTTAACCTTGAAAATCTCCTCCACAGCATGCTTGATTTCTATCTTGTTGGCCCTGTTATCTACCCGGAACAAATATTTTCTCTCTTCCATCAGCCTGGTTGCTTTTTCGGTGATCAATGGTTTTATGATAACATCGCGCGCCTCGCGCATCAGGCATACACCTCCTCGAGCCGGGCCGCCGCATCGCGCGTCATCACAAGGTTTTCGCTGTTCAGGATGTCATAAACATTGAGCTGCCCTGCATTCAGCGTCTTTACCCCGGGAATATTGCGGGCCGACTTAATGATGTTTTCCTGCGGCCCGTCCAGAACGAGCAATACTTTGCGGCCTGTCTTCAGGTTTTTGAAGATGCCGGCCATTTCTTTTGTTTTAGGACTCTCCATGATCAACTGATCAAGGAGTATCAATGACCCGCTGCAAGTTTTGCTGGTCAGAGCAGATTTTAACGCCAGTTTCCTGACCTTTCTCGGCAAAGACATCCTGTAGCTGCGGGGCTGCGGTCCAAAGACCACGCCGCCGCCTTTCCAGATCGGCGAACGGATCGAGCCGTGGCGCGCACGCCCTGTTCCTTTCTGGCGCCATGGCTTGCGCCCTCCGCCGCGTACTTCTGCCCGGGTTTTTGTCGCAGCGGTTCCCAAGCGCCTGTTGGCAAGAAAAGTCAGCACCGCCTGGTGCATCACCGCCTCATTTACTTCCACGCCGAATACCGAGTCGGCCAGCACTACTTCTCCGACCTGCTCGCCTCTGGTGTTGTATAAAGCCACTATCGGCATACAAAAATCCTCCTTCCCCCACTCCCGGCAACAGCCCGCTGTTCTTGCCTTACAGACTTGCCCGGCTCGCAAACCCGGCTTGATCGCCAAGGATGGGTTTTCCCGTCTATCTGGCTGCCTTGACAGATTTTTTGATTCTTACCAACGCACCGCGCGCACCTGGCACCGCACCGCACACCAGCAGCAGATTGCGCTCCGGGTCAATCTTGACGACCCGCAAATTCTGTACAGTTACCTTTTCTCCTCCCATGCGACCGGCCATGGTCTGGTTTTTAAAGATGCGTGCCGCGTTAATCGACCCCATGGAGCCCGGGCCGCGGTGGTATCCTGAACCATGCGACATCGGACCGCGCCCGTGCCCGTGACGTTTGATGGCACCTGCAAAACCCTTGCCCCGGGAAACAGCAGTCACATCGACATACTCTCCCGGTGCAAACACATCGGCCTTTAGTTCCTGCCCGACGCTGTAGGGAGCAATATTTTCGAGGCGCAATTCGCGAAGATACTTTCGCGGAAGGATGCCCGCCTTTTTAAAGTGGCCTGCCCTGGGCCTGGCAAGCTTTCCCTCTTTGACCGTGCCGAACCCAACCTGAATAGCCTCGTAGCCGTCAACAGACAGCGTCTTTTTTTGTACAACCACACATGGTCCCGCCTCAATCACGGTTACAGGGGTAATGTTGCCCGCTTCATCAAAAAATTGAGTCATGCCGAGCTTTTTCCCTAAAATAGCTTTCTGCACCATAAGCACCCCCTATAACTTAATCTCAATGTCCACGCCGGCCGGCAGGTCAAGCCGCATCAGCGCGTCAATAGTCTTGGGCGTAGGCTCCAGGATGTCGATAAGGCGCTTGTGCGTACGCATCTCAAACTGCTCACGGGAATCCTTATACTTGTGAGGCGCCCTGATTACAGTGTAAATGCTTTTTTCAGTCGGCAACGGTATGGGGCCGGCCACTTCTGCCCCGGTTCTTTTGGCCGTCTCCACAATTTTGCCGGAGGATTGGTCAAGCAGCTGGTGGTCAAACGCCTTCAGGCGGATCCGTATTTTTTGCTTAGGCATCGTTTTCCCTCCTCGGCTGGCGACTTAGCGGCGTCAGCCTTGTATAGCCGATAGAAACTCCCTGTAAATCCCCTCTCCCCCCGGGAGAGGGTGAGGGGGCATGGGGTCTACTCGATGATCGAGGTGACCACGCCGGCACCCACGGTACGGCCGCCCTCACGGATGGCAAAGCGCAGGCCCT
>QLUR01000020.1 GCA_018725565.1 Bacillota bacterium | reverse complement strand
GGCAGCGTCAGATGTGTATAAGAGACAGGTGCTAAAAGCGTTTGACCCTGAAGTGGCTGCAGCTATTGACAGGGAACTGGAACGGCAGCAGGACTACCTGGAGCTTATTGCTTCGGAAAACTATGTCAGCAGGGCAGTGCTGGAGGCTCAAGGTTCGGTCCTGACCAATAAGTATGCCGAAGGCTACCCCAGCAAACGCTATTACGGCGGTTGTGAATATGTGGATATGGTGGAAGACCTGGCCCGGGAGCGGGTGCAGGCCATTTTCGGCGCGGAGCACGCCAATGTCCAGCCTCATTCGGGCGCCAGCGCCAATTTGGCTGTTTTTCTGGCGGCGTTAAAAATCGGCGATGTGGTGCTGGGAATGGACCTTTCCCACGGCGGGCACTTGACTCATGGCAGCCCGGCCAACATTTCCGGCAAGTATTTTAAAATTGTTTCTTACGGAGTAAATCCCGAAACAGGTTACCTGGACTATGATCAATTGGAAGCTCTGGCCAGGAAGCACGCCCCGCGCTTGATTGTGGCTGGTGCCAGCTCCTACCCGCGGGTCATTGATTTTGCCGCTTTCCGCCGGATCGCCGACGCTGCAGGTGCTTATCTGATGGTCGACATGGCGCACATTGCGGGACTGGTGGCGGCGGGGCTGCATCCGAACCCGGTCCCGTATGCTGAATTTGTCACCAGCACCACCCACAAGACGCTGCGCGGACCCCGCGGCGGCTTCATTATTTGCCGCCGGGAATTTGCCGGCGCGGTGGACAAGGCCGTTTTCCCGGGCCTGCAGGGCGGGCCGCTGATGCATGTCATTGCCGCTAAAGCAGTGGGCTTCAGGGAAGCGCAGCAGCCGGAATTTGCTGCGTACCAGCGCCAGGTGCTTGCCAATGCCCGGACACTGGCAGAGTCGCTGATGGGGTACGGTTTTAAGCTGTCGTCCGGCGGTACTGACAACCATTTAATGCTTTTGGACCTTCGCAATAAAGGGCTGACAGGCAAGCAGGCCGAGGAAACGTTGGACGGGGTGGGCATTACCACTAACAAAAACACTATCCCCTTTGATCCGGAAAAGCCCCTTGTGACCAGCGGGTTGCGTCTTGGTACGCCTGCTGTTACTTCCCGCGGGATGAAAGAGCCGGAAATGTCGGTAATAGCTGAGTTAATAGCTGATACGCTGCATAACCGGCAGGATGCGGAAGGCAGGCGCAGGGCACAAGAACGGGTTTTTGCGCTGTGCCGCGGCTTTCCCGTCTACGGGTGAAAGGGTGAAAGATATGCGCCCGACCTGGGACTCGTATTTTCTGGAAATCACACAGGTAGTGGCTAGCCGTTCCACTTGTCTCCGCCGCCCGGTTGGGGCTTTGATTATCAAGGACAAGCGGATACTGGCCACAGGTTATAACGGGGCACCCAGCGGCCTGGCCCACTGCCGGGAAACGGGCTGCCTCCGAGAGGCTCGCGGCATTCCTTCCGGTGAACGGCAGGAGCTTTGCCGAGCCCTGCATGCGGAACAAAATGCCATGCTGCAGGCGGCCATGTACGGCGTGCCTATTCAGGGAGCCACCATTTACTGCACAACACATCCTTGCGTAATGTGCGCCAAGATGCTGATTAATGCCGGCATGAAGGAAGTGGTAGTTTTAGACGCCTACCCGGACCGGCTGGCTGAGGAATTGCTGGCGGAAGCAGGTATCCTGGTCCGTTGCCTGGCGCTGGGCCGGGGGACCTCCTGTGGCTAAACCGTTCCGTTGCCTGACAGTTTTCGGCACCCGTCCGGAAGCGATTAAAATGGCGCCGCTTGTCCTGGAGCTGCGTGCCTGTTCCGAACTGGAAACGCTTGTTTGCGTTACCGCACAGCACCGGGAAATGCTTGACCAGGTGCTGGAACTTTTCGGAATCGTCCCGGATTTTGACCTGGACGTGATGCAGCACGGGCAGACTTTAACCGGGATTACTACACGGGCGCTCGCCGGGCTCGACAACGTCCTGGCGCAGGTCTGCCCCGACCTGGTGTTCGTACATGGAGACACCACGACCACATTTGTCGGAGCGCTGGCCGCTTTTTACCGTCAGATACCGGTAGGGCATGTGGAGGCTGGCTTGCGCAGCGGGCGGAAATATGCGCCTTATCCGGAGGAATTAAACAGGAAACTTACCGGTGTGCTGACCGACCTGCATTTTGCGCCTACCGCCTCAGCCCGCCGCAATCTGCTGGCCGAAAACGTAACCCCGGCAGGCATTTTTGTAACCGGCAATACGGTTATTGACGCATTGCGCTATACTGTCAGGGAGAATTACCGTTTTACCAGGGAAGAGCTAAACAGCTTGCCTGTGGAAAAACGACTGGTGGTGGTGGAAGTACACCGCCGCGAAAACCTGGGTGAACCGCTGGAGGCCATTTGCCGGGCGCTCCGCCGCCTTGTACTGGAACATACAGACATCTTTATGGTTTTCCCTGTTCATAAAAACCCGGCCGTGCGCGAACCGATCATCCGTCACCTGCGCGGACTGGAACGAGTGCTGTTGCTGGAGCCGCTGGATGTCAATGACTTCCATAACCTGATGCATAAAGCCACATTATTGCTTACCGATTCCGGTGGCATCCAGGAAGAGGCTCCTTCGCTGGGCCGGCCGGTGGTGGTGCTGCGGGAGGTAACAGAACGGCCGGAAGCGGTGGAAGCCGGAACAGTGGCGATAGCCGGCGTGCAGGAGGAGGGAATTGTGACCTTGGTGACCAGGCTGTTGAGGGACGCCATGCTTTACAAACGGATGGCCGCCGCCGTCAATCCCTATGGTGACGGACAGGCCTCAGCCCGTATTTTGGCTGCGGTACGCTGGCATTTTGGGTTGTGCCGGGAAAGGCCGGAAGATTTTGCAGCTGCCCGGCAGTCTGGATAACTATTTTTAAGAAACGGAGGGACATGATGGCTAAAAAAGTTGCGGTGGTGGGAGCCGCCAGGACGGCAATCGGCAGTTTTGGCGGCGGCTTGCGGGAGGTGGCGGCTATAGACCTGGGAGCGCTCGTAATCAGGGAGGCATTGCGGCGGGCCGGGGTGGAACCGTCACAGGTGGATGAGGTGATTATGGGGAATGTGTTGCAGGCGGGCCTTGGCCAGAATCCGGCGCGGCAGGCTGCCCTGCGTGCCGGCTGCGGCGTGGAAGTGGCGGCGCTGACCATTAATAAGGTTTGCGGCTCCGGTCTGAAGGCTGTTAATCTTGGTGCCCAGGCAATTATGCTCGGGGATGCCGATGTGGTGGTGGCCGGCGGTATGGAAAACATGAGCCGGGCGCCGTACTCTGTGCCGGGAGCGCGTTTCGGGCTGCGTATGGGGAACGGCTCTCTGGTTGACACCATGATTACTGACGGGCTGTGGTGCGCGATGACCGATACGCACATGGGCATTACGGCCGAGAATATCGCCGTTGACTTCTGCCTGTCCAGAGAAGAACAGGACCGGCTTGCGGCGGAAAGCCAGCGCCGGGCCGTTGCTGCCATCGAAGCCGGACGCTTCCGGGAGGAAATTATAGCCGTCCAGATTCCGCAACGTAAAGGTGACCCGCTTATCTTTGACACCGATGAGTTCCCAAGGAAAGGCACAACGGCAGAGGCGCTGGCCAAGCTTGCTCCCGCCTTTAAAAAAGAGGGTACGGTCACTGCCGGCAACGCCTCCGGGATCAATGACGGCGCTGCCGTCGTGGTGCTGATGGAGCTTGAGAAAGCGCGCGCGTTGGGGCTGAAGATTTTGGCGGTGATCGCCGGCTACGCCTCCGCAGGTGTGGAGCCCCGCATTATGGGAACCGGTCCCATCAAGGCGACAGAGAAGGCACTGGTTAAGGCAGGTCTTGAGCTGAACGACATTGAGCTGATTGAGGCCAATGAGGCCTTTGCCGCCCAGGCGCTTTCCGTGGCGAAGACCCTTAAGTTTAATATGGATATCGTCAATGTTAACGGCGGGGCTATTGCCCTGGGGCACCCGATAGGCGCCAGCGGCGCACGAATATTTGTTACCTTACTGCATGAAATGCAAAAGCGTGACGTTCGTACCGGCCTGGCTACCTTATGCATCGGCGGCGGTCAGGGTGTGGCAACGGTAGTGGTTCGATGAATTGCCGGTTGACACCGATAAGATAGAATGTTGAGAAAATCGAAAAATTTGTCTTGGTAATAGAAGAATTTTCGGAAACCCGTCGAAGCAGCTTAGAGTTTTATGATTTTTAACAGCGGAGCAACAGCTGCAGGAATTGTGCCGGCAGGCAGGTGAGGTCATGTACCGGTTCAAGCCTGAGGATTTAAGCAGTTTTACTTTGGCGGTACGGCTGGCGCTGACCATTGTATTGGCGCTGCTTGTCTGTGGTTATTTGGGCTGGCAGCTTGGCCGGCGGGCCGGCAGCGAGTTAGCCGGAATCATGCTCGGGGTGCTGGTGGGTCTTTATGCAGGGTTCAGGCAGGCCATCAGGATGCTGCTCAAAAAGTAGCAGTCAGTCTGGCGCGGTAGGGAGGTGATGTTATTGTTGGCGTCAGTAATCAAGGAGATTCGTACGGCAGAGGAAAAAGCGGAGGAGGTCCGGCGGCGTACCCTGTCAGAAGCCCGTAAGGTTGTTCAGGATGCGGAAAGGCAGGCACTGGAATTTTTGCAGCGCAGCATAGCTGAAGCCGAGGCGGAGGCGCAAAGGGCACTGGCCGCTGCCGAGAAAGAGGCGGAGGCGATCGTGGTGCCATTGCGGCAGCAAGCTGCGGCAGAGATCGTGAAGCTGCAGGAAGCGGCGCGTGCGAGGCAGGAAAAGGCGATAACCATGGTGACGGAAAGGATTGTGAAAGCCTATGGCCGTAGCTAAAATGAAAAAACTTTACCTGATCGCGCACCAGTCTGAAAAGGACAAAGTATTGAGTATCCTGCAACAGAGTGGAGTTGTGGAGATCGGTAACGTTCAGGCGATGGACGAGGTTGCAGGGGAGGATTGGACCGGACTGGTGGTGAGAGACCAGGCCCAGGAAGAGCTGCACGAAGTGGAAGCGGCTCTGAGGGAGGTCAATTTTGCTTTAGATTTTCTTAACCGTCATTACCCGGCTAAAAAGAAGTTTTTGGATGCTTTTGGCGGCAACAGGGTGCCTATGTCGGCGGAAGATTTTGCTGCCGGGCAGGAAAAATGGGCTGCTGTCGCCCGAGAAGCCTGCAACGCACTGCGCAAGGTTGATGAAAAGCTGATGTCCCTGCGCAATGAGGAGACGCGTTTGCAAAACCTGACTGCTCAATTGACTCCCTGGGTTGCGCTGGAAGTGCCGCTGGAGGAAGTGCGCGGCAGTGAATTTGTGCAGATGGAACTGGGGACCCTGCCTGCCACTGACTTCGATTCCTGCCGGAAGCAGTTGGCCGGAGAAGCGGAAGAAGCTATTGTGGCGGAAATAAATGCTGACCGCAAGGACACCTATATCTTTCTGGTCTACCCCACATGGAAGGCTGAAGCAGTACAGGATATTTTAAAGAAATTCAACTTTTCCAGGCACCAGTTATCCGCCCTGAAGGACACTCCTGCCGGCAACCTGGCGCGTATCCGGGAAGAACTGGCAGCCATAGCTAAGGAGCGCCAGAAAGCCCTGGAGGCCGCGCAGGTTCACACAGGTACCCGCGAGACTCTGCGCTATTACAGCGACTATCTGGCAGTGGAACGGGACAAAAAGCAGGCGGTGGGCAACTTCGCCCGAACGAACAACTCTTTTGTAGTTGAAGGCTGGGCGCTGGAGTCCAAATTACCCGTCCTGGAAAACAGGTTGGCTCAACAATGTGATACCGTGGAAGTAGTATACCGTTCTCCGCGGGAAGGCGAGGCCTATCCGGTACTGTTGACGAACAACCGCATCGTCGCTCCCTTTGAGTTTATTACGCAGCTTTACGGTACGCCGGCGCCACGGGCCATCGACCCGACCTTTCCCATGGCGCCCTTTTTCGTGATCTTTTTCGGCCTCTGCCTGGGAGACGCCGGCTACGGTCTTGTTTTGACCGTCCTGTCCGGCTTGGCCCTCTGGAAGCTGAAAATGTCTGTCCAAGCCCGTAGAATTTTCTGGATCGCCTTCGCCGGTGGTATTTCCACAATGGTCTTCGGTATCTTGATCAGCGGTTGGTTCGGCGGCCTGATTCCTATGGAGCCCCTCTTTTTTAACGCTCTGGTTGACCCGATGCGGATGCTTATTTATTCGCTCATTATTGGTTTGGTACAGATTTTCTTCGGCATGGGCATCCGGTTCTACCGAAATGTGCGGGAGGGTAAGCTTTTAGACGCTATTTTTGACCAGTTATTTTGGGCGACGCTGATCCTGGGGCTCATCTTTCTCGCCCTGCCAGGCTTGTCGGAAATTGGCAGGATAATGTCGCTGGCGTCGGCTGCCGGGTTAGTATTGACACAGGGCAGAGCGCAGACCGGGATTGTCAAAAAATTCTTGTCTGGTTTGTTTTCCCTGTATAACATCACCGGGTTTCTTGGCGACATCCTGTCCTATTCACGCTTACTGGCGCTGGGACTAGCCGGCAGCGTCATAGCTATGGCGGTAAATATGCTGGCCGGTCTTTTTGCCGGTTCTGTCATCGGCTATGTCGTCATGGTCGGCATGATGATTGTCGGGCATACCTTCAACCTGATGATTAGCATATTGGGCGCGTTCGTCCACTCCAGCCGCCTGCAATATCTGGAGTTCTTTAACCGCTTCTACGAAGGCGGCGGGCGCCCGTTCAAGCCGTTTAAGCTTCAGGTGCGCCATGTTGAGGTAATTGGTGAGTGAATAATTGTTAAATTTTTTTAAAACTGAAGGAGGCATTTAAAACAATGGATGTAGGATTGGCTTTGGCGATTCTTGGCGCTGCGGTGGCAACCTTTATGGCCGGCATCGGTTCGGCAGTGGGGATCGGGATTGCCGGGCAAACGGGCGCCGGCGTGGTCAGCGAGGATCCGGACAAGTTTGGTCTGACCGTCGTGCTTACGGCTTTGCCCGGAACGCAGGGTATTTACGGACTGATTATGGGCTTTTTGATCTTGTTCAGGGTAGGCGTGATCGGTGCCGAACCAATGGATCTGACAATCCCTCAGGGCTTGAGCATGCTGTTTGCCGGTTTGCCCATCGGCTTTGTGGGCTGGATGTCGGCCATCTATCAGGGGAAGGCTGTCGCGAGCGGTATTCAACTGATTGCCAAGCGTCCGGAAG
This sequence comes from Bacillota bacterium, assembly GCA_018725565.1. Classification (GTDB taxonomy): domain Bacteria; phylum Bacillota; class Dethiobacteria; order Dethiobacterales; family Dethiobacteraceae; genus HKB214. The sequence continues at coordinate 43,799 of QLUR01000020.1, read as the reverse complement.
AATTTGGTAAAGCCATGATTTACGGCGTGATGGTCGAAACCTACGCTGTATTTGCGCTGCTGATGTCCCTGATTATTTACCTGTTTGCCCCGCTTTAAAATTTGAACTGTAAGGAAGTGAGTCCCTGATGTCAGGCGCTGACAAACTGAAAGAAAAAATCATCTCTGAAGCCGCCGGGCAGGCAGAAAAAGTTTTGGCGGAAGCGAAACGTCGGGCTGAAGAGGTTGTCGCCGGCGCTCAGAAGCAGGCGGATGTCAGGAAGAAGTTCATTTTGGAACAGGCACAGCTTCAGGCCGAGGAAAGACGCCGTCGTACACGGACCATTGCTGAACTCGACGCGCGCAAGGCGCTCCTCGGGGCCAAAGAAGAACTTATTGAAGATACCTTCCGGCAGGCTCTGGCCCGTCTGGCGGCTTTGCAGACCGCCGATTCCCGGGAGATTCTCATGCCGATGCTGCTGGCTGCGGCACAGAGCGGCAGGGAAGAGATAATTGTCTCAGCCAAGGGCAGGGAACTTTTTACCTCTGAATTTATTGCTGCCGTCAATAAAGCACTTGAGGAACAGGGCAAGCAGGGCGGGCTTATCCTGTCAGCTGAAACGCGTGAAATCCAGAGCGGCTTTATTCTGCGCTCCGGTGAAGTAGAGATTAACAATTCCTTTGAGTCTATACTGCGTATGCAACGCGATCAGCTAGAGCCGGAAGTAGCCGCGGCGCTCTTTGGCATGTAGGCGGGGGAGGCTGAACGATGAATGAGCAGTACGCCCATGCTGTAGGAAGGGTACGGGCTAAGGAGCCGAAGCTATTGGACAATGCAAAAATTGACCGGATGGCCGAGGCCAGGAATGCCGAAGAAGTGCTGAAAGTTCTTGGCGAAACGGAGTATTCCGAATACCTCGCCTCTTTGCCCGGTATTCATGACTTTGACAAGATACTGGATCAGGAATTGCACCGGGTGTACCGGGAGATGAGGCAGTTGGCCCCTGAGCTGGTAAGCATTTTTGCCCGTAAGTTTGATTACCACAACCTGAAGGTGCTGTTCAAATCACAAAAGCTCGGAGAGAAGAGGGACGACCTGCTGGTCAGGGATATTGGAAACATTCCTGTTGACGAGCTGGCCCGAGCGGTTAATGAGGACGATTACAGCAAATTGCCCCTGCGTATGCGTCAGGCGGGCAGGCAAATGTCCGAATTGTTTCGTCTCAATCCGGACCCGCAAATGACGGACATGCTGCTTGAACAGGCCATGTACGCCGAAACGGCTGAAAGCCTGGAGGAGCTGGCTTCCCCTATGCTCAAAGAATACTTTACCATCCTCATTGACCTGCTGAACATCAAGACATACCTGCGGGTAAAAAGAGCCAACCGTTCCAAAGAATTTCTTGAGCAGGCCCTCTTGCCGGGCGGTGAACTGGAAGTATTCAGGCTTGTGCAGTTGGTGGAGCCGCTGGAAGTGTTGATTGACCGCCTGCTGTACAGCCGCTATGCTAAGGTAGTGGAGGAGGGCGTCCAGACTTACCAGAAGACCGACTCCCTGACCCGTTTTGAGAAGCTGGCTGATAATTTTTTGTTGAAACAAATTAAGCAAGCCAAGTATCTCACAGTTGGTCCGGAGCCGCTGGCCGGCTATCTGCTGGCAAAAGAAAATGAGCTGAAGCTGATCCGCATAATTATGGTCGGCAAGATTAACCGTCTGCCCACGGAAGAAATCAAGGAAAGGCTACGTGATGTCTATGTATAAGGTGGCGGTAATCGGCGACAAAGATTCAATTTTAGGGTTTAAGGCGCTGGGAGCGGTCACCTACCCGGTAACCAGCGTTGAGGAGGCGGCCCGTACCCTAAACGGCATTGTCCGTGAGCGGTATGCGGTGGTCTGCATAACTGAGGCGGTAGCGGAAAAGATCGGTCCGCAGCTGGAGGAACTGAACAAAAAGAAGTTGCCGGCCGTGGTGCTGATTCCCAACAACCAGGGCACCCTGGGGCTTGGTATGCTGCAAATCAAAAAAAATGCGGAAAGAGCCATTGGCGCGGATATCTTATTTGGGAAAGAAGGTAGGTAGTTTTGACCAACACTGATAATGTAGGCAGGATAATTAAAGTTTCCGGTCCGCTGGTAGTGGCCGAAAACATGCCGGACGCCAAGATGTACGACGTGGTGCGCGTCAGCGACAAACGCCTCATCGGGGAAATTATTGAACTGCGCGGTGACCGCGCTTCTATTCAGGTCTACGAAGAAACGAGCGGCCTGGGACCCGGTGAACCGGTGTATTCTACGGGGCAGGCGCTCAGTGTGGAACTAGGCCCCGGTCTGATCGAGTCTATTTATGACGGTATTCAGAGACCGCTTGATGTCATCTGGGAAATGGTTGGCGACCGGATTGCCCGCGGCGTCGAGCCGGAAACCCTGAATCGCCAGAAGCGTTGGAATTTCGTCCCGACCGCCAAGGCCGGCGATGAAGTCGAGCCAGGTGATGTCATTGGCACTGTCCAGGAAACTGTGCTGGTCGTCCATAAGGTCATGGTGCCTCCCGGAGTCAGCGGCAAACTGGTCTTTCTCCACAGCGGCGAAGCCACTGTGGTCGATACAGTGGCTAAAGTTGAGAAAGACGGGGTAATCAAGGAAATCCAGATGCTGCAGAAATGGCCGGTCCGCAAGGGGCGTCCGTACAAAGAAAAGATTTCCCCTGACGAGCCGTTGCTGACCGGACAGCGTGTACTGGACATGTTTTTCCCTGTGGCCAAAGGCGGGGTGGCCTGTATCCCGGGTCCTTTCGGCAGTGGCAAGACTGTGACCCAGCACCAGCTGGCCAAGTGGGCGGATGCTGAGATTATTGTTTACGTTGGCTGCGGTGAGCGTGGCAACGAGATGACTGACGTGCTTATCGAGTTCCCGGAGCTGAAAGACCCTAAGTCAGGGGAGGCACTGGTGAAGCGGACCGTACTGATCGCCAATACCTCTGATATGCCGGTGGCAGCTCGTGAAGCATCGATCTATACCGGGATCACGATCGCTGAGTATTTCCGGGATATGGGCTATAGTGTCGCCATGCTGGCTGATTCCACCTCCCGCTGGGCGGAGGCGCTGCGTGAGATTTCCGGTCGCTTGGAGGAAATGCCTGGAGAGGAAGGATATCCGGCGTACCTTGGTTCACGGTTAGCCGAGTTTTATGAGCGGGCTGGCAAGGTGCGGTGCCTGGGCAGTGAGAATCGTATCGGAGCCGTGACAGCTGTCGGCGCCGTTTCACCACCCGGCGGCGACCTTTCCGAGCCGGTTTCACAGAACACGCTGCGCATCGTCAAAGTTTTCTGGGGGTTGGATGCTCCTTTGGCCTACCGGCGGCACTTTCCGGCTATCAATTGGCTGACCAGCTACTCTCTGTATACAGATACCTTTGATGGTTTCTACCGTAACCGGATCAGTGCCGAATGGGTGGAGATGCGTGGCAAGGCCATGCGCATTCTTCAGGAAGAAGCAGAGTTGGAGGAAATTGTGCGCCTGGTTGGCGTGGAAGCGCTTTCAACCCGCGAACGGCTGACACTGGAAACGGCCAAATCGATCAGGGAAGATTTCCTGCATCAGAACTCGTTCCACGAGGTGGATACCTACGCGTCGCTGGAAAAACAATTCATGATGATGAAACTGATCATGCTCTTTCATCATGAATGCCTGCGAGCACTGGAGCGCGGCGCCAACCTGCTGGAGCTGCTGCAGCTGCCGGTTCGTGATGCGATAGCCCGCGCCCGCTACCTGGAGGAAAGAAAAATTGCCGACTTAGACCAAATTGCAGTTGCCGTGAAAGAGCAAATAGCCGCAGCCAGTGCCACCGGTGAAGAAGAACTCGAATGGCAAACTGCCTAAAGAAAGGAGGACCGCCATGCTTAAAGAATATCGCACTATCTCGGAAGTTGCCGGCCCTTTGATGCTCATAAAGCAAGTGGAAGGAATCAAATTCGGTGAGCTCGCCGAAATTGAGATGCAGGACGGCTCGATTCGCCGAGGCAGGGTGCTTGAAGTGTCCGGTGACAAAGCTCTCGTCCAGATATTTGAAGGCTCAAGCGGCATGAACGTAAATCAGTGCAAAGTACGTTTCCTCGGCAAGGGGATTGAGTTGCCCGTATCTCTTGATATATTGGGCCGGGTCTTTGACGGGCTGGGGCGTCCCCGGGACAAGGGACCAAAAATTATTCCTGAAAAGCGGCTGGATATTAACGGCCTGCCGCTCAATCCTTGCGCCCGTAATTATCCATCAGAGTTTATACAGACCGGTGTCTCTACCATTGACGGCCTGAACACTTTGGTGCGCGGGCAAAAGCTGCCCATCTTTTCCGGTTCAGGCCTGCCCCACAACCGTTTGGCGGCACAGATTGCCCGTCAGGCCAAGGTGCTGGGGACTGATACCAAATTCGCTATTGTTTTTGCCGCCATGGGCATCACTTTTGAAGAGGCCGATTTCTTTATCTCTGACTTTCGCAAAACTGGTGCCATAGACCGCTCCGTCCTGTTTATTAACCTGGCGGACGACCCGGCCATTGAACGGATTGCCACCCCGCGCATGGCACTGACAGCCGCTGAGTTCCTGGCCTATGAAAAAGGCATGCATGTTCTGGTAATTCTGACGGACCTGACCAACTATGCCGAGGCGCTGCGCGAGATTTCCGCCGCCCGTAAGGAAGTGCCCGGACGGCGCGGCTATCCCGGCTACCTTTACACCGACCTGGCCACCATCTATGAGCGGGCCGGACGGATTCGCGGACGTGAAGGCTCTATCACGCAGTTTCCCATTCTGACTATGCCGGAAGACGATAAAACTCATCCCATACCCGACCTGACCGGTTATATCACCGAGGGGCAGATTATCCTCAACCGCGCCCTGCACCGCAAGGGCATCTATCCGCCGGTGGATGTGCTGCCGTCGCTGTCCCGTCTTAAAGACAAGGGAATTGGCAAAGGCAAAACACGCGAAGACCACGCCGATACGTTAAACCAGCTTTATGCTGCCTACGCCCGCGGTAAGGAGGCTAAGGAACTGGCTGCCATCCTGGGTGAAGCCGCATTAAGCGAGGCGGACAAGCTGTTTGCCAAGTTTGCTGATGAATTTGAAAACCGCTATGTGCGGCAGGGAGAACATGAAGACCGTTCCATCGAGACAACTTTGAGCATCGGCTGGCAGTTGCTGGCCATGCTGCCGCGTTCCGAGTTAAAGCGTGTGCGCGACGAGTATCTCGACAAGTATCTGCCCGCTGCCTCCGGGGGGTGATAACTAATGGAAATCCGTGTCAACCCTACCAGGATGGAGCTCAACCGTCTTAAAGGCCGCCTGAAGATGGCCCAGCGCGGTCACAAGCTCTTAAAGGATAAGCGTGATGAGCTGATGCGCAAGTTTCTGGAGCTGATCAGGGAGAACAAAACTCTCCGTGGCAAAGTAGAGAGTGAATTGTCCCGCGCTTTTGCCAACTTTCTGCTGGCCCGGGCCGTTATGTCCACCGAAGTTCTGGAAGAGGCGGTCATGTACCCGCTTGCTAAACTGGAGCTGGAGGTGACGGAATTAAACATGATGAGTGTGCGTGTACCCAAATTCAGAGCAAGTTTACAGGATGAACAGTCCGGCAGCGTGTACTCGTACGGCTTTGCCGCCACCTCGGGTGAACTGGACACTTCCATTGCCACATTGGCCGCGGTTTTGCCAAGTCTGCTGCGCCTGGCGGAGCTTGAGAAAGCAGTTTTTCTGCTGGCAGAAGAAATCGACAAAACACGCCGCCGGGTAAATGCCTTGGAACATGTTATGATTCCGCAGATGCAAAAGACTGTTAAGTACATCAGCATGAAGCTGGACGAAAATGAGCGCGGCGCTTTGACCCGCCTGATGAAAATCAAGGATATCGTTCGTGGCGAGTCCGCGTAAAGCGGGCAAACACCAAGCAGAGTGCCGACTTGTTACAAGTCGGCACTCTGCTGATTTTTGGCAAATAATATTATTGTGTCTTAGCGGGGGTACCGTGATGATCACCGACCAGCGCCTGGTAATGCCAGAGGATGTCTTGCAACTGTTGGGTCATCAGCATGAAGATTACCGAAGCCTTTGGGTTGCAGATGCCCCTGCATAGCCTGTCCTCGTGAGCTTTGATACAGTTTTGAACAGCTAAGCCCAGTGCCTCGGTTTCTTTTTCTACGTGCGACACAATCAGAGGGTTACTGGTCAGGATGGCATCGGCCACATGGGGGATTAGCTCACCGGTCCGGCGCATAACTTCGGTAATCTCGGTGGTTGCGGCATCGCTGAAAATAATTTTTTCCCGGACCTTTGACTCTACATTGCCGGAAAGGCGGAGCAGGTCATAAAATATTTTGCTCAGGTTAATGGCGACAGACTGGACAGCAAGCGCCTCCTTGCCAGTAAATTCAGCAGCGCTATCGTAAGCCCGGGCCAGTCGCTGCCTTAGACGCTTGCTTAATTCAGAAGTGGTTTGCTGATACTTTAGGCTCAGACGGTTACTTAAAAATGCAGTGGTTACCTCGTTGTAAAACTCCCCGAACATTGTCATAATGCCTGCAATTTCAGTTGCTGTTGAGCTGCCGACAATTTCTTTTGTCATCTTATCATCCCCCTTGCCTGACGGCTAATGTATCGGTCTTAGGTCCGCAGCAGTATTATATCATACTACCTTAGCTGTTGCTATGCCGTGCCTAAACAGTCTGCTTGTCAGATCGGGCTCCGACAGTTCTAACAAGGCCTACTGCGACATAAAAATAGTGACACAGCAACGCGGAGGCCTTAAATGAGTAAAGCGCTGTCTATGGCAGTCTTTTTTTTGACGGCAATTATCATCGTCTTCCCGGCATTAATAGGGCGTGGCTGCAAGATGCCGGCAGGTGCGCTGCCCAATCCTGACCAGCGCTCAAGTCAAGTTGATTCAGGGGCGGAAATCAAAACCCGTGTTTTTCGTTCCGACCTGGGAGAGGTAATTACCTTACCGCTTGACGAGTACCTGGTTGGAGTGGTGGCGGCGGAAATGCCGGCCTCCTTTGACCTTGAGGCCTTAAAGGCCCAGGCAGTGGTGGCACGCACCTATACTGTCAGACGTTTGACGGCTTTTGGCGGGCAGGGCTGCGAGCGTCATCCCGGGGCCGACATCTGCAGCGATTTTGCCCATTGCCAGGCTTGGGAGCCAAAAGAAAAATCCCTTGGTAAATGGCCGGCCGACAAGGCCCAGGGCTATCTGCGGAAAATTCGCCGGGCCGTACAGGAAACTTCCGGGCTGATTATAGTTTCCGGAGGGCAGCCGGTTGACGCCGTCTTTCACGCTCATTGCGGCGGCCATACCGAAAACAGTGAGGATGTCTGGTCAGCTGCCTCTCCCTACCTGCGCGGCGTGCGTTGCCCTTACTGCAAGGACAGCCGCTGGCGGGAGACTAAACACGAGTTCAGCGGCGCACAGTTTGCCGGCGCCCTGCTGCCCTATATATCCGCCTTACCGGTCTCAGCAGCCGGACGGCCTCTGCTTGACGGCGCGCAGCGTACAGCCACAGGTCGAGTCAGATTCTTGCGCGTAGGCGGCGAGCAAGTCAGCGGGCGTGAGTTCAGGGCAGCCCTGGAAATGCCCTCCACTAAATTTTCCTGGCGGCTTGACGGAGATACGGTCACCTTCACCACCCGCGGATTTGGTCATGGCGTGGGTCTTTGCCAGCACGGGGCTGACGGGCAGGCCCGGGCCGGCAAATCATACAGGGAGATAATTCATTTTTACTATACCGGCGTGGAAATTGTCCCTATCTCCGGGCTTGCCGCGTATAAATAGGAAAATACTGGACATACTACCTCGCCAGAGGTGATGTCCGTATGAAAAAATATTTTTCCGTTCCTGCACTGCTGAGACAGGTTAGCCGCAGAAAAAGACTGCTGACGGCTCTGCTGTATGTTTTCATTGTCGGTCTGCTGGCGGCGGCAATAACCAGGTTCGCTGCTCACCCCTTGAAGCTGCCGTTTCCGGCGTTCGGCGGACAGCAAGCAGTTTTGCAGGAGGAAATCCCGACGCCTGGTCCGTCAGTATCTTTAGGTGTGGCCGATGCGGCGTATTCTCCGCTTGACCTGCTGGCTCCCAGGCAGAAGCCAAGCGAGCCCTTGCAGTGGCCCCTGGCAGGAGAAGTGCTGACCCGCCACCATCAGATTTACCGTGTTGGCAACCAGTTGCGCCTGCATGTCGGCATAGACCTGGCAGGGGCTGTCGGAACACTGGTGTACGCAGCCTGGCCGGGCATTGTCTTAGAGGTCAGGGAAGATGTGCGGCTCGGTCTGCTGCTGGAAATTGACCATGGAGGCGGGTATGTCAGCAGATACGCTAACCTGTCAGATGTCTTTTTTGGCGCCGGGGAAGAAGTTGCCGCCGGTGAACCGATAGCCAGGGTTGGACAGACAGCTGTGTTGGATGCGGCAGAAGGTGCCTTTCTCCACTTTGCCCTGTACAGGGACGGCCAAGCCCTCGACCCGCTGACCGTCCTGCCGGCACGCCAGGCAAACCAGGAAAACAGCTCTTAAAAGGAGCTGTTTTTTTTTGTTGCCGGCAAAGCTCTCAAAGCCCCATGCTGTCATATTCCCGGCTGCTCCACATATATTGTTTACAAAAGTTTCTGACAGGAGGCGGCCTGGTGCAGGATTACATCGAGCAGCGCGTCCTTGAAGTAAGCAACTATATTTTGGAGACCGGTGCCACAGTCAGGCATGTGGCCCGTGTTTTTGGTGTATCGAAATCAACAGTCCACAAAGATGTAACTGAGCGTCTCCCGCTCCTTAACCGCTTTATTGCCAGGGAGATAAAAAGTGTGCTGGAAAAAAACAAAGCAGAACGACACCTGCGCGGCGGGGAGGCGACGAGAAAAAAATATTCCACCGGATAGAATCTACAGGAAAAACTCGCCAGCTGGCGAATAAATAGCCATCAGTGCGCATGGCGCAGACAAGCTGCTGCCGGCGAATTTTGGAGGGTAAAAATGAAGCTGGGAACAGATATGGGTATCGACCTGGGTACTGCCACTGTTCTTGTGCATTTGCGCGGTAAAGGGGTGGTACTGCATGAACCGTCGGTGGTCGCTATCGAACAGAACAGTCGCCAGGTGCTCGCGGTAGGGGAGGCAGCCCAGCGCATGCTGGGGCGCACGCCAGGAAATATAGTGGCTGTCCGCCCTCTCCGGGAAGGCGTTATCGCTGATTTTACAGTGACGGAATTGATGCTGCGTCATTTTATTGCCAAAGTATGTGACCGGCGCCGCTTGCTAAGACCGCGTGTTGTTGCCTGTATCCCGGCTGCTACCACCACCGTGGAGCAAAAGGCAGTGGTTGATGCCGTCATCCGTGCAGGTGCCCGTGAGGCTTATCTGATTGAGGAACCACGGGCGGCTGCTCTCGGAGCCGGGCTCGATATTTTTCATCCCTGCGGGCATATGGTTATTGACATTGGCGGCGGTACGACCGATGTGGCTGTCCTTTCGCTCGGGGAAACAGTTGTAACGGAAAGCATCCGGGTAGGCGGCGATAAAATTGATGAAGCCATTGTCCGTTACGTCAAAAAAGAATTTAACTTGCTCATCGGCGAGCGTACGGCTGAGTCGCTGAAAATGGAGGTGGGTACGGCTTTCCCGGGCCACCGTGCCAAGGAGTCGGAAGTTCGCGGTCGTGATTTGCTTTCCGGTTTACCCCGTTCACTTACCATCAAAACAAAGCATGTTCACGAAGCGATTCGTGAGCCGCTGGAGCAGATTGTGCAGTGTGTCAGACATGTCTTGGAGAGGACGCCTCCTGAGCTGGCCGGGGATATTATTGAGCGAGGAATCGTCCTGACCGGGGGAGGTGTGCTGCTGGACGGAATAGATCGTCTCCTGACGGGAATAACCGGTGTGCCCGTTTATCTGGCCCAGGACCCTAAAACCTGTGTGGCCAAAGGAACAGGCCGTGCCCTGGAGCTGATAGAGCGCATCAGTCATTCGCTGATCTTTCCCGGCCGCCAGGCAGCCGGTGTCTGAGCCGGGGGAATGGTGAAGCTTACGCTAACAACCCAGCACATTTTGAATTGATTGCCGGGCAAGGCAGGAAAATCGAACAAAGCGGCCGAATTTTTATCCGTTAATAATTTAAGGCGGTGAGACCGTGGACAAGGAACTCCTGACACAAAATATGTCCGAGCTGGTCTTAAACGATCCGGTCAATACGCATAACGGCGAATACCGCTACTTCGACCCTCCGCTGCTCGGCCTTGCTTCCGCCGCCGATCCTTTGTTTCTGGAATTCAAGACCGAGATTGTCGGCAGCCACTTCCGCCCTCCGCTGGAATGGCTGCCCGGTGCTGTTACAGTTATCTCTTACTTCCTCCCCTTTGGCGAGCATGTGCGTACATCGAACCGCACTCCCGGTTTAGCCTCCCCAGAGTGGCTCCACAGCCGCTTCAGGGGAGAAGAGTTTAACGACAAAATGCGCCGCTTTATAATTGCCGAACTGCAAAACGCAGGCGCCAACGCCTTAGCCCCAGTTATTGAGGCTGACTTTATTTCTGACTTTACACGCTTTACCAGCAACTGGTCCGAACGCCATGTGGCCTATGCCGCCGGGCTTGGCACCTTTAGTCTGAACCGTGGCCTTATCACCCCCAAAGGTATGGCCGGGCGCTTCGGCAGTGTCATTACGGATCATTACTTTGCCCCGTCCGCCCGTCCCTACGCCCATCCCTTCAAGAACTGTAAGTTTACTGACACCCGTAATTGCGGCGCCTGTATCAAGCGCTGTCCTTCCGGTGCCATCACCGAGGACGGCAAGGATAAAGCTGTCTGTTACGACTATCAACGTAACCAAAACCCCCTGGCGGACCTTAACAGAGAGTTCGGTTATCCGTACAGCTCTTGCGGCAAGTGCCAAACAAAAGTCCCCTGTGAATACCAGATTCCTCTTTAATAATGACCTAAGCAGTTGCATAATATTTATAGAATGAGGGATGAACATTGCCGGGAAAAGAAGCGGGGGCTAGATTTGCCACAATTACCGGTTGGGGCAAGTGTATGCCGCCGGCAGTACTGACAAACGACGATATGTCTACTTTTCTGGATACAACCGATGAATGGATTGTCAGCCGTACCGGAATGAAAGAGCGTCGTGTTTCTCATGTGCCGGTGAGCGACCTGGCGCATGTGGCGACTGTTCGTGCTCTGGCGGCTGCCGGGGTTGACGCGGCGGATGTTGATCTGATTATTTTCGGAAGCTGCTCTGCCGATGAGGCGATACCGAATACGGCCTCCCGCATCCAGTTGCTGCTCGATAACAAAAAGGCAGCCTCCTTTGACCTGAATACGGCCTGTACCAGCGGGATGTACGCTCTTTCTGTAGCTTCGTCAATGATCCGGACCGGGGCCGTGCGAACTGCCGTTGTGATTGGCGCCGAAGTCATTACCACGTTTCAGGATTGGACAGACCGTGACGTTGCCGTGCTGTTTGGTGACGGGGCGGCTGCTTTTGTCCTGCAGGGGACTGATCAGGACGAAGGGTTGCTGGCGGACAAGCTGGGTTGCTTTGCCGAGTCCCGTGATATTCTAAGGGTGAACGGGATAGGCTTGCGGTATGCTGACGGCCGGACTTTGCTGGGAACAGTCTGGTGGGATTTTCTCGGACAGGAGATTTTCAAAAAAGCGGTTATGGGCATGATCGAGGCGTCAGAAGAAACTATTGCCCGCACCGGCCTGTCAACGGAGCAAATAGAACTGGTTGTGCCCCACCAGGCCAACCTGCGTATCATAGATGCCGTTATCAAACGGCTCGGCATTTCGCGAGAGCGGGTATTTATCAATATTCATAAGTACGGTAATATGTCCGCGGCGACTACGCCGGTCGCCTTTGTCGAGGCTATCGAGGAAGGATATGTCAAACCGGGCATGCATATTCTGTTGCCGGCTTTTGGCGGAGGACTGACCTACAGTGCCCATCTTTTCCGCTGGGGGGAACGGACAACTCCTGTGAGCATTGCAGACATAGACCTGCCGCCATGTGAAAAAACCGGATTGGAGCTGGTCAGAGAAGGTATGCGGCGGCCGCGTTCCGGAGGCCCCTTTCAAAACGAACATTACAATAACTTTTCCGCTGCCCAAAGCAGGTAAAGGGGCAGACTTAACAGTCCTTCGTCCTCTTTTAGGTTCAGCATAGAGGTTCTGACGGCAATCCCGGGCTTGTATTTTTCGCGGTAAACACCTAAACTGCGTGATTTAACGCTGGTTGAAGCTTTCACCTCAATGGGGATAATCGCATTCTTAAACTGCGCAACAAAATCAACTTCCGCGGTGTTGCCCGATTTCCAAAAATAAGGGACATCTCCAAGCAGGTTAACAAGCTCGGCTAAAACATAATTTTCTGTCAGAGCGCCTTTAAATTCTGAGTACAGCAGCGAGTCTTCATATATTGCTGCAGCGGGCAGCCCGGACATTTTTCTGAGCAGGCCGACGTCAGCCAAATATATCTTAAAAAAGCTATGGTTGGAATAAGCCGACAAAGGTATGGCCGGTTTTTCGATTTTCAGGACTTTAAAGATCATGCCTGCGCTTACCAGCCACTGAATTGCGTCTTCCAGGTCTTTGGCTCTTGCTCCCGGTTTTACATGGCCATAAATAAATTTACTATTTTCTTTGGCCAATTGACCGGGAATGCTTTTCCACACCAATAACAGCTTGGGAAAGTCTGCTGTCGGGGCATGTTTCGCAAAATCCAATTCAAATGAGTTTAGGATCAATCCCTGTATCCTCTCAACCTCAGCCACATCCTTGTTTTCAATCCACTTGGCGACAACTTCCGGCATGCCGCCTGTCACATAATAGTTTTTTAACAGCGTTAGGAGTTTATCGGCAAATATTTGCGGCAGCGGCGCCGGCTTGTTCTGCTGCTCTATATGCTCCAGCAACATCTGCTCATTGTTGGCGAGGATGAATTCATAAAAACTCATGGGACGAAGTGTCAGAAAATCTACTTTGCCCACCGGAAAAGATGAAGGACCTGACAAAGCAATGCCCAGCAGTGAACCGGCGCAAGCGATATGATATTCAGGAAGTTGCTCGTTAAAATATTTCAAGGATGTCAAGGCCTTGCTGCAAAATTGGACTTCGTCAAAAATTATCAGCGTCGAACCTGGCTTAATCCTCTTGCCGATTAAAATCCCTAGCTCTGCCAGAATTCTTCCTGGGTCGAGATTTGGTTCAAAGCGTTCGGCCAGCGCAGGGGTATTTTCGAAGTTAAAATATGCTACATCTTCATAATTCTCCTGTCCGAACGCATTTAACAGAAAAGTTTTTCCGCATTGACGGACACCTTTTAAGATTAATGGTTTCCTGTCCTTGCGTTTTTTCCAGTTTAAAAGCTCTTTATTTGCTAGTCGCTCCAGCTTGACAACCACCTTTTGCTATCAATTTTGTATATTTATTTGCATTTATTATACTTATATTAGTATGTAACTGTCAAATATGCTGTTTTCTAAAATTCTGTGCTAAAAATTTTATATGGTGAAACGTTATTTTAAAATTAGTTGTTGCAAACTGTATTGCTCTGATTTATAATAAAAAACAACGGCATATGGTACAATGTTGTGCCGGGCAGTGACGCCTGATTCAGAGATTTTCTCTGCGTGGAGGCGTTTTTTTTTACAGGGGGGCGGCTTATGAGCGGCGTCAGAGTTTTCATCAGCTCCGATTCCGCCGGCGTCAGGAAAGAAAGTGGCTCAATCCTGGCAACGGCAGGCTGTCTGGTTGTCGGAGAAGCCGGCAGCGGAACGGGAGTGCTCCGCCTGATTCAGGCGTTGCAGCCTGATGTTGCTGTGGTTGACATTGACAGCCGGCAGGGGATAGCTGCGGCTAAATTGCTGGAGGAGGACGGGCAAATCGCTCTGGTGCTGTTAAGCGCATATCCCCGCAGGGGGCGAAGTTCAACTGTCTCGGGTCAGATTCAAAAACCTGTTAATGAGACTGCATTGCTGACAGCGGTCGAATTCGCGGCGGCGGGCATGTGCAGACTGCGGAAGGCAGCTGACGACCTGGCCAGAATGAAAGAAACACTGGAAACACGAAAAGTTGTGGAGAGGGCGAAGGGTTTTCTGATGGATTCGCTCGGGTGCTCAGAACAAGATGCCTACAGGATGATACAACAGCAAAGCATGAATAAACGCAGGCCGCTGAAAAACATTGCTGAGGCGATAATCACCGCTCACGAATTTAGCCGGCTGATGTAGGGCAGCCGGAGGTACAACTGAAGAAGATACGGGAGGCAATGGTGCCCGGGAAGAAATAATCTTTTTCTTCCAAGGGTGCTTTTTGTTTATTTTAGAAAAGGAGTTGTTAAACAATGGGTTACGCAAAACAAGATGTCCTCATTTTGGCTAAGGAGGCTAATGTTAAATTCATCCGCCTCCAGTTTACCGACATTTTCGGCATTTTAAAAAACGTGGCCATTCCGGTTGACCAACTGGAGAAAGCGCTTGACGGGGAGCTGATGTTTGACGGTTCTTCAATTGAAGGGTTTGTGCGGATTGAAGAATCCGACCAGTTCTTAAAACCGGACCCCGACACTTTTGCCGTTTTCCCGTGGCGTCCCCGTGACGGCAGCGTCGCCCGCCTCATCTGTGACGTGTATACGCCGGACGGTGAACCTTTTGCCGGCTGTCCGCGCTGCACGCTTAAGCGGGTGCTGACGGAAGCGCGCGAAATGGGCTATACGATGAACGCCGGACCCGAAGCCGAATTTTTCCTGTTTCACGTCGATGAGAGCGGCCGGCCCACCACTATTACCCACGACAAGGGCGGCTATTTTGACCTTTCTCCCGTGGACCTGGGGGAAAATGCGCGGCGGGATATGGTTATGACGCTGCAGGAAATGGGGTTTGAGATTGAGGCCAGCCATCATGAAGTAGCGGAAGGGCAGCATGAGATTGATTTTAAGTATGACGAGGCGCTGGCCACCGCCGACAAGCTGGTAACTTTTAAGTTCGTGGTACGCACCATCGCCCAGCGTCACGGCCTGCACGCTTCTTTTATGCCCAAGCCGATTTTCGGGATTAACGGTTCCGGCATGCACACCCACCAATCACTCTTTAAAGATAACCAAAATATTTTTTACGACGAACACGCGCCCTATCAGCTTAGCGAGACAGCCTTGCATTATATCGGCGGGATATTAAGGCATGTGCCGGCCTTTACGGCGATTACCAACCCCACGGTCAATTCTTATAAACGCCTGGTGCCTGGCTATGAAGCGCCGGTTTACCTGGCCTGGTCGCAGCGTAACCGCTCTCCGCTGATTCGTATTCCGGCGCGCCGGGGCGTCGGCACCAGGATTGAGGTGCGCTCTCCCGACCCGTCCTGCAATCCTTACTTGGCCTTGGCGGTGATGCTAAAAGCGGGCCTGGACGGTATCAGGAATAAAATTCAACCGCCTGCTCCGGTTGAAAAAAATATTTATCGTCTGACGGCGGAAGACAGAGCAGCTATGGGCATCGCCAGTCTGCCAGGCAATTTAAATCAAGCGCTGAACAATCTGGCGGGCAGTGAGGTTATCCGGGATGCTTTGGGGGAGCATATCTGCCAGCGGTTTTTGGAGGCCAAGCACCAGGAATACCGGGAGTATGAAATGACGGTGCATCAATGGGAAACCGACCGCTATCTGGCTAAATTTTAATTTAACGAATCGTTCATTGCAGGCGAGGAGGCCTGGTCTGTTAAGACCGACCTCCTCGTTTTTATGTGCGGCGGATTTTCTGGTTCGGCAGGGGTTTCGTTACTACATTTGAGGAGGTGAGCAACTATGTAAAAAGAATTGCGCGGCGAGCAGTCCAAACAAAGAACGGAGGGCAGAAAAATGGAGACCAAAGTGGTAATGGATACGATCTGGGTTTTGATTGCGGCAATGTTGGTATTTTTTATGAATTTAGGTTTTGCAATGGTTGAATCAGGTTTTGCCAGAGCCAAAAACGCGGTTAATATTCTCTCTAAAAACTTTATTGTTTTTGCTGTTTCCTCATTGGGTTTCCTGTTCCTTGGCTTTGGCCTGATGTTTGGTGACGGCAACTCCATCTTTGGAACAAACGGACTCTTTTTTCTGGGCGGGGCGGATAACTCTCCGGCGACCGGCGCCGCCTACCAGGGTGTATATTCAGCCCTTTCCTGGGCCGGAGTGCCTTTGATGGCCAAATTTTTCTTCCAGCTTGTCTTTGCCGGGACAGCTGCCACCATCGTCTCCGGAGCGGTGGCCGAACGTATAAAATACAAATCCTTTATTGTCTTCTCCTTTTTCCTGACCATGCTCATTTACCCGGTGGTAGGTCATTGGATCTGGGGCGGCGGCTGGTTGTATCAAAATGGGATGTTTGATTTTGCCGGCTCAACCGTAGTTCATTCGGTAGGCGGCTGGGCGGCACTGGCCGGAGTCCTGCTTTTGGGGCCGAGGTTTGGTAAATATACGGCCAACGGCAAAATAGTCCCTATTCCCGGCCATAATCTAAGTTTGGCCACACTTGGTACATTAGTGCTTTGGTTTGGCTGGTTCGGTTTCAATCCCGGCTCTACCATGGCGGCGAATCCGGAAGCTATCTCCCACATAGTCGTTACCACAAACACCGCTGCCGCAGCAGCTGTTCTCAGCACTACGCTCGCCTCCTGGCTACTGTTTGGCAAACCAGACCTTGGCATGACATTAAATGGAGGCTTGGCCGGCCTGGTAGCCATTACAGCAGCCTGCGCCTTTGTCAGTGTCGGCAGTTCGCTGCTAATCGGGCTGATTGCCGGTGTTCTGGTTGTTGTCTCTGTTGTGGCCTTTGACCGCCTGAAAATTGATGACCCGGTAGGAGCACTTTCCGTCCACCTAGTCAATGGTATTTTTGGAACATTGGCGGTAGGTCTTTTTGCCCAGGATGGCCTGACAGGTGTGGCTACCGGCAACGGGCTGTTGTTTGGTGGTGGAACCGGACTGCTGGTTGCTCAGTTAATGGGGGTGGTCTCGGTGGGAGCCTTTGTGTTTTCGGCTGCCTTGCTGGTTTGGGCGGCACTTAAAATGACGATGGGGATCAGAGTCAGCCTGCGGGAGGAGATCGAAGGTCTGGACAGAGGCGAACATGGGAATGAGGCTTATCCGGACTTTTTGACCCGCAAGCCCGCCTACTCGTTTAATGTGCTGAGCGGCGTAGCGGTCCCGCAGCAAGCCAGCCAAGCGTTAAATAAAGGAGGGGTCCGGCTATGAAACTGCTTACTGCCGTCATTCGTCCGGAAAAGCTGGCCGAAGTGAAACAGGCGTTAACTGAGCTTGGCTGCAACGGTCTGATGATTACGGAAATAGAGGGGCATGGCACGCAAAAGGGAATCATCCAGCAATGGCGCGGGGAGAGGTATAAGGTGGACCTGTTGCCAAAAGTCAAGCTGGAACTGCTGGTAAAAGACAGCGAGGTGGAAAAAATCAAGAGAGTCATCCTGGAAAGCGCCCGGACCGGTGAAGTTGGCGATGGCAAAATATTTATCTTCGATAATGTTGCTCAGGTCATCCGCATCCGGACCGGCGAAGAAGGGGAAAAAGCGCTGTAGGCCGGCATTTATCTGGTTTAAAACTGCTGTCACGACAATAAAGTCCTTTAAGAAGGGCTTTTTGTCGTTAATTGATCGATCTGAACAGACAAAATAGCAGATGGTAAATTTATCTAAAGTTTAACATAAATGGCATTGACGCGGGGAGGGGCTTATGATAGAATTTTTACAGAAACCAATGTGTGGAGCGGTTGCTCAGTACCACCATCAAAGTTGGGGTTACTATCGGTAACGGTTCTACAGCGGATACTTACCAAGTACAAAATTTACGTATCCAAACTGGAGCCTCGCCCGGAGAATTCGCATCGTTTGCTTTACTGGGAATTTGTTGCGCCAAAGCATTGGCAGGTAATACCTTGGATGCTGCGACCCCAGGTGATGTCTCAATTTTGCCAAACAGAGTGGCTTTGGTACGAGAGTTTACCCTAAACAGCAACGTTTTGCGCGGAGCGGTGAAGGTTGCGGGAGTAACAAACGGGGTGCCAGTCCTGCAACCCCACACAGAAGGCGTACAGGTGGCAAGCAGGACGGTTCCCGCCAATTCGACGGTAAGTGTTGCCTTGGAAATTGCTCATGCCGGATCTACTAACCTTCCGCTGGCAATTCTCTGCCGTACGGTGTAGCCCGGTAAGATAAGGAGTTGGCAAGTCAGATGAGGAAAGCAGGCCTTTCGTTTTTAGCCGTCATCTGTCTGATACTGTGGGCCTGTGCCGGGAGCGGGACTGCTGCTGCCGGGATGCAGGCCGAACGTGCCCGGTCTGCAAAACCGCAAGTAAGCAGCGGCGGTGCCTTCACTGCGGCGGTAAGGGCGGACGGCACGCTCTGGACCTGGGGATATGACCAGCGCGCGGCACAATTTGGAATTAATACGTTCAGGCCGGGGCAAGTCGGCAGTGATACCAACTGGTCAACAGTTTCTGCCGGAGGTAATCAGGGCTCGGCGGTAATCGCGGCGCTAAAGAAGGACGGCACGCTCTGGACCTGGAGCTGGCCCGCGCACTGGGGCCCGGGGGGCCTGGAGATGCACCTTCGCGGCTGGACCCCGCGGGGTCTGGAGATGCACCCTCGCGGCCCCATTGCCCCCATGGTACCTGCGCAAGTCGGCAAAGACCGCGACTGGGCGGATGTTTCTGTTGGAGGCGCCCACATAGCGGCGCTAAAGAGGGATGGCACGCTCTGGACCTGGGGGGCTAACGGGCACGGACAACTTGGCGCCGGAACTACGGCGCCAAGAAACGCGCCGGTGCAGGTGGGCAAAGACCGCGACTGGGTGTCTGTTTCCGCTGGGACCGCTCACACCGCGGCGCTAAAGAGGGACGGCACGCTCTGGACCTGGGGCTGGAACATGTCCGGACAGCTCGGCATCGGCACCGGCGGCGATCCAAGAGCCTTTGCTTCAGGTACGCGTATTCCGCCGACCTATGCGGACGAACATATGCCGGTGCAGGTGGGCAAAGACCGCGACTGGGCAGCTGTTTTCGCTGGGTCGTGGCGGACGGTGGCGATTAAGACGGACGGCACGCTTTGGGCTTGGGGTATGCACGGAATCGCGGCGCCAGGAGTATGCGGAATACAAGTGCGGCCGCTGCGGCTAAGCAGAGACACCGATTGGGCGTCTGTTTCTTTGGGGAAAGACCATGCCGCGGCGCTAAAGAAGGACGGTACGCTCTGGACCTGGGGAGATAACGGCTCGGGACAGCTTGGCATTGGGATTGATCCGGTTCCGGGACGTCCCAATACCACCGGAAGAGGGCTGCCGGCGCAAGTCGGCACAGACCGCGACTGGGCGGTTGTATCTGTTGGAACTCACCACACTGCGGCATTGAAGGCGGACGGCACGCTCTGGACCTGGGGATCGAACTATCACGGACAACTTGGCGATGGAACCCTTCCCGATGGCGACGGCGCCAGATATTTTCCCTTCAGAAATGCGCCGACAGCAGTTTCGCTGGCGCCGGACAACGGCGCGGAGTCCAGGCCAGGCGCCCCCAAAATGGTTAGGCTCTACCCCAGGGGGCGAACAAACGATGTTCCCGCAATCCTTGGTGGTGAGTCTTCAGTACCTTTTATAGAGAAGGGCCGCACACTGGTCCCGCTGCGTTTCCTGGGTGAACAGTTAGGCGCCGTGGTCCGTTTTGATTCGGCCAAAAAAGAAGTTACCATTACCAAAGGAACGGTCACGATACAATTACGCCTTGGTGAGAAAGCAGCGCATATCTCTCAGGAGGGCGCCGTTCCCAGGACGGTCGCTCTGGACGTACCGGCTAGGGCAGTGCGTGGCCGGACGGTGGTTCCGCTGCGTTTTATGTCGGAAGCCCTGGGCGCTGCGGTCATTCGGACGGACGTTGGAGCGATCTTCGTCCGCCAGTAAAATTGAATCAGCCTTGGCCCGCTGTAACAAAGATTGTGTGTTCACCACTACTACATGGGGCATGATGGTGATTTCCGCAAGATTGGCATAACAGTAAATGTTCTGCCGGCTGTAGGTATTGGAGCAAGCTTATTAAAACTGCTGCCACGACAATAAAGTCCTTTTAAGAAGGGCTTTTTTTCGTATGAATTTACCGGGAAAGCAGGAAATATGTCTTGTATTATCTTAAAAACAGTGCTATTATATCATATAATAAAATATAATTTCATAATATGAAATACAAAGGCAAAAAGCTCTAATGCAAAGGAGCTGCTCGTATGTGCGGGATAGCAGGTTTAATCAGCCTTAACAGGATTAGAGAAAACGGCAGCCGGATAAAAAAAGCCATCGTCTTGCAGAATGAACGGGGCAACGGACTGGGAGCGGGATATGGGGTATACGGTATTTATCCCGGGTATGAGAACTTGTATGCCATTCACATTATGGCTTCGTCAGAAGAGGCGATTAACCAGGCCGCGGTGTTTATCAGGCGCTGGTTTAAGGTGCAAAAACAGGAGCCGATTCCTGTCTGGGAAAAAGCAATAAGGGACCACCCGTACTTTCAGCGTTTTTTTGTAGAGACTCCGGAGTCGCCGGCCCTTTGTTCCGGCGGCCAGAACGAGGACGGGTATGTGCTGGAGAAGATGATGCTGATGAACAAAGAAGTGTCTGGCGCCAATGCTTTTTCCAGCGGGAAAGACATGGGAGTATTTAAAGGCGTTGGCACACCCCGGGATATCTATGATTTTTTTATGCTGGACCACTATGAAGGGTACTCTTGGCTTGCCCACAACCGCTTTCCCACCAATACGCCGGGCTGGTGGGGCGGCGCGCACCCGTTTAACGCTTTAGATTGGTCTATTGTGCATAACGGCGAGATCTCGTCGTACGGAATCAACCGTCGCTATCTTGAAGCGCAGGGCTACTTCTGCCATCTGCAGACCGACAGCGAAGTAATTGCTTACCTGTTCGACCTGCTTGTCCGTCGGCACGGCCTTGGCATCCTGGAGGCAGCTGCCGCTTTAGCCCCGCCCTACTGGGCAACGGTGGAGCGGTTGGAAGATTCTGAACGGCAGGAACAGCTGCGACTGCTAAGAATTATTTATGAGCCGGCCATGCTAAACGGCCCATTCGCTGTACTGGCGGCGTTTTCAGGAGGCATGTTCAGCCTGACGGACAATACCAAGCTGCGGCCGATGACAATGGCTTCACAAGATGACTATACTTATTTTGCCAGTGAGTTGTCAGCGTTGTACGAAATGCGGGAAGATTTACAGCAGATTGTCACTCCCCGTGCCGGCGAACCGGTCGTTGCGCTGTATCACGAGCCTGCAGCGTCAGGGGAAGGGGTGACGGCATGAACCTCCGACCGGAGCAACCGGGCTGGCGCTCATTATACCGGCCGGCATTTGACAGGTCTTTGTGCACCGGCTGCGGCGCCTGTGCCCGCCAGTGTACCTTTAACGAAATTCGTCTGGAGTCCCGCCAGGAAAAAAAAATACCGCACGCCTCCGGCAAGGCCTGCGGCGCCTGTCACCGCTGCGAGGTGCTCTGCCCGCGCGGCGCCATCTGTATCGAGGAGCGGCCGCTCGTGCTGCGTCCCCATGCTGTCTGGAACCAGGCTGCTGTCACGCGTGTGCACCTGCAGGCCGCTACCGGCGCTGTGCCGCTTACCGGGTTTGGCGCCGGCGCCAATATTCCTACTTATTGGGACAGACTGCTGTTTAACGCCTGCCAGGTAACGAACCCCGCTATCGACCCGCAAAGAGAGCCGATGGAAACCACGACGTATCTGGGGAGAAAGCCGGAGAGCTTAAAAGAAGCCAAAGGGCTTAAGATAAGCCAGCTGCTTAAGCTTAATCTTCCGCTCGTCTTTGCCCCTATGTCTTACGGCAGCATCAATTTGCGGCTGCAAAAAGCCCTGGCAATCACGGCCAGGGAAAAGGGAATCCTCTGGTATTCAGGTGAAGGCGGTTTCCATGAAGAGCTAAGCGAGTATAGCGACTGGGCTGTCCTGCAGGTAGCCTCCGGGCGCTTCGGAATCAATCCGGCTTATCTTACAAAAGCACGGGCCTATCAGATTAAAATCGGCCAAGGCGCCAAACCCGGAATCGGCGGCCACTTGCCCGGGGAGAAGGTGCTGGAGGGGATCTCCAGGACACGGATGATCCCGCTGGGGAGCGATGCCATCTCGCCGGCGCCGCAGCATGACATTTACTCCATAGAAGATTTGCGGCTCCTGATTTATGCCGTTAAGGAGGCCAGCGGCTACAAGCCGGTCTGCGTAAAAATTGCCGCTGTGCACAATGTCGCGGCGATAGCCACCGGGATCGTCCATGCCGGCGCCGACATGGTGTACCTGGACGGTTACCGCGCCGGCACGGGAGCTGCTCCGGCCATAGTCCGTGACAACGTGGGGATCCCGCTGGAATTGGCACTGGCTGCTGTGGACCAGCGGCTGCGTGAGGAAGGGATCCGGCATAAAGCCTCCCTGGTGGCGGGGGGCGGCATCTCCAACAGCGCTGATGTGATGAAAGCGGTTGCGCTGGGCGCCGATGCGGTGGCTGTCGGTACGGCTCTTCTCGTCAGTTGCGGCTGCCACGGCTGCCAGCGTTGCCAGACCGGGAAATGTCCCTGGGGATTAACCACAAATGATCCGGTTATCAGTAAACGCCTGGAGGTGGACTGGGCGGTGGAACGCTTAAGCAACCTGGTAGAGGGGTGGCGCCATGAAATGAAAGAAATTATGGGGCTAAACGGAATTTACGATATCGGGGCCTTCCGGGGGAACCGCCTGCTCCTGCGCGGAGTGGGCTTATCGTCCAAGGAACTGGAAATTCTGGGTGTCAGGCACGCCGGAGAGTAGGTGGAGCGCTTGAGTACAGTCCTAGACGCCAAAGGCGTAGATTACCGCCAGTTAAATGATATGGTCCGCGCTTGTCTGGCGCAGGGTGAGCGGCATATTGTTCTGCGGCATGTGCGCGGCCAGCGCTATCTGGGGGCCGGACTGACAGCCGGTGACCTGTTGTTGGAGGTGGAAGGCGTTCCCGGTGAGGACCTGGCCTTTTGCATGGGCGGACCGACAATTATAGTGCATGGGCACGGCCAAAATGCCATTGCTAATACCATGGACAGCGGCACTGTGGCTGTGCATGGCATGGGCGGGGACGCCCTGGCTTACGGGATGCGCGGCGGCAGGCTCTTTATCCGTGACAGCGTGGGGTATCGAGTCGGCATCCATATGAAAGAATACCGTGAGCTGAAGCCGGGCGTGGTGGTCGGCGGCACGGCGGGCGACTTTCTCGGGGAATACATGGCCGGCGGAACCATGGTTATCCTGAACAGGTACAACGAACAGGAGAGCGTTTGCGGTCAGGCTGATAAGACTCTGGCAACAGGGATACATGCCGGGGAGATTTATATTTTCAATTATGATGTCCCAGGCTTTCTGCCCGGAATAGGGGCCAGGCTGCTTCCGCCGGATAAAGCAGATACAGAACGTGTCAGAAGCCTGGTGGAAGAATACTGCCATTATTTCGGTTTTGACCCAACCCCGCTCCTGACGCGGGAAATGGTTAAAATTATCCCGGCTGGCAGCCGGCCCTTTCATAAATTCTATTGCTCCGCGTACCCGGTGCACGCCGGTTTGTCTTGACTGAAAAATCGTTGGATATATAATATAAGCACAATGTGTTTCCGAAAAAAGAGTGAAAAAAATGATTAAGTCACTGGTTAAGCATGGGAACAGTGCAGCACTGATCATAGGCAAACCCATTTTGGACCTGTTAAACATTACTGCTGATACCAAACTTCGAATTGCCACAGACGGCTATAACCTGATTATTTCACCGCTTAAAGACCAAAACCGGGGAGAAAGAAGAAAGTGGCGGGAAATCTGCGGGGCGGTACAACCGCAGGTTCTCGGCGAAGATGCTCAGTCTTATATTACCCGCACCAGAAACGAGGCAGAAAAATTCCGCGCAGGTTCACTCAGGTCGAGTGACGAGAATCGATAAACATCTTCAGACAGTAACACGCCTGTTCCTGGATACGGCGCCTGTTATCTACTATGCTGAGAAAGACGTCCGCTATCTGTCGGTAGTGGACACTGGAGTTGAGACGGAACATGCAGGGCACACCGAGGGGCAACCGCTTGCATATCGCCATTTTTGGGCGCAGAAACGCCGGCAAATCCAGCTTAATCAATGCGCTGACCAATCAGGAGATTGCCATTGTTTCCTCCGTTGCCGGCACCACAACCGATCCTGTTTACAAAGCAATGGAGATTTTGCCCATTGGTCCGGTAGTCCTGATTGATACCGCGGGGATTGACGATGAAGGGGAACTGGGAGAGTTGCGGGTTAAGCGGTCCCGCGACGTATTGAACAAAACAGATTTAGCCCTGCTAGTCGTGGAAGCGGGTGCTGCCGTGAGCCGTTTCGAAGAAGAACTGCTCCGGCTTTGCAGGGAAAAAAACCTGCCTGTGGTGGGGGTGCTGAATAAAACAGACCTGCATCACGACGGCGCAGACACAGTAATTGCCTTTACGGAGCTGTTGAGGTCCAAGCCTGTAGAGGTCAGTGCCGTCACCGGATATGGAATTACAGATTTAAAAATAGCCATCATTCGTTCCGCACCTGCCGGCTGGGACGAGCAGCCAATCGTGGGCGACCTGCTGCAACCAGGTGATATCGTTGTCCTGGTGGTCCCCATCGATAAGGCCGCCCCCAAAGGGCGTCTGATCCTGCCGCAAGTTCAGACCATCCGCGATATCCTGGATCACGGCGCGATTTCGGTGGTTGCCAGAGAAGAGGAATTAAGGCAAGCCCTCAGCAACTTATCCGAAAAACCCCGGCTGGTGATTACCGATTCACAGGTTTTTCTGAAAGCGGAGGCCGATACGCCGCCGGATGTACCCCTGACTTCCTTTTCGATTCTGTTCGCACGGTACAAGGGCGATCTGGAAACGCTGGCGGCCGGCGCAGCAGCCATTGACAAGCTGCGGCCGGGGGACAGAGTGCTGATGGCGGAAGCATGCACACACCACCGGGTGGAAGACGACATCGGACGGGTCAAAATCCCGCGCTGGCTCCGCCAGTCTGCGGGGGGCGAGCTAAACTTTGACTGGAGCAGCGGCTTTGGCTTTCCGGATAAGCTTGAAGAATACAAAATCATCATTCACTGCGGCGCCTGCATGATTAACCGGCGCGAAATGCTGGCCCGGATTGCCCGCGCCAGAGAGGCCGGGATTCCTATCGTAAACTACGGAGTAGCCATCGCCCACCTGATGGGTATCCTGCCCAGGGCTCTTTCTCCCTTCCCCGCCATCCGGCGGATGCTGACTGAGGCAAAATGAAAGTTGTCCATAAAAATCAATTTACGGTCATACTCTCAGAAGTATTTATCGCCAGGCTAGCTGGGAGTGGTAAAAACAAATGACAATTCTTATTTGTGTTATTTTAAGCTCAGTTATGCCTACTTCCGGGGTTTTCAAAAACCGCGGAAGTTTTGATTTTATTGGCGGAGAGAGTGGGATTCGAACCCACGGTGCCTTGCAGCACACTCGATTTCGAGTCGAGCGCCTTCGACCAGCTCAGCCATCTCTCCGTTATCTTCTGCTTTGGAAAAACCTGCGCATCAGGGCAGCCGCTTCCCCGGCCAGCACACCGCCGGTCACTTCCAGCCGGTGATTAAGCCTTTCATCAGTGGCGATACGGAACAAAGACTCAATTGCACCGGCTTTGGGGTCGGATGCGCCAAAGACGAGCCGGCTGACCCTGGCCTGGACAAGTGCCCCGGCACACATCGGGCAGGGCTCGACCGTCACATATAGCGCCGCATCTGTCAGGCGCCAGCTGCCAAGCAGGCTGCCGGCCTGCCGCAAAACGAGGATTTCGGCGTGGGCTGTGGGGTCTGCCAGCTCTTCGCGGCGGTTATGGTCTCTGGCTATAATTTCCCCGTTGCAGACGAGAATAGCTCCAATGGGAACCTCGCCTTTTGCATAGGCTTGCTCTGCCTCCAGAAGCGCTTCGCGCATCAAATCGCAGTCAGACACTCATTTCACTTCCCTTACAATCAGCAAGGATTAGGAGTTTTAGCGAAGCACTGCACGGTAATGGTACAAAAACATACTTTCTTTGTCAAGCGATTTTTAAAATTAGCAAAGAAGGAGTTTGTTTCCAGGAGTGGAATTATTGTATTGTTTGAAGCGGGAACTTAAAGGAGGTACTGATGGAATGTTCCTGAACAATGACCTCGAAGTACAAGCTGGGCTGCTGGGAATCATCATCGATTCCGTTCCTGACGGCCTTCTTGCCGTTGATAGTGAAGGCAGAGTGATTATGTGGAACCGGGCTGTGGAGGAAATGACGGGTGTTAGGAAAGAGGAAGTGCTGGGCAAGGGGGAATATGCCCATGCTGCCCCGTTTTTCGGGGAACGAAGACCCATTCTGGTAAATATTCTGCTCGGCAACGGCAAGGATTGGGAACGCGGCTATGAGAAGATTGAAAGGAAGGGGCAGATGCTGGTCGGCGAAGGCTTCGCTCCCCATGCTTACGGCGGCAGGGGACTTTATTTCTGGACGATCGCGGCGCCGATTTGCGACGCTGCAGGGAGTGTGCTGGGGGCCATCCAGTGTATCCGAGACATCGGCGAGCGTAAAAAAATTGAGCAGGAGCTGCGGCAAAAGAGCATGCACGATAGCTTAACCGAGCTTTACAACCGTAATTTTTTCGAGGAGGAACTGCGGCGCCTGGAAAAAAGCCGCTCTTTTCCCATCAGCATTATCCTCTGTGACCTCGATGGACTGAAGGTGGCCAACGACACCTGTGGCCATGAACATGGCGATGCTCTCCTGCGCCGGGCGGCAAAGATTCTCACTTCCTGCGTCCGGGGAGGTGACCTGGTAGCCCGGATTGGCGGGGATGAGTTTGCCGTAGTGCTGCCAAATACCGAGCTGGCAACGGCGGAGGAGGTGGCCGGACGCCTCACGCAGGCGGTGGAAAGGGACAACTTGCTGCAGCATCCCGGGCTGCCTTTAAGTATTTCGGTGGGTGTCGCTACAACCGAGAGTCCTGAGTGTTCACTTCTTGAAACGTATAAGGATGCCGACGACGCCATGTACAGGGATAAGCTGGCCCGGGAGGCAGAACCGCGAGGGGCTGTGGTCCGCGTTTTGCGGGCGGCGCTGTCGGCCAGGGACCGGGCTGCCGCGGAACACTCGGAACGCGTGAAAAAGCTGGCCTGTCTGCTTGGCAAGGAGGTTGGACTTTCCCGCATGGAGCTGAATAAACTAAGGCTACTGGCCGATTTGCACGATATCGGTAAACTGGGGGTGCGTGAACAGGTACTCTTTAAGGGAGAGGAGCTTACAACTGAGGAACAGGCGGAGTTCAGACGGCACCCGGCGATTGGACGCCGTATTGCTCTTGCGTCACCGGAACTGGTGCCGGTGGCCGACCTTATCGGCCAGCATCACGAGTGGTGGAACGGAGATGGCTACCCCCACGGCCTGCGGGGTGAGGAAATACACGTTTTATGTCGTGTTTTGGCGCCGGCTGATGCTTACGACATACTGATTTCCGGACATCCGCTCGGAAGCTCGTTGTTGCCGGCTGATGCCCTTGCCGAAGTGCAAGCGGCTGCAGGCACGCAGTTTGACCCGCGGATGGCGGATGCTTTTGTGCGGCTGTTGTCAAGGCAGGACTGACAGCAGGCGGAGGCGGCAGAGCGACACGGTAATCTCCGGGAAAAGCCCGGGAAGATAGCTTGCCTGAGAATGGCAGCATTAAGCACTTGTAAAACCTCAGGAAGAGTAGTAAAATAAAAAGGCGCCGTATGGTTTTGCGGCGGTTGAAGTGAATAGGCTGTTTTATGTAGTCCGGAGAGATGGCTGAGTTGGACGAAGGCGCTCGCCTGGAAAGCGAGTAGACGGGGCAAAACCTTGTCTCGAGGGTTCGAATCCCTCTCTCTCCGCCAGGTTGTTAAATTTGGTCGTGCTAGACGGGGAGGTAGCGGTGCCCTGAACCTGCAACCCGCTAGAGCAGGGTCGAAATCCTGTCCCCGGCCTTACTTTTTCAGGGGCTGACCCAGGAAAGTGGTGTTGACGGTCTGGTCCTGTGCGGCGTAAGCTTGTGAACCCCGTCAGGTCCGGAAGGAAGCAGCGGTAAGCAAGACATTGCGGGTGCCACAGGGCAACCGGGCCTGAGCCGGCTGCCGGGGTAACGCCTGGGGGAGAAGGTCAAAGGCAGGTGCACGGCCAGTTTTTAAAGCAAATATTCCTCCTACGGGGGAATTTTTGTTGGCGGGGGTTTGCCGTTTGGGCGCAGGATTTTTGCCGGGCGTGAGGAATAAGGTATCCATGAATAACGGCGGTGATATTATGTCCTACCAGACGCTATACAGGCGCTGGCGCCCGCAGGCTTTCGCCGAAGTAACCGGTCAGGAGCATGTGGCCCGGACGCTGCAAAATGCTCTGGAGCAGGGGCGTGTCGCTCACGCCTACCTTTTTTGCGGGCCGCGGGGAACCGGTAAGACGAGTGTGGCTAAGATTCTGGCCAAGGCGGTTAACTGCCTGAACGGCCCGGCCCGTGAGCCGTGCAATAATTGTTCTTTCTGTCAGGACATCGGCGCTTCCCGATTGCTTGATGTACTGGAAATAGATGCCGCTTCCAACCGGGGGATTGATGAGATCCGCGAACTGCGTGAAAAAGTGCGTTATGCGCCGGTAGAAGCGCGACGCAAAGTATACATTATCGATGAAGTCCACATGTTAACCACGGAGGCGGCCAATGCCCTGCTGAAAACACTGGAGGAGCCTCCGGCACATGTGCTGTTTATCCTGGCGACAACTGAGCCGCACAGGCTGCCGGCAACCGTTGTTTCCCGCTGTCAGCGCCTGGACTTTAAGTTAATCAGTTTTGCCGGGATTATGGAACGCCTGCGAACGGTAGCCGGGGAGCTGGACAGAAAAGTCAGTGAAGCTGCGCTGCAGATAATCGCTGAAGAAGCGGCCGGAGGCTTGCGCGATGCCCTGTCCCTGTTTGAGCAGGCCCTCGCCTACGCGGAAAGTGACGTAACGGAAAATGATGTATTGTCGGTGTTGGGTTCTGTCGGGCGGGATGTTTTTTACGATTTTACTGCCGCAATTTTAGAAGGCGATTTATCGGCGGCGCTGCTGATAGTTAATGATGTGTCATCGGCGGGACGGGACCTGCAGCATTTTACCCAGCAGGCGATCGCTTATTATCGCGATTTAATGGTGGTATTGTCCTGCCGGGAAGAGGCTGAGCTGCTTGGTATTGCGCCGGAATGGGCTGACAGGCTGGCTGGGCAGGGCAAGGCGATGGGGCTGGCTTTGGTTGCGCGGGCTTTATCTGTCTTCCATGACCTGTCGGCGGAAATACGCTGGTCGACGCGCCCCCGCTTGCTTTGGGAACTGGCTGTTTTTCGTCTGCTCGGGATAGGGGGGGAGACGCTGCCCGGACTGGAACAGGTGACGCAGACGGGTAAGACCGACACGGGTAAGCGGGCGGAAGAGGCGGCCGAAACTCCTGACCTGCGACAAATGTCCCGCATGTGGCCGCGAATCCTGGAGCAGGTTAAACGCGAAAGCATCCAGGCTCACGCCCTGCTCCTTGAGGCGGAGTTGTGCGGCTGTGCGGGCCAGGTTCTGCAAATTGGCTTTAAGAGCGACTTTCATCGCGAAATGATGGAAAAGCCGGAGTATAAGCAACTGCTGGGAACAGCAGTAAAAACGGTTTTGGGGTACGGGGCGGGTGTTCACTGTACGCAGCTTGGCAGCCTGGGCAAGGACGCCCAGGAGAAAAAAATGAGCCAGGAAGAAATTGTCGATACTGCAGCAGAAATTTTTGGCGGCAAAATTATGGCGAATGACGCCGGCAGATAAGGAGGAGACCGATGTACGGCAATATGGGTAAGATGATGAAGCAGGTCCAGAAGATGCAGGAGGAAATGCTGAAAATGCAGGGTGAGCTGCAGCAGCGTAGCCTGGAGGCGAGCAGCGGGGGCGGTATGGTGCGGGTAATAGTTAACGGCCGAAGAGAAATTGAAAGTATTGCTATCGATCCGGCGGCAATTGATCCCTCTGACCCGGAGATATTGCAGGATATGCTGGTTGCCGCTGTCAACGAGGCGCTGCGCAAGGTTGACGAGATGACTGAGAGGGAAATGAAGAAAATCACCGGTGGTCTCGGCCTTCCGCCGGGACTGTTATAGAAGGAGGGACAGGTGTACCCCGGCACAATTGCACGTTTAATTGAAGCGTTTCTGAAACTTCCGGGCATTGGGCCGAAGACAGCGGCGAGGCTGGCCTTTTTTGTCCTGAAGATGCCGCGGGAGGAAGTAGCCGGTATGGCCCGTGCTTTGGTTGAGGCCCGCGACAAAACTTCTTATTGTAAGCTATGCGGCAACTACTGCGAAGGAGAGAGGTGCGTCATTTGCCGCGACGTGCGGCGTGACCAGGCAGTCGTTTGTGTGGTGCAGGAAGCGCGGGACGTGCTGGCGATGGAAAAAACCCGCGAATTCAGAGGCTATTATCATGTTCTGGGAGGGGCGATTTCTCCTCTCGATGGAATAGGGCCTGAGCAGCTGCGCGTCCGGGAGCTGTTGGAACGCCTGGGTGGCAGCCAGGTCCGTGAACTGATTCTGGCTACCAATCCCAATGTTGAAGGAGAGGCTACAGCACATTACCTTGCCAAGGTAATCAAGCCTCTGGGCGTCCGGGTGACCCGTATCGCCCATGGTTTGCCGGTAGGCGCTGATTTGGAATATGCGGATGAAGTAACGCTTTCCCGGGCGCTGGAAGGGCGCCGCGAAATGTGAGTGCCGTTTGAAAAAAGGACGCAAAGGCGTCCTTTTTTGTTATGAAAATTAAACGCAGGCAAAAAGGAAGGTATGTCATAGGAAGGATATGGATAACATACAATTAAGATGAAGGAACAGGTTCTTTGTGGAGGGTTGACAGTGGAAAATAACAAAAAGCGGCTGTTGGAGACAACCTGGGAGTTAGTGGTCGGCCGGTTCACTGTAGTAGAAAACGCATCAGCGACCATAAAGGAAAAGGACTTCTTTACTCTGGTTGAGGAGGCCAGGCAGGAGTGGCAGGCGTCTATGTCATATTTTAATCAAATTGTTGAACCGGAGTTGGTTGACCATGCTATTCATGCTATGGTGGCAGCGGAAAAAAAGTATATGTATTTGTTAAAAAAAGCGCGCCAGGAGGAATATTGCCTCCCTGGCAACCTGGATTTATTGCGCGGGGGGAGGGGCGGCCGTGGACATTAATGTGATCGTGGCTGTCGTTTTTGGCTTGATTGTCCTATATTTCGTGCTGAAGATGCTGGTTATCCCGGCCAGGTATTTCTTTCGACTGCTGTTTTACGGTGCTCTTGGCAGCTTGTTGCTGCTGCTCTTTAATGCGGCTGCCGGACACCTTGGCGTGCAGATTGGTATCAACGCTGTCACCGCATTGCTAGTCGGTTATCTTGGGGGGCCGGGACTGGTGATGCTGGTTTTGGTGCAGCGAATGCTGGCCTGACGCGCGCCTTTGCACTTCCTTTTTCGCAAAGGGTGTGTTATTATATTTGTCAGTGATTGGCAAGGAGGTTTTACTGAATATGTACCGGATTGCAGTTATCCCCGGTGATGGGACAGGCCCGGAAGTAATCCGCGAGGGCCTGAAAGTTTTAGAAGCTGTCAGTACTTTGGCCGGATTTTCCCTGGACGTTACGACTTATGATTTGGGCGGGGAGCGCTATAAAAGAACCGCTGAAATTCTGCCGGACAGTGTTTTGGCCGAACTTCGCCAATTTGATGCCATTTACCTGGGAGCTATCGGTCATCCGGAGGTAAGGCCGGGAATTTTGGAAAAAGGATTGCTGTTGCGGCTGCGCTTTGAGCTTGACCAATATATTAATTTAAGGCCGGTGAAACTTTTCCCCGGGGTCGAGACGCCCCTGAAAGACAAAGGCCCTGACGACATTGATTTTGTAGTGGTCAGGGAAAACACGGAAGGGCTTTATGCCGGCGCCGGCGGCACGCTGCGTCGTGGCACGGCCGATGAAGTGGCGGTCCAGGAATCCATCAACACCCGCAAGGGTGTTGAGCGCTGCCTGCGCTATGCGTTTGAGTTCACCCGCAAGCGCAACAAAAGAAACAAGCTGACCCTTTGCGGCAAAACGAATGTACTTACCTATGCTTTTGACCTGTGGGAGCGCGTTTTCCATGAACTGGGAGGGCGGGAGTACCCGGATATTGCCTGCGACTATGTTCATGTTGATGCCGCGGTGATGTGGATGGTTAAAAATCCGGAGTGGTTTGATGTAATTGTCACCGATAACATGTTTGGCGATATCATCACGGATTTGGGTGCTATCATCCAGGGCGGAATGGGGATAGCAGCGGGCGGCAATATTAATCCGCAGGGGGTTTCCATGTTTGAACCCATCGGTGGCTCTGCACCTAAATATACCGGTCTGAATGTGGTTAATCCTCTGGCGGCGATTTGCGCGGCGGCCCTTATGCTCGGTACCCTTGGAGAGCCCGCAGCAGCGGCCCGGATAGAAAATGCCGTTCAAACTGTTTGCGCCAGCCACCTGCAGAGCCTGGCTGCCGGCAAGATGGGTTATAGCACATCGGAAGTCGGGGATTTGGTTATTAGATATCTGTAATGAGAACCTTCCTTTATTTTTTGTCTTGTATAAACCTTCATAGCACCTTCCATAACGGCAGCATCGCAGTAAAATATTATAACAGCTGGATTGATTCTAACTGCTATAAGCGCCCCGACTGCAAAGCTTGACGCTTTGTCGAGGATGGTGCTATAATTTTTATAGCATAATAAGAGTGGTGGCATTGAGTTTTAATACGCCGCATGCTTTAACCGGCAGTTTCAGCCGCAGTTGTTTTGGCGAGGGCAATAGTTCAAATATTTAAAATATTTTAAATTTAGCTGGCATAATCTAGGGAGGGAAGAGAATGAGCAAAAAGTTAACAGAAATCCGCTGGCATGCCAGGGGAGGACAAGGCGCGGTAACTGCTGCCAAGATGCTGGCTGAAATGGCTTTGAGCAAGGGGCTGTATTTTCAGGCGTTTCCTGAATACGGACCGGAAAGAATGGGAGCGCCGATCCAGTGCTTTAACCGCCTCAGTGAAGAACCTATTCGCACTTACTGCGGTGTGGAGTCGCCGGAGGTTGTCTTGGTCGTTGATCCGACGTTGTGTGATGTGGTTGATTTTGCAGCCGGAATACCTGAAAAAGGGCTGATTATCATCAATACGAGCGAATGTCCGGCGACTATGACCGAAAAATTCAGGCTGCACGGCTACAAGGTAGCCACAGTGGATGCAACGCGCATTTCTATGGAGGAACTGGGCAGATCGATGCCTAATATTCCGATGCTGGCGGCCTTTTTAAAGGTGTTCGGCCTGCTTGGCGAAGAAGAGGCCCGCCAATTCGTAGACGCCAACTTTGGGCGGAAATTCTCCGCGAAAGTTGTAGCCGGCAACATAAAAGCATTGCAGAGAGCATTCGGGGAGGTGCAGGTCAATGGCTAAGCAGTGGGATTTTTCTAGGATAAGGGAATGGGGCTGGCGGGAGCATCCTGTCGGACCGGTGATCCCGGAGCCTGGTACGGCTGACCGCTATGAAACTGGCGGGTGGAGGTCTCTGCGGCCCATTCTGAGTCCCGAGAAATGTGTGCATTGTTTTACCTGTTTTATTTACTGCCCGGACAGCGCCATAGTTGTTTCCGCTGAGAAAATGAAAGGGTTTAACCTCCGGCACTGCAAGGGCTGTGGCATCTGTGCCAGGGAATGCCCGAAGGATGCCATTCACATGGTCAATGAGGCAGAGGCCCGCGGCCTGGAGAAATGTCTGCTGCCTGAAGAAGGTGGGACAGGCAGGGAGCAGACCAGCTGACTTTATAGATTAGGAGGATAAATGATGCCCAGAACAGTAGCCTTGATAGGGACTGACGCGATTGCTGAAGCGATGCGCCAGATAAATCCGGACGTTGTTCCGGCGTATCCGATCACCCCGCAAACAGCCATTGTGGAGACTTTTGCCCAAATGGTTGGCGATGGCTTGGTTGATACGGAGATGATCAACGCGGAAAGTGAACACAGTGCCTTGAGCGCAGCTATAGGCGCGGCTGCCGCCGGTGCCCGGGTGATGACGGCAACGTCGGCGCAAGGGTTGGCGCTGATGTGGGAAATGTTGTATATTGCCTCCGGTATGCGCTTGCCAATCGTCATGCCAAATGTTAACAGGGCTCTTTCAGCGCCGATTAACATTCACTGTGACCACAGCGACAGTATGGGTGCCCGCGACAGCGGCTGGATCCAGCTTTTTTCAGAAAACGCACAGGAGGCATATGATAATGTGCTGCAGGCCGTCCTCATTGCCGAGGACCCCAACGTGCTGCTGCCAGTGATGGTGCTGCTGGATGGATTTATTATCAGTCATGCCGTGGAGCGCCTTGATTTGCTTGATGACCGGACGGCAAAGCAGTTCATAGGCACACTGATGCCGCGCGATTCACTGCTGGATGCTGAGAATCCGCCAAGCTGGGGAGTATTTGACGGTCTGGGCGGGTATTATTTTGAGTTTAAGCGGGCGCAAGCTCAGGCGATGATTAATGCCGCTGCTGCAGTCAGGAAAGTGGCCGGGCAGTATGCAGAAATTTCCGGCCGGCACTATGATTTTTTTGAAACGTACAGGCTGGATGACGCCGAGCTGGTGATTGTAGCGGCAGGCTCTGCCGCCGGCACTATCAGGAGCATGATTGACGACTTGCGGGCAGAGGGTCTCAGGATTGGCATGCTCAAACTGCGTATGTTCAGACCTTTCCCGGAAAGGGATTTGGTAAAGGCTCTTTCACATGTTAAGAATGTGGCCGTCTTTGACCGCTCCGATACTTTTGCCGGGGAAATGGGCGGGCCGCTTTTTGTAGAGCTGCGTGCCGCTTTTTACGAAGAGGAAAAACGCCCGCAGATGCTAAACTTTATCTACGGGCTCGGCGGGCGGGACTTGTCGCGGAATCTTATCAGACAGGCGGTTGATTCATGCAAGCTGGCCGCAGGCAGCAATGAACGGCAAAAACGTATTATTTATCTGGGAATACGTGATTAGGGAGGAAACGGATGTGGCCATAAAACTAAGCGACTTGACGCATCAAAAAGAACTTCTGACCGGCGGTCACCGCATGTGCGCCGGCTGCGGCGCGCCAATTGCGGTGCGGCAGGTGCTGCATGCCGTTCCGGAGAATGCGCAGGTAGTGACATGCTGCCCGACAGGCTGCCTGGAGGTTTCGACTTCGATCTATCCATACAGCTCCTGGCGTACAGCATTTATCCACAGTGCTTTTGAAAATGCCGCAGCCACCATCAGCGGAGTGGAAGCGGCTTACCGGGCGCTGAAGAAGAAAGGAAAAATCGGCGAAGATTTCCGTTTTGTTGTCTTCGGCGGCGATGGAGGCACCTACGACATCGGACTGCAGGCTTTGTCCGGTATGCTGGAGCGCGGACATCGTGTTGTCTACGTCTGCTATAACAATGAGGCTTATATGAATACCGGTATCCAGCGTTCTGGAGCTACCCAGTTAGGTACCTGGACCACTACCTCTCCTTTTGGTGAAAGAAGCGCCGGCAAAGCGCAGAACCGCAAGGACCTGACAGCGATTGCCGCCGCACACAATATTCCTTATGTGGCACAGGCCGCCATACACAGCTGGCGCGATACCGTCAATAAAGCGCGTAAAGCTTTTCAGGCTGACGGGTCGGCTTTGCTTAACATCCTGGCGCCTTGTCATCGCGGCTGGCGCTACCCCATGGAAGAAACGGTGGAAATCAGCCGCCTGGCGACCGAGACGTGCATCTGGCCGCTTTATGAGGTGGAAAATGGCAAATGGCGTCTCACTCATAAAGTGCGCCAGAAAAAACCGTTGCGTGAGTATCTCGAAAAACAGGGACGGTACAGTCACCTTTTCCGGCCGGAAAATGAGGCGATCCTTGAGCAGCTGCAGGCTTTCACCGACCAGCAGTGGGAGCAGCTGCTCCTGCGCTGCGGCGAGACGACGGAAAGTTAGAGAGCAGAAAATACGGCGGGTTGCTGACCGGCCGTATTTTTGTTAAAATCCTGGTAGACCCCCCATACTCCCGCCTGCGGCGGCACCATCAGAAAGATAAAAAAACCCCTCACCCTGCCCTCTCCCAGAGGGAGAGGGAATTTTCAGAGCAGAAAACAAGGGGAAAGAAGTTGTTTGTTCAATGAAACTGAAAAAGGGCGACCTGATTATTATTGCTTTCGTTCTGCTGGCAGCGGCAATCCTCCTGGCTGACCGTCATATGCCGGCTGCGGCCGGTGGCAGACTGCTGCGCATCGAGTTGGACGGACAGTTGGTAAACGAGATTTCTTTTGAAGCCGATACCGTAAAGCATGTCGTCGTACAAATGCCGGCCGGAGAAGCCACAGTGGTCATTGCTGAAGGACGGGTTCGTATCCAGGAGATGCCCCGAGCCATCTGTCCTCTTGGCCTTTGTTCTTCGGTAGGCTGGGTTGAGAGGTCGGGCGAAGCAATCGTCTGTCTGCCCAACAGGCTCGTACTGACTGTACTCGGTGGGCCGGTCGACGAATTAAGGCAATCACTGGATGCCATAACGGAATAATGAAGCGGAAACTAACGCTGCTGGTCAGCGCCTGCCTGCTGGGGCTGAACACCACACACAACGGCGGAAGCAATTTTTGTCCGGACTTGTCTTTAGTACAGGAAAAGGCGGTACTGGTGCCGGTTTGTCCGGAGCAGCTGGGCGGGTTGCCGACACCGCGGCCGCCGGCCGAAATTACCGGTGCGGACGGCTATGGCGTTCTGGCAGGTGAGGCGGTAGTGCTGACAGCGTCCGGTGAGGACAAAACGGCTGCGTATTTGCGCGGTGCCTGTGAAACCAGGCGCCTGGCTGAGACGGTATCAGCAGCTGCAGTGCTTTTTAAAGCACGCAGCCCGTCTTGTGGCAACAGGCACATTTATGACGGGAGGTTCAGCAAGGAATTGCGCTGCGGTCCGGGAGTGGCGGCGGCGGCGCTTTTAGCGTTGGGACTGCCGGTTTTTAATGAGGAAGAAACAGCGGCGCTGCTGGCCTGGCTGGAGTCGGCGGCAGGTTGACACATGTCCTTAATTTTGCTACGATGAAGCCAATTCAGAAGGGAGGCGGATTGTTTGCACCGGAATAAGTTTGCCAGGGAGGGCGTTACCTTTGATGACGTGTTGCTGATCCCTGCCAAATCCCGCGTCCTGCCCTCAGAAGTGGACGTCACCACCAGCCTTACCCGGCAGATCCGCCTTAATATTCCGCTGATGAGCGCCGGGATGGATACGGTTACCGAGTCGCGGATGGCGATTGCCATGGCCCGGGAGGGCGGTGTCGGCGTCATCCATAAGAATATGAGCATTGAAAAACAGGCGATGGAGGTTGACCGCGTCAAGCGCTCCGAACATGGGGTTATTACGAACCCTTTTCATCTTTCGCCCGACCACACCATTAATGACGCGGCCGCTTTGATGGAGCGGTACCGGATTTCAGGAGTGCCGATTACGGTCAAGGGCAAGCTGGTAGGCATTATTACCAACCGTGACTTGCGTTTTGAGCAAAATTTTGACCGCCTGATCAAGGACGTTATGACCAAGGATCGTCTGGTAACAGCACCGGTGGGGACTACGCTGGCTGAGGCCCAGGTAATCCTGCAGCGTCACAAGGTGGAAAAACTGCCGATTATCGACGATAATTTTATGCTTAAGGGCCTGATTACCATTAAGGATATTGAAAAAGCAATCCAGTATCCCCGTTCAGCAAAGGATGGCAACGGACGTTTGCTGGCCGCAGCCGCGGTAGGTGTCGGCGGGGATAATTTTGACAGGGTGCGGGCACTGGTCCGGGCAGGGGCAGATGTAATTGTTGTTGATACGGCCCATGGTCACTCGGTTGGCGTACTGAAGGCAGTGGAAAGAATCAAGCGTGAATTTATGACCGTGGCCGTAGTGGCCGGTAATGTGGCTACCGTTGAGGGAACCCGTGAATTGATTGAGGCCGGGGCCGATGCGGTCAAAGTCGGCGTGGGGCCGGGCTCTATCTGCACTACCAGGGTGGTGGCCGGTATCGGTGTGCCGCAGGTCACCGCCATTTATGATGCGGCTGTGACAGCCGCGCCGCACAACATCCCGATTATTGCCGACGGCGGAATTAAATATTCCGGTGACATTACCAAAGCAATCGGCGCGGGTGCCGATGTGGTAATGATCGGCAGCCTTTTCGCAGGAACAGAGGAAAGCCCGGGCGACATAGAGATTTTCCAGGGACGGAGCTATAAGGTTTATCGCGGCATGGGCTCTCTCTCGGCTATGAAAGAAGGGAGCAAGGACCGCTACTTCCAGGAAGATGAACAAAAGCTCGTTCCGGAAGGAATTGAAGGGCGCGTCCCGTACCGCGGCACGGTAGCCGACACTGTTTACCAGTTAGCGGGCGGGTTGCGCGCCGGCATGGGCTACTGTGGTGTCCGTGACATTTCCGAACTGAAGAAGAAAACCAGGTTTATGCGGATTACCAGCGCCGGCCTGCGGGAAAGCCATCCCCATGACGTGCACATCACCAAAGAAGCGCCCAATTACACCTTGTCCTGACCGCGGTTCATGCGTTTGATGGACCACACCCGCCTGCCGCTGTGGGAAGCCGCCCTAGCCCACACCGCTGCGTCCGGGATTCGTCTCCACCTGCCTGGTCACGGCGGCGGACCGGGCCTGCCACCTGAACTGCAGAGGCTTTGCCCGGAATATGCTAGTTTTGACCTGACTGAGTTGCCGGGGCTTGACGACCTGCATGACCCTGCCGGCCCGATCCTGGAGGCCGAAGAAATGGCGGCCTCCCTTTGGCAGGCCCGGCGAAGTTTCTACCTGGTTAACGGCAGTACGGCCGGAGTGCTGGCCATGGTGCTGGCCACCTGTGACCCGGGCGATATTTTGCTGTTGCCCCGCAACGCTCATCTTTCTGCTTATCATGCGCTGATTCTTTCCGGAGCACGCCCTGCATATCTCCCGGTGGCAACAGACGGCCAAGGATTTCCGCTGAATGTAACGGCTGCGGCGGTGGAGCAGGCTTTGGCGCGATACCCGGCGGCCAAAGCCTTGCTTGTTACCAGTCCCAGCTATTTTGGGGTTTGTGCCGACCTGACGGCTATTGCTGCTGCAACCTGTCGTCATGGTGTGCATCTTTTGCTTGACGAGGCGCATGGCTCACATCTGGACTTTCACCCGGAGATGCCTGCCCCCGGGCGGAACGCCTCCATGCGTGTGCAAAGCTGGCATAAAACGTTGGGAGCGCTGACGCCGGGAGCTGTCCTGCACTTGCACTGTGAACAGTACGAGCAGGCGAGACTGCGTGCCGCGCTGCGCTGGGTGCAGACCAGCAGTCCGTCCTATCCGCTGCTACTTTCGCTGGACGCTGTCAGAAAACGGATGGCTCTGTCGGGACGAGCACTGTTCGACGAGCTGTATCAGAACGCAGCCTATCTGCGGGGTAAGCTGCGGACAGAGCTGCCGCTTTTGGAGCGTGAAGCACTTAAAGAAGCTGGCTTTGATCTGGATATCCTGCGTGTAACCATACTCTGCGGCGCTGCCGGGATCGACGGCCGGCAGGCTGCCTACCTGCTGGCGCAGAGGGGTGTCAACGTGGAACTGGCCCAGAAAGGCATCCTGTTGCTCGTTGCAGGACCCGGCTTGAGCAGGAGCGACGCGGTAAAAGTTGTGCGTGCTTTTGACGGGTTGCCGCAGAAGCAGGTGCCGGCTGTATTTGACTGTTTACCGGAACCGCTGGTGGCAGTTTTGCCGAGAGAAGCGGCTTTTGCGCCTCAGGAGCCTGTCTTGCTTGCCCGGGCAGAAGGCAGGATTTCTGCTTCGCTGGTAGCTGCATTTCCGCCCGGAATTCCGGTCCTTGCCCCGGGGGAAACCGTGACAAGGCCGGTAATCGATTATCTGGCGGCGGCCAGTGACGCTGGGATGGTGCTGCGCGGCCTTGAGCCGCAGGGAAAACTGCGTGTTGTTTGCGAGGGGGTGTAGCGCGGGTTGAACAGGCGCGGGTACTTTATCAGCCTGGAAGGTCCGGACGGTGCAGGAAAAACTACGCAACAAGAGATTCTGGCGCAGGCTGTGCGGTCGCTGGGACTGACGGTAACCTGTACCCGGGAGCCGGGCGGGACGGCACTCGGTGATGCCGTCAGGACGATTTTGCTCAACCCTGCCTACCGCAACATGACCATCCTGTCAGAAGTTTTTCTTTACGCGGCGGCACGCGCTCAAGGCTACCGGGAAATTATCGGCCCCGCCCTGCAGCGCGGGGAAGTGGTTATCTCTGACCGCTATCTTGATTCCAGCCTGGCCTACCAGGCGTATGCCGGGGGCGCTGACGAAAATTTTGTGCTGGGAGTGAACCTGAAGGCTATAGAACAGCGCCTGCCTGACCGCACCTTTCTCCTGGATTTGCCGCCGCAGGACGGGTTGGCACGTCGCGCCGCCTGCCACAGAGACCGTATGGAACTTAAACCGCTGGAATTTCACCGCCGTGTGCGGGAAGGCTTTCTATTGCTGGCAACCCGTTTCCCCGAGCGCATTACCGTGGTCGACGCCGCCCTGCCGGAAGATGAGGTGGCGGACTTTATCTGGCGGCAATGCCGGCCGGATTTGCAGTCTCTGACGGACAGCACGTCATTGTGATATAATATAAGTAACTGCAGCTATAGCAATTAGCGTCACATGATGGCCTGAGCAGTTACTAATATATGGACCGAATGGAGTGAGGGCGTGATAGAAGCGTCCGGCCAGCAGCATATTGTCCAGGTATTGCGAGTTGCTATGTCCAAAGGCTCGGTTGGGCATGCCTATCTTTTTTACGGTCCGGCGGGAACAGGTAAAAAAAAGCTGGCAGGCAGTATTGCCCAGGCGTTGAACTGCCTGCAATTCCCGGAGGGGCCATGTGAAACCTGCCTGTCCTGCCAAAAGGTAGTCCGACGCAGTCATCCTGATGTCCATTGGATTGCTCCCGAAGGAAAAGCGATACGGATTGAACAGGTGAGACAGGTTATAAAAGCTGCTGCTCTGCAGCCGCTGGAAGGGCGGCAGCAAATTTTTATCCTGGATGCCACGCAGGGCTTAACACCGGAGGCGGCCAACAGCATGCTGAAAACACTGGAGGAACCTCCGGCGTCAGTTATCTTTATCCTGTTGGCGGAGAAGCCCGGGCTGCTGCCTTCGACGGTTGTTTCCCGCTGCCAGGTATTTCCGCTGCGTTGCCTGGCAGAGCAGCCGGAGCAAAGTGAAATGTTTCGGTCGTTAACAGGAGAAGCAGCAGCTTTTTTAACGGCACTGCGGCAGGAAACAGGAGTAAGTGTACTCAGCGGGCGGTTGGCCGGGAACGAAAACCTGCCGGGCATTCTTGATGTCATACTGACCATGTTGCGGGACATCCTTGTCCTGCTGAGCAGCGGTAGGGAGACATTACTGTTTTTTGAACGGGAAACCTATGCCGGTCTGGATGAACAATGGACGGCCGGGGGAGCATTTAAAGCAATCGTTATTTTGCTGAAGTTGCAGAAAAACCTGCAAACCCCGGTGAACGTCCGGCTCGCTGCGGAGGCGGCGCTCTTGCAGCTGAAGGAGGTTTTAAGCTAATGCCAAACATTGTCGGTATCCGCTTTAAAAAGGCGGGAAAGATTTATTATTTCGACCCCTGCGTGACTGAACTGAAAACCGGTGATTTTTGTATTGTGGAGACGTCTAGGGGCCTGGAGTTTGGAGCGGTGGTAACAGGTCCTAAAGCGGTGGCGGAGAGTGACATTTTGCAGCCGTTGCGGCAGGTGGTCCGGCGTGCTGAGGAAGAAGACTGTCAAAAAATCCTGGAAAACCGTCAGAAAGAAGAAGAGGCTTTTAATGCTGCCTTGCAAAAAATAGAAGAACATGAACTGGACATGAAGCTGGTTGACGTGGAGTACACCTTTGACCGCTCGAAAATTATTTTTTACTTTACCGCAGACGGGCGGGTAGACTTTCGAGATCTGGTAAAAAGCCTGGCGGCGATTTTCAAAACCAGAATAGAACTGCGGCAAATCGGTGTCCGGGATGAAGCGAAAATGATCGGCGGTCTCGGTCCCTGCGGCCGTGTGCTGTGCTGCCATACCTTTCTGGGTGAGTTCGAGCCGGTTTCCATCCGCATGGCCAAGGACCAGAACCTTTCTTTGAATCCGGCCAAAATCTCCGGAGCCTGCGGCAGGCTGATGTGTTGCCTGCGCTATGAATCTGACACATATGAATCGTCTCAGGCCGATGGCAGGGAGCGCGTCTTGCTGCGCAGTGAAAACGGGGTGGAGTTTCCGGCGTGAATCAGGGTACGCTGTATCTGTGTCCCACGCCACTGGGCAATCTGGAGGATATAACACTGCGTGTGCTGCGAGTACTGCGGGAGTCCGCCCTGGTGGCGGCTGAAGATACCCGGGTAACTCGCAAGCTGCTGAATCATTTTGACATTCATACCCGACTTGTTAGTTATCATGAACACAACAAGGCAAAGCAAACGCCGTACCTGATCGGATGCCTGCTCGACGGCCGGGACGTGGCCCTGGTAAGTGATGCAGGGATGCCGGGCATTGCTGACCCGGGAGAGGCGTTGGTGAGGGCGGCTGTCAGCAAACAGGTTCGCGTGGTTGCCTTGCCCGGTCCGGTGGCCGCTGTTACCGCGCTGGCAGCTTCCGGGTTACCCTCTGCCTCGTTCGAGTTTTTTGGTTTTCTGCCGTCCCGCGGAGCCAAAAGAAAAGAAATGATGGAAGCTATCTTGTCTGCCGGCAAGACAGCCATCTTT
The DNA here is from genome assembly GCA_018725565.1 of Bacillota bacterium. GTDB lineage: Bacteria > Bacillota > Dethiobacteria > Dethiobacterales > Dethiobacteraceae > HKB214. The sequence continues at coordinate 897 of QLUR01000020.1, read as the reverse complement.
TACGAAGCGCCGCACCGCCTGGCCGGCACCTTGGCTGACCTGGCTGCCTTCGCCGGTCACCGGCCGGCGGTTGTAGCCCGTGAATTGACCAAAATACATGAAGAATTTGTACGAGGCTCGCTGCAGGAATTGGCGCAGCATTTTGTCGTGCAGGCGCCGCGGGGGGAATGTACCGTGCTGTTGGCTCCGGCAGAAATAGGACAAATACCGGTTGTTTCCGCTCAACCGCTGGTAGACAAACTGCTATCGCTTGGGCTGTGCAAAAAAGAAGCCGCCCTTGCGGCGGCAGACATTCTTGGTTTACCCAAGCGCCAGGTTTACAACCTGATTCACCAAAAAAGATAGAGGCAGGCAGAGTAGGCCTTTATTTATTCGGCAGCCAGTTCCTGAATGCATTCTTTACAGATTATCCGGTTTTTGTGGTGCTTCACATCATCGGCGTTACCGCAAAAAAGGCAGGCAGGCTCGTACTTTTTCAGGATGATTTTTTCACTGTCTACGTAAATCTCCAGAGAATCTTTGACATCAATTCCCAGAGTCCTGCGCAGTTCAATGGGGATCACCACCCGGCCGAGCTCATCAACTTTGCGTACAATACCTGTGGATTTCAACAAATATTCCTCCTTAATACAACAAGATTCGACAGCTTCATTATAAAAGAAGTTGGCAGAAAAAGCAAGGATATTTTTCGCAAACCTTACAAGGGTTGGAGCATGTGCAAACGTTGCGTAAACGGTGCGCTTGCCTGGCCAGGAGGTGTTCTGATATAATGATGCATAACCCAAAAAAGGAGTTCCGCATGCCCAAAACATTTTATATCACGCTAGTTTGACAGCATAGTTCAATAGTAAATCCAAAAATCCCTTGCGGCATAAGGCTTCAGGGGATAAAATTTTT
>QLUR01000002.1 GCA_018725565.1 Bacillota bacterium | reverse complement strand
AACATTATGGAAATTGGAGATGCAACACTATGGAAAAATAACTTGCAACTTTGTGGAAAAAGTTCTTGCAAAAAACAAGTTACCGGAAACTGAGTAGGATAGGCAAAAGCGTTCTCAGTTCTCCATTGTGACAGTTTTGCTATCAGCTCCTCATCTGTATAGTGCAATTCACATATTGGGACTAAAAATCCCTCTCCATCTCTCAAGGGGATGCTTTTGGCAAAGAGATCATCAAGCCGAGCGGTCTGTTTCAGAAAGGAAAACTCTTTATCCACAGATTGTTTATAGGTTTCTATAGTTCGAGCCAAGGTTATCACATTAGAGGGCAATACGTTTTGTTTGCTGATATCCAATTTTACTACCTCCTCTATCAATATTGCCCAAAACTTAACTTTTACAGCAATAACAAGTATTCGTCCTGAAGTTCAACATCTTTTGAAACAGCTGTCGTACGAATTCACCTGGACGTGGAAAATGCTATCAGTGCCTGTCCGCCCTGTTTTACGTCATTGATTCCTGGTCCATCTATGCTGAATCCAGAATTTGCTTCTCTTATAAATTTTCTTTATCATAGGAACCTGGTAGAAATCCCACACGAGTTGATAAAAAACGCGTGGAAGAAGGAGCAAGGCAAAACCTCGTATCCAAAAAGAAGGATAGGAACCGTAATGCTTTATCATCTTCCACAATAAGATTCGAGTGACTGTAAGACCCTCTATTTTGGAGCCAAATATTGTCACGGGCAAGCTTTGAAGCATGACATTAATTGTTTCCACGGTAGAGTGCTTGCTATATCCAAGCTTTGGACATTCTCGAACAATCTTCATCAGTTCACACCCATATAATAAAATAGTCCCATCTTGTTTCCATCGGAGTGCTCCCGATCTTAGCATAACATAGGGAGAAGAAACATAGTAAGATGGATGGCCGGGAAGAAGAGATAGCATGGTACCAAAATGCATCCATTTGCTTCCTACATAGTGATCTGAGTCTGCCCGTTCCCAAAGAGCTCGACGTATGATGTTGGATGACAAAAAAATCGGAGCAATTTTTACGGTAGTCAACAATTTGTCGGCGTTCTCACAGTAAAGATCGTTCTTATTTTCCAGCACTCGTTCCTTAAGACATTGTTCAAAATCGCTGCTATACACTGCGTAATTAATGAATACTACTGCCAAATCATTGTGAATCTGCAAAACATTCAGAACCTTGCGGATGCCCCCAGCAACCAACTTGTCATCATCACCGAAGAGCCAAACATACTCTCCGCTGGATCTTCGAACAACAAGATCAATATTACAATCCGCACCAAGATTTTCTTCGTTGCAAAAATAACGAATCACCGGAAACCTCGCCTGATATTCCCGGATAATCTCCGCCGTGCCGTCGGTTGAAGCATTGTCGGAAACGACAATTTCCACGCCCTTTTCAAGCTGTGAAACAATGCTGTCGAGAGTCTCGCGGATGGTCTGAGCGCCGTTATACGTTGGAATAGCTATGGACAATTTAATTTCCATTGCCGGAGTCCCACCATTCATGTGCTTTCCATATCCAGCGGCTTGACAAACGGTTCCATCTCCGTGATTGGCCGACCAAAAGCTACCTTGGGGTAAGTATTTGTGTAAACATCAACCATTACCTGCAGTAAAAACGGTGTTTCCGGCTTCTGCCACATTTTCCGGAGCGCCCCGGGCACTTCAGACTGCTGGCAGACAGTATGGGACTCAATGCCGTAGGCATTTGCCACTCGTGTAAAGTCAGGCGCTGAGTAACCCCAGTAAGTAGACTGATAGCGCTCAGCGAAGTAGCTCTGCTGGAACTGGCGGACCATACCATAACACTGGTTATTGATGACGACCATTTTTATCGGCAGCTGATGATGGGCTATGGTTTGCAACTCCTGAATATTCATTTGAAAGCCACCATCGCCGGCAATCATCACCACCGGCTGCCCTGCACACGATAAGGCCGCACCGATAGCCGAAGGCAGAGCAAACCCCATTGCACCCATGCCGCCTGACGTGAGAAAACGTTGGCCAGCCTCAAGTCGTATTGATTGAGCTGCCCACATCTGGTGTTGTCCCACATCCACGGAAAACGACGAGGCTAACCTTGAGGAAAGCGACAACTCCTGCATAAATTGGTTAGGATTAATCCCCTCTATGTCCTTCAGTTCCCCAACGTCCGGCCAACTGCGCCGGAGTTCGTTAATTTCCGACAACCATTCAGTTTTGTCAGGAAATTGCGTCTGTACAGCTATTCTAAGTGCCGCATCAAAAAAAGCAGGCAACTCGGCCAGGATGGGGCGGCAGCCCTCTACCCGGTTATTGATCTCCCCCGCTTCACAGTCAACATGGTAAATTACCCTGTCACCTTTAAAAGCAGCTGTTTCTGAACCTGTTTGCCTGACATCAAGACGGCTGCCCAATACCAGTAAAAAATCTGCCTGACCAATAGCCATGTTGGCCCACCGATTTCCATAGCTGCCGATTGTTCCTACCCGCAGCGGATGCTTATAGGGCAATACATCAATGCCCATCAACGAGTTCACCACCGGGGCCTTAACCTTCTCGGCAAAATTCCGAAACAAATCGGCCGCTCCAGCCGAACGAATACCGCCACCCGCTAAAATCAAAGGGCGCCGGGCAACACTCAACTGCACCAACAAGTCCTTAATCTCTCCGAAGTCAGGAGCCTGCCCGGCCGGAACCGCTACTTGTTTCACAGCTTCAGCAGAGATATGCGACCGCTGCACATCCATGGGAATGTCGAGCAGAACCGGTCCGCGCCGCCCGGACAAAGCAACTGTGAAAGCTTTTGACAGGGTTAATGGTATCTCCTCCGGGGACTGGATCCCCCAGGCAGCCTTGGTAACATGGCTGGCCATCGACACGATATCGGTTTCCTGAAAACCCAGCTGACGGATGGGCCGGTCTCCCTTCTGTTCGTGACGATTAACCTGGCCAGTGATGAAGACGGCAGGTGATGAGTCAAAGTAGCAGCTGCCAATACCCGTTAGCAGGTTGGTGGCGCCGGGCCCGCTGGTTGCCATGGCTACACCCGGTACCCCGGTCATCCGTGCCGAGGCTTCTGCTGCAAAGGCAACTGCCTGCTCGTGATGCATGCTTATAAGACGGATCTTGCCCTGACAGTGAATAGAGTCCACCAAGTGTGTTATCATGCCACCTACTACTTCAAATACGTGCTCAACTCCCTGAGCAGATAAGAAATTGGCAAGATAGTCCGAACCCTTCACGTTTTGCCTCCCGCCTTCACAGCTTTCATCAGTGACCAAAGGTGACGGTGCGTTAACCACAGTTTTTCTTATACCAATCCACAGTCCGCTGCAACCCCTCGTCTAAACTGACCTGGGGTGTCCAACCCGTGGCCTGTTGCAGGCGGGAAATATCTGCCTGCAAGTGCATTACCTGGTCGTGACGATAGGGAAGCTCGCCTAACCCGAGCGGCAAGCCGGGGTCAATCAAGTCGCGGATTCGTTCCACTATGCTTTTTACAGGCGTTGCCTGGCCTGAGCCCAGGTTGAACACGCCTTTGGCGTTTGGGCTAATGGCGGACTGCCAGATAGCGGCGGCGACGTCCTCTACATACAGGTAATCCCAGCGCTGCTCTCCAGCGGTCATTACCGGCTTCTCCCCCTTCAGGAGCGATAAAATGACAGAAGGAATCAAGTGCTGCGGATCATCCATCGGCCCGTACGCGGCAAGCAAGCGCAGCCAGGTAAAGCCAATGTTATAAGCCTCACACAGCTTCTGGCTTAATAGCCCTACGCTTAGCTTAGTAACTCCATATAACGTTACCGGACGGACCGGCAAATCTTCGGACAATATTCCGTCGCATGGTCCGTATTCGGCCTGCGACCCCATGTAAATCCAATGCCGGCAGCCACTCTGCGATACCAGTTGCAGCAGCTTCAGACTGCCGTCCAGGTTCTGCAGCTGAGCCGGGCTGTTACGGTAACTGCTGCCTACGCCCTCCCAACCAAGGTGAAACACCACCGCAGGGGCAAAGCTTTGCATATCCGGCGCTGTCTCTGCCACGGAAGTCAAGTCGCCGCTGATAACCCGCACACGGTCCAGCACCTCCCTGATACGCCAAGCATTGCTGGTTGGCCGGAGCAATACGGCGACCTGGCAACCCTGCCCGAGCAGCAGTTGCACCAGATACGAACCGATATGACCTGTGCCGCCGGTTACCAGGCACCTCATGAAAGCTTCTCCGGTATCTGCCGGAATTTATCCAGCATATACTCCAGCATCGATGAGGAAAGCCCCGGATAGACCCCTACCCAGAAGGTATCTGTCATTACCTTGTCGGTACTCTTTAGTTTTCCTGCAATCCGGTGCGGGACATTGCTATTGGTAAAGGCCGGCTGACGGACTATATTGCCGGCAAAAACAGTGCGGGTCTGAATCCGGCGCTCCTCCAGGAAGGCTGTTACTTCCCGGCGGTCAAAAGGTGCGTCGTCCCTGACGGTCAGGACGAAACCGAAGGGTGAGGCGTCGGCCTGAGGCGGCACGTTCGGCAGGATGAAGAATTCTTCAAGGACCTTAAGGCCCTGGTAAAGGCGATGCCAGTTCTCCCTTCTCTTTTCAATAAAGGCCGGCAGTTTGTCCAGTTGAGCCACGCCCACCGCGGCCTGCATATCAGTCAGTTTCAGGTTATAACCCAAATGGGAATAAACATATTTATGGTCATAGCCGGCAGGCAGGTCTCCGAATTGTCCTTCGAACCGCTTATTGCAGGTGTTGTCCTGTCCGGGATCGCACCAGCAGTCCCTCCCCCAGTCCCTAAACGAAGTGACAAGTTGCTTCAGGACAGGGTCATCGGTTGTTACAGCACCGCCTTCACCCATGGTAATGTGATGCGCCGGATAAAAACTAAAAGTAGCCAAGTCTCCGAATGTGCCAGTATGTTTACCGTTCCACTTTGCGCCAAGCGCATCGCAATTGTCTTCTATTAACCAAAGATTGTGGCGGCGGGCGAAAGCGGCCACTCGGTCTAAATTAAAGGGAATACCTAAGGTGTGGGCCAGAAAAACCGCCCTGGTACGTGCAGAAAGCGCTGCTTCAAGCAGGTCGGTGTCTATATTGTAGGTGCCTATTTCTATATCAACAAAAACAGGAACCAGTCCGTTCTGCACAATAGGCGCAACTGTTGTAGGAAAGCCGGTCGCCACCGTGATCACTTCATCACCGGGTTTGAGTCGCCGCTCCCCCAACTTATACGATGTCAAGGCGGAAATGGCCAACAGGTTGGCAGAGGAGCCTGAATTGGTCGTCACAACATGCATCGTTCCCAGGAAAGAAGACATTTTAGCTTGGAATTCCTGCTCGTAGCGCCCACTGGTCAGCCAAAAGTCCAGGGCGCTGTCCACTAGGCTGACAAGCTCATTTTCGTCAAAGACCCTGCCCGCATAATTGACTCTTGACTTTCCCGCGACAAAATCAGCCTCTTGGGTTGGCTGATGTGCCAACCGGTAGTATTCACTTACTTTAGCAAAAATCTCTCGCCTGAGCTGTTCCCGTTTATCCATCCTGCAGCCCCCCGCCTGTCACTTTAACCATGCAACCTGCTTTTGCCCCGCGGCAAATAAATACTCCTGCAAGTCATCCCGGCTGCGAACCTGGTTTTGCTCGTAATAATCTTTATACCAGCAGGCGGTCCTTTCAAACGTTTTGTGGAAATCCCAAACATTTTGCCACTTTAGTTTTGCAGACGCTTTAGAACAGTCAAGTTTAAGCAAATTGGCCTCGTGCAACCTGCTTGTTTCTTCTTGAACTAAATAATTTACGCTTTCCCAGCTTTCTTTTATTTTATCCACTGCCTCCCGGACAGTGACGGGCCTTTCAGCAACTGGTCCAAAGTTCCACCCCTCGGCAAACTCCGTCCTGCCCTCAAGCAGCTTTTGTCCAAGCAGCAGATAGCCGGACAAAGGTTCCAGAACATGCTGCCAGGGACGGGTTGCCCGGGGACTTCTGATCAGCACACTTTCATTTTTAGCTGTTGTTTTAACAATATCCGGTATTAAGCGGTCATCTCCCCAATCGCCGCCCCCAATCACATTGCCCGCTCGCGCGCTGGTCAGGAGCACCTGATGGGACCTGCCGTAGTCGTTTAGATTAAAGAAGGAGTTACGATACGAATTGGTGATAAGTTCTGCGCAACCCTTCGATGAACTGTAAGGGTCATAGCCGCCCATAGGGTCAATTTCCCGGTATCCCCAGACCCATTCCTTGTTTTCGTAGCATTTATCACTGGTAATGTTTACTATGGCTCTGACGTACGCGCTTTGCCGGCAGGCTTCAAAAAGGTTTACTGTCCCCATAATGTTTGTCTCAAAGGTGCAGGCGGGGTTCTTGTATGATTGCCTGACCAGCGGCTGGGCGGCCAGGTGAAAAACTATTTCCGGCTTATATGTATTAACGGCCTCCGTTAATTTCTCTTTATCCCTGATATCACCGGTCAGCGAAACGATATCAAGACCCAACAGCTGAAAATGATATGGCGTTGATGGCGGATTAAGCGAATATCCTATAACAGTTGCGCCAAGCTCCTTAAGCCATAAAGCCAGCCAGGAACCCTTAAAGCCGCTATGTCCCGTGATGAGAACAACTTTATCCCGGTAGATGTTCCCGAACATATGCTATTCCCATACCTTCCATGGCGCTCCGGAAACATTCCACAGGTTTTCCAGTTCAATCTTGTCCCGCAAGGTATCCATGGGCTTCCAAAAACCGTCGTGCTTAAAAGCTACCAGCTGCTCGTCCCGTGCCAGACATTCCAGGGGTTCCCTTTCCCAAATGGTGGCGTCTCCCTCTATGTAGTCAAATATCTCCGGTTCCAAAACAAAAAAGCCTCCGTTGATCCAAGAACCGTCACCTTTTGGTTTTTCCAGAAAGGAAATAACCTGGTTGTCATCAGTAAGATTTAACGCCCCAAACCTGCCGGAAGGCTGCACGGACGTTACAGTGGCATGCTTACCGTGTGCTGTATGAAAAGCGAGCAAACGTTCCAGGGGAACATCGCTTACTCCATCGCCATAGGTAAGCATAAAAGTTTCGCTCTCCACGTAAGGCGCCACGCGCTTGATGCGTCCGCCGGTCATGGTATTCAGGCCGGTGTCGATCAGGGTAACTTTCCACGGCTCCGCTTTATGGCTGTGAACAATTCGTTGGTTGCTGTTCCTGAAATCAAAGGTCACATCACACTGATGCAGGAAATAATGGGCAAAGTACTCCTTTATCTGATAGCCTTTGTAACCAAGGCAAATAATAAAATCATTAAAGCCGTAATGGGAGTAAGTTTTCATAATGTGCCACAAGATCGGCTTGCCGCCTATTTCTACCATTGGCTTTGGCTTAAGGTCTGTTTCTTCGCTTATCCTGGTACCGGCCCCGCCGGCAAGAATAACCACCTTCATCAAGAATTCACCTCGAGCGGTTATTCGACAGGAAGTGATTGATTCCTTGTTTCTATCAGCAAATTAACTATAATTTAACAAAAGCGGCGCCCGGCTTACCTTTCTAAGTTTTAAGCATTGGAACGCCCCAGCATCTCCCGCATACGCCGGATCAGCCAGCCCAGCTCCTCGGTGCGCAGCAGTGCCGCGGCGCTGAAGTAGACCGCCCCGCCAAGCATAACGAGACCACCCACCTGCAATATTTGCTGGGTGAGCGAATCCGTACTAATAAAGTTTGCAGAAATACGATAAGCAGCAGCCACCGTGAGCCCCATAAGCAGCGAGGCGGCAGCAAATTTACTCACAGAGCGCAGTAGGCGCCAGCCGTCCAGGCTCCCGAGGCGGCGGCGCAAAGCATACGCCAGCAAAATGCAAGTGACTGTACCGGCGATGGAAGTGGCCAAAGCCAGGCCGCCATGGGCCATGAAGCGAACAAGTATAAGATTCAGCACGACATTCAGGCCGGTGGACAAGAGGCCCAGTTTGATTGGGGTAGCGGAATCCTGCAGGGCAAAAAAAACCCGCGCCAACAGGGCGTTGGCCGCGTGGGCGTAAATGCCGAGGCCATAGTAAAACAGGGCGATGAACGTCATTCCGGTGGCTGCGGTGTCAAATGCGCCCCGTTCAAAGAGCAGGCGGATAATTGGCTCTCCAAGGACTTTAAGGCCGACAGCAAGCGGGAAAACTATAAACCAGAGCATGCGCAGCCCATCGGAAAAAGTGCGGCGCAGCTCATTTATGTTCCTGGCCGCAGCCTGCTCCGCCAAAAACGGGTAAACCGCAGTGGAAGCGGCGCCGGCAAAGATTCCCAGGGGCAAACCAATCAACCGGTCGGCAAAGTTTAGGGCAGCAATGCTGCCTTCCATCAGCCAGGAGGCCAGAATACGGTCCACCAGCATATTAACCTGGCCGGCGGCAGAACCAACCAGAAAGGGAAGCAGCATTACGCCAACCTTTACAGTGCCGGGATGGCGAAGTCCGCTGAGGGTCGGACGGTAAAATTTCATCTGGCCGGCCAGCGGGATAAGAATAATCAACACGTTGGCCAGCAGACCGGCTACGGCGCCTATCGCCAGTCCGCTGATGCCTAATAGGCCGCCAAGCAGCAATGTTCCGCCAATCATGCCAGCGTTATGCAACAGACCGGCAAAAGTGGGATAGGTAAAATGGCGATAGGAATGCAGCACAGCGCTGGCAAGCCCGACGGTGCCGGCAAAAAAAAGAGCGGGCGCCAGCAAACGGGAAAGCTGCACAGCCAACGCCTTGGCTTCTGCCGCCAGGCCGGGGGCAAGCAGGGAGATAAAAACAGGCGCGGCCAGGAAAAAAGAGATAGCGGCGGCAAGAAGAATGATGAGCGCTAAGGTGATTACGCCGCTGGCCATTTTCCATGCTTCTTTTTCTCCTGATTGGAGACGGTACTCGGTAAACACCGGGATAAAAGCAGTGGCAAGTGAGCCGACTATAATACCTGAAAGAGCGATGGGAATTATCGTCGCCACCAGGTAAGCATCGGTTTGGGCTGTGGCCCCGAACTGGTAAGCAATGGCAGTTTCGCGGACAAGGCCTAAAATACGGCTGAGGATAGTTCCTGCCACCAGCAATAAAGCTGCCTGACCCATCCCTTGCTTGCTGATGCTCAATGACTGCGCCTCCCAATGGTGTCTTGAGAACCCTCATCAGACGATCGGTAGAAACTTCTCCCAGTATACCCTCAAGCACACCAGCGAGATATACCCTGGTTTAACGCTCATGACCCCTTGAGGTCAGCCAATGAGTACTCTTCTCCCGTTAGCCTCGGGAGGCAGTTTCACAGGATTCAACGGCTTCGCTACGGACTCATCTCCATATTCCGGGTGGCTCGTCTCGCGGTTCGCCGCCGTTAGCTCTACTCTTGCTGGAAGCAAGCTCTACTCTATCGTCCGGCCCAAAAGGGGGTGTTACCCACCGCCTGGTTGCTGCCGATAAAACCGGCGCCGCCGGTGACCAGCCAGGTTTTCAACAAAAAAATCACTTCCCATTACGATGCTCTTTGCAGTCGGGTGCATACACCGCCGGTCAGCTTCAGACTGCTGTAGGTGTTCGACAGGAAGCGATTGATTCCTTTGTTTTCCTTGCAAGTTAACTAAAAATTAACATTCTTGCGTTGGCTCACACCTTCGTATCGCGGCAGCCGCACTGGCGGAAGCTCCTTTAGTTAGGCTGACGCCTTTTAGCGCCCAGAAACGATTATTGTTTTCTTTTAAAAACTTGGGAGCCCTGACGATAAATTCCTTGAACCCGGGCCTGTCCCGCCGCATGGGAAAGCTCTTCCATAAGTTTTCGGCTTTAATCATTATAGTACCTCGTCCAGTTTTCGCTCGAGTTTTTTGAAGATCAGCAGCCCGGCCAGCAGAACCAGGGCTGCTGTCATTGCAGAGATGGCTATATTGTGCCAGTTAATCATGTTGTTAAAGAAAAGATCCCGCCAGGCCTGCATCAGGTAGGTGGCCGGTTTCATGACCAATAACACCTGATATTCTTCGGGCACTGCCTGAAGGGGATAGATGATGGGCGTCATCCAGAACAACAGGCTCATCAGCACAGTGACTATGTATTCCAGGTCGCGGAAAAAGGCGTTTGCTATCGAGATAATGAGGGAAAGGCCATAAATAACGGCAAATTGCACTATAACTAGCACAGGGATGCCGATCAGCCAGTTAAGCGTCGGAGCGCTGCCGTAATAGTAGGTAAGTCCGATTAGTACAGGCAAGGAGAAGATAAAATTCACGAGCTGCGCGATGATGGTAGCCAACAAAAGAAATTGCTTACAGAAATCCGTTGGTTCCTCAGGGGCGTGCGGTATATAACCTTATCCCTTTGTTAAGGGCGTCCTGTTCGGTCCCGGATGGCTCGCGCAAAGAGTCGCAGGTCATCAAGGTCTTGGCGTAAAATATCTAAGATTATGTGCGGATCGATCTTCTCATAATCATGGACGATTATGTTACGAAACTGCGCCATTTTCTTAAACTTGCTTAGTTTTTCTTGCGGTAGAATTCCGGCCTCGGTCAGGATCACCATAATATCTTTGTAATCTTCCGGTGTGCGCAGGTTCATGCCGGCGATGAGGTGCTTGCCAATGTCCAGGCAACTCTCCACAGTTTTTTGCAGTGTGCGCTCCAGGTGATTGCGCAGCATCTTGTTGGTTTCCCAGTCTGCCACGGAGATATGCCGTTGATCCTCCAGGTCGGTGATATACTCGACCAGCCGATCAGTTTTCCGTTGGATAAAGTCACGGTCAACCATACTTATAACCTTCCTAATTTTGCTGAGGTGCAGAATTGACGTATGGGTTGAAAATCAAGGTACTCACCGATAGCGGCTGCTTCAAGTCTGACGCGGCGTGGCGGATCTTTATCGACTACCACCCGGCCGTGTTTGCGGACCTGGTACCGCAGCGGCACCGGCGCAGTTTCAAAGTCAACTACTTGCACTTTTTTATGTACTAGGTCAGCGAGCGCCATTTCCAACTCCAGACGCCGGTCAAACCGGGCCGGCTTATCTCCCGCTTCGGGGGCAAAGATTACGGCAACATCAACGTCACTTTGAGCCCACATGCGCCCCCGGGCGACCGAACCAAAAATATAAGCCGCAGCCACCTCCGGTTGTGTTGCCAAATACTCCTTGATTGTGACTATAATCTCTTCCGGGGTCACCTTTCTCACCTCGCAAATGCAGGTATAGAATTTCTGCTTTGGGGGCTTGTTCAGTAGTTTACTAAGCCCCGCGTTAAAAAGCAGACTCTCCCCTTTGGCTTATTATTACCATAGATTGGCGATGAATACAACAAAAAAAGAACCAAGACCGGCGCTTGGTTCCTCAGGGGCGTGCGGACAATCTACAGGTACAGGTCGCGCGCTCCCTGTTCTATGCGAGATAATTTGCTGCTGACAGCGGAGCGCACTTTGGGGTTTTGGATTTCCTGCAGGTGGAGGCGGATGGCTTCGTCCCCCGCCAGCCGGGTTTCCGGGGAGGCATAGTCGAGCAGGTATTCTTTGAAAGTGAGGATGGCGTTCGGCTGGCAGACATCCTGGATTTTGCCGCTTTTGGCCAATTTCATGAAACGGTCGCCGGTCCGGCCTTGGCGGTAGCAGGCCGTGCAGTAGCTGGGCAGGTAGCCGGCGCGGCAAATGCTCTGCAGCACCTGGTCCGGACTGCGGTGGTCGTCCACGCTGAACTGCGGCGGCGAGCCTTCTTCATCTGCCTTGCAGTCCTCCTGCCGGTAGCCGCCCACCCCGGTACAGGAACCGGCGGAAAGCTGGGAGATGCCTAAGTCCAGCAGCCGGTCGCGGAAGGCAGGACGCTCCCGGGTGGACAGAATCAGCCCGGTATAGGGGACCGCCAGCCTGAGGACAGCTACCAGCCTGGCGAAATCTTCGTCGGGGACCAGGTAGGGGAAGCGGGCGAGGTCCATGCCGAGGGCCGGGCGCAGGCGGGGGACAGAGATGGTATGCGGCCCCACACCGAAATGTTGCTCCAGGCTTAGGGCATGCATCAGCATGGCCAGCACTTCGAACCTGTAGTCGTAGAGGCCGAACAGGACGCCGAAGCCGACATCGTCTATCCCGGCCTGCATGGCCCGGTGGTGGGCGCAGGTGTGCCAGTCGTAATCGCTCTTTGGCCCGTCAGGATGCATCAGGCGATAAGTTTCGCGGTGGTAAGTCTCCTGAAAAAGGATGTAGGTGCCGATCTCCGCCGCTTTCAGCCGGGCGTAGTCCTCTGCCGTGGTGGCGGCAATATTGACGTTGATCCGGCGGATGCTGCCGTTTTTGAATTTGAGGCTGTAAATAGTCTTAATGCAGTCTAGGATGTAGTCCAGCGGGCACTCGGCAGGGTGCTCGCCGGCTTCCAGCGCCAGCCGCTTGTGTCCCAGTCCTTCCAGGATTCTGACTTCTTCCGCCAGGTCCTCCTGCGACAGCTTGCTGCGCCGGAAGCTGTTCTGGCGGCGGTAGCCGCAGTACAGGCAGTTGTTAAGGCAATGATCGCTGACATACAGCGGGGCGAACAATACCAGCCGCTTACCGTAAATCTTCAGCTTTACTTCGCGGGCAGCCGCAAACATCTCCTGTTCCAGCAGGGGGTCCTCGTTTTGCAGCAGCACGGCTGTCTCCTCCAGGGTCAGGCCCGCCGCCTGCCCCGCTTTGGCGATAATTCTTTGCACCTCTTTGGCGCCGGCCTGTTTCCCTTTCGACAGTATAAGGGTTATCTCGTCTTCCCGGATAAAATCGGCTGCCTGCCGTCCGGGGAAGAGATTATTTTTCTCCATGGCTTGTGCTCCTCTCATCAGGTTATTGTGTTCCGGCTTCGCTCAGCGTACCCGCAGCGGCGAAATCTCCCTTTGGGCTGTGCCCGCAGTCTGTGGCTACCGTCCGGCCAAGCCCGGCGATGATCCCGCCGATACAGTTGCGGCAGTGCGCCGGGTTATCGTCCAGGCAAATCTTGTTTGGATAAATCTCGTACATACGGCGGTAGCGGTTGGGCGTAATGTTGGGCATGACCACGTTGGCTCCGGCCTGCAGCGCCTTCTGGCGCCCCTGGCTGTCGACGGTGCCCAGTGCCGTGGTAGCCGGCAGGTGTGCCTGCGGCAGAAGCAGGCGCGCAGCCGCTATCATTTTCAGCGTCAGCCCTGCCGTTCCGCCCTGGCAGTGGCCCAGCGGAGTGCTGGGGTTTGGAATAAACGGGCCGATGCCGGCCATCTCCACATCCAACTCCTGCATGAACAGCAGGTCGTCAGCCAGCGACTCCAGCGTCTGCCCCGGCAGTCCTACCATGCAGCCCGAACCAACCTGGTAGCCCAGCTCCCGCAGCCAGTACAGGCAGCGGCGTCGATTGTCAAAGGTCATATCCGGGTGCAGAGCCTGGTAAAGTTCCCGGTCGGCGGTTTCGTGCTTCAGCAGATAACGGTCCGCTCCCGCCTCCCGCCACAGCTTATATTCCTCCCGGCTGCGTTCACCGACACTTAAAGTTACCGCCAGGTCAAGCTCACTTTTCAGCCGACAGACGACCTCCGCCAGCATCTTTGCCGTATAGCAGGAATCTTCCCCGGACTGCAGCACCACCGTCCGGTAGCCCAAGGCAGCGCCGGCCCTGGCAACTGCCAATATTTCTTCCCCCTCCATCCTGTAGCGCACCAGGCTTCCGTTGGCACGGCGCAAACCGCAATAAAGGCAGTTGCGCTCGCAGTAATTGGAAAACTCGATCAGCCCGCGCAGGTGCACCCGCTCGCCCATCGACTGCTTTCTGACCCTGTCGGCCGCGGCCAGCAAGCGAGCTTCGTCCTCTCCTTCACAGCCAAGCAAGGCTGCCAGAGCGGCCTGGTCCGGTTTGCCGCCGCCCGCAGCCAGGTTAATTATCGCTTGTATCTGTTCCATCTGCTCTCCTTCACTTTTTGGTCAACGCCGACTTCACATTTACTCCCGCCACAGCTCCCAGCCTGCCAGTCAGCGCGCCGATTTCATCAGTTGACCCGTCGACAATCAGGGCGATCACGGCGACCTCCCGTTCCCGGTAAGGAATCCCCATCCGCCCGACAATAACATTCCTGAAGTCGCTTAAAATCTGGTTTACTTTCCAGGCGGCATTTTCCTGCTCTTCAACAACAATGCCGATTACACCCAACCGTTTTTCCACAAGTTCAACCTCCCGCATACGACTGCCAGAAAATAAAAACCCATCCGGCAAAACCTTGCCCGACAGGCATTTTTTCCATGCTCATATTTACCTCCCCTCGCCGCAGGCAACCCCTTGGCAGCAGTCTTCTGTGCTCCTTTGGCCGGCGTGCCGGTCCAGCAGAGTTAAGTTAATTATACAGGAAACACCTGGCGGAATCAAGGGCTACAGCGCGCTTTCCACCCGCTCTTTGATCCGCTCGTATTCTTCGTTGGATATCCTGGTTGCACCGCCCAGTACGCGGTTTAAAACATTATCCAGAAAAGCTGCTTTTGCCGAATCTTTGGTATACCGGTCAGCCGGGTATGTTTCCGAAACGGTCCTGCGCACTTTTTCTTTTTTGTAGTTGGTCGCCTTTAAGTTGACATGAACCAGCAGAGACTCCCCACCGGGCACGACCGAGACTGCCGGCGGGGATACCTTGTACGCAATGGCCCGCTCCTCATCATAGTAATAATCGCTCATCGCCAGACCCTCCCAGTTCTTTGTTATGTTCTTTTCGACAGCACTGCTCCTTTTCCTGCCTTCATCACTTTTGCGCCGGCAAAAAAAGCGACCCGAAAGTCGCTATTAGAATATTTCACCGCTGATCAGCCGCTAGTCAGCGCCCCCCGCAGCAACCCAGCCGTTCAGCCCAGTTTCTGGCGACCAATTCCCTGATCGGACGGTCATGGCATTTCGGGCAGAGCGCCAGCGGTTTGCTTTTGCCTATGAGCACCGGCTCTTTAAACTTAAATCCGCACTTCACACACATCCAGTTTTGCGCCATTCTTTCCCTCCTCCCGGCGCGCGCGTCCGCCGGCTCAATGCATGCCGACAGCACTTTATTATATGAAGCACAGTGCTTAACCGCGTACAGGACAAATGCAGATTTTGCCTACCTGATCACAACGAGGCCGGCCAGTACTCCTTTAGGTACCTCCCCGGCCTTAGCGCCGCCGCCGATAGGATAAATATCCCACCCCGCCTGCGCCACCATTTGGAAAACATCAATTCCGACCGCCTCCATGGACGGTCTGGCCAGCAGGGCAAAGCGGCATTTTTTGCCATCCAGGGCCAGGCAGTTTTCTTCCCTGCCGCAGAAAGTATGGCGGCAGGAGCCGGCGCCTAAACCAAAGGCCAAATAATTGCCGTCATAAAAAGCCATTGATTCCAGCTCGCTCACTATCTTATAAATCTCCTGGTAGGCGGCGACCCGTTCCTTGATGGTGGTCTTGTCCCTGACAATAACCTCCGCCGGCACATCCTTGGTAAAAAAAACCGCCCAAGTATAATTTCTTAAATGCTCCCGCAGTTCGGCAGGCTTCAGCGTGTGCGGAGGACAGTTGGCGCATACACCATAGCCGAAGCACCTGGGAACCTGACATTTTAAGACCACCGCATCTTTGACCGGAATCTCGGACACCGCTATCAGGCAGGCCCTGTCCGCTCCCAGTTCCAGTGCCTTTTCGCGGTAACGCTCCAAATCCTCCGCCGGCTGTACTTCTTCGGCAAGACAGACCTTTTTCACGTTTACTCCTCCCCGCTATTACTTGCCGCCAGTTCAAACTCGTAAACAACCTCGCTCCAGCGGTCTTCGCCCTGGCGGAACGTTCTCTCGCAGAAAAATACCCGCCCCTGCCGGTCAATCAACAGTACTGTGGATGACCTGGTGCCATAGCCCGGGGAACGGATAAACGGGGCGGAAAGGATGCGCTCCCACTCCAGGCCGACACCGGTGTCGGGCAACTCCGCATCGGCGGCGTACGCTTCATCGCTAAGAAAAGAAAACAGCGCCTCCGGCACAAGTTTTCCGGTCCGGACCAGGCAGGCAGCCATCCTCTCCCGGCATCTGACCACCTTGGGCCAGGGCGTATTCAGCAGATGATTGCTCAGGCCGTAAAGGCCGGGTCCGATTTCCTGCAACTGCCCGCCGGCGCTGGAGTAGTACCAGAGACCGTCCCTGCTGCCGGCCAGCAGGCTGAACCCGGGATAAAGAGCCGCTCTCCCGCTGACGGCTTCCAGGTAACCACGGGGATGCTGCGCACCGCACAGGTACTCGCTGACCAGTTCGCCGCGGGAACGGGCGGCAGGCACTTCCCGGGAAGCGTCACGGTAATTGGTAAGAGCGGCAAAGCGGCCGCCGCGGGTGATACCCAGCCAGGTACCCATGCGGGACAGGTCGCGGCCGGCCAGGAGCTGCGGGCAATCCGGCCAGAAAGCGGCCGGGGCGGCTGGACGGTCAAAATATTCATCACGGTTGGCAGCAAGGACCAGCCTGTAGCAAGGGTGGTGGTCATAAGCAAAAAGCAGCAGGCACACCGGCTTACCCTCCGTTTACCTTGGTCCGCAAAGGCCCCTTAAATGATACGAATAAAGTTTTGCGTGCAGGCTTGGCGGCAATAACCGCAAAGGATACAGCTATGATAGTCGATGACAGCCTTGCCCTCCCGCAGGGCGATGGCCCCCTGTTCGCACGTTTCCAGACACCGGCCGCAGCCCTGGCAAAAGATGACCACATACATCCGCTTATTGCTGGCCGCAGCCTGCAATTCCGCCTCCGTCACCGGCTGCCTGTAATAAATCTTCAGATTGACGTCCAACTCTTCCTGCTTGACCATGCCGACCGTCACTGCGTGCATATAGGGGAAATCAAAGGCAAACCGCAAAGCGCTTTCAACATTTTTGTGAAGATGTCCCCCGGCCAGCGGCTTCATCGCATACAAGCCGATACCCTTTTCATACGCTTGTTTAATGATGCCGGGCACGTCCCGGCCTTCCGCATTCAACAACCCAAAGCTTATCATGTTGAAAATCGGGTGCATCACATCTATCTCAGGCCAGCCGGCCGCTTCAATAAAGACATTGAAGTTATGGGTCGACAAGCCGGCTGCCCTGATGACGCCTTTCTTCTTGAGGTCCTGCAGGCACCGCCAGGCTCCTTCGCGCCGTTCTGCCAAATCTTCTTCCCGCTGCACAGCATGCATCAGGAAGATGTCAATTATCTCGCGGCCCAGCTCCTGACATGCTTCCCGCACCGCTTCCTCCATCTCGCGGTAGCATTTGGTCGCCGATTTGCTGGCGATCACCACTTCACCGCGATAACCTTCAATTGCCCGGCGGATATGCGGGTAAGAACCATAAGCCTGCGCCGTATCCAGCAGCGTCACACCGCGCTGCAGCGCCTCCCTGATCAGCTGTGCGCCATCCTCCACAGGGACGTCCCGTTGCATCGGCGCCATTGTCAGAGTGCCAAAGGCAAACCTGGAAACGCGGATTCCTGTCTTGCCCAGCATCGTATATTGCATCATTGCCCCTCCGTTTGCCCCGCCGCACCTTTGAGCGAATGAACCCATGAAACCCGGCCAGCGACAAAGCTGCCGTCATTTGTCAACAATGCCTATGTGATATTCCCAATTAAATCTTTAATACGGCGCGGCCTTTGGATTTCTTTGCCAGGAGGAGCTGGATGCGCTGCTCCAGTTCGCCCAGGGAAATCTCGCTGGTCAGTGCCTGCAGGTCAGCGGGTTTCCATTCGCCGGCCAGTTTCGCCCACACCGCCAGGCGGACGCCCATGGGGCATTCGACGGAGTCCACGCCGATAAGGCTGACACCACGCAGGATGAAGGGGTAGACGTTGAGGTTCAGCTCGTGGCCGCCGACGTTGCCGCAGGTGGTTACCACGCCAAGGTAACGCGTTTCTTTGACAACTGTGGATAGCACACTGCCTCCTACGGTATCCACGACGCCGCGCCACTTTTCCTTAAGCATCAGTTTCCCTGAGGTGTCGTCCACCTCAGCGGCCGGTATAACGCGGGCGGCGCCAAGCTTTTTCAGCTCCTCCGCTGCCTGCTGGTAGTCAGACTCGTCCATCATGCCGGCGGCCGCTACCAGCGTATACCCCAGCTTGGCCAGGATGCGCAGGGCAATGCTCCCGACGCCGCCGGAGGCTCCGGTGACCAGGACCTCGCCTTCGCCGGGCTTTACTCCGGCTTCCGTAAGTTTCAGCACCGAGAGCGCCGCAGTGAATCCGGCAGTGCCGTAGATCATTGATTCTTTCATGGTGAGCCGGGCAGGCAGCCTTACGACCCAGGAGGCGGGCACGCGTATGTACTCGGCGAAGCCTCCCGAGGTATTCATGCCCAGGTCGTAGCCGGTTACCAGCACCTCGTCGCCTTTTGAGAAATCCGTGCTCGTGCTTTCCGCGACTATCCCGGCGGCATCAATACCGGGGGTATGGGGGAAGTTCCTGGTCACACCGCGGTTGCCCGAGGCTGACAGCGCATCCTTGTAATTTACCGAGCTGTAGAGAACCTTCACGAGGACGTCGCCGGGCGGCAACTCTTTTATGCTCCTGGTCTCGATGCTGCGGGTGAATACCTTTCCCTCGCCTTCCCGTACGACCATTGCTTTGAACGACAAGTTCTCCATGATTAAACCTCCCTGTATTATTTATTTTTTCGGAATATTACAGCATTTGTGACGCTGCGGAGACGACGCCGACAGGGGAAACCGGCTGCTTTTGACATCCGCCTGAAATACTGGAAAGCTGAAGTTCATCGGCTATCTGCGCTTTAATCTTATCAAGCCTGTAACGGCGTGTCAATCTGCCAAGGGAGGGAGGGATGCCCGTGTATTCTGTTTTTTAGGAATGAGATATGCCGCTAAATGCCCTTCGGCTTATACATAAGTGCTTCTGTAAGTTCCGCCAGAAATTCAACCGGTTCCGCAAAGCCGTTTTCTATCCATGTTTCGATGATGCTGATGAGTACGGCCGGTATTTGAGCGGCGATATATTTGTATGCCCTGGCATCGATGGTTCTGTTGTCCAGCTTGGTTAAAATATGGTCATTTGTTATGTATGCGGATATGCTCTGATGTGCGAACCGGATAAGCCCTCTGTTATAAAACAGCAAAAGAGCCTCGCGATTCTCCATGACGAACCTGAAAGCGATCAAAAGGATTTGCTGCACACTCATATTTTTCAGGTCCATTTTGGATTCCATCTCATGAAAAATATTATTGATCAAATAGTACACCACATCATCTTTGGCGTGGAAATGATTATAGAAGGTTTTGCGCACGACGTCGGCGCGTCTGCAGATATCCGTTACAGATATTTTCTCGTACGCGCGCTCCTGTATTAAGGATAAAAACGCTTCAGCTATAGCTTTTTGCGTGCGGATCGCCACGGCGTTTGCCTGGGCTTTGTGCATTACACATTTCTCCCGGTTTGTGCAAGATATATAAGTCAACGCTTTTTTGATTGACTTGCGCTGTTGATATTATTGTTTTTGATGCTTACGCCATCATGACTTTGCTGGAGGACGAACCAGGCGCCGCCATAATAAATGACCTGCTTGTGGATGAAAATACGGAAATACTCATGAGTGATGTAAACCTGGGAGAAGTATATTATATCCTGCTGAGGAGAAACGGTAAAAGTGCTGCGGAAGAGGTTATAGAAAACGTTTTGCTGGAAGAAACCATCAAAATCGAAGAAGCACAATGGGGGAGGATAAAGAGCGCCGCAGAGATCAAGGCTGGCGGCAGTCTTTCGTATCCCGATGCTTTTGCACTTTCTTTGGCAAGAGAATTCCAGGCAAAGCTAGTTACTGGATATCCTGAAATACAGGCGATTGCCGCCAAAGCCGCCGTGGAAATAATCTGGTTAGGTTAGAAATAAATTACCGACGTTTATGTGGTGTCAAACGAACAGCCACGGGAGCCGTAACCCCTGTGGCTGTTGATTTTTTCAGGTGTGGCTAGCTGGGGCCGAACCAGCATCGCCTTGAATACCACTCTCGCGCAGGCATTTTTGAGACATCGCCACCTGCATGCCGCTGCTATCAAGCAGCACAGGCCGTTTCGTCATCGTTCCAAAAGGGCTACTGTTGCAGCTCTTTTTGCATCTCCAGCAGTTCTTCTTTGTTCAGGCCGGTGATTTTCATAACAAACTCCAGGGACGCACCTTCTTTTAGAGCTGTCAAAGCGACATCCCTTGCTTTTGCCTTTATGCCTTCTTCCCTGCCTTCTTCCCTGCCTTCTTCCCTGCCTTCTTCCCTGCCTTTTTCGTGATAAGACGTAGTGATTTCCATGTAATATCTCACCTCCTCGGGGTTCAGTTCACGGGGCAGACGTTTCCGGTATTCTTCCTCTTCCGCCTTGTTCAGCCTCAGGTAGGTTTCAAAAAAGGCGGTCAGCAGGGTATTCCGAGCCAAGTCCAGCCGCATATTGGCCAGCATCCGGGTAAATTCAATTTTCACGTTTACTCTTTCCGTTTTGCTGTAGTTCATCTTGCTCATCAGGGCGGCGGCGGCGGCGGGGTTGCCGCTTTGGACGTACTTCCGCCAGGGTTCTTTCTTGAGCTGCACTTTGAGAAAGCGAAATTCCAAGACATCCAGGAAGGAGAAACCGATCCGGAAGCAATCTTCTTCTTCCACAGCAGCGTCATGGGCATACACTACGATGGGCAGGATTTTTTGCTGGTACTTTTCGTAGAGCCGGGCGAAGTATTTGAACATTCTCCGGTTGTAGTCCGGCCGCCGCTGCGACTGGTTCTCCACGTGAATCAGGATTAGGCCTTCTTCGCCTTTGAGGCGGGTTTCTACCAGGATGTCCACCACGTGCTTTTCCTGCTCCAAGACATCGGTAATGACTTCCTGGGGGCGGAATTCCAGATGTTCCCGCTCCATCAGCCGGCTGACCTGCGGGAAAAAGAGGTCGATAAAGTCAGCGAAAAAGGTTTCCAGCAGGAGCTTGAACAGCTCGTCATGTTTGTCGCGCGGGACTTGTTCCGAGTCTTTTAATTCCAAGGTTCCCCTCCTCCCTGTTTCTATTTTACACTACTGTCTGCGGCGGCGGCAATGGGATTATCCCATAACTCCGTAATCAGGCGGCATGAATCCGGAATGCTGGCAAACGACGAGCGTTTGATAAAGGTGTACCGCTACGAAGTGCCTTGGCTGCAGGCCGACACATTCATCTCCGAGGCGCTGAGACGACTGGGACGGGTGCTCGACGAACGGCATGTATTTGGAAGGACATCAGCGCGGAATACGGACAAAAACTAAAACAATACCGGCAGTTGACCGCCAGGGTTAAAGGGACTGAGGGAGCAGAGGCCGCGGCGCTGTACGGCGAGATAAATGCCCTGTTGATGGATTTGGCCCGGATGCCAAGTGCCGCCAGTGATGCGCGGGCTGTGACCGTTTGGCTTGAGAGGTAGACAAACGCCAAAGCCGCCGTGGAAATAATCTGGCTTGGTTAGAAATAAATTACCGGCGTTTATGTGGTGTCAAACGAACAGCCACGGGAGCCGTAACCCCTGTGGCTGTTGATTTTTTCAGGTTTTAGTGCGCCATCTTAACTGTACGCGATGCTCTTCGTTTTGATGTCTTTATGCTTGTTCAATGCACTTTTGCCGGTATCGGTCAAAGTGATGGAACGCTTAAAGAAACCTCCTTCTTTAAGGTAGCCATTGCGGATCAGCTTGGAAAGGATTGCCGAGATTTTCAGGGATGTGTACTCTCCACTGCTGATCATCTGCGGCAATAGTGTGGCGTCTTCAGCGCTGACACGCAGAATCTTCAGGCTCTCCAGGGACAGGTTGTCTTTAATCAGGCTATTTTCTTCCGTGCTGAACTCAGGCAGGGCCGCCCTGCCGCGTGTACTAATATTGAAAGCATAGAAACCTGAGCCCGTCAGAGACTGACGGATGATATACCCGCCGCGATCCAGCCTCTCAATGTAAGTGCTTATTACTCCAGCATCCAACCCTAAGATATCCAGTAGTTCGGAAGTGTTTTCGTATCCCATTTGAATCATTCTTAAAATTTCGACTTCCTCTTCCTGCAGGGTAATGGCTTCCCTGTTGGTCTCGCTGGGTACTCTTTCCCAAGTTGGGTTGCCGTAGTATTTGGGCTTCGTGGCATAGGTAATGATGACACCCGGAATGATTGCCGCCACAAAACCGGCAATTCCTATATGAGCATATTGGGAAATGATAAATACTTTCGTAAGCTCAAGCAGAGTAAAGACAAACATGGTTGCCATACTGATAATAGCCGACCACAGGGCGGCCGTAGCCGTGAACCGTCTCCAAACGATACCGAGAAGAACCAAGAGAGACGGAGGCCCAAGCCAGGCGGTGGCGAAGGCAAACAGGTAAATCGGTCCGCCGGGGAAGAAGCAGAGAAACCAGACTAAAACACCGAGGAGCAAAAGAATAATCTTGGACGGCATGATCAGTTCTTGAGGTTTGGCTTGCGGTCGAATGTATTTTTGGTAAATATCGCGCACCGCCACAGAGCTGGCTCCGATATGAGCGGTGGTTGACGTGGATACCCCTGCCGCCATAGCTGCCAACAGCAGAAACGCCGCGATAAAAACGGGCAGCTCTCTCAAAAACACACCATATGCGGCTACGGCTGGAACCCTGCCGACTGGCGCAAAAAGATCCGGGTTGGCCGCTCCTACAAAAGAACCAATCAAGGTCAAAGGAATATAGAACACAACGCAGAGTAAGACTCCCGCCCAGAAGTAGGACAGTTTTGCTACTCTTTCACTTCTACAGGTAGCTGCCCTCAGCCAGTAGTAATTGTTGCCCCAGACCAGGAAAGCGGCAAACAAGAAGGTGGAAGTCAGCACGCTGGGATGTCTCAGGCTAAAGACGGGCAGTGACATTCCCGTCAGTCCCGTTGCCATAAACCCGGCTTGACTAGGCCAACTGGCCTGCAGCCAGCTAAAGTCTCCGTAATAGTTGAAAAACGAGAAAATAATCAGCGGAACAGCAACAAGTCCCACCAAAAGTTGCAGAAAGTCAGTAAACGTGACCGCCCAGAAACCTCCCAGGTAGGAGAAGAGCAGGAACACAAAAAAGATCACGGATATGGTGGCAAACATGGGCCATCCCGTGAGTCCAGTGATTACACCGGTCATGGAAACCACGTTATTGGCCATGATCCCGGTGAGACCTAAAATGGTTCCAAGGGTGATCACAAACCGGACCTGGCTGCTGTAGCGTAGCTCCAGCCACTCTGGCAGTGTCTGCGCGCCGCATCTGCGCACAAACTTGGTGAAAAAGAGGCCGTAACAGCTCAGCCCGCCGATGGAAAAAATAACCCCAAGCACTAAAAATGATCCCCAAAAACCAAAAAGGATTGCAAATCCCGGACTTAACGCGATACTGGTGCCAGCAAAGCCAATGGCTGCAACACCAAAGATATTCAGGGCCAGGCTGATTTCCCGCCCCGCCAGTATGAAGTCTGAAGAGTCCTGAATCCATTTCCTGGTGACCCATCCTGCTGCGATTAAAAGGGCACCGAAGACAACACTGATGATCAGAAATACTACATCGAGAGACATCGTTTTCCCTCCCTATTAAATAATATCGTTACCCCTAGACCATAAAAAGCTGTTCGATTTGCTCTATGGGCCCACCCCCTCCTCGAGCTTTTAAATTGGCGCCATTTCTTCCTATTTCACTTTCAGAATATTTCTCGCCTCATCAGGAGTGGCAATCTCCCGCCCAAACTCCCGGCCAGCGCGTACCGCCCTTTCCACAAACTGGGCGTTTGATTCCGCCAACACACCCTTAGCGTAATAGATGTTGTCTTCCATACCCACCCGCACATGGCCACCCAAAGCGATAGTAGTGTAAAGGATCGGCATATGCATGGAACCGAGGCCAAACGCGGACCAGATAGCATTCTTTGGCAGCAGATTTTTCATGAACACCAGATTTTCGATCTCCGCAACCGTGCCGCCAGGGGCACCCAGGCAGAGCTGAAAGTAAGGAGGCTCCAGGACGAAACCTTTCTCGATGTAGTAAAGGGCATTGTACACCATACCCGTGTCAAAGCACTCAATCTCGGGCTTGACATTGTTTTCAATCATGACTTTGCCCAGCTTCTCCAAAAACTGCGGAGTATTCACGAATACCCCCATATGCATCCAATTCATGGAACCACAATCGTAGGATGCTAATTCCGGCTTAATTTCAATTAGGTGTTCATACCTTCTCTTGTCGGAGGCACCCAGTTCGCCTGATGTGGTCATGTTAAGGATTAGATTGCATTTTCCCCTAATCAGAGAGGCTGTCTGAACAAATCGTTCTTTATCCATCGTTCCGGCTCCGTGTTCATCGCGCATGTGCAGGTGCACAACTGCGGCGCCCGCATTCCAGCACCGGCAGGCATCCTCTGCAATTTCCTCAGGCGTCATGGGAATGTTCGGATTGTGTTGCTTTGTGGGCCATGCGCCTGTCAAGGCAGCGGAGATGACCAGTTTTTCCACAAACCTTCCTCCTTTACTCAAAAATGGCCACTGGCCTGCACCAGCCGGCGGTTCCACCCTTCAGCTTCACTGGAAACGCTGCCACTTTAAATCCATACGGAGGCAGCTCCTTTAAGTTGGCCAGTTTTTCAATATGGCAATATTCATATTCCTTTCCGACCAGATGACCCTCCCAAATCACCGATTTATCCCCGGTTTCCCTGTACTTTTCCACAGCCTTGTGGAACGGGACATCCCACCCCCAAGCGTCTATCCCCATCACCTTAATGCCCTGGCTGCACAGATATCTGGTAGCGGCCGCCGACATCCCTGGATGTATGGAGAAATACTTTTCATCATAGAGGTATTTGTCCGCATCGGTCCGGATCAGCACGATATCTCCCGGCTTCAGTGAGTAATTGATTCGTTCCAGTTCCTTTTTTACGTCATCTTCGGTAATCGAATAACCCGGTTGCTTTTCATGAAAATCCAAAACTACCCCGTCTCCGTAACACCACTCCAGGGGAATCTCATCAATGGATTTCGCTGGCTTCCCTTCCGCAGTCGGCGCATAGTGAATCGGGGCATCCAGATGCGTTCCTGTATGCTCCCCAAGATTCACCGACCCGTTTGCCCATAACAGCCCGTCCAAAAAATCATCTACATTCAGGTTAAAAAATCTTGAAGCCTGCTCCGCACCCTCCCTATGATATGTCCTCATAAACTCGGCCTTTTCCGGCTCACATGCCTGCGGATCCGTAGGTACGGCTAAATCTACTATTCTGACCATGCATTTTCTCCTCTCAAGTTAAATTCTTCGTTGACCAGGTATGGACGATGACTGGTCAGCGCCATATAACTGCATGTTTTTAAACATACTTTGGACACTTGAATCACCCTCATGCAGTCCTTTAGAGGTTAATTTTAATGCAAATAACGTGCCATAATGCACAAACAAAAAAGCGCAGTATTATCGCGCCTTCGCTGTCTGTGTTTTGTTAAACTCGTTGCTCCTTAGTGCCTCGGTAATAATTTCTTTTTCAAAATCCTTCTTCACTTCCTTTCTGAACTTGTTTTCTTTCACCAGTTTCTCGAGCGGCACATTGGTCGCCACAATAAAGCGGACATCCAGCAAAATGTTTTCATGTCCTCCAACCCGTTCAATCTCCTTCTCTTGCAGCACCCTGAGCAGTTTCGGCTGTAAAGACATTGACAGCTGGTTGATTTCGTCCAGGAAAAAGCTGCCTCCCTGCGCAAATTCCAGCTTTCCCTTGTTCCCGCCCCTCTTTGCCCCGGTAAAAGCGCCCTCTTCGTAACCAAAAAACTCCGCTTCCAGCAACTCCTGTGGAATCGCCGCGCAGTTAATCTTTATCAAAGGATTGGCAGACCTCTTGCTTAAATCATGAATAGCATGAGCAATCAGTTCTTTCCCGCTCCCGGTCTCCCCCTCAATCAACACTATCAAACCTCCGAATACCCCTTAATTCCTACGATAAGCTGGTTAAAGCGGGAAGGCAAATGCTGCAGCCCGCAGTGAGCTGTTTTATTTTGCAGCTGTGCTTATTAATCTGAACGAGGACCATTCTCCCCTTGATACTAACTCCCAAAAGTCCTTTTTGGGAAAAAGGTACCTGTTGATCTCCGCTAATGAAAGGCCCTTGTCACGCAGATCTTCCACCTGTTTCTGGATTGTTTCAAAGAAATCCAGTTTTAATCTAAGTTTTTCTTTTCCATTATGCTTGATACCCGAGTGCGCACAAAATATGGTCTCCCAGTCAAGTGTCAGGAGATGCCTGATTGATGCTATTGCCTGCAAAGTATTCTCAGTATAGAAAGAAACATTTTGTTTTGTAGCAATGTAAAGGTCACCGGTGAAAAGCCATCCTTTGCTTTTTTCGTGATAAACTACATGATTCGGACTGTGTCCCGGAGCAGGAATTACATCAAGGTCATAGCGGTCAGTGCTTATTCGCGGCGGCATTGCTGCCGGATAAAATGGCCTGCGATTTCCCCAAACTACGTTTCTGTAAAGTGGGAGCCGCTGCGGAGATACAGCTTCTGAGTGGTCCCCTTCGTGGAGAAAGACCGGTATGCCAAGCTTTTGCGTCAGCCAATAAGCCATACCTGAATGATCTTCATGGACATGGGTAAGCGCGGCATAGCGGATTTTGTGTCTCGAAAAGAAAGTGGAACTAATGCGTCCGAGCCTGGACGAGCCGGTATCTATCAGAAGGTCATCAAGCAAATAAAAGTGAATATGCATCCTGGTAACTGAATTTCCGGTTATTCCGTGGCAGTCTGTCATCCCATCATAATTTATTAATTCGAGCATCATATCCCCCTGTAATTCTACCCTGCAAATAGCCTCCTGCCACTTACATCTTTCCGATGGTGCCGCAGGCGGCATGGGTGTCTACTATTTCATAAAGTGTTGCAGTACCTCCCTGGGAGACGGCGTTTGCTCCGACTCTTAGCCCCTTTTTGCTTCCATAAAAAAGCGTTTGGCCGCAGACAAGAGTTTCTTGCCACAGGGCTGCAGGCTGCCTATATTGTAGCATAGGCGGAAACCTCCGGCAACCGCTTGCCATGCGTAGTCTGTGTCCAAGATTTAGTAGGTGAAACTCCCCATTTTTTTATGCTGGCCATTGGATTGATTTTGATGCCTGCTGAAGAGAAAACGACAATAGGTCGGTTAGAATAAACCTCTCCCTGCCAAGCTGGTTAAATGAGCGTGCGGAAAAAGCAGGTGTCAACTTTTCTCAGGTTCTCCAAGAAGGATTGAAGGTTCGCCTCGGCATTAAGCAGCCCTAAAAATTCGCGATCCGTCCAGTCGCAACTTGGGTACAGCCGGATCAACGTCACGCTGGATATCTACGCGTATGTTCTTCTGGACATGAAAAAAGAAGCTGCCCGGATCATGGACGGGTTCTTGTCTAAACTATAAGGTTACATTATAAGGTGCGCCATAAACGTCTTTATAGTGCCCACAGAAAATTTTGCTACAGCAAACGGTTTTTTCACTGGGAAGCGAACAACCACGGGGACCGAAAACCCCCGTGGTTGTTAAGTTTTTTGGGTGGGGCCAGCTGGGATCGAACCGGCGGCCTCTTGAAAGTGAGTCAAATATTATATCCAACAAAATAAGAGTTTATTATGTTGTTATCGCTGATTGTTTCTATAGTTTTCCGTTTATGGCAGTATTACATCTCTACCCTTTGATAAGATGGTCATACTCGTCGTGGGTGCCAATCCAAAACCAAGTAACCGTATCTGCTTTGAGCAACCCCACCGCTCTATAGGCCAAGCCGATGCGGACCGGGTAGAGTGGCTGGCTTTCCTTTATCCGCTTGAAGAAAAGGCTTGGATGCACTGGGTTATCGCGCCACAGCGCGTAGGCTTGCCGAGCTCTCTGGCGAATCTCAGGAGGCAAAGCCCAATAATGCTTCCAGAAGGATTGAGTTGTTCGCGACTTCATTTGCGTTCGACGAATTCGCCGCGTCCGTCGAACATCGGCACTGTTTTACCTTCATTAATCTCGGCTTCGACTGACGCCACCAGCGCAGCCAGCTTATCATCGTCAGTTGCCGCGAATTGTGCGTCCCATAGCGCCTCATCTGCTGCGATTTCTTCGAATGTTTCTTCGGCAGGCAGCGGATGCGACTTGAGGAAAAGCGCGAACTCGTAGAGCTGCACCGTTCGCGCCAGCGGCATTGCCGCGGCGATGTCACTAATGGCTTTCACCAGATCCGCTTGTGCTTGCATCCTCGTAACCATCTGTTCCTCCAGACGACAATTCTCTCTTTTTACGCGCTGTGTTGGACTGGAGCGTTCGAACATTGCTATTAACATTTTACGGTGCCGTAGCTGGTTTGTCAATGAGCACCGAATCAAAACACAAGCTCCCACAGCACTTCAGCGGCTTTTGTATCTTGTGTGTCACTTACTTTGCAATAAAAATAAACCCCCGAAGGGGCAAAGAAAGATGATTACCGCCTATTAATCAACTCCCGCAACAAGCGCAGCTTCTGCAAGTGACTAAGATTGCGTCGGTTGAAGACGCACCCCCAGGAAGCGCGCGATCCCTGTCGCTATCGCTCCGGCCATGCGCTGCTGGAAGTCAACTCTCCTCTCAGACCGCTAAATTTACCATCTTATGGTAATTAGCTTTACCTTCTTTCAAGAATAAGATAAAATAACCAGTAGAGGAGGGATATGACGATGAAAAGGTCAGCATTTTTTGCAGTAACCACGCTTTTGTTTGCTATCGTCATATCGCTATCCGCGCCTACATACCAACGGGCAGCGGCCAGTCCCCCGGTGGTTACCGTTTTATTGGACGGCTTGCCGATACGCTTTGACGTGCCGCCCCAGATTATAACCGGGCGGACGTTGGTCCCTTTTCGCTTGATTGCAGAGGCGATAAACATAAACGTAAGCTGGGACGGCGATACCCGCACCATCTCTGCCAGCGACGGCAAGACAAGGGTTATGCTTCAAATCGATAATAAAACCGCTCAGGTAAATGACCTGCCTTCCCCGCTCGATGCGCCCCCTGTTATCATTAATGGCAGGACGCTCGTACCATTGAGGTTTTTCAGTGAAGCATTCGGCTGCCTGGTAAATTGGGATTCGGAAACCCGGACTATAAGAATTGTCTCTCCGCCTAGTTCCATGAACGTCATTGGCTTTTACGCTTTAGGAGATGCCAGAACCAGCAGCTGGACCAACCTTTTCGGCGCGCCCTTCCCAGCTACCGGCAGCGGAAACACAGACACAGTGAGAGAGCTGGCCCTAGGCTGGTATACTATCGATGCGCAAGGCAATCTTTTAACCAGAAGTCCGCGCACAGCCTGGCAGCGGCCTTCTGGCTGGGAAATAGTGCTGGCCACGGCCAAAAAGTTCGGGTTCAGGACAGAAATGGTCGTCCACGAGAACGACCGCGGCGGGCTGCTCACCGCTTTTCTAAACGATGAACAGGCCATGTCCCGCGCCGTTGCCGCTATTGCGCAAGAAGCGGCCCTTTATCACGGCGTTAATCTGAACCTGGAAGAACTGGGCCTGTACGCTGCAGGGGAAACGCGGCAACAGATCCGTGACAGCTTTACGCGCTTTATTGCCATGCTGGCACCGCCGCTGCGGGAGGCCGGAAGAACCCTGACGCTCACCATCCATCCGCCAAACAGCTCCTTCCTCGGCTATGATTATGCAGCCCTCGGTCAATTAGCCGACCGCATAATCGTTATGGCCCACGATTACGGGCCAAAGCCCGAACCGCTAAACCGAGTGGTGCAAGCCGTTGAAATGGCGCTGGCCGCTGTCCCCCGGGAAAAGCTTGTCCTGGCCATCTCCGCTCCGAGCGAAACCGGAGAAAGCATCCTTGAAAAAATCGGGGTCGCCAA
Source organism: Bacillota bacterium (assembly GCA_018725565.1). Taxonomy (GTDB): domain Bacteria; phylum Bacillota; class Dethiobacteria; order Dethiobacterales; family Dethiobacteraceae; genus HKB214. The sequence continues at coordinate 123,823 of QLUR01000002.1, read as the reverse complement.
GCGTTATCGCCTGCAGGGCATCTCACTCTGGCGGCTGGGGTTGGTGACAGCAGACATGTGGACGGCAATCGGGCAAACGATCACAAGGAGGTAACGGTTATGGGCTTTATGGTTACAAGAACTAAAAAGCTTTGGTTGGCTGCGGGTTTCACCGTGCTGGTGTCCGGAATTGCCCTATCTTCGCTTGTTTTAATTCGGAGGGAATACTCAGATGTCTGCCGAATCGCAAACGATGGATCGCGACAACCAAAGACATGTTGAGATTTTAGCCCTAAGAGGCTTTTCTTTTACCTGAAAACCAAATTGGAAAAAATCCGAAATGCTGGGGCTGATCAGGTCTAACGTGGACCTGACCATATGGGTAATCACCGGCGGTATTAAAACAGAGGCCGGAAAGGGCCGGGTTATCCAGAGAAAACAAAAAACCCGGAAGCATGAAACTTCCGGGATATTACTTGGTGGGGCTAGCTGGGATCGAACCAGCGGCCTCTTGAATGTGAGTCTCAGAATTGCCGTTTAACCCTGTTTTACCTGGTTTTAAGAAGTTCCATCTATCAAGCAAAATCGGCATTGGCGAGCTGTTTCGTTTCGTCTGGTTTGCTTCAATTGCATCCCAACTGTTTTACAACTGTTTTACGAGGTTTACATAATAGGGCGGCCTGCGGGCGGGAATATGCCGGCCTATAATAAAGCCTAAAACGTACAATGCAGGGTATGCCTAAAGTACCCTTGACAAATGAAACTAGTCCTGCTATCATAAAGATAGAAATCACGTTTCCAAGTATAGGGGGCGGAGCTATGCCTTTTTTGGGAAGCGCCGAGGCGCTGTTCTGGGACAATGTTCACTGGAACACTTCCCTCGCGAAGCGCAGGGCGAAAAAAAGAAGAAGGGTGGGTTATTCCGTTGTGAGCCCGGAAATGCTCTTGCAGAAACTTGAGATGCTTGAATTAAAGATTGACCGGCGAACTCTAACCAATTATGTAAAATGGGGGCTTATGACCCCGCCTGAACAGCGAGTGGGAGGAAAAGGCGTTCACGCTGATTTCTCTGAGCAGTCCTTCGCGGAGGCGGCCACGGCAGTAGAGTTTATGCGGAGATACCGTTGGACAAAGAAAACGGTGGCGATGTCGCGGCGGCTGGCCTTCGTCATGGATGAGTACGGTCGCTGGGACGAAGGCGCGGCGTTTGCAAAAATGGTGGCGGCGCGACAAATGGCGGAGGAGATCGGCGAAAGCGATGGGCCGGAACGCGAGAATTTGCTAACGGCTATGCAGGAGGACATACTGTTTGCGGTCGCAATCGAGTATGCGCGGCTATGGTGGCGGATGTTCCAAACCTATTCCACAAAATAACTGAATCACGCGAACGACCGACCAGAGATTTAGGCTGCTCCCGAAAGGGGGCGGCTTTTTTCATGCCCAAAATTCGCTTAATAAGGAGGTGAAACGAATGGGCAAAGTGACATGTTTAGAGGCGGACCGCTTAGTTTACTCGGTCCAGGAGGCCGCGAAGCTGCTGGGTATTAACGCGATAACAGTTTATAACCTGGCCAGAACCGAAAACTTTCCGGCGCTGCGGATCGGTCGGCGCATTGTTATTCCGAAAGCGGCGCTTGAGAGATGGCTAGACGGAAATTTTTAGGCACACAAAAAATAAACCCGCGCCGACAGCACGGGAGAAAGCGAGGCGAGTTGGTTTGTTCTACCATAATGGTAACATTTTTTCGATGATTAAGCAAGTCGCGGATTGCCGCGGACTGGTAAGCGCGCTCGGTTTGAACCCGAACCGCTCAGGGATGATCCAGTGCCCTGACCCCGCGCACAACGACAAAACGCCGTCATGCAAAGTTTACCACGACGGGCTGTTTTGTTTCGGCTGCGGCAGGCGATTTTCTGCTGTTGACTTAGTGATGTTGAGCAAAAACATTGCCGCACTGGATGCGGCCAAGTGGCTTGCAGCACGCGCAGGGGTATCTTTGCCTATCGGTAATGCCGGCGCCAAAGTGACAAAACGCAGGATAACGACCGGGGAAAAGGATTCTAAGCGCAAAAATAAGGGGGGCCAGCGGTGACAAACCTGACACTCAAAGAATTAGCGATAGCTAAGAAATTGCCGGTGGAGTTTTTGCGCGAACTAGGTTTGCAGACCATCAAACTACAAAGCAATCAAGCTGTTAAAATTCCGTATTTCGCTGAAGATGGTGAGGAAATTGCTGTTCGTTACCGGCTAGCTTTAGATGGCGACACGCGTTTTCGCTGGCGCAAAGGCGATAAGACCACGTTATATGGCCTGCAGCGGCTTGAGAAAGCGCGTGAGGCTGGTTACGTTCTGCTGGTCGAGGGTGAATCTGATAGTTGGACAGCATGGTATTACGATATTCCGGTTCTGGGTGTTCCGGGGAAATCGATCTGGAAACCCGGCTGGGAAAAAGTATCTAACGGGCTGCAGGTATTCCTCTGGTGCGAACCTGGGGCGGTTGACTTCGCAGAACGAGTAGGAAAAACCATCCCTGGCTTGCGGGTGATTCACGCGCCAGACGGGATTAAAGACCTGTCAGAATTGCACATATCGGGGAAGCCGTTTGTCGAGGAACTGGAGAAGCTGCAGTCTGGCGCGACGCTAGTGGCAGAAGAACAGGAACGGGAACCGGCGCGTCAGAACAACATACGTCCCGGCATTTTGATCACGAACCGTTTTCTGCGCGAGATAACGGCGGATACATTGGATTGCCTAAACGCGGCAAACGAACCTCCCGAACTTTTTAAAACTGGGAATGAGATCGTGCGAATCGGCCCGTCAGACGTGGCGGAGCCGCTGACGGTAGCCGCTTTGCGGGGAAAAATGGACAGAACCGCAGACTACCTGAAAATCGGCGCCGATGGCGAGGAAAACCCGGCAAGACCCCCGATGGACGTGGCGCAAGACATCTTGGCGCTGCCGGCGGCAGACATCCCTTTTCCGGAACTGCGTGGGGTGCGTCACGCGCCGCTATTCCTGCAGGGGGGCAGGCTGCTTTACGCCGAGGGTTACGACACCGGCAGCGGGTGGTTGTTGCGCCTGCATGGGTTGAATGGTATTCGCGCGGATATGGCATTGCCGGAAGCGCGTGGCTGGCTTGACGAACTGTTTTGTGATTTTCCGTTTGCCGATGAACCGAGCCGGACACACGCTGCCACGCTTTTACTCCAGCCATTCGTCAGGGAGCTTATAACCAGTCCGACACCATGCTATTTGATTGACGCGCCAACGAGAGGAACGGGCAAAGGATTGTTGGCTGAGGTGGCAACACTGGTGCCGACCGGCGGGCCTGCTCCTGTGATGTCGTTGGTCGGCGACGGCGACGAGGTGGAAAAAAGAATCACTTCACTGCTGCTGGGAGGGCGCAGCCACATCCAGCTTGACAACGTGCGGACGCTGCGCTCAGCCCACCTCGAAGCTGCATTGACGACCCTCTATTGGAATGGCCGTCGCCTGGGGAAGTCCGAAATGGTGTACTTGGCTAACCGTGCCACTTGGCTTGCAACCGGCAACAATGTTGAAGTGTCGGACGAGATGGCGCGGCGGACTATCCCGATTCGACTTGACGCACAGGTGGAGCGGCCAGAGGACCGGACAGGCTTCAAGCGCGAACTCCCTGGCTGGGCGCACGAAAACCGGCCTGCATTGGTTTCGGCCTGTCTCTCCATCGCGAAAATATGGATTGATTCCGGACAGCCACGGGGTGCCGCAACATTAGGCCGTTACGAATCATGGGCGGCTGTGATGGGCGGCCTGCTTGATGTGGCCGGATACCAGGGATTCTTGCGGGACAGGGCGCGTCTGCACGGGGCGGCGGATACCGAGACACAGGAGTGGATGGCCACCGTCGGCCTATGGTGGGGGAGCTCCGGAGACCGCGCGATTACGGCCGGTGATTTATTTGAGCTTGTTAAAGAGCACGATTTATTGATGAGCGTCTGGGGCGGGCGTAGCAGGACGGGCGCACTGCAGCGGATGGGACACGCGTTGAGCAAAAAACGCGATCGCGTCTTCGGGCGCTATGTTATCCGGGCAGCCGGCCTGGACGGGGTGACGCGGAACGCGGCGTATCGCCTTGAACTTTGCGCGGCCAGCGCTGCGGGTGTTTCAAAAACACCCGAAACACCCGAAACACTCGACGCAGGAACAGAAACCCCCGTAAACATTGACTTTTTAGACACTGATGCCTTCGGGTGTTTTGCCGGATCCAGAGCAAAAACACCCGAAACACCCAGCGCGTCTCCGGGTGTTTTGCAAACCGATTCTAAAAACACCCGGCAAAACAACTGGCAAAAACCCCCCGTAAACATTGACTTCTTGGGTGTTTCGGGTGTTTCGGGTGTTTTAAACTCACCCCAGACGGCGGGCGAAGCGCAAGAACGAGAACCGGGCGAGGACGAGGGCGAACCCTGGGAGGTGTTTTAATTGACCGCATCGCACAGCTTCACCGGCTGGCTGAAACGTCAATACAAGCGGAATGACCCAATCGGCGATTTGGCGCGGGATGTACTGCGTGACCCGCACTGGCCGCGAGGGCGCACACTGTTACCATTTTTTAAATACTTGACACGGCAAGGCGCTAGCGAAAGGGCGCGGGCTGCTCTTGAAAAAGCCTGGCGAGAATACCAGGCGCTGGCGGAGTGCCTAGAGGCGCAGCCATGACCGGGCAGGAACTGCTGAACAAGCTGACCCAGGCCGGCTGCCGGGTAACGCTGACCGGCGAGCAAATTAAGGTTTCCGGCCCGCTCACGGACAAATTGCGGGCGCTTATCCGCAGACACAAAACCGAGGTCGTCCAGTATCTCAAGGCCGCAGGCACAGGCGCGACCACTATGGTCAAAGACAAAGTAATCCAACTGCAACCCTGGCGAACCACCTGCCAGGAATCGGGCTTTTGTCGAAGGTTTTCCCTGGAGTCCGACTGCATGTTATACCCGGTGCGGCCCGGCTGGTGCCGGGAACGGGTGCGGGCGTGAGCAGGCGCTGCAGGTGCGACGCCGGCAGGGAAAGCGCTTTTGACTCGAACAAACTGAGAGGGAGAGGGGGCCGACACATGAAACATAAACAGAGCTCCCGGAGTGATGCCGCCGTCGGATACCAGGTTGGCGATTTGGTGCGCGTTGAGCGCTTGCTGCCGCACTTTGACCCGCACACGCCGGGGGTGGGCGCGATTTGCAGGGTGACGCGGCTGGCCTTCTGGCCAGGAAACAGACACCCAATCCACCTCACCGAAATTGGCGACTCACGGCGAGAGGACTGGTTTAATGTTACGCACATAAGCCCACTGGACGAGGACATGCCACAGGAGGGAGCGGTGCCACATGCTTAAAATGCTTGAGATAAAGCTGTCCAAGTGTTTGTTGCTGCTTACAGAGCGCGAAATCCAAAGCCTGCTGGCCCGCGACCGGGAGCTTTGGATGCTGGCACTCCAGCGGGGCAAGGCCGTAAAGCAGCTGCAGCGGTTTGAGCGGCCAGTTGGTATGAAGCGGAACGGGGAATCTGTCAGGGAAAGAGGTGAACACATCTGATGCGGGAGTTTCGTGAATGTCCAAAGGCGCTGAAGATTATTTTTGCGGCACAAATTGCCTTCGTGCTTGCCAGCCTGGTTTGGCTGTTCGGGCGATAACGGCATACGTGGGCGCCACAACAGAAGAAAACGAGGAGTGATACTATTATGCCCGGCCGCAAATGTTCCGTTTGCTCTCATCCATCGCTTGACAAGATCAACGCGATGCTTATCCAAAACGTTTCCCATAACGAAATAATCACGGTTTTCAACGATCTAGGCGACATGTCGCTCCATCGGCATAAACAAAACCACATACCGAAAACGTTAAGCAAAGCTAAGGCTGCACAGGAAATGGTACAAAGCAACAAGGTAATGACCGAATTGCAGCGGTGCTTTGAGCGGGTAAACCTACTGTTTGATGCCTGTGACCGCTGGCTTAGGGACGCTGACGACCCTTCCAGGTATGACATCGGTCTCAGGGCGGACGAAGTAAAGGTGACTTATTTTGAACCCGGCCAGGACGGGGACATGGGGCGACTTAGGAAGGCCAGCCTTGCTCATCTGCTGGCAAAGATTGAAGGCGGGCGCTATCAGGTAGAAGGTTGGGGCGGAAGCAGAACCGCAGACCCGCGAGAGCTAATCCTCAAAACAGCCACCAGGCTTCAGGGGCAGATTGAGCTTTTGGCCAAAATTACGGGCGAACTGGCTCCGGAGAAAATTTTAATTCAGGCTGGGCCGGTGATTGACCAGGTTGTCTTCATCTTGAAACAAGAAATTGCAGATATCAACGTGTTGTCGCGGGTAAGCCAGCGGCTGCTGGAGGCAGGCAACCATGAAGGAGGTTCGGGCGACCATGCTTGACCGATTACTTCTCAAAACCATTGGCAGCCGCCTTGTCGCCGCCGGCGATTGTCCCCACGACCGGCTTTGCGTCCACGCCGCCGGCGGCGAGTGTGTGGCCGGCTCGGATGTTCTGCGGAAGCGAAAGGCTCAGATTGTGGCGAAACGAATCCAGGCGGAAACCCGAAAACCCTGCACCGCCTGGATGGAAATAACCTCCGGCAAACGATGGCCCTGCGCCGGACGTGTGTGGACCGTTCTCCTGCCGGCAGAGCACGCCCTGTACGACAGCCAGCGGGCCTAAACGGGTGTCTGCGGCGCCTTTTTGCGTCAAAATCGGCCACAAGGCGGCTGTACGCCTCCAGGAGCGGCGATTTGCGAAAAGCCATACGATTGCCTTGCCTGCGACGCTAAACCCGCGCACAAGCGAAAGAAAAAGCAGGTTCCCCTGCTTCCTGTCTGGTGATTATTCAGTTTCGCCTCCAAGTATGCGGCGCAGTTCAGTTTCCGAGATGCGCCAGAGGTTAACAACCTTAACCCCTTTCAATTTTCCGGAGCGGAGCCAGTTATATACCGTTTCCCTATGGGTTTTCAATATTTCGGCGACTTCTTCAGGGGTATAATATTTTTCCATTTGCCTCCCCTCCTTCTTTACTGATATTTTACTATGTTTTATGACGAAATACAACGTATTTGCATAATGCTTATTGACGCCTGGATAATACAAGTATATAATTAAACATACAAAAACGTAAGCAAACAAAAAAGGGAGGAAGAAAGATGAAGGCGGTAATTGACGGCAAGCTGTACGACACGGACAAGGCCCGTATGGTGGCCAGTGACAGGTACTGGGACGGCAGTAACTGGGAGCGGCACGGACGGAATACGATGCTTTACAAGACGGCCAAAGGAGCGTTCTTCCTGCACAGAACAACACAATGGCAGGGCGAGCATGAGAACATTGAACCCCTAAGCGCGGACGAGGCCAGGGAGTATTACGAGCGGCTGCCGGAGCAGGAGATTGACTTTGCCGAAGCGTTCGGCGTAGAGCCGGAAGAGGCATAAAGCAATGGCCACGCTTGAAAGGCTGCCAGAGCCGGAGCAAGTGGTTGGCTACATCTGCGGCAACGGACATCGGTTTTGGCTGGACTTTGTCTGGCCGGCGCCGCCTAAACGGTGCCCGGCCTGCAGCCTGCCGGAAACGACACAGACAGGCTACGGCCTGGTAACGCCAGGCCTGAAGCGGAAAGGAGATTGACAATGATTAAGTCCGCAAAGCTGGCTGGCGATGAATTGACGGTGGTTTTCAAGGTGAATATGCCAGGCAAGCCAAGCTCCAGCGGCACGATGATGCTGGTTGCCGGAACAAGTGGCTGGGAGCGGGTGCTGGTTGACGGCTGCGAGCAGGACCTTAGTTTTAGCGTCAATATCGGATACAAGAAAGGTGATTAACCTATGACCCGCTGGCTGACTGATGTTCTGCGTATAACCGATATAGCCCAACCTGCGGCAAAGCTGCTGGCGGTGCTTGAGTGCCAGGACGAGGCCGACACCCTGCCGGAAGCCGAGGCGCGGCTGCTGCTGAAGGTGCTTATCTGCTGCTGCGACCAGCGGCACCTGCAGGGAATCAAGTCCCGGCTTGAGATACTGGCGGGAGCGGCGCCGGGAAGTCCTGCGGCGATTTGGGCGGATATGGCCAAGCGGCGGCAGGGGGCCACATAGCCAATTTTTTTTTAAGCATCTGAGTATTACGGAAGTGACGGCCAATATTCAGACAAAGGAGGGGTTGCCAATGTATGTACGGCTACCGGCGGTAGTCACATTCCGGACGGCAGGCTTAAGCGAAGGTGCGGCCAATGCGCTGTCCAAGGCGGACAACAAGAGCGAGTTAATCAAGTATCTGCTGGAAAAGCATGCGCGGGAGAGAAAGGCGCACTATACCCACATTGAAATAGGAGGCGTGAGCGATGGGCAAGCGGCGCGGCAATAACGAAGGAACAATTTACAAGCGTAAAACATGCCAAAACCCTGACTGCAAAAAAGTGACTACCGGGGAGGACGAGAAAAGCCTGAAAGTTTGCCGGCATTGCGGGGCAAGCTTGCCCAGCGACGGCCTTTGGGTGGCTGTGGCCAGCCTTGGCTTTGACCCGGCCACAGGCAGGCCTGTCCGCAAGCCTTTCTACGGCCAGACACGGAAAGAGGCCGTCGAGGGCATGCAGAAGGCCACTGCGGAGATAAAGTCCGGCGGCTATATTGAGCCGACCAAAACGACTTTCGGCGAATGGTTGGACAAGTGGCTGACGGCCTACAAGAAGGGGCAGATTAAGACCAGCACATATGAGAGTTACGAAACGCTGATTAACGTCCACATTAAGCCGGCATTGGGGAAAATTCCGATGGCCAAACTGCAGGCAAACGCGCTGCAGAGCTTCTATAATCAGAAGCTGGAAAGCGGGCGCCACGACGGTGAGGGCGGCCTGTCCACCCGGACAACGCGCTATCTGCACGCTATTATCCGCCAAGCACTCCAACAGGCGGTAAAAGAGGGGCTTTTAATCCGCAATGTAGCCGATGCCACCAGTCCGCCGACCATAAGGAACAAGCAAATGCAGCCATTGGTTGAGGCGGCACTGGTGGACTTCCTGGAGGCGGCTAAGGAAGATAGGTTGTTCGCGGCCTACCTGGTAGCGGCCACAACCGGCCTGAGGCGCGGTGAACTGCTAGGCTTGTGCTGGGATTGTGTTGACCTGGAGCGGGGAGTTATCGCCGTCAGCCGCCAACTGATTACATTAAAGGGAGGCGCTTTCCTGGAAGAAACTACTAAGAGTAAAAGCGGCAGGCGCAGCGTTACCCTGACCGACGACGCAACCAGGGAACTTAAAAGCCACCGGAAGCGGCAGGCGCAGGAGAAACTGCTGCTGGGCGCAGCCTACCAGGACAGCGGCCTGGTGTTCTGCCGGGAGGATGGAAACCCGCTTGACCCTGGAAGATTCACGAAGTCCTTCCAGCGGCGCCTTGAGGCCGCCGGCCTGCCGAAGGTGCGGCTGCATGACCTGCGGCATACTCACGCAACCTTACTGCTGGCCCGTGGGATTCCTGCCAAGCTGGTGCAGGAGCGGCTGGGGCACTCCAGTATAACCATGACGCTGGACTTATACAGCCACGTCACGCCGGAGATGCAGAAGCTGGCGGCGGAGAGCCTGAACGGGCTGCTGGCCAAAAGAAAAGGCCCTGCAAAGGCGCAGGGCGAGCAGTAAAAGGATTTAGTTGTACCATTAGCAGGGCCGTAACCCCTGCTAATTTTTATTGTTCTTCAAAAACTGTTTTACAACTGTTTTACTGAAGCCCTTTTATGCTTGATTCCCGGCTTCTGAAAAACCCTGGAACCCTTTATTTTCAATGGTGGGGCTAGCTGGGATCGAACCAGCGGCCTCTTGAATGTGAGTCAAGCGCTCTCCCCCTGAGCTATAGCCCCTTATGGTGGACGTGAGGGGACTCGAACCCCTGGCCTCTTGAATGCGAGCCAAGCGCTCTCCCGGCTGAGCTACACGCCCAAAGTACAACCCTATTTTACAGCAGGCGGACAAAAAAAGCAAGGTCTAACCGGAGCGAAAACTTCCTGCCCTTCCGTACTTCGCCTTGCAGCAAACCTTACGGCGACGACAGCACCGATTAATTGGCTGACAGCATACGGGACCACTGCATGTCCGATTGTTAAACTGCATCAGTGCTAATACGAAAACTGACGCGTATACGCGGCAAGCTGTGTCACCTGGGCCATCAACAGCCTGAATTCGCTCAGTGTCAGCGACTGCTGCCCGTCACAAAGAGCCTGTTCCGGCCGCGGGTGGACCTCAATCAGCAGCCCGTCGGCACCGGCAGCCACAGCGGCCCGGCTCATCGGCGGCACCAGCTCTTTCAGGCCGGTGGCATGACTGGGGTCAACAATCACCGGCAGGTCGCCGAGTTCTTTCAGCAGGGAGACTGCACTCAAATCAAGCGTGTTCCGGGTTGCTGTCTCAAAAGTACGGATACCGCGTTCACATAAAATAACTTGTTCGTTGCCCGACGCCCGGACGTACTCTGCCGCCAGCAGCCATTCCTCGATGGTAGACGACATGCCGCGTTTCAGCAGCACCGGCCGTTGCGCCCGCCCGGCCTCTTTGAGCAGGGCGGTGTTTTGCATATTGCGCGAGCCGATTTGCAGGATGTCAGCCACTTCCGAGACAATCTCCACATCACGCGTATCCAGCACTTCTGTCACTACAGCAAGGCCGGCAGCGGCGGCCACATCTTTCAGCATTTTCAGCCCTGGCCTGCCCAACCCCTGAAAACTATGCGGCGAGCTTCTCGGTTTATAGGCCCCGCCCCTCAAAGCCCTTGCTCCGGCCGCCCTGACACCCAGGGCCACCTCCAGCAATGTCTCCTCATCTTCCACCGCACATGGACCAGCGATAACAACCAGTTCTCCCCCACCAAAAGACAGAGCTCCTGATTCAATAACCTTGCGTGCCCGCACATCAACGCCCCGTGACAAGGTTGCGACTGTCATTTTTTCAGCCCTCATTTTTGGCGCCTTTGTTGAGTGCTTCTCTTAATTGCCTGGTAAACTCTGTTGCGACACGGCACTTATCTTGCACACCATTTACGCCGGCTAAGCGTTGGGCCAAAGCGCTGCCGACAATAACCCCGTCGGCCAGGGATGCGGCCTGTGCCGCCTGGGCAGCTCCTGAAACCCCAAAACCCAACAACACCGGAATGTTGGTATACTGTCGCGCCCGGCGAATTAGGAGCGGCAGTTCCGGATCAAGGCTCCGGCGTTCCCCGGTCACCCCGGTCACGGTAACCGCATAGATAAACCCTTCTGCGCTACGGCAGATATTCGCCAGCCGTTCCCCGCCGGTCGTTGGCGAAATCATCCTGATATTGATTAGGCCTTCCCCGCGGGCCGCATAGTTCAGCGCGTCGGCTTCCTCGTAGGGCAGATCCGGCACGACCAGCCCGGAAACTCCGGCCTTGGCCGCCTCACGGCAAAAGATCTCCGGCCCGCAGCGGAAAACCAGATTATAATAAATAAGCAAGACCAGCGGGAGAGGTTGCCCTCCCTGGAAGCGTGCCGCCAGGGCCAGGCAATTACGCACGGTCGTCCCCGCCAGGAGTGCCCTTGACGCCGCCGCCTGCAGCACCGGTCCGTCAGCCAGCGGGTCCGAGAACGGCACGCCAAGCTCAATGACATCGGCGGCGCCGGCAACGAGCGCCGCCAGCAACGCTTCCGTGGTCTGCAGGTCCGGGTCGCCGGCCATCACAAACGGTACAAGCGCTTTCTCTCCCCGCTTTTGCATGTTGTCAAGTTTTTCGGTTAACAGATTCATGTCTTGCTCCTCCCCTGTTTACTGCCGGCCACGGCCGGTATAAGCCCCGCCGCTGTTTCCACGTCTTTGTCGCCGCGGCCGGAAAGGTTAAGCAAAATTATTTTCGCCTGCGACAACTGCGGGGCGATTTTAATCACATGGGCCAGGGCATGAGCGCTTTCCAGCGCCGGTACAATCCCTTCCTCCCGCGCCAGCAACGCAAACGCCGCCAGGGCTTCTTCGTCAGTGGCCGACTCATACCGTACGCGGCCGCTTTCTCTCAGATAAGCGTGCTCCGGGCCTACTCCCGGATAGTCCAGGCCGGCGGAAACGGAATGAGCCGGCAGCACCTGACCGTTTTCGTCCTGCAACAGGAAGGAAAGCGTCCCGTGCAGGACTCCGGGGCTGCCCTTGCCCAAAGTGGCGGCATGCTCGGCCGTATCGAGCCCCTTGCCGGCCGCTTCCACTCCTATACATTGCACGTTGTCCTGCAAAAAGGGATAAAAAAGCCCGATGGCGTTGCTGCCGCCGCCCACGCAGGCCACCAGTAAATCAGGCAGCCGGCCTTCTTGCGCCAGCATTTGCTCCCGCGCCTCCCGGCCGATAACGGACTGCAGGTCGCGGACCATCAGCGGGTAAGGATGCGGGCCTACTGCCGATCCAATCAGGTAATAGGTATCGCGCACATTCGTCACCCAGTCACGCAGCGCCTCGTTAATGGCATCCTTCAGTGTCCGGCTGCCCGAGCACACCGGAACCACCTCGGCGCCCAGCAGACGCATACGGAAGACATTGAGCGACTGACGCGCCATGTCCTCCTCCCCCATATAGACGACACACTCCAGACCGTACAGCGCCGCCGCTGTGGCGGACGCCACGCCATGCTGGCCGGCCCCTGTTTCCGCAATCACACGCTTTTTCCCCATCCTTCTGGCCAGCAGCGCCTGACCCAAAGCGTTGTTGATCTTATGGGCGCCCGTATGATTCAGGTCCTCCCGCTTGAGGTAAACAGTGGCGCCTCCCAGCCTGCGTGATAACTTGTCAGCCCGGTACAGCAAGGAAGGTCGTCCCACATAAGTTTTAAGTGCTTCCTGATACTGCGCCTGAAAAGAGACCTCTTCCCGGGCCAAAGAATAAGCCGTTTCCAGCTCCTGCAGCGCCGCCATCAATGTTTCAGGAACATATTGTCCGCCAAAGCGGCCAAACCGTCCTCTTCCGTTCATTAAGCGCACCCCCTGACTGCTTCGATAAAATCTTGTATTTTTTTTAGATCTTTCTTTCCGTCGGTCTCCACCCCGCTGGAGACATCCACCGCATACGGCCGTAGCAGGTAAATAGCCCTTGCCACGTTTTCCGGAGTAAGGCCCCCGGCAAGGATAACAGGTAGATCCGGGCGCTCTGCAGCCAGCTCCCATGGAAAGGTCCGGCCCGTGCCGCCGGCCAGCAGCGGGTCATAACTGTCAAAGACAAATCCCGCTGCCGGAATCCGGGCCAGTTCCGCCAGATTTATACCGGGCCGCACCCGGACCGCTTTCAGCACAGGCAGGGTAAACCTGAGGCAGTACTCGGCATCTTCGTCGCCGTGAAACTGCAGCGCCGTCAGTCCGCAGGCCGCCGCTGTCTCCCGGACGAATCCTTGCGCTGCGTTGACGAAAACCCCTACCCTCCCGACAAACGGCGGCAGCGCGGCACAGATGGCTCTAGCCATTTCCACCGCTACCCGGCGCGGTCCGTCGGCAAAGATCAGGCCAACGGCGTCCGCGCCGGCATGCGCCGCAAACAGTGCCGTCTCTGCGTCCATCAGGCCGCAAACCTTTACTTTGACAGCCATTTTCATGCCTCCCCCATTAATATCCTGGCTGCTTCCACAGGGTCAGCCGCCCGGACCAGCGCTTCGCCCACCAGCACCGCCTTCGCGCCGGCCGCCGCCGCCCTGCTTACATCGGCAGCCGTCACCAGCCCGCTCTCGCTGACCAGCAGGACTCCGGCCGGAATAAGTCCGGCCATACGCCCGGTAAGCCCAGGGTCAATTTCAAATGTGTGCAGGTTCCTGTTGTTTACACCGATGATTTTGGCGCCGGCGGAGAGCGCGTGCTGTACTTCCTCCGCGTTGTGTGTCTCCACCAATGCTGCTAATCCTAAAGACTGGCACAGCTGCAAAAACTCCGCGAGCAGCTTCCCGGGCAGGAGAGCGGCGATCAGCAGGACGGCGTCGGCCGGCAGCAGGCGTGTTTCAAACAGCTGCCAGCGGTCGACGATGAAATCCTTACGCAGCACCGGCAGGTCGACGGCCCGTCGCACCGCCAGCAGGTCGGCCACACTCCCGTAGAAATACTGCTCCTCTGTCAGCACAGAAATTGCCCGTGCCCCGCCGCGCCGGTAGCTGACCGCCAGCTCCTCCACCGGAATGGCCAGTCCGAAATCTCCCCGCGAAGGGGAGGCTCTTTTAATTTCCGCAATCAGTGACAGGCCGGGCGCCTCCAGGGCGGCGGCAAAGGGGCGCGGCGGCGGCGCTGCCGCCAGTCTTCCCTGCAGCACCTGAAGGGGAAACTCCCGCTTAGCCTTAGCAACGCTTTGTTTTTTAGCTGCGACAATGCCTGCCAGCAAGCCCCTTCGCCTCCCTGGTGAAATTTATTAATGCTTCCATCCTGGACAGCGCCTCACCGCTGTTAACCGCTTTTTCCGCCAGACTTGCCCCTTCGCGCAGGTCTTCGGCCAGCCCTCCGACGTACAGTGCCGCCGCGGCATTCAGGATAGCAGCCTGGGCAAAAACGCCGCTCTCCCCGCTTAACACCGCCCGGAGCTGCGCGGCGTTTTCCAGCGGGCCGCCTCCCCGCAGCGCAGCGGACGGAACACGCCGAAGGCCAAGCTGCTCCGGCGTCAGCTGATAGTATTTTATCGTGCCTTCGCCGATTTCCGCGCAAGCTGTTTCCCCTGCCAGGGTCAGTTCATCACTGCCGTCGGAGCCGTGCACGACAAGAGCCCGCTCCGTACCCAGCAGCAGCAGGACCCGGCCCAGCAGCCCTACCAGCTCCGGTGCGTAAACCCCGAGAACCTGTCGCTTTGCGCCGGCCGGATTGGTCAGCGGTCCAAGCAGGTTAAACACGGAACGGACTCCCACTTCCCGCCGTGGTGCCGCGGCATGACGCATGCTTTTGTGTAAAACAGGCGCGTAAAGAAAGGCAATTCCCACTTCATCCAGGCAGCGCCCCATTTCTTCCGGCGTCAGTTCGAGAACTGCCCCGAGCGCTTCCAGCACATCGGCAGAGCCGCAGCGGCCGGACACCGCGCGGTTGCCGTGCTTGGCCACCGCCAGCCCCGCTCCGGCCGCGATCAGGGCCGCCGCAGTCGAAATGTTAAATGTGCCGCTGCCATCGCCTCCGGTGCCGCAGGTGTCCGTCAGACCGACCCGCTTTGTCGGCACTTTTTCCGCAGCCTGCCGCATGGTCAGGGCGCAGCCGTATATTTCTTCCGCCGTCTCACCTTTCATTTTCAGAGCTGCCAGGAACGCGCCCACCTGTGCCGGAGTTGCTTCCCCGGTCATTATCAGCGTCATCGCCCGGCTTGCCTCCTCTGTTGTCAGATTCTCCTTGTTACACAGCTTGCCCAGCAACTCTTTCACCTGTCACACCCCTCCAGAAATTTTTTAAAACAGTACGGCCATCCGGGGTAATAACCGACTCCGGGTGGAATTGAACCCCAAAAACCGGCATAGTCTTGTGCCGTACCGCCATAATTAAGCCGTCCGGCGTTCCGGCTGTCACCTCCAGGCACTCCGGCAGCGTTTCACGCCTGATGACCAGCGAGTGATACCGCCCCGCCTTAAACGGGCTGGCAACACCGTAAAAGATGGCATCGCCGTTGTGCCAGATTTCAGCCGGCTTGCCGTGTACCGGTTCAGGCGCCCTCACCACCTGTCCGCCGAAAGCATGCCCGATAGCCTGGTGCCCAAGGCAAACCCCGAGAATAGGCAGCTTTCCCGCAAAGTGCCGGATAACGGCAAGCGACAAGCCGGCCTCCTCAGGGTGGCCGGGACCCGGGGAGATGACGATCGCCTCCGGCCGGCAAGACTCCAGTTCAGCCAAAGTGAACGCGTCGTTGCGCCATACTCTTAGCTCCGCGCCCAGCTCGCCCAAAAGCTGGACTAAGTTATAGGTAAAGGAATCGTAATTATCAATAACAGCCAGCACTTGTCTTCACCCCCAGCGCTGCCAGCAAGCCTGCGGCCTTGTGCAAGGTTTCCCGGTATTCATTGGCCGGAAGGGAATCGGCAACAACGCCGGCACCGGTTTGCACATAGGCCGTGCCGTTCCTGACGATAATTGTCCGGATGGTAATGCAGGTATCCATATTACCGTTAAAATCAAGATACCCTACCGCGCCCCCATACGGCCCCCGCCTTACCGGCTCCAGTTCGTTGATGAGCTGCATGGCCCGCACCTTTGGCGCTCCGGTCAAGGTTCCCGCCGGAAAGCAGGCCATAAGCGCGTCCAGCGCATCCTTTCCCTCCGCCAGCTCTCCAGTCACTTCCGATACCAGGTGCATGACATGTGAATAGCGCTCCACCCTGGCGTACTCACTGACCCGCACAGTCCCGTAAGCGGAAACGCGGCCGATGTCGTTACGCCCCAGGTCCACCAGCATCACATGTTCAGCCATCTCTTTCGCATCTGCCAGCAGTTCGGCCTCCAGCTGCCGGTCCTCCTCCGGAACGCCGCCCCGTCGCCTGGTACCGGCAATCGGCCTGGTAGTCACGGCCCTGCCCTCCACTCTGACCAGCATTTCCGGCGAAGCTCCCACCAGCGCAACTTCCGGGTAGCGCAGGAAAAACATGTACGGCGACGGGTTCAGGCTGCGCAGGCGCCGGTAAACGGTAAACGGATCCTCCGGCACCGGTACGCGGCAACGCTGGGAAAGGACTACCTGGAAGATATCCCCGGCCAGGATATGTTCTTTGGCCGCCCGGACCCGCTCTGCAAATTCGATTTCACTCATACCTGCCGTTATCGCCGTCTGTTCATCCTTTGCAGGATACGCGGCTGAGGCCGGCAGTCTCCCGGACAGCAGCGCTTTCATCTTCTCCAGCTCTGCTGCGGCCTGTTCGTCGCCGCCCGGATTTTCGCCGTCTGTCAGCGGCCGGTGGACCAGCAGGTGCAGAGTATGGGTAAAGTGATCGAAAATAACAATGTTTTGCATAAACTGCAGGTAAATCTCCGGCAACCCCAGTTCGTCCGGAGGTACTGCCCCCAGCGGTTCATACAGCGCCGCCACGTCATAGGCAAAATAGCCTACCGCCCCTCCGGAAAAACGGGGCAGGTCAGGCTGCCTGCCGCTTTCCAGCCGGCTCAGTAACTCCCTGATCACTGCAAACGGTTTCCCCTGGCAGTTGACAGTTCTCCCGCCCTGCCAGGCAAGCTCCACTTCCTCACCCAGCGCTTTCAATGTCAGAAAGGGACTGTAGCCGATAAAGGAGTAGCGTGATACCTGTTCCCCCCCTGCGGCGCTCTCCAGCAGATAAGCCGGCCCCTCCGGGCACAGCTTTAAAAAGGCGCCGATAGGGGTTTCCAGGTCACCAGCCAGCGAGCACCAGTCAGTGATCAGTTTAAGCCTTTCCCCGGACAGCGGCAAAGCCATTTGTCTAGCCTCCTTAAAGTTAATCCCAAATAAAAAAGCCCTCGCCCTGGGAAGGACGAAAGGCTTCGCTTTCGCGGTACCACCTTCATTGGCCTGCAGAAATCCGCAAGACCCGCTCAAGTCAGGTACGGGACAGATAAATTAATAGTCCGATACCCCGCCCCCTATAACGGTGGGACAAGCCGTCAGAGCCTACTGTGATTTGGTCTGCTGCTCGCGGGCCCATTCAGCGGCGATTCTTTTGCCGGATTCACACCTGCCCCGGCTCTCTGCAAAAAGCGTCTCTCCGCTTACTCTTCCCGTTCATCGCTTTGCGCAAATAGTAGCACGCCGCAGCACAACTGTCAAGCACTTTTTCAGCTCTTTTTCCTACCATGCTCTGGTTTCGAAACATTCCCAGGCGTATCCGGCAGAACACTAATTACCATAACGCTTTCAGTTCAATGGATAATCCGGCAAAATCGGGGTGTTCCACAACATCGTCGTCCATACCGGAGGCAACCAGGGCATACAGATCGTTGCGCAGCGAGAAGCATTCCATAGTTTTTTCTTCCGGGTTAACCAACCAGTAGTGTTTTATTCCGGCTCGCTGGTAAATCAGCATTTTCCTCAGCCGGTCTTTGCGCGTGGTGGAGGGGGAAAGGATTTCCACGACCAAAGCAGGAGGTCCGCCGACACGGGCATGCTCTACGATCTCCTTTTGTTCCCCCGCTACATAGAAGAGATCCGGCTGGACCACGTTAAAGTCGTTAAAGGTCACGTCCAGCGGCGCATTAAAAATTTCTCCTGCCGGGTCGCGGCCCCAAAAGTAATCCTCAAGGACGCGCTGCAGCCGGCGGGAAGCCCGCTGGTGCGGCACATTGGGGGACGGCTCCTTAATCAGCTCGCCGTCGAGGACCTCATAGCGGTATCCCGGTTCTTCCGGAATCTCCAGGTAGTCCCGGTATGTATACTTTTTAGCGGCATCAATTTTGTATGCAGCCTCCTTTTCACGCACCATTGTCCCGGACAACGCGCCTATTACAGCATTAAGGTTGTAGCGGTACTGCCTGCCACCCAGTTCGATATAGGGAATTTTACCATCCCGCGTGTAGCGCCAGATTGTCTCCACGGAAAGGTCCAGCGCCCGGGCCAGGGTCTGGGCGGTGACCAGCTCTTTATCATCGGCCATGATATCATCCTCCTGCCTTGATTATAGCAGGACAGCAAACTAATGTCAACTATAATCAAGTGCCGACAACATTATTACCCTCTGCAACTTTTATCTTTCCTGCTCGCTGTTGTGTTTGCCCGGCAGCGGGTTGACATGAACCAGCACGTGCCGTATTACCGGAAAGGTGCGCAGCAGCGACTGCTTAACCTCCCTGGCCACCGCGTGGCCCTGGGAGACACGCAGATTTTCGTCCACCCCGATATGGAGTTCCACATGAACTTCTGAGCCGAACTGGCGCGCACGCAGGCAATGCAGGCCCTCTACACCCGGCGTTTCAGTCGCGGCAGCCTTGATTTTTTCCAGCAGTGCCTCTTCAGGTGCGGTGTCCACTAGTTCACCGAGTCCCCGCCGGCAAAAAGTAAAGCCCAGGCGAATAATAAGCACACTGACCAGCAACGTGACCACCGCCTCCAGAAACGGGAAGCCGGCCCGGGCCCCGGCAATGCTCAAAAACACTGCAGAGGACAGCAGCACATCGCTGCGATGGTGCCAGGCGTCGGCCAAAAGCAGCTGATTTCCAGTTTTCCTGCAGGCGCTGGCGGTATAACGGTACATAAGCTCTTTAATTAAAATTCCTGCCGCCGAGACATACAGGGCTATCAAGCCAGGCACCGCATGCACGCCGGCGCCAAGGAGGGCAAGTGAATCCCTGGCTAGCTCAAAGCCGATGAAAATCATCAACAGCCCGAGCGCGCTTGAACAAAGCGACTCTATTTTCCCGTGACCATAGTGATGCCGTCCATCCGCCGGTTTGCCGGCCACTTTGATACTGATCAGGACCGCCAGGCTGACCAGGATATCGCCGCTTGAATGGATGGCCTCTGCGACCAGAGCCGTGCTACCGGCGAATGTTCCGGCAAAATATTTCAATAACACCAAGAAGACGTTCCCAAGCAACGTGTGCAGGACCACTGCGGCGACCAGCGACTTGGGCACAATCCACCCCTCCCGACAATCACATTATATCGCCGGCGGGGCGAATGGTGCAAGTTGCTTGGCGGCTATTATAATGAAAAGTTTCACACAATAAATTTATACCGGAAACAAATTGCCCGATCTGATAGTCGGGCAATTAAAGGACCTTTCTTTAAGATTTTCAGGAATTGATGCCGAAAATACCGCCGGCGGCACCGGCAGCAAATGCCAGGAAGGCTTTGGACAGGTAGCCAAAGTGCACCTGAAAGTCCGGCAGCAAAACAGCGGCAAAGACCACAAGCCCCGCCAGGTAGATCAAGCCGGTAACCCCGCCGTTCAGCCAGCCTTTTGTTTTCAGCCGGCGCGCCACGTAAGCTGCCGCGGCAAAAATTGCTCCCAGTGACGTAGCGTAGACGATATACGGCAAAATTGCTTCCGTAAGACGGGCATACTGAATCAGGGCGCTGAAAACCAGGAAAACTACGAGCGAAACAATATAAGCATAGAGAACTCCTTTGGCCATAATTACGGCTGTAGGCGGCGGTTTTAGCGGGAGGGCTGCGGTACTCCTTTTAGGCACGGACGTCACCTCCGCAAGTTTTTACTTGCAATGTATGTGTCCGGGCCAGAAAATATGTCTCTTTGCATAGTCAGGAATCAAAATGCTCAAAAAATAACTATTCATTTCCCTTGATAATGCTTTCCACGCCGAAGCGGGCCAGCTGTATTTTGGTATTCTCCGCAATCCGGACTGTCAGATCATCGTCCCTGATTTTTTCGACGGTTCCATAAATACCGCAGACAGTGCGGATTTTGTCTCCTTCCTTAACGGCTGCCAGCAGCTCCTTGCGTTGTTTCTGCTGTTGCATCTGCGGCCGGATGAGCAGGAAATAAAAGACAACGATCAGAATTAAAAACGGAAACAAGTTTTGAATAGTCTGGTTCAATCTACATCCTCCTTCCGCCCGAAACGGGCAA
This sequence comes from Bacillota bacterium, assembly GCA_018725565.1. GTDB lineage: Bacteria > Bacillota > Dethiobacteria > Dethiobacterales > Dethiobacteraceae > HKB214. The sequence continues at coordinate 103,364 of QLUR01000002.1, read as the reverse complement.
TATAATACCTGTATAATGCCGGAAAAGTGCCGGTTAGAATGCTTTCCCGGATACGGGTCATAAAGCGGGCCAGCATGTGCAGGTTATGATAGGTTGTCAGGCGAAAGCCCAGGATCTCGTTTGCTTTAAGCAAATGCCTGATGTAGGCGCGGGTATAATGGCGGCAGGCATAGCAGGCACATCCTTCTTCCAGCGGGCGAAAGTCACGGGCAAACGCGGCATTGCGCACCGTCAGGTAGCCATAACTAGTCATCGCGGTACCGTTACGGGCAATACGGGTAGGAAGCACGCAGTCAAACATGTCCATTCCCCGTGCCACCCCTTCAATGAGATAGTCAGCAGTCCCCACACCCATCAGGTAACGCGGTTTCTCAGAGGGTAACAGCGGAGCAACCGTTTCCAGGACTTGGTGCATCTGCTCCGGCGACTCGCCAACGCTTAACCCGCCCACAGCGTAACCGGGGAAATCCATGGCCACCAGTTCACGCGCGCTTTCCCGGCGCAGGTCAGGGTACATACCGCCCTGGACAATAGCAAACAAAGACTGGTCCGCACGGTGCTTGCTTTTCAGGCAGCGCAAGGCCCAGCGGGTGGTGCGGCGCATGGACTCCCGGATATATTCACGTTCTGACGGATAAGGAGCACATTCGTCAAAAGCCATGATAATGTCGGCTCCCAACGCTTCCTGAACAGCCATTACCTTTTCCGGGCTCAAGGTATGCTCCGAACCGTCTATATGCGAACGGAAAGTAACTCCAGCTTCCTCAATCCGGCGCAAGCGGCTGAGGCTGAATACCTGGAAGCCGCCGCTGTCTGTCAGCAGCGCCCGGTCCCAGTTCATAAAGCGATGGAGCCCTCCAGCCTCGGCTATCAGCTCATGGCCGGGGCGCAGGTAAAGATGATATGTATTGCCAAGAATAAGCCCGGCTCCGATTTCCTTCAGTTCTTCCGGGCTCATGGCCTTGACGGCAGCCTGCGTACCTACCGGCATAAACACCGGCGTCGGCACATCACCGTGCCTGGTGTGTAAAATCCCCGCCCTGGCACCGGTCTGCCCGCATTGTTTAAGCAACGTAAATTTAATCAAACCGGCACCCCTGCAAAACCGCTTCTTTCCGGAACTGATTGGCTGCCGCGGCTGATGAACAGCCGCTGTTACTCTATAGTAATGCCCCGAAAGTAGAAGTTTAGAATCTGCTCGAAAGTAAAGCCTTGCCGCGCTTTTTCAAAAGCTCCCCACTGCGACATGCCAACACCGTGCCCCCAGCCGCGCCCGTTGAAGGTAAAGCCGGCGGGCACGCGCGAAACAGTCCTGGCGGCGGAGCCGCCGCGCAGGTGAACTTCCACCAGAACGGAAGCAAGCGGTCTGAGCCCTTGCGGCGTGGCCACGTAAACCGCTTCGCTGACAGAAACCTCGCGGACTGCCCCGCCGGCACCGGCCACACTCACAGTCTGATGGAGCGGAGTTATTTCAAACAAAGTGCTCGGCAGCGATTCCCTGACTTCGCCCCCCTGCGGATTTTGCCTGATCAGGCTGAAGGCAGGTCGGATACGGTTACGCTCAATAAGTGCCTCGCCGGCGGTTCCCCGTACCACAAGGCCGGTGTGCCGTCCGCTGGCGGTCCGGCCCCGGGAGCTAAGACCTAGTATTGTGCCGACATTGATGTTTTCCGTCTGCCTGAGTACCGTCTCCAGTTCCTCCCGCTGCCAGCTGCGTTGCCAGCGCGCGGGAAATTCAGTATTGTTATTGGCCCGGGACAATAGGTGGGTGATAAGTGTTTCGACGACTGATACCGGGTCAGCCACCGCCCGGGCATACGGCACCATATTCGTCCAGATATCTTCGGAGTTTTCGGTATGGCCGCCGCTGTTGGAATGATAAAACAGCTCGGCCACCCGGCCGTTAAAGCGGGCCAGCCGGCCGGCCGTTTCGCTGACAGCGCGGCGGGAGTTGACAAATCTTTCATCAAAGCCGGCGTATTTCTGGCAACAGGCCGGGGAGTCGCACAGGTCAAACCCGAGCGCCCGGTGCTTATTCCTGTTAACCTCGGCGTAGGAACGGGCCGACACCGCCTGCGCCTTCAATGCTTCAAGCGGCCAGCTGTCGCTCATCTCAAACGGAACAACACCGGCTACATAGTTCTCCAGGTTCACTACGTTGACTATACCCAACCTGCCGTTGCTGACTGTCAACTCAAAGGAGCCTTCATAATTGCGGTTAAACTGGCCCGGGGCCGCCAGGCGCGTCGGCCTGCCGCCACGCGGCGCAAGGCCGATGCCGATTCTGCCGTCAATTATCACCCCCGGCTCCGTACCGGCAGCGTTCAGTACCAGCAGATCTCCCCGGGCATCAGCGGCAAAAGTGCCCGGGTAACCCAGCGCGCCGATGACAGCAGGAATTCCTTCCACCCAAACCTTAAACGGGAAAGCCGTCCCGTCGGCACGATAAACAAGAAAGGCGTTTAACCCCTTGCCCCTGGCTCCCCGAGCCGTCGCCAGCACTTCGTCAGCCGAACGCCCGGCGGCAATCTGAACCATATTGCGCCCGCCAGGAGGGGCGACCTCCGCCTGAGTATAAGTCAACGGCAACAAGACAGGTTCGTTTAGCAGCAGGGAAACGCTCAAACCCTCCTGGTTGGCCAGGGAGGCGGACGCAAGAACAGCATGCGTACGCGATACACTGTTAAAATACAAGCCTATTCGCACCGGCTGTGCGGCCAGAGCTTGTCCGGTGGCGAAGGCAAACAACAAAATACTTATCGCAAGGCACAGTTTTAATGTTTTCATGAGTTACCTCCGTGTCTGCGGAAAACATTTCGACAGACAGCTGTTAATCTCCTGCCGCAAGAGTATGCGGTTTTCGGTATTTGAACTTCTCACGACTGAAGTCACCAGTGTGCGCTCAGACGTCATCAAAGAGTCCGCTTGATATCACAGGCGATGTTTTCTCCGGCGGACGCCTGGTAAAGCCGTTGCTCAAAAGTTAATACCAGCAGCTCGGGGAGCTCGCGCTGCGCGATTCGGAGGGTCTAACCAGCCCGACACTCGGCCTACGCAAAAGGATCACCCTTTCTGCAACCATATGACCACAACATAATTGTTGTCATTGTATCTCCTTGCGTCAAGGGTCTTTTTTAATCCAAGGCGGTGTTACCGCAGTCTGTGCCACAGAAAAAGCAGCAGGGAGAGGACGAGGCTGAGGACCAGCCCCGACATCAGCGGGAAAAAAAGGACGAAGTTTTCCCGGCGGATGATGATATCGCCCGGCAGGCGCCCCAGGCCAAAGCGTGCTCCCAATGTGAACAGAACGCCCAACAGCAGTAACACGGCACCGGCCATGAGCAGGATACGGCCCAGCTGCTCCATTTTATCGCCTCCTCCTGTCCAACCGTTCTGTCTTGCTGAAAAAGCAGCCGCAATACGTCTGACGATACAACCCTAAACGGCGGGAGGTGTCCACGCTTTCCCTGTAACCGGAACGCAGATCCTCATAGACAAACGTCACGCCATGCCTGGCGGCGGCTGCTTCCCCTTCCTCGCGCAAAGCTTGGGGGTCCTGGTAGGGACTGAGGCAGAGAGTTGTGGCAAAATTCACGTGGCCCAACGCCGCCGCGGCCTTTGCCGTTTCTTCCAGGCGCAGGCGGTAACAATAACGGCAGCGCTTGTCCCGGTTTGCCGTCACTGCACGGAAATACGCTTCAGGGTCGTAATTCGCCACCAGCAAAGGGGTGTTTCCCGTTTTGCAGCTGCCTTGTAAAGTTTCCAGGCGGCGCAGGTACTCCAGGTGCGGATGAATGTTCGGATTGTAAAAATACCCTGTGACAATATAGCCCCGCTCCAGAAACAGGCTTAATGAATAAGTGGCGCAAGGCGCACAGCAGATATGCAGCAGCAGTTTCATTATTCCCGGGTCACCAGAGAGTTTCCTGTGCCGGATGTGCAGTACTGAGTCCCAGGTGACGGAAAGCGAGGGCAGTCGCCACCCTGCCGCGCGGCGTGCGCTGCAGAAATCCCAGTTGCATCAGATAAGGCTCAAGAATGTCTTCGATCGTTTCCGGCTCTTCGGCAATGCAGGCAGCCAGCGTCTCCACGCCAACAGGACCCCCTCCATATTTTTCAATAAGCACCCGCAACAACTGACGGTCCACCTGGTCCAGGCCCAGCACGTCGATTTCCAGCATCTGCAGCGCAGCTCTGGCCACCTCGCCGTCTATCCGGTTGCCGGCCCGGACCTGAGCGAAATCACGCACCCGCTTTAACAGGCGGTTCGCCACCCGGGGCGTGCCTCTCGCCGAGCAGGCAATTTCCCTGGCGCCGTCACCGTCAATATCGACTGTCAGGATTTTAGCCGCCCGCAACACAATTTCCAGCAATTCTTCCTCCCGGTAAAACTCCAGGCGGGCTACCACGCCAAAGCGGTCGCGCAGCGGGCTTGACAGCGCCCCTGCTCTGGTGGTGGCGCCAATCAGGGTAAAGGGGGGCAGCTCCAGACGCAGGGTACGGGCACTTGGTCCTTTGCCGATAATAATGTCCAGGGCAAAATCCTCCAGCGCCGGATACAGAACTTCCTCCACAGTACGGTGCAGCCGGTGGATCTCATCTATAAACAAGACATCGTAGGGGGCCAGATTGGTAAGGATGGCAGCCAGGTCTCCCGGACGTTCTATGGCCGGTCCTGACGTAACCCGCAAGCCCACTCCCAGTTCAGTCGCCACAATGCCGGCCAAAGTCGTTTTGCCCAGACCCGGAGGGCCGTACAGCAGAACATGGTCCAGCGAGTCGCCGCGCTCCCGGGCGGCGGTGATAAATAGGCGCATATTTTCCTTCAGCTTTTCCTGTCCGATATATTCAGCCAATGACCGCGGCCGCAGGCTTGTTTCCTGCCAATCATCGCCCTGCCGCCGAGCTGATATAATTCTATCCTCAACCTTCATCTGCGGCTTCTCTCTCCTTTCTCAGGAGACGTCCCTGTTCCTGCCGGGCCCAGTTGTTTCAGGGCATTTTTCAGCAATTCCTGCGCGCTGACATTATTTTCTCCGCTTCCTGCCGCCGCACGCACAGCGGCCTGTGCCTCGGCGCCATTGCAGCCAAGGGCAACAAGTGCAGCCAGAACGTCGCCGTAAGTATCGCCCGGCACAGGCCCAACCGGCAGATGAGGTCTGCCCCCGATATCAGCAATGGCTGCCTTGTCCTTTAATTCCAGAATCAGGCGCTTGGCGGACTTTGGGCCGATCCCCGGCACCCCGGTTAAAGTGCGAACATTCTCCTGCAGCACCGCGAGGCAAAAAGCCTCCGGCGGCATAACGGACAATACTGCCAAAGCAGCCCTGGGTCCGATGCCGGAAACAGACAGCAAGATTTCGAACAACTCCTGCTCTGCGGCGGTCGGAAACCCGTATAGCGCTATCCCGTCTTCCCGCACCGCCAGGTATGTATGCAGTTTGACCGTCCCGTTGTCGGGGAGCTGCAGAAGCGCGGATGACGGCACAGCCAGACGGTAGCCGATTCCCTGGTTGTCAATAACGACATAATCTTTACCTTTTTGCACCAGGCTGCCGCAAAGATAGCTAAACATCTTTGCCCTTCCGGTACACAGCCGCTCTTGACAATCCCGTATGAGCGTGACAGAGGGCCAGAGCCAAGGCGTCGGCCGCGTCATCAGGGCGCGGGAGCTGCTCCAGCGACAGCAGACAGGCAACCATCTGCTGAATTTGTCTTTTTTCGGCGCGGCCGAAACCAGTAACCGCCTGCTTCACCTGCAGGGGAGTATATTCAACTACCGGCAAGCCGGCATGATGACCGGCAAGGATTACTACACCTCGCGCCTCCCCTACCTGCATGGCGTTGCTGCTGTTCTTGCAGAAAAAAAGCTTCTCCACCGCCATTGCCTCAGCGCGAGACTGGAGCAGCACCGCACCAAGCTCCCGGTAAATGCGTGCGAAGCGCTCCTGACACGTTTCCTCAGGAGAGGTGCGGATGCAGCCGAAATCGACCAGTGTACTGCGGTAAAAATCAGTTTCCACCACACCATAGCCGGTGGTGGCCAATCCTGGGTCAACCCCGATAATCCGCATCCCTTTCTCCCTCCATGACCTTCATACCAAACATATATTCGCCTTTCGGAACCAGTTCTCCTGCTTGTCTCACCATAAGTTTACCATTATTTTGCCCTGGGAGAGAAGGGAAAGAAAGCGTTGCAGCGAAACCTTTCCCCAAAAGAATACCTGGAGTTGAAAGCATGACCACTTCGGCAATTCCGCTTTACAGTTACTCAGACCCCAAAAATTACAGTCATGTCCTGGAAATGGCGCGGCAGGAGCTGGCTTGCGGCAGTCCGGAGGATAAAGCGACCCGCAGCGGTTGTCTTTTCGACAGCAACCTGTCCGCTTTCGTCGTAACCATGCTGAATCACTCATTTACCGTCTCTTATCCCAAGGGGCAGATAAAATACTCTGGCAATGACCTGGAGCCCCATTTTGTTTTTCAGCTGATTATGCTCCACTACCTCTCGCGGGCTGACGGAACCCCGCTTTCCCATACTTTCATCCCCTACCGCCAGCTGGCCGGCGGCGGCAGCTACGAGCGGGCCTTTCTGAAGAGAGCTGTACAACCGCTGGCGCAAGTGTTCGGCAACTGCCCGGAGATGCTGCCTAGAGCTGCCGCACCTTTTGGCGGGTTACCCTATCACAAAAAAGGAGTAAGCGGAACATTGCTTTATCTGTTTCCCCGCGTCCCGCTCCTGTACCGTATCTGGGCCGGCGACGAGGAACTTCCTGCCGGCGCCAATATTCTTTTTGATTCGACAGCCAACCACTACCTGCACACCGAGGACCTGGCCGCCGCCCAAAATGTCACTGAACTGCTGGTTAAAATTCACCGTATGCGTTCCCTTACTGTCTGACTATTTTTTGGCCGCTTGGCTTGGCCTGCCGTTCTGGTTTTTGGCCGCTTCCCACCGGAAAAGGTGAGCGGCCAAGGCAACGAAGACGAGCGTCCATAAGGCCATTGCGCCAAGAGGCGACAGAACGCCGCTCAGCATTTCTCCCCTGACCAGCACTTCCCGCAGCGCATTGTTAAAGTATGTTAGAGGCAAAACGGCCGCTGCTGATTGCAGCCAGCCGGGCGCCGTTTCAATGGGAAAGAAAGTGCCGGCCAAAAACATCATTGGCATGGCAATAACATTGGCAATGGAATCGACCGACTCCACTCTCCTTGCGGTTCCCGACACTACAAGCCCAAGCGCCACCATCATCAGCGCACCCAGCAGAACAACCAGTGCCGCCGCAGCCAGACTGCCTTTAATCCTGACATCAAACAGCAGCACCCCTATGGTAATAATAATCCCCGCCTGCAGAAAGGCGATAATAGTCATCCCGACCGCCTTGGCGCTTAAGAATACTGCCGTCTTAACAGAGGTTAATTTTATCTGCCTCAGGATACCTTTTTCCCGCTCCATTACCAAAGGGTAAGCCGTGCCAAACAAAGCAGAGAACATGACCGACATGCCGATTACCCCCGGCAATAAGAAACTCATAAAAGTCAAGCCCTCCGCGGCCAGCCCGGTTTCCTTAATGCTAAACAGAGGGGGGACCTGCTGTACCACTCTGGCAATCCCGTCCAGGGTTCCTTTAACCATTGCCAAAGCAGTGCTGCCGGCTAGCATTTCTCCGGGGTCATAAAACAACTCCACCTCCACCATTTGTCCGGCGGCAGAGGGGCCAAAAGCAGCAACAACGTGTAGATTTCCGTCTTTTAGCTCCTCCAGCAAGAGGTTTTGTTCCCCTGCAGTAAAATTTACCCCCTCAACCTGGGACAGGGCGCTCCGGAAATGTTCCTCCCATGCCGAACCGGTCGAAACAAGGCCGATGTTCAGTGTTCCCTGCCCGCGGCCGAAAATCAGGCCGAACAGGACCATAAAAAGCAGCGGGAAGGCAAAATGCCAGAAAAGTGAACTGCGGTTGCGCAGCTGCATGCGTGTGTTGGCCAATATAAGAGCTATGAAAGCCATCAGTCCCTGAGCTCCTTTCCGGTCAGCGCCAGGAAAACATCCTCAAGATTCGGTACGCTGACCTGCAGGTTTTTGATCGTTACTCCTTCTTTTCGTGCCGCTTCCAACAATGCGGCAATGGCCTGCCCCTGATCCTGGGCAAGAAGTACCTGCCCCTCGCCGGATCGCGCTTTCACCACTTCCGCACCGGGAAGCAAAGCCAGCGCACCGTCGAGGGGGCGGCTGCTGGTAAAAGATATTTTCGTCTTTTCTCCCAGCTTGTCAATCAGCTTCTTCGGCTCGTCGAGGGCTACTATTTTCCCGTAATCAATAATGGCTACCCGGTCGCATAAATACTCTGCTTCCTCCATGTAGTGGCTGGTAAGAATTATTGTTTTGCCGCTGGTTTGCAGCTCTTTGATGACATCCCAGCTCCGCCGCCGCGCCTGAGGGTCAAGCCCCGTAGTGGGCTCGTCAAGAAAAATCACCTCCGGCTTGTTGACCAGGGCGGTCATAAGCGCCAGCCGTTGTTTCTGCCCGCCGGAAAGTGTGCCGGTATAGGCACGGCGCTTTTCGCTCAGCCCCCCCATTTCCAGCAAGGCGTCAAGCTCCGGCAACGCCAGTTTGCCTCCGTGCATGGCGGCAAACAGCTGCAGAATTTCCTGCACCGTCAGTTCCTCATAAAAGGCAGACGACTGAAACTGGACACCAATTATCTTTTTTATTTTCCCCGGTTCAGGCCAGACCGGAATATTCTTGATTAAGACCTTCCCGCTGTCCGGTTTGCGCAAGCCCTCCATCATCTCCAGGCAAGTGGTCTTACCGGCGCCGTTGGGTCCCAGAAAGCCAAATATTTCACCCTGTTTAACCGCAAAGCTGACATCATCCACGGCCAGCAATGCGCCGTAACCCTTACTTAGAGACTGTACCTCCACCATTATCGACAACCCTTGTACCCCCTCTTTAGTCGCACATATCAAATCGCCAATCTCCTTATTGGCCCTCCGGGCCATACCTTCGATGTTGTACCTTTAAATATCATGAATCGAATTTTTGCTTTTAATGTTATTCTGGAATTTGCTTCCGGATTCCTTTATTGTTTTTTTGACTCGAACCGGCGCAGTGCATCACCGGAAACTTTTTCTTTTTCCAGCAAGCAGGCGGCAACTTCCCGCAGCAGCGCTTCGCGCTCTGCCAGCATGGAGCGCACCCGTTTTTCCTGGTCTGCGATTATTTGCCTGATGACACGGTGCAAGATGCTTCCGGGCAGATTTTCCAGGGAAACAACGCTTAGGGAAGACATCCCGGAGGCGACAATTTTTCTGGCTGTCTCCACCGCCTGGGCGAAATCACCGGCCGCCCCTGTTGAGCGGGTGCCAAGGAGCAGTTCCTCCGCGACCGCCCCGCCCATCAGGATAGCTATCTGTGCTTCCAGGTAATCCAGTGTATGCAGGTAACTATCCTTTTCTGCTGTCTGGCGCACATATCCCAGCACCCCGCCCCGGGAGGTGATTGTCACCGCTGCCACGGAGCCGGGTCGAATCATTTCACTGACTAGGGCATGCCCCACCTCGTGGACGGCAACTCGCCACAAATCCTCGCGCGCAGGTTTCCTTTCCAGTTTTTCACCCATAATCACCTTGTCAATCGCCTCGGTGAAATGATGCTGCCTGACTTTGTCAGAGCCTTCCCGCATGGCCAGGATGGCTGCTTCGTTTGTCAGGCTTTCCAGGTGGGCCCCGGAAAATCCGAATGTCTCCCGGGCCAGGCTATCAAGGGTAACATCCTCCGCCACCGGCTTGTTGCTGAGGTGCAGGGTCAAAATCTCCATGCGGTCCGCGAGGTCAGGCAGAGCAACCTGCACAATCCGGTCGAAACGCCCCGGGCGGAGCAATGCGGCATCTAACAAGTCGGAACGGTTTGTTGCACCGATCACCAGCGTCCTGACCCGGGCATCGGACGGCAGGCCGTCCATTTCCACCAGCAGCTGGTTCAGAGTCTGGTCATACTCGTGATGAGAGGCATGAGAACCGCGCTTGCCGCCAAGAATCTCAATCTCATCAATAAAAATAACCGCACTTTGCTTTTTTTCCCGCAAAGCCAGGCTGCGGGCCCTGTCAAAAAGCTGGCGCACCCGCTGCGCTCCGACGCCGGCGTAAATCTCTATGAACTCGCTCCCCGATGCTGCCAGGAATACCGACTCGGTGTATGCCGCGGCTGCTTTGGCCAGCAGCGTTTTTCCCGTTCCCGGGGGACCTGCCAGCAAAATTCCTCTGAGCGGGCGGATGCCCATGCGAGCCACCCGCTCAGGGAAACGGACAAAGTCAAGGGCTTCCAGCAACTCCTTTTTGGCAGTCTGCTGACCCCCTATCTGTTCAAAACAGATAAGTACGCTGTTTTTGCCGGGCTGCACCGGGGAAAAATTTTTGCTTGTACCCCTGGTACCGGCGAAATGATAAAGAAACAGGAACAGGCCGCCCATAAAAAGCAGCGGCATTACGTTTACCCCCTGCCAGGCCAGTACCGCCAGCAGCGCAAGCGCGCTGCCGGCTGCAACCTCACGAATCATACCGCTTCTCCTTCTCCCGTTCCGCCGCGCCTGGCGATAACGGCGTACAGGTAATTTGCGCCGTTGCGGGCCTGAAAATAGATACGCTCGGCATCCACTGTCAGGCGGTGTTCAGGCAGGCCGAAACCCGCCATCACAGAATCAATCCGTTCTGACATCTCGGTAAAATTGCCCCGGCGTTCCCCTTCATACAAAGCCAGGTGCACAACAAAATAAGCTTCGGCGAGCAGCTCATCACGCCTGTCCCGCAGTTCCAGCCGGTAGTTCGTCCGCCCCAGAACTCCTGCTATTTCCCCGTCGATTTTCCGGTACACAGCTGCCAGGTCCGGAACATAGGCCAACTGCATGGAAACAAGGTACACGCCACCGCTCTGGCGCAACTCAACTGCTTCCACCGCTTCGAATTCTCTCAGCCGGTTAAGTAAAGGCTCTTTTTGCAGCTGCCGCTCGCGGAAGATGATTACTCCCGCAGAAACAGCCAAAGTCAGAAAAAATACTAATACCGCGACTGGCCATCGAAAGTTCTTCATTGTTATCGCCCTTCTGCCTGTTTACATAAAAAATTATAGCACAGCAGCAGGGCAAAGCCAACTGGAAAAAGCTCCAATCGCTCAATGCGTAACCGGCGGCTCAGACGGCGACAGTTTCAGCCAATAAATCAATTCCCTCAAACCCGGTTATCCTGGCAGTGATAAAGGACCCGAACGGGCCGCAAGAACCTCGCAGCCGTACATATCCGTCAACTTCGGGGGCCTGTCCTTCCGAACGGGCTAAGGTAACCGTTGCCTCCTGCCCCGAACGGCCGTCGAGCATTACCGTCAGATTACTGCCGACCAGGCTGCGGTTGTGTTCAGAAATAACTCGGCTTTGCAGCTCCACGGCCCGGGCCAGCCGTTCCTGCTTGCATTTCTCGCTCAGCTGGCCGGAGAAGGAAGCCGCCGGTGTCCCTTCCTCCCGTGAATACGCAAAAAATCCTGCCCGCTCCAGGCGCGCCGCCGCCAGAAATTCCAGTAAGCGCCGGAAGTCTTGCTCTTTTTCCCCCGGAAAGCCGACGATAAACGAAGAGCGCAGCGTAACGCCGGGAATTTCCCGGCGTAATCTTTCCAGTAATTGCAGCATCCGGTCCCCGGTCAGCTTCCGGCCCATGCGCTGCAGGATGCTGTCCGAGCCGTGCTGCAGCGGCAAGTCAAGATACCGGCAAACCTTCCTATTCTCCGCCACCGCCTCAATCAACCTGTCATCGAGCCTTTCCGGGTAGGCGTAAAGCAGCCTGATCCACACCAGACCCGGCAGCAAGGACAGTTCCTTCAGCAGTTCGCCTATTTCCAGCCTGCCCGTTTTATCCTGACCGTACAGCGTGATGTCCTGAGCAACCAGGTTAAGCTCTTTGACACCGGAGGCGACCAGTTTTTCCGCTTCGGCCAGCACCACCCGGCGCTCCCGGCTGCGGTACGGACCGCGGATAGACGGTATAGCGCAGTAAGTGCAGCGGTTGTCGCAGCCCTCGGCAATTTTCAGATAGGCGGTATGACTTGGCGTAGCCAGCAGGCGGGCCGCCCCTTCCGGAGCCTGATACTCGCCCTCCGTAAGCACTGCCTTTTCGCCGCCAAAAGCGCGCCTGACTGCTTCCTCTATCCCGTGCAGGTCATTGACGCCCACTACAGCGTCCAGTTCCGGAATTTCCGCGAGCAATTGACCGCCGTAACGCTGGGCAAGACATCCCGCCGCTACCAGGACGCGGCAGCCCTGTTCCTTAAAACGCGCCGCAGACAGAATGGCTGCAATCGATTCTTCCTTGGCGTCGTTAATAAACCCGCACGTGTTGACAACAATTACTTCGGCCTGCCCCGGCTCGGCCGTCAGGGCAAATCCGGCGTCTTGCAGGCCGGCCAGCATCACTTCGCTGTCCACCAGGTTCTTGGCGCAGCCCAGTGAAATAAGAGATAATTTCCACATAACATCCTCCGCACCGTTTTCCATGAACAGTATAATTCAAGCTTTTGTCCCTGTCAAAGAGTAACCGTGCGAAGACTTCAACCCCTGATTGTTACCGGCAGAGGCAGTTCGTTTCACGCCGGGTGAGGCAGGCCGGTTTGTGGTCATTCAGGCCGGCCGCAAGGCAGAGTTATTTTCATAAACCAGGAAGGATAATCCGCCAGTCGGACGAAAAAATAATACGCCAAGACAGGCGAGCGTCCTAAAATGCTTCGGGAATTGTATGCGATGGTTATGCGAGCGGCACAGGCGGTAATCCCGGAACCGGACAACGGACGCCAGGCGGGAGGTTAATTTATGGCTAAACCTATTATGCTGCAGGGCACCGGGTCCAGCGTGGGCAAAAGCGTACTGGCCACGGCGCTGTGCAGAATCTTTTTCCAGGACGGTTTCCGGGTAGTTCCGTTTAAGTCTCAGAATATGGCTCTGAATTCTTTCGTCACCAAAGACGGGGGGGAGATGGGGCGGGCCCAGGCAGTGCAGGCTGAAGCAGCGGGAATCGAACCCATGGTGGAAATGAACCCGATTCTGTTAAAGCCTTCAGGCAATGCCTGCTCCCAGGTGGTAGTCATGGGCAAAGCCATAGGCAGCAAATCCGCCAGGGAATATCACTTGGAGTACAACTTAAGGGCGCTGAAACTTATTGAAGAGTGCCTGGAAAATTTTCACCGGGACTTTGACGTGATCGTGATTGAAGGGGCCGGCAGCCCTGTGGAGATCAACCTGAAACCCAGGGACGTGGTTAACATGAGAGTGGCTAAGATGGCCTGTTCGCCGGTGCTGCTGGTGGCGGACATCGACAGGGGGGGCGCTTTGGCGTCGGTGGTTGGCACCCTGGAGTTGCTGGACCCCGATGAGAGGGAACTGGTGGCCGGGATTATCATCAATAAGTTTCGCGGAGATATTGAACTGTTGAAACCGGCGCTGGATTTCCTGGAAGCCAGGACCGGCAAGCCGGTTTTGGGAGTGGTTCCCTGGTTCCAGGGTTTCCGGATTCAGGACGAAGATTCGGTGGCTCTGGAAAAACGAAGAGCCCGTGAGGGCTCCGGCGGCGAAATAGAAATTGCCGTGGTAGCATTGCCGTATATCTCTAATTTTACAGATTTCGATGCCCTGGAAGATGAAGCTGATGTTAACCTGCGTTATGTGCGCAAAGGACAAAGAATCGGCAGCTGTGACCTGCTAATCATACCGGGCAGCAAGAATACCATCGCTGATATGCAATATCTCTGGAGCAGCGGACTGGGCGCGGAAATCAAAGGGCTGGCGGCCAGAGGGGTGCCGGTGATCGGTATTTGCGGGGGTTACCAGATCATGGGCCGGGAAATCCTTGATCCTCTGCGGGCCGAGTCTGACCAGGCAAGGGCGGAAGGACTGGGATTGCTGGAAGTTGTTACTATTTTTGAGCCCATCAAGGCCACCTACCAGGCAGAAGGCGAAATTACCGGAGACGGAATATTCCTCGCCGGGCTGCAGGGACAAAGGGTTACCGGCTATGAGATTCATATGGGACAAAGTTCCATTAGGGGCAGCAATCGGCCAGCCTTTATCCTGACCAGCCGCTCCCAAGAAAAGGTTGCAATCCCTGACGGAGCTGTCAGCGCTGACGGCAGGGTTTTCGGCACTTATCTGCACGGCCTCTTTGACAATGACTTTTTGCGCCGGCATATTATCAATACCATCAGGCGCGGGAAAGGGCTGGACCCCCTGTCCCCGTCTGAAACAATGACCACCGGAGAACAGCGGCTGAGGGATTACAACCGCCTGGCGCAGGTGGTCAGGGACAGCGTGGATATTGGCCGGATTTATGAGATTATGGGTCTGCCTATAACTAAAATACTCCGGCACCAATGACATAAATCAATAACAACCCTAAAAGACCCGCCAGAAAGGTAAGGATCAGGCATGGCGCTAAGTTTATCCGTATCATCTTCCCTTCCAGGCCTAAAACACCAGCCACAGCAGCAACGGCAACCAGATTATGTACGCAAATCATATTACCTAAAGCCCCGCCAACGACTTGTAATGCCGCGGTAATTACATGTGAAATCCCCAGCAAAGAAGCTATACTGTACTGAAATCCTCCAAAAAGAATATTGGAAACAGTATTGCTGCCGGAGATAAAAGCGCCAGCCACACCTATAAACGGCGCAACCAGCGGCCAGGCGCCGCCTACCACGTCAGCCGTAAATCTGGACATAACCAAAATCATACCCTCATATCCCGACAGGTTAACCCCCGAATTCATCATGATGCGCACCACACCAACGGCGAATACAAGAGCAACCGCCGCCGGGCCTACTCGTTTGAACGTCTTGCTGAAATCTGTCATTACCCGTTCAAATTTCATTCTGTACATAAACGCCGCGAGGAAAGCAGCAAGCACAAAAGGCGTGCCGGGCAGCCAGAGAGGCATCATCGTGTAATTAATGCCTGGCACCCCAAAAATGCCGCTCCAGGATAAGGTAACCCCCCGTAAAACATCTTGCCCCACACCCATGCGTGTCGCTACCAATATTAGCCCGATAACAACGTAAGGAAGCCAGGCTAAGAAAAGCGACATGGGAGCTTCTTTGCCGGCATTTTCCTCAACTGTTTCAGGCGGCTTGCCCCAGCCGCTCTCCCACTTTTCATCAAATTCCCAGGGACTCTTCGGCGTCATAAAGCCGGCCCGTGACGCCAGGATAATGACTGGCAGAGAAATAATCCCGCCAATAACCGAAGGCAACTCAGGAGCGATGCGTGAAGTTATAAAATACGGCACCAGAAAAGCCAAAGCACTAAAAAGAGCAAACGGCGCTGCCTGCAGTCCTTCTTTAACGGAACGGCTCTTGCCATAATAACGTGTCAATACCATAACGGCTATAAGCGGCACCAGCAAACCAATCAGGAAATGAAGCAAAGCTACCCAATGCCCGACATAAACCAGAAAATCAGCTATCGGCATTTCCGCCGGCAGCAAACCATCTACTGCCGCCCTTAGCCCTACCATGATGGGTGTGCCGACAGCGCCGAAGCTCACCGGCGTAGAGTTGCAGATTAAGGCTACCACAGCCGCTGCCAGCGGGGGAAAGCCCAAGCCGATCAATAGCGGCGCCGCCAATGCTGCCGGTGTGCCAAAGCCAGCAGCACCTTCAATAAAGGCGCCAAAAGCATAAGCGATAATCAGCACTTGCACCCTCCGGTCGGCAGTAACTCCCTGCAAGCCTTTATTAATTACTCCCATGGCCCCGCTGCTCTGCATAATATTCAGTACCAGAACAGCGCCAAAAAGAATGACCAGAATATCCAGGGCTATTAACGCACCCTGCATACCCGACGCCAACACACGTACCAAATCCACTTGCCAGACGACGGCAGCCAACAGGGCAGCCAAAGCCCAGGCAATGGGCATAGCTTTTTGGGCCGGCCATAAAAAGCCTCCTATTAGCACTATAGTCGCCAAAAGAGGTAACGCGGCCAAAAACGCCTGTACAAACAAACCCACATTTCTCACTTCCTTTCTTAACTATTATTGTAACAGCTCCGGCCATCCTCACCACCTTAATCTCCCACACTTTGCCCTCCCTCACTCAAGAGAATTTTCCGGTTTGACTGCTCCAGTAAGAATTTTTCCCGGATTCAATTGAAGCTATTGAAGTGTTTGCTCCATTTTCCCTGCCTGAAAGCATAACCACCGGGGAACAGCGGCAAAGTAAATAGGACCGCTTGGCCCAGGTGGTCAGCGAAAGCGCGGATATTTTTATTGGCCGGATTTATGAGATTATGGGGCTGGCCGGAACAAATAAGATTAGTTAATGGTCTTTACTCAGCTTAACAATGGCAATGTGGTGGCCGCCGCCGGCATCAGGTAAACCCGGTAGTCGCTGTTCAGGTATCCTTCGGCCAGCGAGAGCGCCTCGTCCAGGTTGCGGGCCGGAATCATGTTCATCTGGCGGACCTGCTCCGGAGGCAGGCTGCTGACCAGAATAATATGGTTTTGCTGGGCCCACAGCAGTTGGGTATAACCCATAAAACCTGCTATCTCGTAGTTTGTTTTCAGCTCTTGCTCCCGCGACTCGTTGTCAGGAAAATCAGTGCAGATGGTCCGGAATTTATCGTTGCCGATCCCTTCACACGACTCGGACAGCAAAATGCCGACTCCGCCCGGTTTCATGGCCTTGACCATGTTATGGGCGGTTTTGTATGTCTGGTACAGGTTGATATCTTTCGGGTAGCCGCCGCAGGAAGCGATGACCAAGTCGGCCAGCTCGCTGATGGACACGCCGAAATATTCATCCACCAGGGCAGCGCCTGCCTCATGGGCCGCGGCCAAATCGCCGGCGACTGCCAATGCCACTTTATGCTCATCGTTTATGATACTGTTAACCATAAAATCGGCGCCCGCCAGTCGTGCCGCCTCCAGCATATCCTCCGAGAGCGGATTGCCGGCCAGCTTTCCGGCGCGGACATCCTGATTAAGCCCCGGTCCTTCGGAATTGAGGGAAAGCCTGTGATTGGCCATAATGCTGGCAAAGCCGGACACTCCCGGCATAATGGCTTTTTTCCCGCCACCGTAACCGGCCAGGAAATGATAGACAATGCCGCTGGTACAAATCACGCGGTCCGCTTCATAGACCAGGCGGTTGACCAGTACCGGTGTGCCGCGGGAAGTGGTGCCCAGTTTCACCAGGCCGGCGTCCCGGCAGTCGTGGTCCAGCATCTTGATCCGTCTGTAAACCTCTGCGCCCACCAGCTTTTCATGCTCCTCCGGCGTTTGCGCGCGGTGGGCGCCGGTAGCGGAGACAATGGTGATATCCTTGTCGGGAAGGCCTGCCTCGTTAAGCTCTTGCAGGATAACCGGTGCCATGACCTGGTAGCGGGCCCACAGCCTGGTCATGTCGCCGACGATCAGGCAAACTTTTTCACCTGGTTTGACAAGTTCTTTCAGGCGGGGCGAGCCAATGGGGTTTTCCATGGCCCGGCGCACTACCTCCTGCTCGTTGTCCGGGGACGGCAGGGGTTTGGGGCGCAGCGTGCCTAAAATTCTCTCCGGGCTCAGGCGGCAGGTAAGGTCATCCTTGCCGTAGGCGAATAAATATTCCTGCACTGATCTCACCTCTTTTTTACTCCGCAGTAAGGAGGCAGCCGTTCTCGCTCTCCTCGTACTCTTTCTCATACACGGCAATTATATCGCAGACAAATTTTAGGTGCTCCGTCATAGCCTGCCTGGCCCCCTGCGGGTTCCGGCAGCTGATAGCCTCAAAGATTTCTCTATGCTGCTGCAGAAGCATCTCCTTGTTCTGCGGATTTTCAAACAGGCGCTGCCTGCTGTAACGCATGGTGGCCTTCAACAAATCGGAAACGGTATCCATGAACCAGGCCAGCACCATGTTCTCCGTGGCGTCAGCAATCGCCATATGAAAATCGGCGTCTGATGTTTCACCCAGCCGGTCGTTTAAAAAGTCCTGCTCCAGGCGGTTCAGACAGGCCTTGATCCTGACCAGGTCCGCCGCCGTGGCCCGCTGCGCTGCCAGGGCCGCGCTTTCCGCTTCCAGGATCATTCTTACTTCCATGATATCCAGTTTTCGTTCGTTATACAGCATGACTATCAGGGCAAGCGGCTTTAAGGCAGACTCCCGGGGAACGGTGCGAATATAGGTCCCCTCCCCCGGCCGGCTTTCCAGGATGCCCAGCATATCCAGGGCGCTGAAAGCTTCCCGGACCGAAGCGCGGCTGACCTGCAGGCGCTCGGCCATCTCGCGTTCGGAAATCAGGCGGTCACCTGACTTCAGCGCGCCTTCCGTCACCAGTTGCTGGACCTGCTCCAGGATCCCCTCGTAAACCCGTTTTTGCTTGATAGGCTTAAACAACGGCTTCCCCTCGTTCAGGCGTAATTTACCTTGCATAGACACCATACATGACGTCGAAAATCCGTCCTGCATTTTCGACGTTTCGACCAACGGAAAAGCGCGCTTTTCCGTTGGTCTTCCGACGTTGCGTATATAATAATTCTTTACACCCGGCAAACCTCCTGCCGCATTTCTCATGGTAACTCCGCGTTATTTCATCAAGCCCGGCAGCCATAAGATAATTTGCGGGAAAATGGCTAAAATGACAACACCAAGAAGCTGCAGCAGGATAAACGGCACCATCCCGCGGTAAATATGCATCGTTTCCACTTCCGGGGGAGCTATGCCTTTCAGGTAAAAAATAGCATAGGCAAAAGGCGGCGTCAGGAACGAGGTCTGCATGATCACCACTATCATCATGCCAAACCAGAGCGCGTCAAGACCAAGCCCTGCCGCAATCGGTGTAAACAGCGGCACAATAATCGCTAAAATCCCGACCCAGTCAATGAAGGCCCCCATCAGAAAAACGATGGCAAACATGGCCAAAGTGATACCCCAATCCGGGAACGGCAGCCCAAGCACCAGGTCGGTAACCACCCTGCCGCCGCCAACGTGGAGAAAAACGGAGCTGAAGAAGTTGGCCCCCATCAATACCAGGTAAATCATGCAGGTAATGCTCATGGTGCTGTACACGGCAGCTTTCAAAGTCTCTTTGTTAAGCGATTTGTAGGCCAGCGCCAGGAGCATGGAGGCAAAGGCACCGATACCGGCCGCCTCCGTGGGCGCGGCCAGGCCGTAGAAAATTGAGCCGAGCACCGCCAGAATCAGGACGGCGACAGGCAATACGGAGGTGGCCAGCATGGTCAGCTTTTTACCGGTGGTATATCCGGCCAGTTCTTCCGCGGGCATAGCCGGTCCGTCCTGGGGCCGGAGGTAACAGCGGATCACTATATAGAGCAGGTACAGACCGGACAGCATAAAGCCGGGAAGAAAGGCGGCCATGTACATTTCGCCGACAGAGAGCCCGGCCAGCGGCGCGTAAACCAGAATCAGGACGGACGGAGGGATCAGGATACCCAGCGTGCCTGAAGCGCAGATCGCACCGGTAGCCAATGACTTGTTGTATTTGTGTTTTAGCATGGCGGGCAGGGCCAGCAAGCCCATGGTTACGACAGAAGCGCCGATTACGCCGGTGGCGGCGGCAAAAATGGTGCAGACCACCACAGTGGCCAGGGCCAATCCGCCGCGCAGGCGGCCCAATAAAACGTGCATAGCCTCATAAAGACGCATGGCCAGACCGGACTTTTCGATGATCACCCCCATAAAGACAAAGAGCGGAATGGCAATCAGGATGTAGTCGGCGGTGATGCCGAAAATACGCAGCATAAAGAAAGTACCGACCTGCGGCCCGATAAAGATCAGCCCAAAGATGGCGGCCAGACCGCCAAGCACCAGGGCAATGGGGTAGCCCAGCATAATCAGGGCAATCAGCGAGACCAGCATCAGCAGAGTAATCATCTCACTGCTCACGGACGCTCACCCCCGGTAACTGCCACATACAAGTCACGGATAAACTCCACGGTTCCCTGCAGCAACAGCAGGATTACGCCCGCCGTAACCCAGGTCTTAAAGGGATAAATGATGGGCAGCCAGGTGCCGACCCAGCTTCTTTCTCCTTGCGCCCAGGAAAACATGACATGCGGGACCATGGCCCCTGTCAGCAGGATAAGGAGCGGGAAAAAAAGAAGCAGCGCAAAAATTACGTCTGCCAGCGCTTTCTTTCTCGGTGAAAACTTGTTATAAAAAATGTCGATTCTGACGTGGCTTTTGATGCGCCAGGTATATGCCATGCCCAGCATAATCATCATGCTGGACAAAAAGTAGCTTACATCAAAGCTCCAGAGCGTCGGGCGGCCGAAGCCGTAGCGGGAGACAACCTCGAAAGTCATCGTCAGGACCAGCAGCAGCATGGTCCAGGCAAACAGCTTGGCCAGGAATTCGTTTACTTTGTCAACTGTGCCGAAGATACTCTTTACAATCTGCAAGCGAATGACTCCTTCCCCAGTGAATTGCCGGGAGCAAGCAAAGCCCAAAGCCGCAAGCAACAGGCTTCCGGCAGGGCTTTGCCGTTCCCCGGAGTGTCTTACTTGACGCGGACCGGTACCATCAGGTCTTCGTACTGGATAAACCGGGTCCGGAAGGCCTTAATCGAATTCCAGATATCCGCGAAGATGCCGCCTTGTTCCGCGGCTCTTTTATCAAGCAAGGCGAACGTATCTGCTTTGAGCTGTTTCTGGACGGACTCGTCCACTTCTACAAACTGAATGCCTTTTTCTCTGAAGTAGTCAATAGCCGCCATGCTTTCGTTAAAGTCCTTGGCCCAGCTCCACATGGTGGCGGACCGGGCAGAGGTTTCCAGCAGGGCCTGCAGGTCTGGCGGCAGGGCGTTCCAAGAGTCTTTGTTGATGCCGACATAAAAGAGGGTGCCGGGCTGGTGCATGCCGGGTCCGGTAAGATACTTGGCGACCTGGTAGAAGGCCAGTACCCTGTCATTGTAGGGGGTGCTGAACTCCAGGGCGTCAATAACGCCGCGCTCCAGAGACGGGTACAGTTCAGCGGCCGGGATGGAAGTTACGGAAACTCTTCTCTCCCTCAGAATTTCCGCCCACCAGCCGACGGTCCGGTATTTCAGCCCATCCCAGTCTTCAAACTTTCTCAGAGGCTTGTTGGACCAGGCCAATGTTTCGGGGTGCGTCATGCCAAGAGGAAGAATTTTGACGTTGTAGCCGGCCTCGTCGTACATGCGCTGCCACAGCTCCAGACCGCCGCCTTCGTACACCCAGACCAGGTGCATGAAGGGTTCCAGGGTCATCGGCACCGAGGAGAAGAACGGAGCCGCCGGCATTTTGCCGAGCCAGTAACCGCCGAAAGTATGATAGGCGTCTATCGTCCTGGCAGTGGTGGCATCCAGCACTTCCGGCGCGGGAACCAGGGCGCCGGCCGGGTGAACTTCAATTTCCAGGCGGCCGCCGCTGGCGGCTTTAATGTCTTCAGCCCACCTGACCGGCATCTGCTGCAGCATAATGGCGCTCGGCCAGGTGGTGGCCAGCCGCAGCCTGATCGTTTCCGGAGCCGGGGGTGCGGCTGGCCCCGGGGCCGCCTGCCTCGGGGCGCAGCCGGCGACAACCGCGATAACGAGCGAGAGTACCAACAACAGGGCCAAGATAATTGTCTTTCTGCTTTTCATAGTCTTCCCTCCTGATTTTTTTAATCGAGACGATAGGGCACCGCTGCTTGACAGTTCTTTTTTTCCCCAACCACCCCCTGAGAGAATTTTCTGGTCTGACTGTCAGACTGCTTCAGCTAAAAATTTTTCCCGGATTTACAATGTTTTGCGGGTCAAAAACCGCTTTGATACCCTTCATCAGGGAAAGTTCTTTGTCTCCCATGACCAGCGGCAGGTGATTTTTACGTTTGTGGCCGATGCCATGTTCGCCGCTGATGGTGCCGCCGAGGGCATGAACGGCTGCGTACAGCTCAGTCAGCAGTTGCGGCAGGATTTCCGCCCAGCGCTCCATGGTGTCGTCAGCTTTTTTAACCGGCGTAGCATGCAGGTTGCCGTCACCGGCATGCCCGTAACAGGGAATCAGCACATCATATTTTTCCGCCAGCCTGGCCAGGATTGGCATCAGCTTGGGAATACTGGCGATAGGAACGACTATGTCCTCAAGGCTTTGCACAGGGCTGACGGCTTTAAACGCTTCGGCGATATTGCGCCGTACTCTCCACATTTTTTCCTGCATGTCAGGCGTCTCGGCGGCGTACACTTCTATGGCTCCATGTTCCTCCAGGATTTCTGAGAGGGTTATGGCCTCGTTAAGCAGCTGCTCCTGATTAGCGCCGTCAAGTTCAATTAACAGGGCGGCGTTTGTTTCCGGGTAAGGCATTTTTTCTCCCAGGAACTCGTGGGTCGTAACCATAGAAAGGCGGTCCATAAATTCAATGCCGGTCGGCACTATCCGGGCCTTGGTCATCATCAGCGGCACGGCGCTGATAGCCGTCTCCACGTCGGGGAAAAGGGCCAGCAAGTCGATTTTAGCCGTCGGCAGCGGTAAGAGTTTAATAATAATGCTAGTAAATATTCCCAGTGTCCCCTCTGAACCGACCATCAGCTGGACCACGTTATACCCGGTGACATCTTTTACACACTTGCTGCCGAATTGCACAACTTCGCCGCCGGCCAGCACCACCTCCAGCCCCGTGATATAGCGGCCGGTGACCCCGTATTTAATAGCCTTGCCGCCGCCGGCATTTTCCGCCACGTTTCCGCCGATAAAGCAGGACTGCAGGCTCATGGGATACCCGGCAAAAAAAAGACCGTGCTTTTTCAACTCTTCGTTAATATCGTTTGTCACCACACCGGGCTCGACCACAACCATCAGATTATCCAAGTCAATTTCCAGGATACGGTTCATCTTTTCCACCGATAACAGAATCCCGCCGTAGACAGGCACGGCTCCCCCGGAAAGACCGGATCCGGCGCCGCGCGGCGTTACCGGAATCTTTTCTTTGCTCGCCAGTTGCATAATTTGCGATACTTCCGCGGTGCTGCCGGGCTTTACCACCACTTCCGGGAAATGAGCATATTCTTTTTCCGCTATTTCATCATGCGAGTAACTCTCCAGCCTTTCCGGGTCGTCAAAGATGACATTATCCGCCCCGACAATGGCCTGCAGCCTGGCAACAATTTCTGGAGTTACAGGATTATACATTTAAGTGTCACGCTCCTGTGCCAAAAGTCGGTCTAATGGCCTGACCATCATACCACTTAAATATTATTCACAACATTTGAATAATCCTTTATTTTTTTAAAAATATTTAAAATAATTTTTATAACAGGGCTAAAACATTTTTTCTTTACGAAAGATCCTTAAATCCATCGTGATTATCTGTTCCGCCAAAAGCGGCTTAAAGGCCATTTGTGACAGAATATCCCGCTCCAAATCCGCGCCCGGGGCAATCTCCGTCAGGGTCAGCCCTTCCGGCCGCAGCTCAAAAACAGCCCTTTCAGTGATATAAATAACTTCCCTTCCTTTCTCACGCGCGTACTCGCCGCTGAAGGTAACCTGGTCCACTGCCTGCACAAACTTTTTTTGCCGTCCTTCCTGAACAACACGGATGCCGCTTTCGTTCACGTTAACTTCCAGGCCGTCAGCGGTGAAAGTACCCATATAAATTACTTTGCGGGCGTTTTGGCTGATATTGATAAAACCGCCGGTGCCGGCTACTCTGGGACCAAACTTGCTGACATTGACATTGCCCGACATATCGACCTGGGCGCAGCCGAGAAAAGCCAGGTCTATCCCGCCGCCGTCATAAAAATCAAACTGGTTAGGCTGGTCTATAATGCATTCCGGGTTGTACGCCGCCCCGAAGGAAAGCCCGCCGGCCGGCAACCCGCCAATCGGCCCCGACTCCAGAGTCAACTTCATAAATGAGCCTATCCCTTCTTCCGCTGCCACCGCGGAGACGCCTTCCGGCATTCCGATCCCCAGGTTTACGATTATGCCGGGTCGCAGTTCCATCACCGCGCGCCGGGCAATTACCTTGCGAACATCCAGCGGTATCGGCGGGATAGCGGAGAGCGGCATTTTCAGTTCTCCGCTGAAGGACGGCTCGTACTGACAGGAAAAGGACTGCATATGATTTTCCGGCCGTGACACCACCACAGCATCAACAAGAATTCCTGGGACCTTAACCAGCCGCGGGTTCAGCGTATTAGCTTCCACGACGCGCTCTACCTGGACGATAACTTTGCCGCCGCTGTTTTTGGCGGCCTGGGCCAGTGAAAGGACCTCCAGCGTCAGCGCTTCTTTTTCCATGGTAATGTTGCCGTTCAGGTCGGCAGTCGTTCCGCGCAGGAGAGCCAGGTTAATCGGGAAAGCATGGTAGAATAGCCATTCCCTCCCGGCCAGCTCCACAAGTTCCACCAGGTCTTCTGTGGTAATCTCATTTAATTTGCCTCCCTGCAGGCGTGGGTCAACGAAAGACCGTAACCCCACATGAGTAATGGTGCCCGGCTTGCCGGCGGCAATATCCCTGAACAGGTGCGTAATTACCCCCTGCGGAAAGTTGTAGGCCTCTATTTTGTTTTCCACCGCCATCCGGCCGAGCTTAGGAGCCAGGTTCCAGTGGCCGCCGATGACCCGCCGTACCAACCCTTCGTAGGCCAAATGATTCATTCCCCGCTCTTTCCCGTCGCCTTGACCGGCCGCGTAAACAATCGTTAACCCCTTTGGTCTGCTTTCGTTCTTAAAGCGTTCTTCTATGGCAAGCGTTAATTCCTCGGGGTGGCCGAAACCGACAAATCCGTCAATCGCCACTGTATCGCCGTCTTCAATCCACGCTGCAGCGTCCTTTGCTGTAATAATCTGCATCGCCTATACTTCCTCTCCTTAAATCAGCCTGCAACAAATTCTATATTGCAAAACTGCTGCCAAAACAAAAAAGCCCGAAATTTCGGGCTTTTTCTACTTATACTGCCTTTCCGCGAACACCCTATGTCTATTTTTCTAGACATCGGCAGCCTGACTAGGGTGCCTGCTGACAAAAATTAAGGGGGAGCGCTCATGTCTACAGTTTTAGACATGTCTATAATTATGAACATAAGGCTTACAGGTGGTATTTATTTATTTTCTGATACAATGCCGAACGGTGAATGCCCAACAGGTGAGCGGCCTGCCGTTTATTATTGCCGGTCATTTCCAGCGCTTTGAGAATCAGCGCTTTTTCCGCGTCCTGTAAAACCCGGTCCAGTTTGCCGGGGAAATCTTTTTTCAGTTGCAGCAAATCATCGGTCAAGCGCAGCTCGTTTTGCAGCAAGTAAAGGGGCAGCTGGTTTTTTTGGATTTCGCCGTGCCGGTTGACAATTACCGTTCTCTCCAGTACGTTGCGCAGTTCACGTACGTTGCCGGGCCAGGTGTATTTCTGAAAAATCCGCACCACTTCTTCACTTAAGCCGTATACCGCGGTGCCAAGAGACTCGTTCAGCTCGGCGACCAGGTGCCTGGCCATCAGCGGAATATCCTTGGGAATGTCCCTGAGCGGCGGCAGCTCGATCCGGAAGATATTCAGCCGGTAAAACAAATCCTCCCGGAACTTCTTTTCTTTTACCAGTTCTTCCAGCGGTTTGTTGGAAGCGGCAATGACGCGCACATCGAGCGGCAGCAGCTTTGTCCCGCCCACGCGTTCTATTTCCTTTTCCTGCAGGACCCTGAGCAGTTTAACCTGCATCTCCAGGGGCATCTCGCCGACCTCATCCAGGAAAATCGTCCCGTTGTTAGCCAGTTCGAACTTGCCGGGCTTGCCGCACTTCTGGGCACCTGTGAAAGCTCCCTTTTCATAGCCGAACAGTTCCGACTCAAACAGCGTCCCGGGGATCGCCCCGCAGTTAACGCGCACAAAAGACCCGAAGTGACGGTAGCTGTAATTATGGATAGCATGGGCAAAAATTTCTTTGCCCGTGCCGCTTTCTCCGTAAATCAGCACCGTGGAGTCAGAAGCTGCCGCTTGTCTGGCCAGTTGCTTGGCCGCGGAAATTTGTTCGCTGTTGCCGATAATGTTTTCAAACGTGTATTTTGCGCCTTTCAGACGGTGAAGTTCAGTCTTGTAATATTTCAGTTCGTTTTCGATCAGGTTCAGGTTTTCGGCCAGGGCTTTCAGTTCGCGCAGGTCCCTGAACATCACTTTACCCACGGCACCGACCACTTCCCCGTTTTTGAAAATGGGCAGACGCATTACCACCATTTCACTGCCGCGAATCTTTTGGGCGTGGCCAATTTCGGCCTTGCCTGTTTCCACCACAATATGCATTCGGGTATTCTCTATCACTTCGGTAACATGTTTCCCCACGGCGTCTTCTTCTTTGATTCGGAGAAAATCCAGATAAGCCCGGTTGATTTTCGTGACAATGCCCTGTTTGTCCACCAGAACAATGCCGTCGTAGGTGCTGTCCAGGATCGTTTCCAGTACTTCTACGGAAGTGCGGGTATCATCCAGCGTCTTGTGCAATTCTTTAATCCCGGCGATATTTTCAAAGACGGCGACCGCGCCGGCGATCTCTCCTCCTCTTAACACAGGGGTACGGTTTGTCAGCAGCGTATTGCCGTTTACCTCCAAAATCACACCCAACTGAGGCCTGCCGTCTTCCAGAACCTGGCAGAGCGTGGTGCCCGGTATAACTTCGTTGACGTGCATACCCAAAGCCGTCTCAGCGGAATGGCCCAGCAGCCGCTCCGCCGCGGCGTTGAACAATGTGACCCGGCCGGCGGTGTCTATGGCTACAATCCCGTCGTAAGTGGAGTTGAGGACCGCGTACATTCTCTCCCCGGTTAAACTGTATTTTTCCTTCATAAAATTCAACCTCCAAAAAGGGGGCAGGCTGCTTTTGTAACTAAACAGGCCGTTAAAAGGGTAGTTACCTGCTTTTTACCGGCGGTTGATTTCCAGTGTGACAGGATGCGCCCCGGCAGGCAGCTCCAGCGTCAGACCGTTCACCGACATAGCGATGCCCGGAGGATAGCCGATACGCAGGCGGAGACTGTTTGCCGCCAGCACCTGGTAGGTCTGGCCGGGCGCAAAATTCCGCTCCAGGATACGACGGCCGTCCGCGGTCACCGCTATCCAGCAGCGTTCGCTGAAAGACAGTTCCGCCTGCAGGTTTTCCGCGCCATAAACTGTAAACGCCACCACTCCCGGCGTGGGATCCCGTTCAATCCGCAATAATGGCGCTTCCTGCTCCGGCGGGCGGAGCGGAACCTCCGGAGCCAGGGCCGGGGGCTCGTAGACCGGGTCTGTGACGGGCGGCGGAGGCGGGGGCGGCTGTACTGCGTTTTCCCGGCCGACAAGCCAGACGTAAGTGAAGCGGAACAGCAAAACAACAAGCGTCAGGACTGACAGCACCAGGAACAGCCGCCGCTTGTTCAGCCGCCTGGCAGCAACGCGGACGACCCTTTCTTTTTCAGGCAGCGGCAATGCCGGTGCCGGCACTGCTTGTTCTCCCTTGTTCCGGCTGGTCTTAGTCGCCTCATACCAGGCCAGCACCTGTCCAGGATCAAGCCCGACTTCTCCGGCGTATTTGCGCAAGGCGCCTTTTAAGTAAACTTCGCCGGGGAAAACCGTCCAGTCTTCCGTTTCCAGAGCCCGCAGGTACTTTTGACTTATCATGGTGGCGCCGGAAATATCCTCGATGCTCCGGCCAATTTCCTCCCGTGCCTGCCGCAACTCGCGGCCGATTTCCGCCATCTTCCCCCACCTCATTTAATCAACTGGCTTACTGTTCCCGGCCGCTAAACAGCAGCTGCTGTGCCTGGTCAGCCGTCAGCATGACTTCCCGGGCTTTGCTTCCTTCAAACCGGCCGACAAAGCCGCGCCGCTCCATGTCGTCTATCAGCCGCGCCGCGCGGGTATAGCCGATACGCAGGCGGCGCTGCAGCAGGGAAATAGAAGCCGTTCCCGCTTCGGCGACTAACATGACCGCTTCCGGAAACAGTCCGTCTTCATCCTGCCACTCTTCCTCAACGTCTTCACCAGGCAGAAACTGTTCACAGGGCACGGACTCTCCCTGCTCCTTAATAAATTCCAGCAGCGCATGGAGCTCCCGCTCATTGATAAACGCGCCCTGGACGCGGAAGGGCTTAGGCGCGCCAAGGGGATGAAAAAGCATGTCGCCCCGCCCCAGCAGGCGGTCGGCTCCGCCAATGTCAAGAATAGTCCGGGAATCGGCCTGTGAAGAAACGGCGAAGGCTACCCGGGAAGTGATGTTGGCTTTGATGACACCGGTAATCACGTCTACGGAAGGACGCTGCGTGGCAATAACCAAGTGGATGCCGGCGGCTCGCGACATCTGGGCCAACCTGGCGATGGAATCTTCCACATCGGCAGCCGCCACTATCATCAGGTCAGCCAGCTCATCAATAATCACCACGATATACGGGAGCTGTTCCTGCGCTGTGGTCAGCTGCCTTATTTTTTCATTGTAACTGCGAATGTCCCGTACGGTTTCACGGGCAAAAAGCTCGTAACGGCGGGCCATTTCCTTTACCATATTTTTTAGGGCCTGCGCTGCTTTCCTGGGTTCGGTGACGACCGGCAGCAGAAGGTGGGGAATCCCGTTAAAAATGCTCAGTTCTACAATTTTGGGATCGATCATCACGAATTTTACTTCTTTGGGCGTCGCCTTAAACAGAATGCTGGCAATCAGCGCATTGAGGCAGACACTTTTGCCGGAACCGGTAGAGCCGGCAATCAGCAGATGCGGCATCTTCATCAAATCCGCCAAAACAGGATTGCCGGTAATATCTTTACCCAAAGCAACAGTCAGGAAGGAGTCGGCCTTTTGAAACAGCTCGTCCTCCAGCACCTCACGCAAGTATACCGGTGCCACCGCTTTGTTGGGAACTTCAATGCCCACGGCAGCCTTGCCGGGAATAGGTGCTTCGATCCGCACGTCAGGAGCGGCCAGATTCAGCGCCAGGTCATCCGCCAAAGCCACAATTTTGCTGACCTTCACGCCGGCTTCCGGCTGAACTTCAAAGCGCGTTACAGTTGGCCCGGTTTGAACATCAGCCACTTTGGCCTTAACCCCAAAGCTCTCCAGTGTCCGCTCCAGAATTTTGGCCCGTTCAGCCACACTCTTCTGTTGTTGATTGTCTTTTGCGCGCGGCAGCCTGGAAAGGAGCGACAACGGCGGCAGCAGGTAGTCCGCCCGTCTGGCGGCTGCCGGAATGCCGCAGTTGCTGTACGACTTAAAAGCCTCAGTGCCGAGCGGGCGTTTGCACGCCGCCGGCGCCGTCTCCTGCACAGACGGCAACTGCTGCACCGGCAGCGTAAACGGCAGCGGGTCGGGCACTGCCGGTCCGGCCTCCGGCTGTGGTTCCGCCGTCGCCGTCGTTTTTCCGGTGTTTATTGCCTCGTCTTCCCCGTCCTCCTCGTCATCGTCACCGGCTGCGGAAGAGACGGTTATCCAGGCAAACAAAGCTTTAAACATCCTTCCTGCAGCCCTCCCGGCAGCGGCAAGGACAATCCATATGCCGGCAAAAAGCCGTGTCAGCGAGTAGTTGGTAACCAGCAGAAAGGCAATCAGTGCCAGCGCCGCTAAAACTATATAGCTGCCGACATCCCGGAACAGAACAAATAAGATCACGGAAAACAGGGCTCCTATCAGGCCGCCCCCCTGCTGCTCGTAGCCAAAGCGCAGGCTGGCCCGGGGGAAGCCGTGTTCCCGGATGGGATCCAGCTGCCCGGTCATACCCTGCATCTGAGCAAAGACCAAGGCCAGGCAAAAGATCAGCACTGTTCCAAGCAGCCGCTGGCGTACGTTCGCCACCTTCGTCTGCAAAGCGTTCAGCAATAGACAACTGATCAGGAGAACAGGCACGAGTAAAGCCGCTTCCCCGGCCAGCAGGCGCAGGACATTGTTAAAAAAGATGCCCACCTCGCCTGTCTGGGCGGTAAACGTCAGCGCCGCAAAACTCAGGGCCGCCGCGGCCAAAAAAACTACCGCCCGGACCTGTGCTCTTATGTCCCATCCTGAAGCGCGCAGAGGCATATTCTCCCTCCAAAAATTAATTAAAGTCCGGCCAGTTTCAGCACAATAACCAGACCGCCGGCCAGCCAGCAGTAGTAGGCGAAGTAGCGGAAGCGGCCCGCCTGCAAGAGGCGGACAAAAACCTTAATCGCCAATATCCCGGACAAAAAGGCGGCCAGCGTCCCGGCCCATACGCCGCCGGTCAGGCTGTTAAACCCTGCTTCCCGTAGGGTTATGACCTCCAGCATTGTGACGCCAAGAATCACCGGGACAGAAACAAGAAAAGAAAACCTGACCGCCGTTTGGCGGTCCAACCCGCTCCACAGGGCGGCGGCAATGGTGGCACCGGAGCGGGAAAGGCCGGGCATAATGGCCAACCCCTGGATAAAGCCGATAAACAGGGCCTCCCTTGGTTTGATCGTCGCTTCATCTTTTACGCCGGGCCGCAAGTTTTGCAGGGAGTAAAGGATTGCTCCGGTCAGCAGCAACATAATCCCGACAGTCAGGGTCGATTCAAAAAACGCTTTAAAAAAATCGCGGAACAACAGCCCCATCAGACCGGTGGGGATGACACCCAGCATCAGCATCAGCAAAAAACGGCGTTCCTTTTTTTTATGAGGAGAACAACGAATAATTCTGACAATGTCGCCGCCAAAAACCCAGAATACCGATAATACCGTGCCGAAATGGACCATGACCTCGAAAGTAATCCCCGGCAGACGGACACCGAAAAAGTCCTGGAAAATTACCAGGTGTCCCGAACTGGAAACCGGGAGAAATTCCGTCAATCCCTGTAAAATACCGAGTAAAATTCCTTCCAGTAAACTCATCTCATCATCCTTCAACAATGTTGAGGGTATCGCGGTTATTGTTCGTCAGACAAAAGGAAAATCCTTTTTCCCTACGGGTTTTTCCAGTTAAAGCAATTTTTCCGTTAACCGCTGGAAAGGATTGAGAAGCAGGAGCAGCACTGCCGCGCCAATCAGGTTGTAAAGAGTGTGGGCGTTGGCCAGCTGGCGCGGCGCACCATCGGCTGTAATTGCCGCTAGAGGAATAAACAGCGGGAAAATTATCAGCACCAGCGCTGCGCTGAAAAGGTTAAACAACAGGTGGGCCAGCGCCGCCCGCCTAGCGGCGGTTCCGGCGCCAAGGCCCGCCAGCAGCGCTGTTACGCAGGTGCCGATATCGGCGCCAACCACTAGGCTGACACCGGCCTCCAGGGAAAGCCGGCCGGTTTGCGCCAGCATCAGGACCATCCCGATTACGGCACTTGAACTCTGGACCACGGCCGCCGCCGCCACGCCGGCCAGCACTCCAAGCAGCGGATGGTGCTCTGCTGCGGAAAGCAGGCCGGAAAACCACACTGCCTGCCCGAGGGGTACAACTGCCTGGGACATTGCTCTGAAACCATAAAGCAGTAAACCAAGTCCGGCGACAGCCCGTCCGGCAGACCGTGCCCTGCCGGACGGGGAAAAGAGCGCGGCTGCCGTCCCGGTCACAGTAAGCCAGCCTGCAAAGTCGAGCAGGCCGGCAGTCAGCAGCTGCCCGGTTACCGTAGTCCCGACATTGGCTCCGATGATCATGGCCAATGCCGGCCTGAAAGGCAGGAGGCCGGCATCAACGCCACCCACTACCAGGACTGTGGTCAGAGAACTGCTCTGCGTCAGGGAAGTAAACAGCAGCCCGCACATAAAGGCACTGCAGCGGTTGCGGGAGCAGCGCTCCAGGATAAACGGCCTTCCCGTTCCTGCCAGCCTCTTCAGGCTTCCGGTCATTAACCGCAGGCCTGTGAAAAAAAACAACAGTCCAATTGCCAGGGCAATAAATACTTGCAACTGCCTCACCGCTAAAAGGTATGCCCCGCCAGTTATAAATCTGCACAGAATATGAAAAAATAGCAGCAAACCGTGAAGGGGCGTCATTTTTTGCTGACAAGGCGCAAATTCCTGAAACTATGCGTACAAACGACCGTCGCCGCCAGTCTGTCGCAGTTGCTGCTGCCGGATTTGGCCAGGGCTTTGCGGCTGCTGCCGGGCGGAAAACCTGCGGTGCTCTGGATTGAGGGAACGTCCTGCACCGGGAATACCGTTTCCCTGGACAACAGCGCCGACCCGGCGCTGCGTGAAGTGCTGGAGGAAATCATCGACCTGCGCTACAGTCAGCTCCTGATGTGGCCGCAAAACAACGAGGCGGTGCAAATCCTGTACGACACCAGGGAAAAGCAGCGTGACAACTTTATTCTCGTAGTAGAAGGCGGTATCCCGCTAGGTATGCCGGAAGCAGTAATAATCGGTGCAAATGACGGTCTCCCTCTTTATGCGACAGAAGTGATTCCTTGGCTGGCTGAAGCGGCGCGGGCGGTGGTGGCGGTGGGAAACTGCGCGGCTTTCGGCGGTCCGGCCAAAACCATCCCCAACCCGACCGGCACGAAAGGGGTCTGGGAGGTGGTCACTAGTAAGCCGGTGATCAACGTGCCCGGCTGCCCCGCTCATCCCGACTGGATGGTGGGCACCCTGGTACACCTGCTGCTGTACGGCTTGCCAGAAACGGACGAGTTCCGGCGCCCGCGCCTTTTTTTCAGCAAGCTGGTTCATGACCTCTGCCCGCGCCGCTTTGCTTTTTTTGACGGCAAATTCGCGCAAGCGCCGGGCGGGGAGGGCTGCCTGCTCAAAGTGGGCTGCAAGGGGCCTATCACCCATGCCGATTGCCCGACCAGAAAGTTTAACGACGGCGTGAACTGGTGCATCAACGCCGGTAATCCATGTATCGGCTGTGCCGCCCCCGATTTTCCGGACGGGGGCACCGCCCCGTTTTTTGCCCGCCTGGGCGACGTACATCTTCCCGCCGGCATCAGGTCCACGGCCGTCAGCGTTACGAAAGCGGTTGGCGCCGCCACCGCCCTGGGCATCGGCGGCCATCTGGCTGCCGGCTTCGCCAGGCGGCGACTGGGCAAAAACCGCCTCGCCCCGGTCTCTGCACCCCAAGAAACTTCAGGAGGAAAAGATGCGCAAGATCACGATTAACCCGCTGACCCGCACGCACGGCTATTTTTCCGTGGAGCTGGAGATCCGGGACGGCCGGGTCAGTGAGGCCAGGGCCAGCGGCCTGCTGTTTCGCGGCTTTGAGCAGATGCTGCAGGGCCGCGCCCCGCATGACGCCGTGTATCTCACGCAACGAATCTGCGGCATCTGCTCCTCGGCTCACGCCATAACCGGCGCTCAGGCACTGGAGGACGCCTTCCGGATCGAAGTGCCGCATAACGGGCTGCTGCTGCGCAACCTGATGTATGGCGCCGACACGCTGCAAAACCATCTGCGCTTCCTTTACCTGCTGGTTATCCCGGACTATATCAGCGCTCCGCCGGGCGCGCCCGGCGGAGCACCGCGCCGCGGCGATTACCGCCTGCCTAAGCCGGTGCAGTCACGAATTCAGCAACATTACCTGGAAGCACTGGAAACCTCAGGTATGGCCCACAAGGCGGTCGCGGTTTTCGGCGGCAAAGCCCCGCACCTGCAAGCAATTGTGGCCGGCGGGGTAACTGAAAAAGTGGCCGCCGACAAGGTCGTACGCTTTCAGTCGCTGCTTTCACATCTTGACAAATTCATCCGGGATAAACTCCTGCCGGATGTTGAAGACATCTCCCGCTGCTACGCAGACTATTTTGCTGTCGGCACGGGCTATGGCAACCTGCTCTCCTTCGGGCAGTACCGGGTGGGAGCAAAAGGCGCCGGCCGCGTCTTCCCCGCCGGCGCGGTACGCTTCGGGCAAAAACAGGAAGCCTTGCAAGCTGGATTGATTACCCGAGAAATCTCTCACTCCTGGTACCACGGCAGGGAAGAGCCGCTGGCGCCCCTGCAGGAGCACAGCCAGCCGGCGCCAAACAAGCAGGCGGGCTATTCCTGGATTCAGGCGCCGCGCTATGAAGAACTCCCCTTTGAGGGGGGCCCGCTGGCCCGCCTGTGGCTGGCCGGCATCTACCGCAACGGTATTTCCGTGATGGACCGGCTGATGGCCCGCGCCCTGGAAGCGAAAGAAATTGCCGTCAGGATGAACGACTGGCTGCGCCAACTTGTTCCCGGCGGCCCAACCATTAACTGGCTCGACCCCCTGCCGGCCTCAGGAGAAGGTTCGGGAATGAGCGACTCCATGCGCGGTCCGCTGGCCCACTGGCTGCAGAGCGAAAACGGGCGCATCTCTGTTTACCGGATTGTCACCCCGTCAGCCTGGAACCTGTCCCCGCGGGACGGGCAGGGCCGCCGCGGCCCGCTGGAAGAGGCGCTCATCGGCACTCCGGTAGCCGATCCGGACAACCCGGTGGAAGCGGGCCGCGTGATACGCTCTTTCGACCCTTGTATCTCCTGTGCCGTACACGTGCTGCAGCGTGACGGCGCCTCCCGCCTCTGGCGGCAAATCTGACAGTCAGGGTGGTGAGCCGTTGCGCCAACCT
The DNA here is from genome assembly GCA_018725565.1 of Bacillota bacterium. Classification (GTDB taxonomy): domain Bacteria; phylum Bacillota; class Dethiobacteria; order Dethiobacterales; family Dethiobacteraceae; genus HKB214. The sequence goes on along the minus strand of QLUR01000002.1, from coordinate 68,948 downwards.
TTGGCGATCCGCCTCTTTCATTTTCTTTTTCTGAGCGTCATAGCCTTAAAGCTGTGGAGCGGCTTTGCCATCAGTTTTCCTCTCGCCGGTTTTCCCAATCTGTACTCGGCGCGCCTGGCACACGCGCTGCTGACCCCGCTGCTGGCTGCCCTGCTTATTTTCCGGCTGTACCTGGCGTTCCCGGAGCGCGGCTGGCGTGAACTCCTTGTCTGCCGGCGCCACGAATTACGGGAAATCGGACCTTGGCTGCGCTATTATTTTTTTCTGGTGGGAAAACCCCCGCAGCCTCACAAGTATACTGTCGTGCAACGCCTGCTCTTTACCGGGATTTTTTTCACCATGCCCTTCTTATTTGTCAGCGGAGTCGTCTTGCTCCGGCCTCCGCCGCAGTTAGCCGGGCTGACTTTACTGTTCGGCAGCCCGGGAGCGGCCCGTCTCATACATTACCTTGCCGCTGTACTGCTTGCCGCCGTCATCGCCGTCCATATTTATCTCGCCCTCACCGGCAGCGCTGTTAAACTGAAAGCCATGTTCGGCGGAACAGTTAAGCATCCTCTGACAACTAGAAAGAAAAGGTTGTGAACCATGCCTGAGTTGCAGGTGGCCGCCCTCGGCAACGAGTTGCTGTCGGATGACGGGATAGGCCCGCACACCCTGTCCATGCTTAGACAAGCGGCCTGGCCGCCGCAGGTCCGCTTTCATTCCCTGGGAATCGGCAGCCTGTCCGCGGTGACTTTACTGCGACGCCCGGGGTGCTTGCTTTTGCTGGACGCTCTGCAGGGCGGGCAGCGGCCGGGAACTGTCTATCGCCTGCGCGCCGGCCGCCTGCTGCTGACAGAGGCCCTGTCCTTGCACGAGATGCACCTGCTGCACCTGGCAGCGCGGTTTTTCCCGGCGCGTCTGCGTGATATCACTGTCCTCGGGCTTGAGCCGGCACACCTTTCCCCGGGAGTCTTTTTCTCCCCTGAGGTTCGCGCTGCCCTGCCGCTCTATATGCGTCTGGCATCCCTGGAAATCAGTTCGTTTCTTGCAGAGGGAGGGCGCCGCCCTTAACTTGTATAAGCGGGCCGAACCTCAGGAAAAATAAGCAAGCAGTTGGCGTTGCATGATGGCCTGAGCAGTTACAAAAAAACAGTCCCGGGAGTTGATCGCTTGGCTTTTTTCCCACGCCGGCAACGTCTCTTGCCGCCTGTCGGCGGCAAGCAGGCTGACGAACCGCCGAAACCTGAAGAAACCAAAGAAAAAGAAGCAACCAAAGAAGACGGCGTGCTGCAAAATATCGAGCAGTTAGGACAGGCAACCGTTCCCCAGTTAGCGGACAGCAACATTCACAGTATGGCTATTATCGGACAGATTGAAGGGCATATCACCCTGCCGCCCCAAAACAAGACGACCAAGTACGAACACATCATCCCCCAGCTGGTGGCAATCGAACAAAACCCTAAAATTTACGGGTTACTGGTTATCCTGAACACCGTGGGAGGCGATGTGGAGGCAGGCCTCGCTATCGCCGAAATGATCGACACTTTGTCCAAGCCCACCGTTTCACTGGTGGTAGGCGGCGGCCACAGCATCGGTGTCCCTATCGCCGTCAGTGCCGACTACTCGTTTATTACCGAAACGGCGACGATGACTATTCATCCCATTCGCCTAAGCGGTCTGGTCATCGGCGTGCCGCAAACCTATGAGTATCTGGATAAAATGCAGGACCGCGTTATCAAGTTTGTTACCAGACATTCCCGCATATCGGAAGAAAAATTCCGCCAGCTGATGTTTTGCACTGATCAGCTGGCGCGGGACATCGGTACCGTAATGGTAGGCAGGGACGCGGTCCGGGACGGGCTCATCAATGAAATGGGAGGACTGGGTCAGGCGTTTAAAAAACTTCAGCAGCTGGTAGACGAGCGTTATAACGGGGAGATGAAACCCTGATGCTCTGGACTATAATGCCCCTGGAAGCCGTCATGGAGGGCAGCTGCAGCTGTCAGCCTTCGTATAGCGAACTCCCCTGGCACAACGGCGCGACACTCCTGGTTGAGCCGCTTGGCTCCGGCAAAGTGAAAGTGGTACGGCTGATTTCCACCGATCCCAGGCATTATCTGGACCCGGATTTAAGACCTGGAAACATATTAGAGCTTGCCACATTGCGCAGGACCAGTCAATAAGGCCCGGCCGGCTGCTCTTTAGTGGGAAGCCTCCATGATAATCGGCAGGATCATCGGCCGGCGGCGCGTCTTCTCCCAGACATAACGGGAAAGCGTGTCACGAATCAGGCTTTTCAGCAGGCCCCACTCGGACCTTCTGCCATTATTATTGCTGTTCTTTTCAAGGCAGCGGGTCACATGTTCCCGTGCTTCCTCCATCAGCTTCTCCGATTCGCGCACATAAACGAAGCCGCGTGAGAAAATTTCCGGGCCGGCCACTACTTTGTTTGTCAGCGGGTCCACAGTCATGACCACAATCAGAATGCCGTCCTGGGACAAAATCCGGCGGTCGCGCAAGACAATGTTGCCTACGTCTCCCACACCCAGTCCGTCTACCAGGACCCTGCCGGCTGTCACGCTGCCCGCCGGACGTCCGGAGTCAGCAGTAAATTCCAGAATCTGTCCGTTTTCGGCTATAAAAATGTTTTCCTCCGGGATACCTACTTTTGTGGCCAGTTTGGCATGATGGATCAGGTGGCGGTATTCGCCGTGGACCGGGATAAGATACAGCGGTTTCAACAGGTTCAACATCAGTTTAAGGTCTTCCTGAGAGCCGTGGCCCGAAACATGAACGCCTGAAACGCGCTCATAAATAACATTGGCCCCTCTTTTAAACAAGTTGTCAATCGTCCTGGAAACCAGCTTCTCGTTGCCGGGGATGGGTGTGGCGGCAATAATTACCGTATCACCGGGCATAATCTCCACTTTTTTGTGTTCGGACATCGAGATGCGTGTCAGAGCGGACATTGGTTCGCCCTGGCTGCCGGTAGTCAGAATCACCGCCTGTTCGGGAGGCAGGCTATTCAGTTCGTCGATGTCGACCATAGTACCTTCGCAGACCTGCAAATAACCCAATTCATTAGCTACTTTCACCACATTTTCCATACTGCGCCCTACTACCGCCACTTTGCGCCTGTAGTAGCAGGCGGCGTCTATCACCTGTTGAATCCGGTGAATGTTGGAAGCAAAGGTCGCCAGAATAATGCGCTGTTTCGCCGTATGAAAGATGTCCATGATTGCTACACCCACTTCTTTTTCTGACAGGGTGTAACCGGGCCGTTCAGCGTTGGTGCTGTCTGAAAGCACCACCAGAACCCCTTTTTCGCCCAGTTTGCTAAGGCGGTAATAGTCGGTCGGCCGGTCATTGACCGGTGTCTGGTCAAACTTGAAGTCTCCGGTACACACCACCGTGCCTGCCGCGGTGTGGACAGCCACGCCAACCGAATCCGGAATGCTGTGATTGGTGCGAAAAAACTCCAGCTTAAAATTTCCAAGGTGCAGCTTTTCCTGCGGGTCGAAAGTATAAAGCCGGCTGTCTTCCAGCAGGTTGTGCTCGCGCAGTTTTTCACGGGTCAGACCCAGCGTCAGCTTAGTAGCGTAAACGGGTACGTCTAATTGCGGCAAAATGTAGGGCAGAGCCCCGATATGGTCTTCATGACCATGGGTCAGGACAATGCCGCGGATTTTGTCGCGGTTCTCAAGCAGGTACGAAATATCAGGAATCACCACGTCTATTCCCAGCATTTCATCGCTCGGAAAAGCCAGGCCGGCATCAATGACCAGTATTTCATCCTGACAACGGATAACATACATGTTTTTACCGATTTCACCAATGCCACCCAGCGGGATAATCTGCAGTTTGTCCCCAATCTCGTCTTTGCCGGTTGCTTTTTTGTTGTAAGAAAAGTGTTTTTTCATCTGTTCACCTCCTTTAGCTATCTTCGTCTTAGATACCCTTCAGAATCCCTTTACCGCTTCCCGCAGGGCGTTTACTTCATCCTCCCGGAGCCGCCGCCATTCTCCCGGCTGAAGAGAGGTTAATGTCAGCGGCCCGAAACGAACACGCTTTAAACTAAGGACAGGGTGCCCCACCGCCGCCAGCATACGGCGCACCTGACGATTCCTGCCTTCATGGATGATCAATGAGACCAGCGCACTTGCCCTTCCTTTTTTAACCAAACTTACTTTGGCCGGAGCTGTAATGCCGTCCTCCAGCGGTACGCCTGTCCTGAGGCGCTGCAGCACAGGCGGGGTTGGCAGGCCGCCGACACGCGCCAAGTATTCCTTTGGCACGCCAAAGGAAGGATGCGTCAGCCGGTGGGCCAGCTCCCCGTCGTTAGTCAATAGCAGTGCGCCGCTTGTTTCCAGATCCAGCCGTCCCACGGGAAAGAGACGAATACCGGCATCTCTGACCAACTCCCCCACAGTGGGACGGCCCCAGGCATCATACAAAGATGTCAAGCAGCCGGTGGGCTTGTACAACAACAGGCAAACTTTTTCCGGCAGCCGGAAAACCCTTTTGTTGTCAACTTCCACCAAGTCCCGTTCCGGTTTTACAGTCGTTCCCGCTGAAGTAACAATTACGCCGTTAACACGTACCCGGCCCTCGGCGATCATTTCCTCTGCGGCACGCCGCGAGCAAATACCGGCTGCCGCTAAAAATTTCTGTAGCCTCATAATTACACCTGTACTTCTATTTATCGTAACTGCTCAGGCCATCATGCGTCCAATGACAGCAACATAGAAAAACAGTGGGCAGGTACCACTGTTTTTTTCGTCCGGCCAAAGGCGCGCCGCACTCAAAAATCAGCCCTCAGCCTATTCAATTTCAATAATCATTTCCAACTCCACGGCAGCACCCAGCGGCAACGAGGCCACACCTACGGCTGCGCGGGCGTGCCCCCCGCTGAACAACGGTGCAAGCAACTCCGAGGCACCGTTGATTACCTTGGCATGTGCCGTAAATTCCGGCAGGCAGTTTACATAACCGGTCACCTTAAGCACCCGCTTCAAACGGGAAAGTTCCACTACGCTTCCGGCCGCAGCCAGCGCGTTAATCGCGCAGAGGCGCGCCGCCTCGCAGCCTTCCTTCTCCGTTAGGTCAACCCCTATTTTGCCGCTGTACCGTAAAACGCCGTCCTGCAGGGGCAGTTGCCCCGAAGTAAACAGCAGTTTGCCAGCCAGCACCGCCGGCACATAAGCACCGACAGGCATTGGAGCCGGTGGCAGCGATAAACCTGACGTTTTAAGTTTTTCCTCGACCGTCATCATAAATCCCCCAGTCACTCACGAATATCATACAATAGCGGCTGGGATTATACAATACCAACTCCAGTCTTTAGCTCCTTTATTTCTATTTTAACCGCGTATTCACCGTCACTGTCAAGGGCACCGGCCAGTCCCGCCATTTTTGCGGCCAGAGATCTGCCCGGATAATGACCTTCGGCTACAATCATGAAAATCGGCTGAATTATTGTTTCACTGAGTACAGTTTCCCCTTTCTTCGGCTGACGCCTGCCGCTGCCCCGGGGCTTTGTCTCAATCCCCAGGGTTTTCAGAACTTCCTCATAAAATTTTTTGCGGGAAATTCTGAGTTCCTTGATAATATTGTTGGTCCCTATCTCCTCTCTCCATCTGGTCATCAGTGCTACCTGCTTTTCCACAGGCAGAGTCTTAAATTCGTCGTAGGGAATAATCTGACTGTCGTACATGTTGTATAAAATCACCTCACTGTTCTTCATGTAATCTTTTTTTGCTTTTCCTTTAAGGAAATCCACAGGGGTCATGATTGCACCGGTGCGCCCGGTTCTGGAAGCGCGGCCGCGAACCCCGCTGAGGTTCTTTTTGCTCGTCGAGGCATAAAAAAGCTGCTCAGCTTCTGAAAGCTGTTCCTGGGGGAATTCGTCAGGCATTTTTCACCACTCATTGCTCATTAGTTACTTCGTTACAAGCATATAATATGTACAGACAGGCTGTTTTTATTCCCCTGACGAAACTTGGACCCGGAGAATAAATTTATTTTACGGTAACACCAAGCACTTGCCCCATTTCTCCCAAGGCAAAACTATGGGCTTCTGTACTGAAACTGGCGACACCTTCACGGAAAACGGTAACCTGATAGCCCAGGTTGCGGGCGTCTGCCGCGGTATATAAGACACAAATGTTGGTGCATACCCCGGTCAGCACAAGGTGAGTGAGGCCAAGCTCCCGCAGGGTAGGGTCCAGGTCAGTGGCAAAAAAAGCACTGTAGCGGCGCTTTACGATAAGAATGTCTTCCTGGGACGGCGCCAATTCGTCAACCACTTGGCTTCCGGCCGTTCCCTGGAGGCAATGCGGCGGAAACATCGCAAACTCAGCATCATCATTCCTGTGGCTGTCACAGATATAGACAACCTTTCCTCCGGTTTTGCGGCATTCCTTGATCCGGTCACGGATAAATGAAATAATGTTTCGTCCTGCGCTTCCCACATACAACTTGCCTTCCGGCAGCAAAAAATCATTTAACATGTCGATCACCAGCAGAGCGTGCATACTAAACCCCCACATAAAACCGATTACAATTCTTTTTGGCGAAGTTGCTGTTCCAGGCGGACAAAGAGCCCTTTCTTATCAATGGCGTCCTCGGGGAAAGTAGCGACTGCAGCAACAAAGCGGCTGTATCCGGTTGTCTCGGTTAAATACTCCAGGGAATCAAGGGCCCTAGTAACTTTTCCCAAAACATGCAGCGCCCCGTCCTTTCCGGTCATGGGCAGAATAAGCAGCAGTTCATGGAGGCTATAGCGGACGACTACATCAATATCCCGTAACAGCCCTTCCAATACGCTGACAAGTTGTCCTGCCCCCGACTTTAACGGGAACAGGAAGGAGATCAACAGCAAAGAGAGGGATTGTTTCCCCCGGTAGGCCCGTTTAAGCTCCAGCTCCAGCAATTCGTAGCAGTTAAACGTTATGTATTCAGTCAGCGTATCTTTTTCGCGTTGTTCCATTTTGAGCAGCTGAGCCAGCCTTGCCGTTAATAAAGTATCGTGAACCGGTTTGATAATATAATCATCTGCGCCGTAGGCCAGCGCCCGAAGCACAGCCTGCTTGTCAGCCGGACGCGCCAGAACAAGCAGCGGGACTTGGGCAAAACAGCCGTTTTTGGCGTAACGGATAATGTCAAAGTACTGTTCATCAGGCTCAAGCCCCAGCAAAATCAGATCGATAGTGGAATCCAGCGCCTCTTCAAATTCCCTGTTGTCCCTGGCACATACAACCTGGTATCCCTCCTCGTTGAGGGCTTTAGATAAGTGACGGCAGGCTGTGTCATATGAATCCGCTACAAGAACTTTTTTCATGTCCGGCGGCATCCTTCCTTTTCCAGTTGGAGAATTCTTTCGACCAAGCCCTTTGATTTCCTGCCGCCTGACAAAAAAACAAAGGGGTACTCCTGCGCAGGGGCACCCCTTCGGTCATGAGGCTGCGGGAAGGATTATTGCCGGTAATACTGTTCTGTGTTGTGCAGTCCCGGAATCATCCACGGGGCTGTAATATCTGCCTGCGCTTCCGTTACCCGGTGATACAGGAGGTCGTAATACTCCCTGATCATTCTGGAAGCAGAAAATTTATAATGCGACATGTCGATACTGGCCCGCATCATGTCCGTCCATTTTTCCCGGTCGTGATAGTAAGTCGGCAATACTTCATGCAACAGCACTTTATAGAGCTGCTGAAGGTCGTGACTGTTCTGCTCCTCGGCGCTGCCAGGATTTGTGAGCTGATCCAGCAGCCAGCCGGAGATACCGTGTTGAGGTCCTTCACCTATCCACCCGTCTACCACGCTTAAATTCAGAACTCCGTTCATAGCCGCCTTCATCCCGGAGGTGCCGGATGCTTCAAACGGTCTGAGCGGGTTGTTCAGCCAGACATCGCACCCCTGGATCATCAACAACGCAATTTCCATACTGTAATTTTCCAAGAAAATAACGGAATTTTTGAACTTGCGGTCCATTATGACAAGGTCCCGGATAATCCGTTTGCCGTACTCATCATCCGGGTGCGCCTTGCCCGAAAAAATAAGCTGCAGCTTGCCTGCCCGCAAGAGCGGCTCAATTACTTCCGCATCACGAAAAATAAGGTCAGACCGTTTATAGCTGGCAGCACGCCTGGCAAATCCCACCAGCAGGGCTTCGGGGTTAAGAAGCGCGTCCGTGTGCTGACAGGCATAAGTTATTAATCTTTCTTTTGCCCGCATATGCGGCTGCCAGAGGTCCTCCCCCAGTTCAAAAGCACGGCGTATCTCCACCGACTGCCAGGTGCGGGTATGAACTCCGTTCGTGACGGAGAAAATCGGCCCGGTACCGGCAACATGGCGCCACATGGCACGCGCCGTGTAACCATGCAGTTTGGAAACTGCGTTGGCTGCCTGGCATAGGCGCAAGGCTGCCTCAGTCATGTTAAACGGTTCGCCGCCCAGGCGCCTCATCTGTTCCTCTGTCAACCCATTGTTCGCCCCCATCATCATCAGCTCTGCAGGCGCATGTTTTTCGTTTCCTGCCTCCACCGGCGTGTGAGTGGTAAAAATAATCTTGCGGCGAACGCTCCGCCATGCTTCGTCAAAGGAACTGCCCTTATCCAGTTGTTCACGGATCAGTTCCAGTCCGCCGAGCACCGCGTGTCCCTCATTAAAATGATAAACATCAACTTCTATGCTCAGAGCACGCAAAGCCCGCATCCCCGCGATACCTAAAACCATTTCCTGTGCAATGCGCTCGCGAGTGCCGCCGCCGTACAGGCGCCCGGTTATCCAGCCGTGACTGCTGCCCGGAAAGTTGGTATCCAGCAGATAGAGCGGAGCGTTTTCATACTGGTCAACCAGCCTGACTCTGCAGGCAATGTCCTTCCCCTGGATGTTGACGGTTACTGTAAGCCCCGTGTCCTTGACGAAGCGATAGTCGTAGTTGGGATAGATGTCGTAAGGCCAGCCGTTCTCCCCAATGAATTGCTCCGTGTAATCATGTCTCCAGAGGATGCCTATCCCAATTACAGGCAGGTGCAATTCTCTAGCCGCTTTCAGATAGTCGCCGGCCAACACTCCGAGCCCTCCGGCATATATAGGTAAACGTGCGCTTAAGCCGTATTCCATGCAAAAATAGGCCACGCGAGGCAATCCAGTCGCTGGTTGTACCACTTTGCACCGTCCTCGATATTTTGTTTGCATTGTTTATTTTGCTCCGGCAAGCGGCAAGATTATACTACGGCGCAGGAACCGACAGCTTTTGACAGAATATTGTATTATACGCAACGTCGAAAATGCAGGAGGGATTTTCGACGTCATGTATAAAAAAATACATGAGGAGGCAGTAAGATGGCAACGGTCGCTTTGGTACTAACGGTTCTCCTTTTCCTCCTGGGGTTGGCGGGGATAGTCCTGCCGATTCTGCCAGGCGTAATCCTCATTTATGCCGGAATGTTACTCTACGGGATAATGACCGGTTTTGCAGCTCTCGACACTAACTTTTACCTTTTGCAGGGAATGGCCCTCTTGCTGACTTTTTTTATCGACTACCTGGCCGCATCAACCGGTACACGCCGTTACGGCGGCAGCCGCCGGGCTGCCTGGGGCGCGGCAGCCGGCGTCTTGTTTGGGTTATTCCTGGGTCCTTTTGGCATTATTATCGGGCCGTTTTTAGGGGCAATCCTGGCTGAGTTAACAGGCGGTAAACAGCTGGAGCAAGCAGTCCGCGCCGGGGTTGGCACTTTGATTGGTTTTGTCGGGGGCACAGCGTTAAAGTTTGTGATTGCTGCGCTGATGATTATTTGGTTTTTTATCAGTATCTAAAAATTTACGGGCACCCTCTCGGGTGCCCGTAAGCAAACTCTTGGCTTAACTGCATTCAATTTTTTTCCCGAAAATATTGACCAGCAGCAAACCGGCCACAAAGCCGCCGATATGCGCCCACCAGGCGACAGGAAGCTCCATGCCGATAGAGGCGACGCCGGAAAAAATCTGCAGGATAAACCAGAACCCAAGAAAGATAACTGCGGGTACTTCTGCCACCGTCAGAAAGAAAAAGACCGGTATCAGTGCCAGCACCCTGGCACGCGGGCAACTGATCAGATACGCTCCGAGTATGCCTGCTACCGCGCCGCTGGCGCCGATAACCGGCACGCCGCTGGCAGGACCAGTCAGCGACTGTGCCATTCCGGCAAGAGCACCCGTCAGAAGGTAAAAAATCAGGTACCGCACATGACCCAGCCGGTCCTCAATGTTATCACCGAAAACCCAGAGATAAAGCATATTGCTGCCGATGTGCAGCCAGCCGCCGTGCAAAAACTGATAAGAGAACAGCGGCACCAGAGCCAATGCCAGCTCTCCTTGGGCCAGACTTTCGAACAGGCGTACCGGTATCAGTCCATGAGCAACAACTGCAGCCTGCAACTGACCCTCAGTCATACCCAGCTGCTGATAAAAAACCACCACGTTAGCCAGGATCAGGGCTATATTGATATAAGGAAAGCGACGCGAAACCGGGGAATCTCTCAGCGGAATCAACCGCCTTAACCTCCTTCAAACAAACTGCGACAAGCGTTATCTTTATTATACTATTTCTCCATGAACGCGTCAGTTCCTGTAACTGCTCAGACGCAACTGCTAAAGCAGTTGTATCAGCCGGGTTTGCACTCACAAGCTAGCATCTAGTAGACAGGAACAGATTATACAGGCTCATCACCAAAAGCAGACACCTGCTGGGGGGATAAAGATGTCAGATATGTCAGTCAACGCCTGGGCGGCATCCCTGAGTTGGGTCTTAGGCGGAATTTTTCTCGGACTGTTGTTTGAGAAATTCCTTCTTGTAAAGTTAAAGTCGTCAGCCGCAAAAACAAGGTGGGAAGGTTACGAAATAATTGTCGGCGCTCTCCCGGGGACAGTCGCGCTCTGGTTCGTAGTTGCCGGCATCTACGGAGCGCTGTTGGGCTTGCCGCTGGCTCCGGCTTACCTGAACATCTTCTTCAGGGTATTGCTTGTAGTGTTGATCCTCTCGGTAACGTGGTTTGCAGCCAGAACAGCCGTTGGTTTCGTCAACCTGTATGCCAGAAAAGCCGGGGGGATGATCCCGGCTACTACCATCCTTGCCGCCTTGACCAAGTTGCTGGTGCTGCTTATCGGTTTACTGGTCGTGCTGCAGACTCTGGGAGTATCTATCCTGCCGCTCCTCACGGCCTTTGGTGTCGGCGGGCTGGCCGTAGCTTTGGCGTTGCAGGATACGCTTTCTAATTTTTTTTCCGGACTGCAAATTATCTTGTCCAAGCAGTTCAAGGTTGGTGATTTCATTCGCCTGGAAACCGGAGAAGAGGGTTATGTTACGGACATTACCTGGCGGAACACCATTATCAGGGCGCTTCCCAACAATTTGATCGTAGTGCCAAACGCTACGCTGGCCAGATCCAGAATTACTAATTTTCATTTGCCCGAAAAAGAAACGACGACACTGGTGCCGCTGAACATCAGTTATGACAGTGACCTGGAAAAGGTAGAGCGCGTAACTTTGGAGGTGGCAAAGTCAGTTTTGGAAGAAATAGAAGGCGGAGTAAGTGAATTTGAGCCGCTAATCCGCTACACCGCCTTTGCTGATTTCGGCATCAGCTTCAATGTGGTACTGCAGGTCCGCGAATTTACCAACCGTTTTTTAATTATTCATGAGCTGATCAAGCGCCTGCACCGGCGTTACGCCGAAGAAGGAATAGTAATCCCCTTCCCTACCCGCACAGTCTACCTGAAAAACGGTTTATGCTCTGCCGCCTGTCAGGGTGAGCCGGCCTCCAAACCTTAGCCGGCCGGCGTTTCTGATAACTCCAGGCGGCAGGCGATACCCCAGGAAGCAAATTCCCGGCGGTGAGAAAAAAGCAGTACCTGCCGGCCGGCGGGCAGCGTGTCCAATGTCTGCTGCATCATCGCCAGTCTCGCTTCATCCCAGTTTAAGAACGGGTCATCGAAAATAAACGGCAGTTGAATATCATCAGACAACAGATCGGCTACGGCAAGGCGCAACGCCAGGTAAAGCTGGTCGCGCGCGCCTTGGCTGAGTTGCGCGATAGCATAGGGCTTGCCGTTTTCTTTGACAAGCACATTGAATTGGTCATCAAGCAAGACTTCCCTCAGCTGATTGCCGGTAAAAAGTGAAAAATATCTGGTAGCCGTGTCAGCCAGTCCCTGACGGTAGGTTTCGGAGAAAAGACTGATAGCATTGGAAAGTTCTTTGTACGCCACTTCGAGGGCTGCGGCTTCCACTCGCAGACGGTGGCTTTCCTTACGCAATTCCTCCAGCCTAAGCTCTCCGCCGGCAATGTTATGAGGTGCCTGCCCCTGCAGTTTCGCCAGGCGCAGTTCCTCCTGCCTGATGCTGACCTGCAGTAAATCCTGCTCCTCCCGCAGCCGGGCTATACTGACCTCCAATTCCCGGTAACGGCTGTCGAGGGCCTGGGTATCTTCATTTTCAAATGAAGGCAAAGCAGGAAAAGACACCAGCAATTCTTCCCGCTGTTTTAAGATATTTACCGCCTGATTGGTGCTGTCTGCGACCTTGGTTCGCAATTCCCCCGGGGACTTTACTTCATAGGCAGAAAGAAGGCCGGCCAGTTCTTTCCCTTGTTCAGCCCGCATGCGGCAAAGACGGCTGTACTCCTGCCAGCGCTGCAAGACCTCGGTTGGTGCTCCCTCAGCCAGCAAAGGCGAGAGGCGTTCCTGAAGCGGGCGCAGTTTTTCTTCTGTCATCCGGCGTTTCTCCTCCAGGTCCAGCCGCTGCTTATCCAACGCCTCTAGAGCGGCGCGATGCCGGACCAACCCTTCTTCCGCTTCACGGGCTCTGGCCAGCAGCGACTCCAGCCACATGGGGTCTGTCTGACTATCGAACGGGAACACCTGAAGGGTTAAGGAGGCAATTTCCTGCTGCAGGGCATCGAAGCGCCGCGCACCGTCCGCACCCGGCGCGGTCAGCGCGGTCAGCTCTCTTTTGACAACAGCCGTATCCTCCAGTATTTGCTCAAAAGAGCGGGCGATGCTTTCGGTCTGGTTCCACCAGGCGTCATCCATGGTTTCCAGCCAGGACAAAAGAGCCTTGACAGTACTTGTGTCAGTACCCATCAGTTCGCCAAGCGCAACTATTTCAGGCCACGGGGCCCGCAGGGCGTCCGGCGGTGCATCTAAAAGCATACCGGCTTGGACAGCCGGCGCCTGAAGAGAGGCAAAATCATCAGTTCGCGCTTGCAGTTGGGCGGCTTCCCGCTCCAGTTCGCGCCACTGATTAAAGGCAGCGGAAACGTCCGGGTACACGCTTTCAGCCTTGGATACCAGTTCCTTAAAAAGCCGCCACTCCTCTTTTGCTGCCTCCAGCTCGGCTTTGAGCGGCCGCAGCAGCTCCTCTCCGGGAAGAGCTTCCCGCATCTCAGTTAACTGTTTGCGCCTCTCCAGACGCTCACGCAGCTTTTGACGCAGCGCCCCAAGCTGAGCTTCACCGCAGACGGAAAAGGAGCCAAGCAAAGCATCGACCTGCCTTAGTTCGATATTGATCTCACCGAGTCTGGCCTGGGGTCTGGAACGCTCTTTCCGCTGGCCGAGAAAGCCTGTAAGCAAAATTGTCAGCAGGACTGTGACAGCGGCGGCCGCGAAAGCCACAGGCAGGTTTGCACCCGCATAGGAGGCGATAATACCGCTGATTAAAGCGGCTAAAGCGATAACTGCACGACGCGGCCATTCTCGCGGCGCAATTTTGATAGTTGTATGCCGCAGCTTTTCTTCCTGCTCTTTTTTTGCGGCAAGCAATTCCAGTTTGCGTTCCACGTGGGCTTCAGCGTCGTCACCCAGCCGTTCCATTTCACCATATTCTCGTATCATTGCCTTGTGCGCCAGTTGTACTTCCTCAACTTTTCGCAAAACATCGGAACGAGCGTTGTTCAGGCGCTCAAGCTCCCGTTCCAGTCGCATTTTCCGCGTTTCGTAAACAGAAAGCACCGCCAGTTCTTCCTCGCTGGCGCAGTGAAAAGGCGCATATTCCTCAAGCTGCGCCGTGATTTGCGCCAGGCCTGCCCGCTCTTTGGCAAACTGCTGCCACTGAGCCAGAATAGCCTTGCATTGCTCACGCAGCGTCTGCACGGACTGGAGCGGGGATTTACCAAGACGGTCAAGGGAAGGGAAGCTCTGAAGCTGCTTTTCCAGGTCAGCCAGGCGTTCGGAAAGCTGCAGCTTCATTTTCTGCAAATCTTGGAGTTCCAGTTCCTTTCTCCTCAGCTCGCGGCAGGTATGGGGCAGCTCAGCACGACCGCGCACAGCGGCCAGCTCCCCGTTCAAAAGCTCTTCCAGACCCTCCGCGGCCTGACTTTCCCGGGAGATTTCACCGGCTGTTTCCTGAAACGCCGATAAAATTACGGTCATTTCTTCGTTGGCAGAAGAAAAAACAATTAACGCTTCCCCGGTATCAGGCGGACAGTCTTTATACCTTTCATACTTTGCAGCCAGTGTCTCCGTTATATTTTCCACTGAGCGCTCCAGCATCGCTGCCTTTTCCAGAGAAGCGGCAAGGGCGGCTTGCCGTGCTGCTGCCTGCTGGTAGCGGTCGCGTAAAAGGCGCCACTTCTGCCAGGCCGGCAGCAGGCGCTCTTTTCCCGCCAGTTCTTCGGATTGCTTATTAAAACGGTCCTGCATATTCTCCAGGGCCGCCGCCGTTTCGCGGACATCGTTCAGCAACTGGGCCGCGGCCGACAGTTCCTGCTCCAATTTAAATATTTCCTTGTCGCAAATCTCCAACATTCTGTCCTGATTCATATCACGGGGTGAAATTTCCCGTTTCCCGGTATAACGGGTAATTTTTTTCAACGCTTCGCCCAAATCGTCCAGAGCTTCTTTATAGTGGGCTCCTGCGCCCGACAGCAGCTGTTGAATGCCGGGGACAATTTTTTCACCCTCCGGCAAAGGCTGCGTAACCTGAAAAGTAGCTGTAAACAGTTCGCGGTTACCTACCCCTAATAACTGAGTAATTCTTTCTTCGTAGCGCATATTGCGTTTTTGGGCCCGCGGGTTGTGCTCACCGCCGATTTCCTCCTGCCAGCTGCCGTTAACGAACCTCTGCAAAGAAACGCGGTGATTGTCAAAGTTGCGTTGCAGGCGAAACAACTCACCACCAGCCGCAAACTCCAGCTCCCCCGAAAATTGTGCCGGACCGTGCCAGTTACGAAAGCGTTCCTGGCTGAAAGCTTTTGGGTCGGAGGAAGAAGGCAGCCCAAAAATAACGCCTGCCAGGCCGGCCGCCACCGTTGATTTACCCTGCTCGTTGGCTGCCAGGCAAATGTTGACTCCTGGGGCAAAATCAACTGCCACCGTCTCGCGAAAGCGGCCGAACCCTTTAAGACTTAACTTGAGCCATTGAACTTTCATCAGCTGATACCTCCGGCCAGGGACCCTACCCCGCGCATCAGGGCGCGCCTGAGTATTTCCCGCTGCTCTTCATCTGTCGCCTCCTCCAGCCGGGAAAGCAGATTTTTTACAAAAAGCCCGAGTATTGTCGGCTCCCCGGCCATACGCCGCAGGTGTTCAAAATCAATATACACACTCTCGCTGTCCAGCTGCAGGAAGTAAAACAACGGCGAGCACTGGGCCTGTATTTTATCAATATCGACACGGAAAGAGGTCTGACCTTTAAGAACCACCCTCAGCATGGACTGATGGCCTGCCAAATGCTGGATAACCGAAACCAGCTCAGCTTCATTCCGGCAGAAATTCAGTTCAACTTCTTTGGTCAGGCAGGGACGGCAGCCCGCCGGATAAGAAACGGCAGCCGCCTGTTTATCCAGACTGATAACCGTGAAACTGCCTGTGCCGGGATCGGAAAAGGTCTTGGCCTCGCACGCTCCGGCGTATACGGAAAGAGTCTCACCCAGAAAACGTGCTGAATGGGAATGCAAATGGCCCAGCGCCAGGCAGTCATAACCGGAGGCGGCGACGGCCTCCCCGGAAACAGGCAGGCTGCGGTCGCTCCTGCTCCAGTCGATAGTGCCGTGCAGTACGCCTACATGGCGGTCTGCCTGCCCGCGGCAGAATTCCCCCAGCGGAGGCGAGGTTTTGGTCAAACCTGCTTGGTAGGCCAGGCTGTAAAAGGCGTAAACCTGCCCGTCATACTCCAACCGGGCTGCCTCCCCGAGCATTGGCTGCTGCACCAGGACTCCCGGCCAACGACCGGCTTCAACGCGGTACACAGAATCATGATAGGAAATTTCATCATGGTTTCCGGGCACTGTCAGGAGGAAAAGACCTTCCCGAACCAAGCGCCGCAGCTGCCGCAACGCCGGCTCCAGCACCGCCCAGGACGGGCGGTGCGTCTCAAAAAGGTCGCCTGCTATCAGCACGGCACGAATTTCATGGCGTTTATCAAGAGCAAAGTCCACAGCCCGCTCCAGCAAGCTGTCGCGTTCCCTGGCCCGTTGTGCGGCCAGCTCACCCAGGAAAACCGGCTCCCATCCCAGGTGCAGGTCAGCAAGATGCAATAAGCGCACGTTTTCACATCCCCGCCGAATTTACTGCTCTACCGCTCAACCTGTTCCAACAGGGTCGATATCAGCGACAGCGCCTCCGACCGCCTGGTAACTTTTCCCTCTATCTGTGCAGCGTAGGCTGCTTCCAGCAAGGACCCCACCTGACGCGCAGGCGGCAGGTTAAAAAACTCCATTACTTCCTCAGCTGACAGCAGTGGTTTAGGCAGGTGCTCAGCCGCGCCGGCAAAAAACAACTCCAGGATCCCGGCAAAAGAAGCAGTCTGGCTCTTCTTCCCCCCGTCGGCTTGCTGGCAAGCCATAGCCAACAACACCAATTC
Source organism: Bacillota bacterium (assembly GCA_018725565.1). Classification (GTDB taxonomy): domain Bacteria; phylum Bacillota; class Dethiobacteria; order Dethiobacterales; family Dethiobacteraceae; genus HKB214. The sequence continues at coordinate 52,123 of QLUR01000002.1, read as the reverse complement.
CGGCGCACAGTCGCGGAATTGGAAGAAAAACCGCTGCAAGGGAGGCGACATGCCTTCATCCATGCGGATATAAAGAGGGCGAAAACGGTTGTTTACCAGTGCCACCAGATAGTTGCGCTCCGCGGCTGAGAGACAGAGGCGTTTGGCCAAATGGCTGATATACATTTCCCCTGACGTTTCAAACTTGAAAATCCGCAGGCTGTGTGCTTTGCCCGCGCAGCGGGTGTTAATTTTCTCCGCTTCATGAAGGATACAGGCCAGTTTAAGATAAGCAATACGGGGGCGGCCTGCCGCTAATTCCTGCTGCAGATGGGCCTGCAGTCCGGCTGACAGTCCGGGAGGGAACACGGAATCACCCAGTAAGAATGTCTCCAGGAACTCGCAGTTTCGCAGACCGCGTGTCAGCAGATTTTCTCCGTCAAACTTGGTATCAGCCATAGCGGCAAATGGCTGATACAGTGCCGGAAGCACCTGCAGGTCCTCAAAAAGCAGACGCAGGTTGCCGGCCGCACGCGTGCCGGACAGCAGCTTAAAGAACTCTATTGACAGCTTTTGGCTGTACGCGTACCGTATCAGCCGGGCGTTGCGCCGCAAGATCTGCGCTGTTCCGGGAGCAAATTCCAGGTTCAGTTTATGCCGGAAGCGGACGGCACGCAGCAACCTGACCGGGTCGTCACGCACGGATTCCTCGGAAGTCAGTCTAAGCATGCCGGCTGCCAGGTCGCTCTTGCCTCCGCAAGGGTCGATAATTTTCCCGGGCCAATCCCGCTCGTTCAGGTAACTGTCCAGTGAAATGGCCATGGCATTAACCGTAAAATCACGCCGGCACAAATCCTCAGCTATTTGTCGCCCACGCCGCAGTGAAAAATCAAGGACCAGCGGCAGACCATCATCAGCGATTAAACTTACACGGGCAAGCTGGGGGCCGGAGTCAAGCGGGTCATAGCTGCCGCGCAGCAAAAAGGCGGCACGCCGGGCAAAGGAATCAGCATTTTCGCTGACCACGAAGTCCAGGTCGCGGCTTTCCCGGCCTAGCAGCGCATCGCGGACAAAGCCTCCGACAATGTGCAGCTCTCTGCCTTCCTTCCGGGCGATCTCCGCCAAGGACCGCAACGTTGTTTGCACTGGCGACCTCTCCCCATATCAAACAAAATAATAAGCATTGATCACCGCATGGCAGGCGCAGGAAGTAACGACAAGACCGGGCAGGCGACTGACGGAAACAGCCGCTGACAGCCTCTCCAGCTGCAGCGGGGTAAAGCCTCCGACACCGGGCGCAAGTTGGCAGCTGCGGAGCACATGGGTAATATAGCCTTCGACGTGAAGCCCTGACAATTCCTGGTGCAGCGGCAGTGTACGCCCTGCGCCGGTCAGGTAGCAAAAGCCTTCCGGCTCAGGACAGTCTTCCGGACAAGTCTGAGCGGACAAAGAGGCATAGACTGTGCTGTTCTCAAAGTAACAGCAACCGGGAACATCAAGCCCGGGCGGGACAGCCGCAGCCCGGATCCCGGTGTTTTTCAGCTTAGCAAGCAGCCAGGCAAAGGCTGTATGCAACGGCAGCGCCGGAACAATCCAGTCGAATTCAGGGTAGTCCATGCCGGCCAGATAAGAAATGCCCTCAGCGCAAACAGGCACAATCCCCTCGTTTACAGATAACGGCAGCGCAGCCGGGTCATAATCCACAAGCACAAGTTGACGGGCTTCCCCGGCTAAAGCCCTGACTGCTCTTGCACCGAAACGTCCGGCACCCAGCACAAGGATTTTATCCATTGCGCCCTCCTCGGCATATCAGTTTAGCAGATAACTGCTTAGTTCTCCTGTCGCAATTGCTTTTCCTGCCACAGCGGCAAAATCAGCCGTCAAAAAGGCGGGCCGCCCGCCGGCAAGCCGTTGACATTTTCCGGCCTGCTGCGCTATGATGTTAGACGAGGTGGAAAAATGAAAATAGGCCTGATCGGCCCGCGACTGTCAGGGAAAACAACATTGTTCCGGCTGCTCACGGGCTCTGCACAGTCAACTGCCGCCAAGGGCGGCGTGCCCCAGGCTGCGGCGCGGGTGCCTGATTGCCGACTGGAGCGCCTGGCTGAGATTTTCAGGAAACGCAAGTTAACTTACGCACTGGTGGAGTTTGCCGATTTTCCCGCACTCGGACACGCTTGCGAAATTACCGGCGAAGCGGCTGCCAGGCTGAAGACCTGCGATGCGCTGGCTGTGGTCATCAGAGCCCACGGCAGTCCCGATGTGCCGTGGCCGCGGCTGCCGGTGCCGCCCAATCTATCTTTTTCAGATTTTTTTAATGAAATGCTGCTTAATGACCTATGCCAGGCGGAAGCGCTGCTGAAGCGCGCCAGGGACAGCAAGTTAAGCAGTAATGAAATTCAGACGCTTTTGGCCGGCAAAGCTTTGCTGGAAGCGTCGCGGCCTTTGTTTTCCGCGGAATGGGAAGAAGCTGACCAGCGTGTTTTGCGCAACTTCGCCTTCCTTTCCTCGCGCCCCGTTCTGGTTGCAGTTAATCTGGATGAGGAGCAGCTGCTGCAAGGCGACTATGTTCACCGCCGGGAACTGCAAGCCCTTTGTGCCGCCGCCGGTTATCCGCTGATAGAATTTTGCGGTACGCTCGAACAGGAAATAAGCCGTATGAGGCCCGAGGAACAGCAGGACTTCCTGGCTGCGTACGGCTTAAAAGAATCCGGCGTTACCCGCTTAGTCAGCGGGGCCTATAAGCTGCTGGGCCTTTGTTCTTTTTTCACAATCGGCGATGAAGAAGTACGTTCCTGGACCATCAAGACCGGTACCGTCGCCCGCAAAGCGGCCGGCAAAGTTCACTCCGACATGGAACGCGGCTTCATCCGTGCGGAAGTCATTGGCTATGAAGATTTTCTGACTATGGGCGGCTCGCTGAAACAAGCGCGGGAACAGGGCAAGCTACGCCTGGAAGGGAAAGAATATCCGGTACAGGATGGCGATATCATTAACTTTCGCTTTAATATTTAGCCGCCTTGCTATGCTCTTATTTCATCATATTTTCCGCATATTGCAGGAGAGACTGCGCCATGGCATTTATTTCCTGCATGGCTGCCAGCACATTCTGCGCGGAGCTTACCTGCTCCGTTGAAACGCTGGTTATCCGTTCTATTTCTGTGCGCAGGCTGCCGTTTGCCGCGTTTAGCGAGGCCATGTTGCCTTCAATTTCCTTCAGCGCTTTCGCGCTGTTATCTGCCAGTTTGCGGATTTCATCAGCCACAACCCCGAACCCTTTGCCTTTTTCTCCGACTCTGGCCGCCTCGATGGAGGCGTTCAGCCCCAGCAGGTTTGTCTGTGAGGCGACCTTCTGCATTGTTCTGATCATGCTGTTCGCTTCTGTCACGCTGTTGTCAAGATAGTCGCCCAGCTCACGCAACTGTTTTCCGACAACAGCCAGCGTCTCGGCTTTGACCGACAAGGACCCGGTTGTATCGGTCACTTCTTTTACGGCAGAAAACAGGCTGTCAGCCATCCCCATCAATATTTCCTGGCGCTCCATGCTTTCACTAAATGATACGGCGCCAATTGTTTTACCGCTTTTGTCACGGATAGGAAGGCCGATGCCGACATACGGGAAACCAAAGACTTCCTTGCCCACTACCCGGACAACCCGTTTCCCGCCGGCAAGCGCCGTTCCGACTAACGAACCTTCCTTGACAGGATCTCCGGCCCGTATCCCGTGATCAATCGTTTTCCCAGGATAATAGGCAAGTATTTTTTCAGTATCACAAATTCCAATAGCCAGATCCCCGAAGACCAGTTCGCTGATCAGCGGCGCTGCTTGCAGGAAGCTATCAAGTAAAGTTATGTTTGGATTCTGCATACTTTCCTCCTTAGAATAATGCACTATGCTAAAACCGCTTTTCTGTTTCTTTCTGTGAACTTCTGAAAATTCCTGCAACTATATCCGGCAGCGCCTTATTTTGTTTGCGGCCGCCTGTTTTTCTCAAAAGAAGCAGAGATACTGCAGCTTCTGGCACTGTCGATCAAGGCCAGCTGGTCACCGGCAGAGGTCAAACTGTTTTCGATTACACCCGCCGGCAGCTCAACGCAGCATACGGCGCCGCTGTAGCAAGCGCTGCACCTGCCAGGCGGCAGCGGCGCGTAAAGGCCGATTACGCGCAGGTTCTTGTCCAGCAGCAGGACATCGATAGAAAAGCGCATAAAAAAGGTATGCACGGCCCGGCAGGGATAAAGCAGCAGGGCATCGCAGCCGGCAGGAAAAGAAGCACGGAACATCAGCCCGCGCAGCCGGCCGCCGAAGCCGCCGGCCGTCAACGGCTGCCGGGCGATAATTTTCTGCTTTGTCAGGTTATAGAGCACCTTTCATCTCCCCAGACTTTCCATGATCTGAATGACTGCCGGACCAAGCAGCACGAGAAAGATGGTCGGGAAGATAAAGAAAACGAGAGGCAGCAACATTTTTACCGGGGCCTTCATGGCCTGCTCCTCCACCCGCTGCCGCCTCTTAAGCCGCATCTGCCCGGACTGCTGGCGCAACGTTTTGCGCAGGCCCAGGCCCAGCTGTTCCGCCTGTATAACCGCGCTGACAAAGGAGCGGATATCTTCCACCGCCGTCCGTTCCCCAAAAAGTTTCAGCGCCTCACGACGGGACTTGCCCATCCTGATTTCCTGCAACAGCCGGCGGAATTCCCCGGCGATCAGCCCGCTGCTTTTCTCCGCCACTTTGGCTAATGCCCCGTCAAACCCCAGCCCTGCTTCCACGCTGACCGTCAACAGGTCTAAAGTATCAGGGAAATTCTTTTCCAGCTGACTGGCTCTGCCGGCGATTTTTTGATGCAGATAATAATCGGGAAGTTTCCATCCGGCTATCAGGAACAGGAATAGAAGATACAGCGGCGGTATGACGCCGGCGCTCCTGAGTCCGCCGTAGAGCAGAACCGGCAGGGATACGGTCAGCAGCACTTTAATCCCCAGAAACTCACTGGCCGTCAGTTTCCAGGACAGGCCGGCCTTTTCAATTTTGGGGGCAAGCACAAGCATAATCCTGACAGGCAGCAAATGTCCGGCAAGACTGCTGGTCTTCAGCAGCAAAGGGCGAAGCAGCCGCTCGCCGAAGGTTTTTTTCAGCTCCATCTTTCTGGCATCTGCCGTCGGGCTGTCATCGCTAGCCTGTTTTAAGCGGGCTGCCAGATCGATGCGCTCCGGAGCAAGCTTCTTCAGAAAAGTCAGCAGAACACTGAAAACCAGTGCGGAAACAAGCAGGGCAGGGACAGCAGACAAACTTCCCGCCTCCTTTATCAATACTCAATGTCGACTATCTTCCTGATCATCAGTCCCCCGATTATGCCGGAAATAATTGCCGCACCCGTCAGGGCCAGCCCCAGCGGGTGACGGAACAGCACCAACAGGTAAGACGGGTTGACGATCAGCAGAAACGCGGCCAGGAACAAGGGGAGCAGGGCCACAATAGTCCCGGAAATTCTGCCCTGGGCGGTCAGCGTTCTTACCTCGCCCTTGATCCGGATCCGCTCCCTGATTGTGTGGGTAATGTTGTCCAAAACTTCGGCCAGGTTGCCTCCTACCTGGTGCTGGATATTGATTGCTGTGACAATCAACTCCAGGTCATCGCATTGCACCCGGCGGGCCATGTTTTTTAAGGCCTCTTCCGTCGGGAGGCCGAACTTAATCTCTTGCAGGGTCTGCCTGAGTTCACTGGCGAGCGGCGCAGACGATTCTTGCTGCAGGGCATCAAGAGTCTGCAACAATGAGAAGCCCGCCCGCAATGAAGAGGTCATGGTAGTGAGAGCCTCTTCCAGCTGGCCGGAGAATTTTCTTCTGCGGCGTAATTTGGAATTTCTGATAAGCAGCACGGGGAAGACGGCCGCAAAAACTGCCATGGCCAGAGCAAGAAAGAAATTATTGAAAAGATACAGGCTTAACAGGGGCAGCAGCGCCACGGCGGCCAACTGCAGCGCCACCAGTTCCTCTGCCCGCAGCAGGATGTCGGCCCGGGCCAATTCCTGTTCAGTCGCCTCCAGCATTTTTTGCAGAGGCCTCAGCCGCAGGGCAACCGACAGCCGCGTACGCGCAACCCCTTCTTTTTCGCCCGCCGCGGGCGAAAGGGCCGCTTTTTTTTCGTCGGCAAGGAAGTGGAGCCTCTGCCTCAGCTCTTCCCGGTGGCGGCCTGTGTGCATGATCACAGCCTGCAGGGCCGAGAAGACACTTACGGCTGTCAGCAGGGCAATTTGTTGCTCGCTCAATAAGTTCACCCCTGTCTTTAAAAGCTGGACGGAGAAAAGACGGAGGGAGGCAGATTTATCCCGGAGGCCAGCAGTTGCTCTGAAAACTTGGGCCTGATCCCCGTAGAGCGGAACTGACCGCGGCAGTGTCCTTTTTCATCCACACCGGACTGCTCAAAGACAAACAGGTCCTGAAGAACAATTACTTCGCCCTCCATTCCCTGCACCTCGGTTAGATGGGTTATTTTTCTTGAGCCGTCCCTCAGGCGGCTTTGCTGGACAATCAGATCAATGGCTGAGGAAATCTGCTCCCGGATAGCCCTGACCGGCAAGTCCATCCCGGCCATCAGCACCATGGTCTCCAGGCGAGCCAGCATGTCACGCGGTGAATTGGCGTGCCCCGTGGTCAGGGAACCGTCATGCCCCGTATTCATAGCCTGCAGCATGTCCAGCGCTTCGCCTCCCCGCACTTCGCCCACCACAATGCGCTCCGGGCGCATGCGCAGCGAGTTTCTGACCAGATCACGTATAGTTATGGCCCCCTTACCCTCAATATTGGGAGGCCTCGTTTCCAGGGGAACTACGTGTTCCTGACGTAGCTGCAGCTCAGCGGCATCTTCGATGGTGACAATGCGCTCATCATCCGGGATAAAGGCGGAGAGGACATTCAACGTGGTTGTTTTGCCGGAACCTGTGCCGCCGGACACAATAATATTCAGGCGGCCTTTAACCGCCGCTTCCAGAAAGACAGCCATCTCCCGGCTCCATGTGCCAAAATTCAGCAGGTCATCACAGGTCAGCGGATCTCTGGTAAATTTTCGGATAGTGACAGTGGGGCCGTTCAGCGCCAGCGGAGGGATCACGGCGTTAACCCTGGAACCGTCAGGCAGGCGCGCATCCACCATCGGCATCCCTTCATCGATCCTTCGCCCGAGCGGGGCCACTATTTTCTCAATCAGGTGCAAGACATGGCTGTCATCCCTGAAACTCACACCGGTTGGCTCCAGTTTGCCGGCTCTTTCCACATACACCTGTTTGGGACCGTTAATCATTATTTCTGAAATACTGTCGTCCTCCAGGAGCGGCTGGATCGGTCCAAAGCCTACTGCTTCCGCCACGATTTCCGCGATCACGCGCTTTTTTTCCGTATGCGGAATAAGAGTAGTTTCCTGTTCAACAGCTGCTGAAACCAAATTTTCCAGTTGTGTTTCCACACTTTGCCCCGCCTTGTCCTCCGGTTTCAGCTTGCCCAGGGTTTCCACGACTTGTTGGTGAACCTTTACCTTCAATTTGCTGTACGGGTCAACCCTGGCGGCAGCTTCAGTTTTCCTGGCCGCCATCGCGCTTGGAGTTTTCACTCCGGCCTGCTCCTCCTGCCGGGCACGTTCCAAACGTTTCAGCAAAGACACGCTTTCTTCCCTCCTTACAGGCTGAAGATGCGGTTCAGCAACAACTTCCTGCCCTGCTTTTCTTCACTGTTCACATGGCTGCGCCCGTTGGCCAGCCGTCCCGCCAGCCGCCTGAAAGAGCGGGAAATTTCTGCCTGCGGGCTGCTGACCATAAACGGTATGCCTTTGTTAAGCGACACCGGCACCGTACGGTCGTCGCCGGGAAGCTGGTGATATACGGTTATGCCAAGGCTTTTTTCCAGCTCCGGGACCTCTACCCCCAGATTTTGCTCGCAGCGGTTGAGTACAAAACGTATCTTCCCGCGCAAGTGCAGGGAATCAAAGATGGAGAGACATGTCCTGGTGTTTTTGATAGCGGCGATGTCCCTGGTCAGCAGCATTAAAATCTCGTCGGCCAGTTCCAGTACCTGCAGGTTAATTTCCTGAAAGTTGGCAGGCGTATCAACAATCACGTAATCATACTGTTCTTGCAGCGCTTTAAGCAATCCGGCTACCTGCCCGGCAGAGATATATTCCGCATCCTGAGGCGAAAGCGGTGCGGGCAGGATATCAATGCCGCTGAAATGCCGGAGCAGGTAGTTCCCCAGTATTTCCGGAGTGAAGGGGCTGTTTTCCCGCAAAAGGTCGTAAATAGTTTTCCCCTCCGTCAGGTTAAGCACCACTCCGACATCGCCAAACGACAGGTCCAAATCAACAAGCACCACTTTTGGTCGCAGCTGTTGAGCCAGCGCCACGGCCAGGTTCACCGACACAGTTGTCTTGCCTAAGCCTCCCTTGCCGCAGAAAATTACGCTCAGCACACCTGAGGGCTTCTCTTTTGGGGGCGGCGGAGGCGGCAAGACGCTCAGTTTTTCCGCCGCAGCCGGAATCTGGCGCTGTTTTTGTGAGCGGTAAACATTGCGGATCGTAGCGGCCATCTCCTCACTGTTCAGCGGTTTTGTCAGGTAATCTCTGGCTCCGGAAACCATGGCCTTCTTCAGATATTCCGCTTCACCCTGGATGGAGATAATGATTACCGCCACCCCCGGGTACAGCCGGCCGGCGTGTTCCGTGGCCGTAATGCCGTCCATCCCGGGCATATTGATATCCATCAGAACAATATCCGGAGAAAGCCCGCCGATTTTTTGCAGAGCCTCGGCAGCATCAGCGGCTTCCCCAATCACTTCCAGGTCTTCTTCAAAGTACAACAGGCGGGCAATGTCTTTGCGCGTCTGTTGTATATCATCAACAATCAGCACTTTTATTTTTTCCGTGCTCATTTTTCGCCCTCCTCGCGCCGTTGTCGCCTGCTAGGGCAAGAATTCCCGCGGCAGATGATGCCTTACCGTGGTGGCAGCTTTCTCGCCGGCCGCCCGCAGGGTAAGACGCAGGGCACCCCTGTCCCCGGCCTGTGTCAGCGCGGCAACCTTATTAGCCGGAACCTCAAGTGTTACATGGTCCACCGCCAGTTGTTCCTGCTCCGTTGAGCGAATTATTGTCCCCGCTGCCAGGACCAGCAGGTTTTCCGCCACCAGCGTTGTCGTGACTATGCTTGTGTCATTTTCTTCCACATCAATAGTGACCAGGGCGTCCACCCTGTCCCCCGGCAGGATAAAGCCGCCCACTCCGGAGACGCTGTCTACCGGCACCGACATAGCGCGGTGCCCGAGTGAAATCAGATAAGCGAGACCGGCCCTGACCTCGCCGGCCGCTACCAGGCGGGAGGCCAGCACCTGTTCGCCGGCCGCCAGCCGTTCGCGGGCAAAAGCACCCTTGACCTGTGACTGCTCTGTAAGCGCCTGCGGATGGATAAACTCTTTTGGCTGCTGCACAAGAGCAAACATTCCTTCATTCAGCCTGCTGCGGGGCGGGATATCCGCTTTGGCCACCAATACCGGCCCCAGATTGGCTTCCAACTCGCTTTTCCGCTCCAACTCGGCCAGGAAGCGGAAAACCGCCAGCCCTGCCAGCACTGCCAGGATTACTGAAAGCAAGAGCATCTTTTTGTTTTTCATGGCACACTCCTATTCCACCAGTATGGCGCCCCTGATGCCAAACCCGCTTCCCGCCGCACTGGCCTGTCCCCCGTGAAAAGTTTTCACAAAGCGGCCGGTCACGCGACTCTCCCTTCCCGACCCCGGCGCCCTCTCCACATAAAAGGCGGCAAACCCTACCACGCGCACAGCTTTGACCTGGTTACCCTTGCTTTCAACCGGCTCATAGACCGGCACCAGCAAGACGCGCGGGCAATCCCGCACCCTGCTGTCAGGGGAGCAGTGCGGAGGCTTGGGTTGTGCCAGGCGAAATTTTATGGCCTTTCTGGTACGCCCTGAAATATTGCCGGTTTGCGTCTCAACTATATCTCCTACCTCCAGCAGGCCGGGGTAACCGTATTTCAGGTTCCGTCCGTAGGTACTGGCACCCGGCCCCCCCAGGGCCAGCGCCCCGAAATTTCCGGAACCGAGGCCAAGCGCCTCATCCTTCTCGCCGGCGCCGACTTTAAGCGTATATTCCTGTCCGATGGTCAGGGGTTGATTTCTGATGCCCAGGGGAGCCACCCCCTGCAGGGCGGTGGGTATACTGCTCACCACCCGGGCGTCGGCCGAGAGTTCTCCTCCCTCGTCAATTCCCAGCACGCGAGCGAAAAAAACTGTCATGGGGGAGGCGATCCTGACAGCCAGGGCGCGGTTGTCCTGCTCCACGGCAACCACGATATCCGCGGGGTCGACGCCGTTCCTGGCCGCGTTTTCCAGGGCGGCCTGCCTGGCCTGCGCGGCGCCCAGGTGCAATTCCTGCCCACCGGCAAAGGCCGCGGCGTCAGCCGCCACCGCCAGACGCTGCTGCGTGACATACGCCACCCCTATATCGGCCACCAGGGCCGCGGCTCCGGCCAGGACGCTGATCGCCAGCGACAGGATAACCACAACCGAACCTTTTTCCTCCTGCCCAGCCCGGTACAGCCGGAACCAAACAGCATTATTTTCCTTCCATTTTGCGAAAATCTTCATCTTTTGTCCACCTCACTCCACCCTCATGGTCAGGGAACTGCTCACCACAACAGGATTGCCGCCAAAGACCAGGCTGGCAAAAGGCATATACAGGGTCAGCGGATAATTTACCGTCACCGTAATGTCCTGGCCGGCCCGCCGCAGGGCAGGGCGGATTTCCACGTTTAAATTTTCCGCGGCCAGCTGGACGGCCGCCGCCCGCACATGGGCCGCGATTTCACCGTCGCTGGCGCCCACGGCGCCGTGACGGGCACCGTGGCGGGCGGCGTGAGTCACCGCCAGGTAGGCGTTGCCCAGCCGTCCGCCCTCGATGATGCCAAACAGGAGCAGAAGCAGGAGCGGCAGCACCAGGGCCAGTTCCGTGACGGCCTGCCCGCGGCAATCCCGTTTTAGTCTTGTCATGCTCATCGCCGACCGCCTCCTGCTTAATAAAATAGCCCCGCCCTGACTTCGTCTTCCTCCGTGCCTCTTGGTGGCTCGGGATGTCTGCCTCTTGTTTAACAAAGCGGCCTTACCTTCTCAGGCAAGGCCCAAATCAAGAGGACAACAAATTTTACTAAGATCCTGTAGCGCCTTCTAAAGCTTCTACAATAGCTTCAAAAACGGCGACAATTTCTACACGCAACGCGGTCATAGCCAGTATCGCTCCGATCGCCACCAAAGCCAGAATCAGCGCGTATTCCGTCATGCCCTGGCCGGACTCGTCCCGCAGCAGCTTTCTGAGGAAGTTTTTCATTGTTTTCACCTCCGCTTTTTGTTTCTAATTTAACATGATTTTCAGCACGGAGATATCAGGCGCAAGTCCAGATATCTCCTAGACTTTGGTCCGGTTTTGGCAAATAAAAAACCGCCTTCGGCGGTGCCTTACAGCTTGACCAGGCGGTTTTTCACGGCATACAGCGCCGCCTGCGTGCGGTCGGAAACATTGATCTTCCGAAAAATATTGCTGATATGGTACTTAACCGTTTTCTCACTGACAAACAGCTCCCGGGCGATTTCTTTGTTGCTGCGTCCGCCGGCCAGCAGGCTCAGCACTTCCGACTCCCGCACGGACAGGCGCTCCGCCTCCTGGCCGCGCAGGCGCTGCACCCCGTCCAGCAACTTGCGGGCAATCCTGGGGTGAAAGACTGCTTCGCCCCGGAACACGGCGCGGATCGTTTCCACCAGGGAGTCGGCTTCAATGTCTTTTAAGACATAGGCGGACACCCCGGCCCTGACCAGTTCATGCACATACTCTTCCTCGTCGTGGATGGTCAGGGCAATAATTTTAACTCCCGGACATTCGGCCGTTATCAGGCGGGTGGCCTCAATGCCGTTCAGGTGCGGCATATTAACATCCATCAGCACAACATCGGGCAGCAGTTCCACAGCCAGCCGGTGAGCCTCCCGGCCGTCGGCAGCAGCGGCCAGGATGTCAATATCATTTTGCAGAGCCAAAATTTTTTTCAGGCCCTCACGGAGCAGGGCATGGTCATCAACAATCAGCAAGCGTATCTTCCCCGGCAAAGTCATGGCTTTCACTCCTGAACAGGTAAATAGACGTTAATCTCCGAACCCTTGCCCGGCACGGACGAAACTTTAAGTTTACCCTGCAGCAGCTCTACTCTTTCCCTCATCCCGAGCAGCCCGTAGCTCTCCTTGCCGTCGGCATGCAAAACCGTCTCCGCATCAAAACCGCACCCGTCGTCACTGACGAAAAGGTTAACCTTGCGGGGAAGCAGCTCCAGCCTGACGAGAGCGTGCTGTGCCCGGGCATGCTTGCAGATATTGTTCAACGCTTCCTGGACTACCCTGAAAACCGTCACTTCCACGGCCTCCGGAAAGCGCCGCTCGGAGCTGTTCAGGACCACCAGCTCCAGCACGGTAGCAGTTCTTTTTTGCTGCTCGGCAATAAAGCGCCGCAGCGTCGGAACCAGGCCCAAATCGTCAAGAACCATGGGGCGCAGGTCAAAAATTATTTTTCTGACTTCCTGCAGGCTTTCTTTAACCGTTTCCTTCAGGTTGCGCAGTTCGCCTTTGACCTGCTCAGGTGCCACCTCCAGCAGTTTTTCACAGATTTCGGCGCAAAGCACCACATTGGCCATGGACTGCGCCGGGCCGTCATGGATTTCCCTGGCCACGCGCAGCCGCTCTTCTTCCTGCGCCTTAATAATCCGCAAGCTCAGCTGCTGGCGCTGATGCATCTCCTCCAGCCTGACGGCTACCCCCTGCAGGTTGCCGGAAAGCATGCTCAGGGCCATGCCGACCTGGGCAACCAACTGTTCCGCCTTCTCCACCGTGGAGCTTATCCGGCGCAGCAGCAGTTCCATTTCATCGCGCTGCTGACGCAGTTGCTTTTCCCGTTCCCGCAGCAGGCCTAAGCCGACCTGGATATGCTGAGCATCCTCATAAGCCAGCCGCACATCTTTTTCCCTGTAACGGTAGAAGTTGCGGCTGACTTCCATTAAGCGCAGCCTGGCCGCTCTCTCCTGCGCTTCCATCAGATCAACTTCGTCAATCACTGTCAGCACCTGCTGCTTCAGCTCAGCTGTTCTCCTCTGCAGCTCATCCCGCTCTAAGCGCGCGTTGTCGGCAATGTCGTAAATTTGTTCGCGACCTTGCTCCACTGCTTTGATCGTAGTACTGATTACTTCATCCAGCCGTTTAAATTCCTGCATGTTTTCACCGCCGGCAGTTTTTGCTTATTTTCGCCCTGCGGCAGCTGACACCTGCCGCAGGCGGCAATTAATTAAACTCCGCCAGCCAGGAGCGGATCAGGGCTATTTCTTCTCCGTACTGCTCATATCTGTCAACCGGCGTTTCCAGGATCATCGGCAAATGGCGCAGCTGCGGGTGACAAATCAGGTTTATCAGGCCGTCCCTGCCAAGGTACCCTTTCCCGATTCGCTCGTGGCGGTCCCGGCGGGAGCCCGGGGGAAATTTGGAGTCATTCAGATGCAGCGCCTTTACTCTGGGCAGGCCGACTGTCTTCTCCACTACGGCAATCAGGCGCTCCACTTCGTCAGTACGCAAAAAATCATAGCCTGCCCCGGTCAGGTGGCAGGAGTCAAGGCATACGCCAAGATTGGCAGGATGTCCCAAGGCGCTGATAATCTCGGCTAAGTCTTCCAGCGTTCCGATTTCTGAGCCCTGGCCGGCCATTGTTTCCAGCAGCAGGTCGATTTTCCCGGCCTTAGGCAAAAAATTTGACTCCAGGCAGGCAATAATTCGTTTCAGGCCCGCTTCCCTTCCCGCTTTAGCATGAGAACCGGGATGGGTTACCAGGAATTCTGCTCCGGCGGCCTCCATGCGCTGCAGGTCGGCAGCCACAACCATTCCGGCGAAAGCGTAGGAGCCTTCCGACGGAGAAGCCATGTTTACCGTGTACGGCAAATGGCCGATAATAGGCGCAATATCAAAAGACAAACGCGCTTTTTGGGCTTCACTGATTTCACCGGCAGGGATGTTCCGGGCGCCGCTCCCACGCGGGTTGCGCGTAAAAAACTGGAAGGTGTTGGCAGCAAGCGCCCTGGCCAGCATAGTGGCACTAACAAACCCGCTTGTAATCGGCAAATGACAGCCAAGACGCAGCATGCTTCCTCCTTGATGTTTTCCTTAAAACAGCCTGCTTACAGCAGGCAAATTTTACTTTCAGCAACCGCCGCCGCGTACCAGCAACAGGGCAATGACGGCAACGGCCAACAGCAGATATGTCGCCAGCGGCAAACCTGTGTCCATTATCTTGTTACTCCACCTTCTGTCTGTTTATCCGGGAGAAAAACCCGTCAGGCACACCGGCTGCCTGATCGTCCGCGAAGGAGCGCTTTACGTCTCGTCCCGGCACTGCTATAATTGAAGTAAAATGTAGTCGGGAGGGAATTTAATGCTTGAACTGCAGCCAAAAGAACTGAAAAAGAAAGAAATGACCGGCTTTTCGGAAAGGCAGCTGACAGAGCACCACGGCGTACTCTATAAGGGCTATGTGCTTAAATTAAACGAAATTCGCAAACTGCAACTGACTGTTGAGCACAGCAAGGCCAATCAAACCTACAGCGACCTGCGGGCCTTAAAGATCGAAGAAACGTTTGCCCTTAACGGCATTAAGCTGCACGAAGCTTATTTTGACAACCTGGGGGGGAAAGGCGGCAAAGCTACCGGCCCCGCCTACTCCCTGCTGGAACGCGACTTCGGCTCCTTTGAAAGATGGGAAAGCGACTTTAAAGCTACCGGTCTTGCCGTGCGCGGCTGGGTCGTACTGTCCTATGACCTTGACTATGGCGCTCTGTACAACTACGGCAGTGATTCCCACAACCTGGGGCCCATCTGGAACGCCGTTCCTGTCCTGGTCATGGATACTTACGAACACGCCTACATGATCGACTACGGCGTCAAGCGGGCGCCTTATATCGAGGCTTTCATGAACAATATCGACTGGGAAGTGGTAAATGAGCGCCTGCTCCGCCTGGTGAAATAAGCCCAGCTTATTCTTTGTCCAGCTTGGTCATCGCTTCACCGCAGCAGACAAGCGTACCGGCACCGCCTTCGATAACCTTTACTTTAATGCCGCAAATGTAGCACAGGTATGCTTCTTCCGACCTGGCAACCATCAGTTTCACCTCGCTTTCGCTTTCTTATCCTTTTGCCAAAGCAGTGTTTGTTTCCGGCGACTATAAATGATGACCTGAGCGGTTACAATGAACTTACTGTTCTAAGTCAACATTATAATCGAAGATATGCCAAAAATCCATAATTTTTGCAAACGTAGGCGTCCGGGCTCAACACTGGATACCGGAAAACGCTCCGCAGAAAAAATCGCCCTGAAAGGAGACATTTTCCTGAACCGGCAGGAAATATACTGCAAACACAGAATAACATGCAGTAAAACTTCAAGAGGAGGGCTGGGTATGGAATGTCCTAGGTGTGAATGTCAGCTGACTGAAGTTGTCAAGCATGGTGTAGTCCTCGATAATTGCTCCGCCTGCGGCGGCATTTGGCTTGATAAAGGCGAAATGGCTAAGATCATCGGTCAGATAAAGCAGGCTGAGACTTCGCTGGATGATGAATTCCGCTCGCTGTTCAGTGAAAAGAGGGACTACCATGACAAGTTCAGGCGCCAGCAGAAATCAACATTTAAAAGAATATTTGATCTTCTGGACTAAACGCAAAACACCCCGGCTGATTTAATTGCCGCCGGGGAATAATACCTCCGGGGATGTACGCGTATAATTCAGGAACAGGGGGGTTAATGATGGAAAAATGGGTTTGCACGGTTTGCGGCTATCTTTACAATCCGGCCGAAGGAGACCCCGACAACGGGATCAGCCCAGGCACCGCTTTTGAGGACCTGCCGGATGATTGGGTCTGCCCGGACTGCGGCGCAGACAAAGACATGTTCGAAAAAGAATAACCGCACCCCAAAGGCGGCTTTCGCAGCAAACGCGAAAGCCGCCTTTTTACCTGTCCGGCGGATAAACGGGGATATATAAACTAACCGTTGTGCCCTGCCCTTCCTTGCTTTCAAGTTTCAAACGGCCATGATGAGCTTCTACGATATGTTTTACTATTGCCAGCCCCAGCCCGGTTCCGCCGAGACTCCTGGAGCGCGCCCGGTCAACCCGGTAAAAACGCTCAAAAATACGGGCCTGCGCGGCAAGAGGAATGCCAATCCCATTATCGGCAACATAAATACGTATCGAGTGTTCTTCCCTTACGGCGCCCAGCGTAATTTCACCATACGCCGGTGTATATTTCAAAGAATTATCAAGGAGGTTGAACAGTGCCTGCCGAAGCAGGCCGCGGTCACCGGTAACCGGAGGCAGGCCGGGGCTTACCTCCAGCTTCAATTTATGAGTGCTTAAGCGGTCCAGCAGGCTTTCCAGCACTTCCTCAGCAAGTCCGGCGACATTTACCGGGACAAGCTCCATATCAGCCCTGCCGCTTTCGATCTGAGAAAGCATCAGTACGTCTTCAATCAGGTTGTTCAGGCGCTCCGACTCACGGTGAATGATTTTCAGAAAGCGGACAGCCGTCTCCGTGTCCCGGTACGCCCCATCCAGGAGAGTTTCGGCATACCCTCTGATTGCCGTCAGCGGAGTACGCATCTCATGAGAGACATTGGCCGCAAAATCGGCGCGGATTTCCTCCAGCCGCCTGAGCCTTGTAATATCACGAAAGACAACAAGTACGCCGGACTTGCCCGGCTCACCGGGTTTTAGCGGGACAATGCTCGCGCTAAGCAGCTTTTCTTCCGGGAAAACCGTCTTGAGTTCGTGTTCCTGTACCCTTTTTCCCAGGCACGCAATCATGATTTTGTCATGCAGCTCGGCATTGCGGATCAATTCCAGATCGCTGCGGCCCACCCAGTTTTCCTCTCTTTTAGAGAGCATTTTTTTTGCCGCCGGGTTAGTCAGAACAGTCCTGCCCTCCTCATTAAAAACAATCACGCCTTCTACCATTGTGGACAGAATCGTCTCCAAACGGTTACTGTTAGCAGAAATTTCCTTCACCTGCTCCCGCAAAGAAGCAGCCATACGGTTAACCGCCTCTGCCACCTGCCCGATTTCATCCCGGCCGCCAAGATAAGTATGCCCTGTCATTTCTCCGGCGGAAATACGCTCCACTGTCTCCGCGATCTGGCTCAGCCGTTCTGTCATCCCGCTGCCAACCTTGCGGACAACAAGCAGCGTGGTAACAACGGCTGCCAGAGCTGCAGACAACAGCAGCCAGACCTGACCTTCCCCAAGCCGGCGGAGCATCTCAGGTAAAAAGTAACGGGCAGGGTAAAAAAGAATCGCCGCGAGCACCAACAGGTTCAGCAGGTATAAGCCAAAATAGGTCAGCAAAAGAGTGCGGCGGATGCCTTTCACCGTTTCTGCTCCCTGAACTTATAGCCGACACCGCGTATTGTCACCAACAGTGTCGGATTATTGGGGTCATCTTCTATCTTTTGGCGGAGGTAACGGATGTGGACATCAACAGTCCGCGTGTCTGCCGGATAGTCATATCCCCAGATCCTGTTCAATATCTCTTCCCGCCGAAAGACTTTTCCCGGGTGTGAAGCAAGCAGGAAAAGAAGTTCAAACTCTTTGGGCGGGAGTTCCAGCAGCCGATCGTTCTTCTTTACCTGGTACTTCTCAGCATCCAAGCGCAACCCGCCCTGACTGATCACGCTTTCCCCCGACTCAGCCTTAAACTGAACCTGGAGCTGCCTGA
Source organism: Bacillota bacterium (assembly GCA_018725565.1). GTDB lineage: Bacteria > Bacillota > Dethiobacteria > Dethiobacterales > Dethiobacteraceae > HKB214. The sequence continues at coordinate 34,309 of QLUR01000002.1, read as the reverse complement.
CCCGCAGATGGGCCTTGATGCGCGCCAACAATTCACGCGGTGAAAAAGGTTTGGTCACATAGTCATTGGCACCGAGCTCAAGCCCCAGGACCTTGTCCACTTCTTCACCGCGCGCTGTAAGCATAATTATCGGCAATCCCCTGGTTTCCTGGTTGTCGCGCAAGCGGCGGCACACTTCCAATCCGTCAACCCCCGGCAACATCCAGTCAAGAACCAGCAGATCCGGCGGATTGGCGGCCACTTTTTCCAGGGCATCCCAACCATCCACCGCCTTTTCTACCTGGAAGCCTTCTTTTTGCAGATTGTAAGCGATCAGCTCAAGGATCGTTTCTTCATCGTCAACAACCAGGATTCGTGGCAATTCGTGGCACCCCGCTTTTTATACAGGTTGAAGCTCTGTGCCGCTCAGACATTCAGGTCAATACGCTGTCCGGAAACCAGGTAAATTACCCGCTCGCTGATATTCGTGGCATGGTCGGCAATCCGCTCCAGAGAGCGGCTGACAAACAGCAAATAGGTGGCTTGGGTAATGGTTCGGGGATTTTCCATCATCAAAACTAGCAGTTCCCGGAAAACCTGGTTGTGCAAACTGTCCACTTCGTCATCGGCCTGCCCCACGCTTGCCGCCAGCTCCTGGTCCTCTGAAACATAAGCATCCAAAGCATTCTTGACCATTTTTTGTGCCAGCAGCGCCATGCGCGGCAGGTCGATCAGAGGCTTGATCAGCGGTTCCTTGCCGATCCGCTTGGCAACTTTGGCTATGTCTACCGAATAGTCGCCCATGCGTTCCAGGTCAGTGATAATTTTAAAGGCGGCGCTGATCTTGCGCAAGTCTTCGGCCACCGGCTGTTGTGTGGCAATCAGCCGCAGGCACGTTTCCTCGACCTGCATCTCCAGGCGGTCAATAGCTTCCTCCACTTCGAAGACCTTGTCCGCCAGGTCCAGGTCCTGCTTGGCCAGTGCGTCAATAGAGCGGGCTATATTTTCTTCCACCAGCCCCCCCATTTTCAGTATCTCCTGCTGAAGCGCATACAGGGCTTTCTGAAACTCGATACGCTGCATTGCTGTTCGCCTCCTGTCAATTACTGTTTTCAACCGAATTTTCCGGTGATATAATCCTCCGTGCGGCGGTCCTTCGGCTTGGTAAACAACATTCCCGTACTGCCAATTTCCACCACTTCTCCGAGCAGAAAAAAGGCGGTGGCATCGGAAACACGCGCCGCCTGCTGCATATTGTGAGTCACAATAACTATAGTAAGCTTATTCTTCAGGGAACGGATTAAATCCTCAATTTTCTGCGTGGCGATAGGGTCTAAAGCCGAAGTGGGCTCATCCATCAACAGTACTTCCGGCTCCACCGCCAATACCCTGGCAATGCAAAGCCGCTGCTGCTGTCCACCGGAAAGGCGCAGCGCCGAGCGGTTCAGGTCGTCTTTTACTTCGTCCCACAGGGCGGCTTCACGCAGGCTCTTTTCCACAATCATGTCCAGTTTTTTTCGCTCTTTGACCCTATGGATACGCGGCCCGTATGCCACGTTTTCATAGATGGTTTTTGGAAAAGGATTAGGCTTTTGAAAAACCATGCCAACTTTTTTCCGCAAGCGTACCACATCGCAGTTCTTGCTGTAAATTTCCTGATTGTCAATTACAATTTTGCCCTCGCAGCGTACGCTGTCGATCAAATCGTTTAAGCGGTTCAAGGAGCGCAAAAAAGTCGATTTACCACACCCGGAAGGACCGATTAAGGCTGTTATTTCTCTTTCCCGTACATCTAGGTCGATATTCTTCAAAGCCTGAAAGGTTCCGTAGTGCAGGTTGAACTTTTCGACCAGTATTTTTAGCTGCTTTGGCATCGTTTCCTCCTGCGTTCTGGCAATGACTGCTTTGATTATATTATAACAATGTTAAGTTAAAAGCAACTTAATGTTAAGTTAATGTTAATTTTCGTTTTTTCTTTACAAAACGAGGAATTCCTAAGGCAATGTGGAAAGGTACTGCAAAAACAACCTGGAGGGGTATTATGCAAAACGAGCTGAAGCGTCTTGGCATTCTGACCGGCGGAGGTGACTGCCCAGGGCTGAACGCGGTTATCAGGGCTGTGGCCAAGACCTCTTTTAACCGTTACGACCTGGAAGTAGTCGGAATTACAAGCGGTTTTCGCGGCATGATCGAACTTGAATATTTTCTGTTGAACGACAGGCATGTTTCGGGCATCCTGCACCGCGGCGGAACTATCCTTGGCACTACTAACCGGGACAACCCGTTTCGTTATCCTGTCGGACGGGAAAACGGCCGCGTCGTATACGGCGATGTTTCAGGCCGGGCTATTGCCAACCTGGAGGAAATGGGCGTGGATGTTCTGGTGGTAGTGGGAGGCGACGGCAGCCTGAGTATCGCCGGGGAGCTGTACAACAAAGGAGTGCGTGTAGTCGGTATTCCGAAAACTATCGATAACGACCTCTCGGCGACCGATGTGACCTTCGGTTTTGACACCGCCCTGCATACGGCCACCGACGCCATAGACAAGCTGCACACCACCGCCGAATCGCACCACCGTGTCATGGTACTGGAGGTAATGGGGCGGAATGCGGGCTGGATCGCCCTGCACTCCGGCATGGCCGGCGGCGCGGACGTAATTTTGATTCCCGAAATTCCTTTCAGCTATGAGTCGGTATTGCGGAAAATTCAAGAGAGGCAGAGCCGGGGCAAAAACTTTTCCATTATTGTGGTGGCCGAAGGAGCCTTGCTCCCAGGCGGTCAGCATGTCTACCAGCAGCAGGTGGCTGATAATCCGCTGCTGGACAAGCTCGGCGGCGTGGCTGCTGTCATCGGCCGCGAAATAGAGCTGCGTTCAGGCGTTGAAACCCGCGTTACCGTGCTGGGGCACCTGCAGCGCGGCGGAACCCCGACACCTTTTGACAGGAACCTCGGGACACGTTTTGGAGTTAAGGCTGTCGAGCTGGCCCTGGCGGGCGAATTCGGGCAGATGGTCTGCCTGTGCGGCAACCGCATCAACTCGGTGCTGCTGTCCCAAGCCGTGGCCAGGCAAAAACTTGTTGACCCCGCAGACGAACTGGTCAGAACCGCCAAGGCGGTCGGCATTTCTTTCGGAGATTAGGGAGGCAGGATGTATAAGGCGTTAACCATCGCCGGCTCTGATTCCGGGGGCGGAGCCGGCATACAAACCGACCTGAAGACCTTTGCCGCCCTAGGGGTGTATGGAACCAGCGTGATTACCGCGCTGACGGCGCAGAACACTTGCGGGGTGCGCGGCATCCACCAGGTACCGGCCGCCTTTATCGCCAGCCAACTGGAAGCCGTACTCAGCGACATCCCGGTACAGGCGGCAAAAACGGGAATGCTGGGGGAAGCGCCGGCTATCCGGGAAATTGTCCGGGGTTTAAAAAAATACAGTCAGGACCTGCTGGTGGTCGACCCGGTCATGGTCGCGCAGAGCGGCGACTCCTTACTCGCGCCGGAGGCCGCAGCTGTCCTGCGTGACGAATTGCTGCCCATGGCTCTGCTTGTCACGCCAAACCTGCCCGAAGCGGGTATGCTGCTGAACAGGAATATCTCCGACACCGAAGCAATGGAAACAGCGGCCAGAGATATCCGCCTGTTGGGTCCCCGCCATGTATTGATCAAAGGCGGACACCTGCCAGGCGACGAGATGGTTGATATCTTCTACGACGGCAAAACAATGCATTATTTTTCCGCTGCTAAAATCAACACCTCCCATACTCACGGCACCGGCTGCACTTACGCGGCGGCAATCACCGCCTTTTTGGCCCGGGGCTGCCCGCCGCTGGAAGCTGTCAGGCAGGCCAAAAGGTTCATTACGACAGCCATCAGCTACGGACTTAATATTGGACACGGCTATGGACCGACCGACCCGATGGGCGGCCTGCTGCGTGAATTAGCTGAAGCAAAGGCCACCGACTCTGTTTGCCGGGCTTTTTTGCTCTTGCAAAGAACACCGGGCGCCGGAAAACTTCTCGCTCCCGGTTTGTCCAATCTCTATTTCTGCCTGGAGGAGGCTAAAACTGCCGGCGATGTCGCTTCCTTCTCCGGTCCCTTTATTGTGCGCGGCGGTCAAATCATTGCTGTTGACGGGCCACAGTTCGGGCAGCAGTCATGGGCCGCAGACCTGCTGTTGTCCGCCCACCGGCGGAATGCCTCTGCGCGTTCCTTGCTGCTGCTGCGTTTTACGGAAGAAACATATGCAGCCGCGGAAGCACAAACCTTAATTCCTGCCCCCCCGGGCAGCCTGGCATTACAGGCTTTCCCCCGGCTTGTTTTCAGCCGGGGGGGGCCAGGCAGAGAAGCTTTTCTCGGCCTGCTTGGCACCTCGCCTGTCGAGTTGGCCCAGGCTGCTGAACGTCTCGCAAAGCAGCCCCGCAGCTGCTGACATAGCTTATTCCGGACATCAGCCCGACTTGTTCCCCCTGCCCGGTTTTTCGTAAGGTACCGGGATGTACTGGACCGACAAACGGCTGCGCAGCGGCTGGGGGTACTGATCCATCAGTTCGTAAATTTCTTTGGGCAAAATTCCGCAGGCAATCAGCCCCATAGCGGACAGCTCCCGGCAAGTAATGGGATGATCGTGGGTCCATTGCCCCTCGGTCAGCTGGACGGCAACCTCAAGGGCTTTTTCCTCCCCCAGCTTTTCGACGAGAATCTCTGTCACCGTGCTTTTCACCTGTCTGATCGCCTTTTCCGCCACATCTCCAAGAATCAGCGTTTCATCATCCAGTTCATTGACATCCTTGGCTTTTACAGCCTTAAGTATCGATACAGCGGGAAAACGCCCGATTTGCGGGTCAACCGGACCAAGCACCGCGTTGCCGTCCATTACAATCTCATCGGCAGCCAAAGCAATAAGAGTGCCGCCCGACATGGCATAATGGGGGACAAAAACCGTTACCTTGGCCTGGTGGTTCTTTATGGCGTGAGCAATCTGCTCTGAAGCCAGTACCAGCCCGCCTGGCGTGTGCAGCAGCAAGTCGATAGGCATGTCCAGCGGCGTGAGCCGGATAGCACGCAGCACCTGTTCGGAATCCTCAATATTAATAAATTTGGTCAGCGGGATGCCAAGCAGTGAAAGCGATTCCTGGCGGTGAATGATGGTAATGACTCTGGTTCCCCGTTTGCGTTCCAGTTCGCGAATCAGGCGGATACGGGCGGCCTCCAGCCGCGCCTGTTTAAACATCGGAGTTAAAGCAGAAAAAATCAAAAACAACCATAAAAGCTGGAAAAAATCAAATTCCACTTATTTATACCTTCCTTTCATGCCCAGCCAACTTTAAACTGATCACCGTCTTTAACAGCAGTGGTAAACTGCGCGTCGCGGCCGTTAAGCAGCAGGACAAGGCGGTTGCTGCCGGACGGCGGTTTGCTTTGCCATTCTATCAGGTTCAGGAGGTCGGCAACCGTAATCTCATGGACCTCTTCCCTTATTTCCACCTGGTCGCCGTCGTTAAGCGGCGCCTCAGCCGGCACGTCACGCCCATTCCTGAGAAAAAAGATTTCTCTGACCGGCACCGGCAGCGGCGCCCCGTTGACCTGCAATTTAATTTGCGCCGGTTTGTTCTCTGTCAGGCTGCTGACCGTAGGGTAAGAACCGTCAAAACAGGTTTCGAGCAAATCGCCTTCGCAAACGGGCGTGTCGCGGACGGCCGCCCGGCCGTTTACCCTGATCGTTTTTGGCCCGTAAGGCACTTCCCGTTCCGTACCGTTTACCCTGACCTTAATTGTCCCGCCGTCCAGTTCCTGTGCAAGGTTTAATTGCTCCAGCACCCATGAAAGCGGCACTGTTTTCAGAACACGCAACTTGTCCCTGTCACGGAGCCAGGCGTCAGCCGCCAGCAGGCGGCCGCCACGATAGACCGGCGGTGCCAGCCGGTACCATGTACCGTTCAGACGGATACTAATAGGAGTCAGCCTGGACAGGAGCTCAGTAACGCTGACCCTGGCGGAGGCCCCGTCTTTTCCCGGCTGACAGGTAATCTCATCCCCCTGGCTGATCCTGGCATCTAATGAAGAAGGCAAGCCGTTGACTGTAATGCGGGCCGGCTCTCCCCTTTCTCCGGGGAAAGTAAGCAACTGGCCGTTTACCTCTATACTGGCGCCGGCGCCAAATCTGCCAACCAGTTCGCGGGGACCGATGCCGGCCGCCAGCAAAGCATCGGCCACTGTACCGCGGCCCAGATCCATGACATCAATATTTTGCCCGTTGACAGAAACACGCCAAAAATGCAGGGCTTCCCGCTGCAAAGCAGTGTAAGCGATACCCAGCGGCGTAACCAGTTCCGGCCCCCGGTATTGCCTTGGCGAGCACGGCAGCAAACTGATCATCTCTTTGCCTTTGACACTCACTTTTGCCGGGTCAAGCCCCAAATACCTGGCAATCGTCTCAGGCAGACCGGGTAAAAGGCTGCCGCCGCCGACGCAAAAAACGGCCTGTGGAGCGGTGCCGTTATGACGGAGAATAGCAGCGGCAATCTTTTGCCCCAGTTCATCGAGCACCGGTGTCAATGCTTCCCGGACTTCTGCGGCTGTAAGAGTTATTTTTTTGCCTAAAATATTCTTGAATGTTACCCTGGTGCTTCTCGCCAGTTTCCTTTTCAACGCTTCGGCAGTCATAAAGTCCAGCAAAATGCACTGACACAGGGATTCTGTGATTTCGTCGCCGGCCAGCGGCACCATATCATAAGCAATAGCAGTACCCTCGCGGGTAATGGCAATGTCGGAAGTTCCTGCCCCTACGTCAACTAAAGCCAGATTAAGCTTGCGCATGGTTTCAGGAACAACCATGCGCAGGGCGGCAATCGGTTCCAGCGTAAGGCTCTGCAGGCGAAGGCCCGCCGCGTCAAGCACACCGCGCAAAGAGTCTACCACCACTCTTGGCAGGAAGGTGGCGATTACTTCGCAGCTAGCCAGAGAGCCTTGCTGGCCAAGCAGGTTGCCGATAGGTGCCTCATCCAGAAAGTAGCCGGAAACACTGAACCCGACACAATGAAACTGTTCCGTGAAGGGACGTTTGCCGCCAGGTGCGGAAAGCAGTTGTTGCTGCGCTTCAAGGACAGCGGCATACTCCAGTTGCAGGATGTCCTGTTCCTGCAAGCGCTTAGAAGAATCAACCCGGTGACTGACCTTGCCGCGCATGGTGCAAAGCATGCGGCCGGCTGCCGCCACGGCTGCCGCCTGCAGCGGGCCGCCGGCCTGCAGTTCAAGCCTGGAACGGACTTGGCTCACTACTTCCGCTACTTTGGGAATATCTTGTATTTGCCCGTCCAGCATGGCCCGCGTCCGGTGCTCCTGTGTTTCTATGGCCATAATCCGCCTGCCGCCCGCAGATATATCGAGCAGCAACCCGGTAACTTTGCGGGTGCCGATGTCAAGGGCCAGCAGATGTTTATTGCCCGCTTCCATCCTCATCCCCCGCTGTCCGGATTTTTCAGGGCCGCTGCAATCCCGCTTAACACCGCTCCCGTTTTTTCACGCACCACAAATTGCGCCTGCCGGTCAAGGGGGGTGGGCTGCAAGTTGATAATGACCAGCTTTTCGGCAAACCGCGGCAGGTCTGCTACAGGGTAGACGGCAAGACTGGTGCCGACAACCAGCATCAGGTCACATCCGGCAGAGAGGTCGTCCAAAGCCAGGAAGTAGTCTTCAGACATGGCATCGCCGAAGAGCACGACGTTTGGACGCAAAGGCTTGCCGCAAACACTGCACAGCGGGGGAATGATCTCACCGTCCAGCTGCCTCAATAACTCGTTGAACGGATAAACAGCCTGGCAGCGCGTGCAGCGGCAGGAGCGGGTATGGCCGTGAACCTCGTACAGCCGCCGTGAACCAGCAAGAAAATGAAGATTATCAATATTTTGGGTAATCAGCCCCTGCAGCATTCCAAGTTCCTCCAGCTGGGCCAGCGCCAGATGCCCGCTGTTAGGTTGTGCAGCAAACAAGTTCTTAAATCGGGCAAAACCATACTGCCAGAACTGTTCCGGATTATCCCTCAACACCTCGGCAGTAGCGTACTTTAATGGATCCATTGTTTCCCAAAGCCCTGTCCCGGGAGAGCGAAAGTCCGGAATCCCGCTTTCCGTGGAAATGCCGGCTCCCGTCAGCGCAAAACAACGGCGGCTTTGACGGATTAATTTTGCAATTTCGTTTAGCATCAGCAGCCCTCCCGTCAGATAGATACTCCATGGCGGCCTGAGCAGTTAACGCAGATTCCTCCTATTTAATTCTACCGCCGGCAACTTTTTCCCCTCCTGAAGCAAAATATTTTTTGCTAAAATGTATAATCAGGTGGCAACTTCAGATACTAGAAAGGAAATTTCGTGACAAGGAGGAGATTTTATGCATCATCTGACCCAGCGCGAGCTGCTGTATCTGGAGGACTTTTTAAAGGCGGAGCAACTGGCTTACAAATCAATGAACTTTTTTGCGGACCAGTGTACCGACCCCTCAATCAAGCGACTTTGCCAGGACAGCGCCCAATCTCACCGCCAAAATTACCAGACTATGGTAAAACACCTTGCTGCCGGAACACTGCAGTAACAAAAGGAGGAAAATAAAGTGGCACAAAAATTAACCGACCAGGATATTGCCCAGTGCATCCTGAGAGATGAGAAATTCATCTGCGGCATGATCAATACTTCCATCCTGGAAGCTTCAAGTGATAATCTGCGCCGTGACTGGATGAACTGCCAGCAAGGTTCTTACCGCGTGCAAAAACAGGTCTTTGACGCGATGAACCAAAAAGGCTGGTACTCTCCGGCCAAAGCTGATATGCAGCAAATCAGCCAGGCCCAGAACCAGTTTTCTCCCAATCAGCTGCAGTAGAGCAAATAAAAAAGGGCGGAGGCCCTTTTTTATTTTAAATACAAAATTATTTCAATAAAAAATGCGAATACTAAGTGGCAGCAGCCAACTTTTCGCAAACGAGGGGGGTGGATTAAGGTGGCCTTCTATCCCGAACCATGGAGTTCTGCAGATGATGCGGATCTGGAGATCGCTCAGGAGATGTGGCCCATGAAAGCCGCAGAACCGGTACCAGCGCCGCCAAGCAAGAGTCATAGTTCTGTCTTCCGCCGCTACTGGGAGAAGTTGCTGGGACGCTAACCCCGGTGGCAGGCGTTGTTCTTGCGGTTCATGACGGTTTGCTGGCAGCCGCCTTAGGGGTTAAATCGGCCGAACCTCTTTACCGGCACCTGGACTTACAACGCATCAGAGCTGAAAGATACCGGGCAGAAAACACTCCTTATCCATCCTGGTATCTTTTCGGTTCTGAGCAAAAAAATATTTCCGGTCTGTTCAAGCAATACTCCGCTCAGGGTTTGCAGGTTACACTGTGCCGGGAGAGTGCCCTCCCGACCCTGGAGCTGCAGAAGTTTGCCCTGCTGGACGTTCAATTCTGCACACTCCGCCTGCCGCCTGGCAAACCTTCCCGGGCCCCGCTCCTTTCCGGCTTTCTGCCGGTGGAATTCTCCAGCAAAATAAACCAGGCAGATGCTTTGTACCGGCAGAGCTTGTTCCGTTTGCTGCCGGTGCAGAGGCATTACTTCAGTTATAGTGAGCCCTTGCTGCCGCCGTCCGAAGCAGAGGTCTGGATTGTGAAATATCCCTTTGGTTCAGCAGGGCGCTGTCACGGGGGACACCCCTATACCGTCTGGCAAAAAGCCGAACTTGACGCCAAACTTCCGTCTTTGCTGGCCGCACTTCCTGCAGGCAGACAGCTTATTGCCAGCGAATTTATTCATCATCGTGACCCCTACGCCTGCCCGGCCGATCATGTAGTCCATAAAATGCCTTTTTTTTCGGAGCGTACTTCTTCCGCCTTTGCTGTCCGTCCGTACGGCTCGGTATGTCAGCGTTTCCTCTACCGCTGCCGGCATGACCTGCTCCAGCTGCACAAGAAGCTGCCTCTAACCGACTACACCGGCCAGCCCCTGCTTAAGCCGGGGCTGGCCGACAAAATTCCCGGCTTTGCGGAGTTAACGCGCCAGCTAGAATTTCACGGCCAAAGCAGGCTCATCTTTTCAGTTGATTTCCTCGTTCCCGGGGACGGTATTCCACGCTATCTGGAGAGCAACAAACTGGCTGCTACTTTCGCCGAACGCTTTGATTCAGCGCTGCCGCCGCTGATTGACAGCTATCCAATGCTGCAAATTTAGAGCCGGCTTGTTTTGTGCCAAGCCGGCCCCGCTTGTTTAAAAACTACGTCTTTTTCTCAGTCTAAGTTTTTTCCGAGCTTAGGCGTTCAATTGCTCTTCGGATAGAAGTTTTTCTTTAAAGCGCCGCGCAGTTCGCCGCGCAGGTCGGGGTGGGCGACGGCGATTAGCTCTTCGGCGCGCTCTCTCCTGCTTTTGAATCTCAGATTGGCGACTCCGTACTCGGTTATTACATACTGGGCAAAGGTGCGCGGCACGGTGACAGGGCTGCCGGCAGGGAATTCGGGTACTATGGAGGAGGAAAGCGAGCCGTCCTTCATCTTGCGGGCAGAGCTTATCAGTGTCAGCCCCTTGCCGCCTTTCGACCAGTGCGAGCCGAGCATGAAGTCGAGCTGACCGCCAGTGCCGCTTATCTGGGTGTGCCCTATCCCCTCAGAAACTATCTGCCCCGAGAGGTCTACCAGCAGAGCCATATTCATCGCCACCATGTTGGGGTGCTGGGCAATGAAGCCGGGATTATTGGTGTAGGACGCGGGGTAAAACTCGCAGGCGGGGTTCTCCCGCACATAGTCGTACATAGTCTGGTCGCCCATACAGAAGGTTGCCACGGTAATTCCCCTGTGGAAAGGTTTTTTGGTGTTTGAGATTATCCCTTTCTGTACTAGCTGGGGAAGCCCGATGGGGAACATCTCGGTCAGCACTCCCAGGTCGTGCTTGCCTTCCAGACCGCTGACGACCGCCTCGGGAATCCCGCCGATGCCCATCTGGATGGTATCACCGTCGTTGATCAGCTCCAGGACGTATTTGGCGATGGTCTTGTCTATCTCGGAGGGCTGCCCGCGGCCAAAGGTAGGGATAGGGGTGTTGTGCTCGACAAAAGCGTCGAATTCGGAGACGTGCATCCAGTTGTTGCCGTAGATAACGGGCATATTCTCGTTGACCTCGCCTATGGTGACCCGCTGTTTACCGGAAGCACGGCCCTTGCGGATGGCCTCCATGCTGTAAAAGTTGGTCAGACCGAGGTTGATGAATCCCTGCTGGTTGGGCGGAGTGATCATGGCGATAAAGATGTCCGCCTTTGCCGCGAACTTGTCAGCCATATCGCTGCTGGCGCTGGGGTAGAAATCGGTCATCCGGGCGTTATTCACCTTTCGCGCAGTGGCGATGCTGAAGACGGGCATGTGGTTTATCCGCCCGTCAAGCCCAGCCATATACTCGGGGTCATAGAGCCTGGTGGGCCTCACCTGCACGGTGTCGCTGATTCTAACGTCAACCAGCTCCTCATTGCGGTCGAGGATGGCGTGATACATGTCGGCGGAGCAGGCTCCCACTGCCAGGCCGGTACAAACGGTGTCTCCATTTTTAACAAGTTTGGCGGCTTCCTCCAAGGAGATCAACTTTCTCTTGTATTCCTCGCTCCAGGACATATTATTCTCCCTTTCTGTATTTAGTCTTAATATTCTGTATAGAGTGTAATATGCAACTATTCGAAATAAATAATAAAACTCCTTTTTATGAGGAGTAAATACGGCCTATAAATTATAAGGTATTCTAAAGTTTATACTTTGCGTAAGCGCTGCATAACTCTTTACACAGGTCTCCAAAACAGGTAAGGTTAATTAAGAAAACCAGAACGATTGGAGGTTGTCAATTTGCTGCAAACAGGCGTTGATGCACTTATTCGGTATACTGCGTTGTGGGACGGCCGGTCGGGTAAATTTGACGGCCCGGGTATGCTGAAAATAAAATCCGGCAAAATTACCCCCAGTGTGCCTGGAGATGAAACACTCCCGGTCTGGGATTTTGCCGGCCTGACTATTATGCCGTCCCTGATCGACTGCCATTTACATCTTACTTTGCCAGACGGCGGAAATGAACAACTGGCAGCAAAAGCAGCCGCACTTCTGGCAAGCGGCATTGCCACCGTCCGCGATGCCGGAAGCAAAGAGCAGACTGAGTTTACCCTCCCGCCGCTATGCGTTGTCTCTACCGGCCAGGCAATCAGCAAAGTCAACTTCTATGGCTCTCATCTGAGCCTGCCGGTCCGCTCGGCGGCCGAAGCCGGAGAAATGATTGATTCTTTGGCCTCCCGGGGTGTTGCGCAGGTTAAGGTGATCACCTCCGGCATTTTTAGTTTTTCGGAATATGGCCGGGTTGGGCCCTCACCTTTCACTACCGCCGAACTGACAGAGATTGTCCGGCGGGCCCGGCGTCATGACCTGCCAGTAATGGCTCATGCCAGCGGGGACGAGGCGGTCCGGCGCTGCCTGGAAGCCGGTGTCCACTCCGTTGAACACGGTTATTTCCTGACTGAGGAAACATTGCAGCTGATGGCTGAACAAGAAATATTCTGGGTACCGACGCTGGCGCCGGTAGCGGCCTGGCTGGAAACCGAATCACTGGCAGTCAGGCTTGACGGCCGACAGCAAAGCGTTGTCCGGCGTTCCCTGGACCAGCAGATGAAAATGGTGGGGCTTGGCGCAGCGGCAGGCGTAAAAATTGCTGCAGGCACTGACGCAGGCGCTTCAGGGGTAAAGCATGGCCCATCCCTGTTGCGCGAGCTTGAACTATTGCGGGAATCAGGCCTGACAGCTGCAGATGCGCTCCGCTCCGCCACCTCGGTAGCCGCTGCTGTCTGTGGGGTTTCAGCCGAACGCGGTGAGCTTTCCCCGGGGAAAGACGCTTGCCTGATCGCAGTGCGGGGAAACCCACTGGCTGACTTATCGGTGCTGGCAGACATCCGGCAGCTGGTTGTCCCGCCATATCGCAGCAAAAACAGTCACCTCTGATGTCAGTGCGCAGCCCTCCGCAACATCGCAAGACCTTGTCGAAAATCCAGGACGGATTTTCGACGTCATCTATGAAGGCACCGGCGTGACCGGTGCCTTGGCATTAAGCTCCCAGCCTTTTACTCTTCGCTTTCCGGTAATCCTCGTAGATATACACCAACTCTTTATCAAACAGGGTCCTTTTCAGGTCAATGGCCGCCGCGCGTACCAAGGGAAGGATCTCCGAGGCCTCCTCGCCGCTAAGTTCAATACCATACTCCTGAAACTTAATTTCGATGGCCCGGCTGCCGGAATGTTTGCCGATAATGATTTGGCGCTGCAGGCCGATTTCCTCCGGCTGGATGACCTCATAGGTGGACGGATGCTTGAGGACACCGTCAGCGTGGATCCCCGACTCATGTGCAAACATATTGCTCCCGATGATAGGTTTGCAGACCGGCAAGTGCCGGCCGGAAGCAAGCGCCACATACTCAGAAAGCTCCCGCAGCTCAAGAGAATTTACTTTAACGTCGATATTATAAAGGTATTTCAAGGACATTGCCACTTCAGCCAACACCGCGTTGCCAGCCCGCTCACCAAGGCCGTTTACCGTCACGCCGACCATCATCGCTCCCGCCCTGACCCCGGCCAGCGAGGTTGCGGTAGCCATGCCGAAGTCGTTATGGGTATGCATTTCTATATCCATGCCGGTAGCCGCAATCAATTGTTTAATCATCTCGTATGTTTTAAAGGGCTCCAAAACGCCCACCGTATCGCAGAAACGAAGCCGGTCGGCACCGCATTCCCTGGCCCGCAGAGCAAACTTGGTCAGAAATTCTAAATCACTGCGGGAGGCGTCTTCAGCATTGACGGAGACATACTTATGATGCTTTTTGGCAAACTCGCAGGCCTTGGACATATTGTCCAGAACCCATTCGCGGGTGGTCTGCAGTTTGTAAACGATATGAATGTCCGAGGTGGAAATTGAAACAGCAACGGAGTCCACTCCGCAGTCAAGAGACTCTTTTATATCAGATATATTAGCCCTGTTCCAAGCCATGATACTGGCATCCAGCCCCAGACCCGCAATTTCTTTGATGACCTCTTTTTCGGCTCCGCCCATTACGGGTATTCCTACCTCCAGCTGGTGTACCCCCAGAGAATCCAGCATTTGAGCAATGCGGAGCTTCTCTTTGTTAGAAAAGACCACCCCGGCAGTCTGCTCGCCATCCCTCAGGGTAGTATCAACCAACATCACTTCTCTTTTAGCTAATCCTTCCAGAAAACGTTTCATTTGCTTCTCCTCCTCGTTAGTTTGGGCAGCAACCGAAAGTTCAACGCGATACTGTATTGCGGCAGTACAGACTTAAGAAATTTTTCACTAAGCTCATTTTAGCCACTTTGCCTCAGATTGTCAACTGCTAACCCCGTACCTGTCCGTCCCCATAAATAATAAACTTTGTGGTAGTCAGTTCTTGCAACCCCATCGGCCCGCGGGCATGCAGCTTCTGGGTGGAAATACCCATTTCCGCTCCCAGTCCAAACTCAAACCCGTCCGTAAAACGAGTGGAAGCATTGACGTAAACGGCGGCAGCGTCAACCGCAGACAAAAATTCTCTGGCGTTTTTATATTGTGAGGTAACGATAGCTTCGGAATGCCTGGAGCCATACCTGTTAATATGAGCAATGGCCTCCTGCAGCGAATCTACCACCTTTACCGCCAGGATTAAGTCCAGATATTCGGTATACCAGTCTTCCTCACCGGCAGGAAACACACGCTGGTCATAGCTTCGCGTCCTTGGACAGCCCCGCACCTCCACCCCGGCGGCAAACAGCCGCTCCAGCATACGGGGCAGGAAAGCGTCAGCAACAGTGCTGTGTACAAGCAGTGTCTCCATGGCATTGCAAACCCCGGGCCGCTGTGTCTTGGCATTCAGGGCGATCATCCCGGCCATTTCCAGGTCGGCAGACGCGTCCACAAAAGTATGGCAATTGCCAATCCCCGTTTCGATCACCGGTACGCTGGCATTTTCCACCACTGACTGAATCAGCGCGGCACCTCCCCGCGGGATCAGCACATCCAGGTAGTTGTTCAGACGCATCAGCTCCAGCACTGCCGCCCTGTCAGTGTCCTCTATCAAAGTAACTGCTCCCGCCGGCAAAGCTGCCGATTCTACCGCCATACGAAGCAGGCGGACCAGCGCCTTGTTGGAATGAATCGCTTCCGAACTGCCCCTCAGCACCACCGCGTTCCCCGCTTTCAGTGCCAGTCCGGCCGCGTCCACCGTTACATTAGGCCGGGCCTCATAGATAATGCCGATGACACCCAGAGGTACCCTGACACGTCCCACCTGCAGTCCGTTTGGTCTCAGTGTCATGCCTGTCACTTCCCCTACAGGATCGGGCAAACCTGCCAGTTGCAGCAAACCTTCCTCCATATCGGCGATTCGGCCCTGCGTCAGCTTTAGCCTGTCATAAAAGGCCTTACTGTACCCTTCCTTGGCAGCAAGGGCGGCTAAATCAACTTCGTTTGCCGCCAGCACCGCTTCCCTGTTGTCCTTGATCAACTTGGCCATGGCTAAAATAGCGGCGTTTTTCTGTTTCGTGGCAGCCGCAGCCAAAACCAGAGAGGCCTCCTTGGCCTCCGCGGCTCTCCTTGCTGTTTCGCTCATTGTTTATCCTCCCAAAGCCTGATAATATCAGCGGCAAACCACTAAATTGTTGCGATGAATAGCCTCGCCGACTTGTTTTTGCAGGATTTTGGCTGCTTTTTCAGTCCGCAGGCCTTTAATTTTCCTCAACTCCCCAGCGCTGTAGCCGGCCAGCCCCCGGGCAAATTCGAAACCATCCCTGTCCTCCACAGCAACCATCTCCCCGGCTTCAAATTCACCGGTCACCTCTAAAATTCCGCTTGGCAGCAGGCTTTTTCCGTCATCAAGCAGCGCTTTTCTGGCCCCGTCGTCAACTGTAACCCGGCCGTGTGCCGCTTGCCCATAGGCGATCCAGCGCTTCCTGCAATCCAATGATTTCTCCCTGGCGCGAAAATAAGTCCCTGTTTTCTCGCCCGCCAGAATCCTGTGCAAAATATCCGGTTCCCGCCCGCCGGCGATAACCAGCGGAATCCCCGAATTGACTGCTATTTCGGCCGCTTGCAGTTTGGTGACCATGCCACCCGTGGCCAGTGCTTCAGTGCTTGTTCCGGCCCAAGTTCTGACCTCGGGAGTAATTTCCCCTATTGTGCTGATTAATCTGGCAGCCTGATCCAGCTTGGGGTTCCCGGAATACAGCCCTCCGATATCAGTCAGAATTACCAGCAAATCAGCATCAAGGGTGCTGGCCACCATCGCCGACAGGGTGTCATTATCCCCAAACTCGATTTCTTCCACGGCAACCGTATCGTTTTCATTGATTACCGGTATAGCGCCTAGCCTTAACAGAGCCAGCAAAGCGTTACGGGAGTTAAGGTACCGTTTTCTGTCCTGAAAATCATCTCTGGTCAGCAGTACTTGGGCAACTACCTGGCCGTATTCCGCAAACAGCTTTTCATACATTTGAATTAGCAATCCCTGGCCAATCGCAGCGAGCGCCTGCTTTTCCGGAGTGCTCTGCGGCTTGCCCGGCAATCCCAGCCTGCCGATTCCGGCGCCGACAGCCCCTGAGGAAACCAGCACAACATCTTTGCCTTGGTTCTTTAAATCAGCCAGTTCACGAACCACCTTTTCCATGGCCCGCAGGTTTAGTTTGCCTGTCTCATAGGTCAGCAGCCGGGTGCCGACCTTGACTACAATCGTTTGAGTCTCTGCAAGGTTTCTATTGTCACTTTCCATAGTCAGCTTCCCAACTCCCCAGAACGGATTGCCGCAGCTTTAACAGCCTGCATTACCGCAGCCCTGAATCCTCCGGCCTCCAGTGCAAACAAACCGGCCGCTGTGGTACCGCCCGGGGAAGTAACCATCTCTCTTAACACAGCGGGATGTTCGCCGCTTGATCGCGCCATTTTGACAGCACCGAAAACTGTCTGGACGGCCAAATCCCTGGCGAGGTCACGCGGCAGTCCGACTAAAACTCCGCCATCCATCAACGCCTCGATCATCGCAAAAATATAAGCGGGTCCGCTGCCGCTCAAACCGGTTACAGCATCCAGCAGTTTTTCCGGAACTATTCTCACTATCCCCAGACTCTCCAACCAGGAAATAACCAGCTTCAGGTCATCATCACTAACATTGCGCCCCCGGCTGAGCGCAATGGCACCCTCTCCCGCCAGGCAGCAGATATTGGGCATGACACGGATTATTCCGGCCTGTTCACTGACTAACCCGGCAATCTGCGAGATGGAAATACCGGCAGCCACAGAAATGAGCAGGTGCTCTCCGCTAACGGCAGGGTCAATACTTTGCAGCACCGCCCGCATATCCTGAGGCTTGACAGCCAAAAAAATCAGGCGTGCTTTCTCGGCTACCTCCCGATTGGCGGACGCGGTACCGATGCCATATCTCTCCGCCGCCTCCCGCAACCGGAGCTCAGACGCGTCAGCTCCTATCATCCCTTCCGGACTTGCTCCCGTCCCTATAATTCCTTTCAGCAGGGCGCCGCCCATGGCGCCAAGACCAATAACCCCGATTCTGTTATGCAAAGGTTTCATCTCCCGTACAGCAATGCTCACCACTATAATATTACAGGCAGCACTGCTTTTCAAGACTCATCCTTTCCCCTTGCCAAGGCCTCCCCGGTGTATCTGTTAATATTTAAAGCGGTTCAGCTCCTGTATCAGCGCGTCGGCGTTGGCCCGCAGCTCTTCGGCGGAGGCATTGATTTCCTGCATCACGGAGGACTGCTCTTCCGTTGAGGCGGCGATTTCTTCGCTGGCCGCGCTGACCTCTTCCGCCGACGAGGCGACCAGTTCGATTTTTTTGACTATCCCGGTTACTTTACTGACTATTTCCTTAAATGTTTCCCCGCTGGCCAGCACCACTTCGGAACCGCTGCGCACGGTTGCCACGCCTTTTTGCATACCGCTCACAGCGTGTTTTGTTTCTTCCTGCGTTTCGCTGACCAGTTTTGCTATTTTCTCGGCTGCGGAGCGGGACTGTTCGGCCAGTTTCCGCACTTCTTCCGCCACAACGGCAAAACCGCGCCCCTGTTCGCCGGCCCGGGCCGCTTCAATAGCGGCATTCAGGGCCAGCAGGTTGGTCTGCTCGGCGACATCAGTTATCAGCCTGACAATACCGCCGATATCCTGTGACCGCTTGTCTAAGGCATCAATGACTTTGCGCAGCTCCTCCACCATGGTGCTGATTTCCTGCATTTGCCGGACCGCGTTTTCGACGCCGGCACTGCCGCTTGCGGCGCTGTCGGCAACCTGTCTGGATAGTTCCGCCATTTGCTGTGAATTTGTACTCATTTCCTGGGTATTGCTGGCGAACTGGTTGGTGCTGGCAGCTACTTGCTGCAGGGAGGCGCTGACCGATTCCACCGCCTGCGAAAGCGCCTCGCTGCCTTCGTTTACCCCGGCGGCCGTCTGCACCGCCTGACGGAACAGCTGGCGCAGGTTTTCGTTCATCGTATTAAAAGCGTTACCCAGCTCCCCGATTTCATCATTTCTTTTAATATCGGCAGAAACGGTAAAATCACCCGCCGCCACCTGTCTGGCCGTTTCCGCTATTTTAGCAATCGGCCTGGCCGTGGCGCCGGCAATGGCATATCCCGCTCCTGCCACCAGGAAAACGGCGACAAAGAGTACTATCAACATATAATTTCTCAACGAATAAACACCGGCAAAAGCTTCCGCCGAGGCAATTTCCACCACGAGCCCCGCAAAGCCTTCGCCGAACCCAATAACTTCTACTGCGCCAAGCACATTGTCTCCTAAATAGTTCCGGTACAACCCTCTCCAGAAGAAGCCCGCCTCCCCATTAGTGAGCGGTCCGGCCAGCCTGTAGACGGCTTCTGATGTTACTGTTTTTTGCAGTGCGGCGTTGAGGGCATAATCACCCCGTTTTGTGTCGGTCAGCAATAGCCCCTGGGCATCAAGCAGGTAAGCGTCTGCCGTTTTCCCCAATTCATCAAGCCCCTCCGTTACATAAGCAGTCAGTTGATGATTGCCGACCACCAGAGTGGCTGTGCCGAAAACCGCCCCTGTAAGGCCGTCCGTCCTGATAGGGGCAGCGACGGAAATGATATTCTGATGCATGACCTCTGAATAGTGAAGAGGCGACCAGCTCAGCTGTCCGGTCAGCGCATCTTTGATGTGTTCCTGTCCGGATAAATCCACCCCCTCTAAGCCGGGCGTGGAGCTGTAAACTATTTTCCCGTTCTGATCAGTGATAGACACATCCATATAGCCGTACCCTTCTCTAAGAGTGTGCACGTAACGGTCAAGGTGAATTTTCTCCGCCAGCCAGGCCTGATTTTGCACATCGCCTTCTACCTGACGCAACACATGCAGCGCGTCCAACACGTCTCCAGAGGCGGCGAAACTCCGGGCACTGCTTTCCCGCCCGCTCAAGAATGTTGTTATCCGGGAGGCCACCTGGCCTGCGTACAGCTGCAGCGCCTTAAAGCTCTCCGCTTCAAGGCCGGCTTTGGCATTGTAATACGCCAGCATGGTGACAGCCATAACCGGAATCAAGCCCACCAGAAGAAAAATCAGCACGAACTTGCTCTGCAGACCGGCTTTCTTGCGCAACTAATAACCCTCCCAGGCAAATTTAGATAATCAGGATATATAACAATGTGAACATTCCACCAATAATTTCAATATCCTGCCATGTTCCGACAATGTCTGCAAATAAACTGACAAAACGCCGGCTTTTGCCGGCGTTTTGTTGTTGGTCCAACTATATTGAGTTAATTCAAATCAACCAAGCTTGTTGCGGTTACGGAGACGGGAGGCCAACTCACGCAACCTCCCCCTGATAGCCTGGGAGCCGGTCCTGATTTTTTCCTGCCAGGGGGCAAGATAGCGCTCTCCCTGCTCCAGACGGCCGCGGGCGGCTTTGCGCCAGGGCGTCAGCGCGGTCTGCAATCCGGCAAAGCGGCCGGTGTTCAGCAGCAGGAAGCCGATAACAATGGCGACGGTTGCACCGAGCAGGAAAAGGATGGAGCGGGTGGCTGCCCGGTTGGCTATGCCCACCTGCGCTCCCGGCGGTGCGGCGCGCGCCCCCTCGGGGCCATAGAAGTAAAAGGCGACGGCATCGGCAAAGAGAGCGGCGCCCCGTTCGGCCGCCTCCCGGGAGTTGGTGTGGGCCCCTATTTCCAGGAGCAGGTTGAGCGGCGATAAATCCTGGTTATAGTTGCCGCGCGCCAGGAAGATACCTCTGATCAGGCCGGGATGAACCATGTCCGTTACCCTCTTGAGATCTAAAGCAAATTGCCGGGTTACCTGCATGTTCGGATTTTGCCGGCCCACTACGAATTTTACTTGTGTTACCCATTCGTTGCCGATCTGCGCGGCATAGACATGACGCGGCGCCGCGTCGCGGTGCACATCAAAGATCACATCCGGCCCCTTGGCCAGCAGTCGTTCCGTGGTGGCCCGCGAGCGCCGGTAGGCCCCGCGGTCGTGCGGCAGATGCTTGCTTTCGTCAAACACCACCCGGACGTTTTTTGCTTCCAGCTCCCTGGCCATAGACTCCCCTACCTCATGGATACCGCCTCTGCCAAAGATGCTGTGCGTACCGTCGCTCGGCTTAAATGACTCGGCGTTGTGAGTATGGTAAATCCCTATCATCCGCTGCGGGGCCGGCGCCGGTGTTAACCCGCCGTTTTCGGCTTCAGGCCGCTGGACAGGCTGCGCTCCAAGACCCAGCCGTTCCAGTACGGTTGTCAGAACGCTTTCTCTTTGCTCGCTGAAAACGGCACCGACTTCCCGCACAAAGCGGGCGTAGGCGGTACGTCCCCTGATACGGAAAACACGGTAAAGCCTGTTGTCTGCGGTCAGGAACTCGTCGCCGGCATGAATCCAGCGGCCGGTAACCATTAGTTCCTGCTTTTCCTCGTCCACCATCGTCCAGAACCTGGAGGCCATGATGTCCTCCAGGGAAATCTCCTCCATCGGCCGGGCGAAAAAGCCCGGCAGGCCCTGGACAACGGCCAATGAAGCCGGCGAGGCTCCCTGCAAAAGATAGCCGCCGGCCAGAACCAGGGCACAGGAAAGGAACAGGGCAAGTCCAAGACGCTTCATCGCTGCGGTCCTCCTTTGATGCGTTCCAGTGTTTCTCCCAACAGTTCCGCCAGCAAGACCGCTCCCATACCGGCGATGACGGCAGCGCCGAACACACCGGTGGAGCCGAGAATAATGGGCACATGCAAACGGTACAGCAGCAAGTTTTCGCTCCAGGCCAACAGGTCGGTAAGAATTACCCCAAAAACACCCCCCACAAAGGCCGCACGCCGGGAACGCCCCAGGGCGTAAGCGGTAACCGCCGCCAAAATGGCCGGCACAAACAACGGGTCAACATCAAGCGGCAGTTCACCGTGCAGCGGCAAAATTTTTTCCGACAGGAAAGCGGTGACCGCCACCACCCCGGTAGTAAGCAGCGCCCGCCGCTTTTCCCGGGCCTCGTCTGCCGTCACGATCAGATACACGGCTACCGCGACCGGAACCAGCGCGCCTCCGATGTTCATGGAAAGGCCTCCGCCCAGCGGGATGTTGGGCAAAAACCCGGCCGCCAGCATTGCCAGGAGGATGGTCAGCGCCTGAGTCTTAGTCAGTCGCATCCTGTCGAGTACGCGATGGAGAAAGCCGAGGAAAACCAACGCTGTAACCACAATGAGTGTCAGCATTCCCACATTGGTGACATACATCTGCGCATAACCTCCTACTCGTGCCTTCCCAGATAGTATCCCCGCTGCAATAAAAAAAAACCGCCCTGCGGCAGTTCACCGGGCGGGCCCATACAGCTTTTTCGGTTCGGCACAAAAAGTTATGCGTTTTCATACACTGCAGGTGAAACAGTCTGACAGGGGAGCAATTGCTCAAAAAACCGGGTTGGTCAGTTCACCGATGCCTAAGATGCGTACCGTGACGGCATCGCCGCTGTGCAGCTGGCCGATACCGGCCGGCGTGCCGGTCAGAATTACATCACCGGGGAGCAGCGTCATTACCCGGGAAGTGAAGGCTACCAGTTCGGCTACGCCGAACTGCATCCGGGAGGTGCGGGAATGCTGCCGCACCTGGCCGTTGACGGTAAGGACAATTTCCAAATCGGCCGGATCAAGTTCCGTCACAATCCAGGGGCCAAGGGGGCAGAAGGTGTCAAAAGATTTGGCACGGGTCCATTGCTGGTCAGCCTGCTGTAAATCCCGTGCCGTCACATCGTTGCCGCAGGTAAGCCCGAATATAAAACCGGGCGCCTCACTAGCCGGCACCTGCCAGGCGGCCTTACCTATGACTACAGCGAGTTCAGCTTCATAATCCACTCGGCGCGCAATTTCCGGCAGCAGCACCGGCCTTCCCGCTGCCAGCAGGGAAGAAGGAGGTTTTAGAAACATCACCGGTTCTTTTGGCAGGGGCAAATTCATTTCAGCGGCATGGTCACGGTAATTAAGCCCGATGCCGATGATTTTTGTCGGGCGGCAAGGCGTATCAAGCGAAACCTCTGCCAGCGGTACCACCAGCCCCGTCTCCCGGCACCGGCCGGAAAAGACCTCCCCGCTTACCGCCTTGATCCTCTCACCATCCAGGTAACCGTCAAATTGCTCACCGTTATGCTGAAAACGAAGCCAATGCATTTTAGTCCCTCCGGGCATGCCTTAATGGCAGGTTGAGCAGCTCCCGCCGCTGCATGATCCGCAACTGCTTCCTGCGGCAGAGCCTGTAGTTTGCCTGGCCGGCCGCTGGATCAGCGAAAATATTTTTTGCACGTTTCCGCCGCAATGCGGGCAGGCAAAATGCTCCCCCTGCTCCCCGAGGCGGCATAGTTTCTCCGAAATTTTGCCGCATTGACGGCAGCGAAACTCATAAACAGGCATAGAACCCCCCAAGGAAGATTAATCAAACTGCCAGAGGTGAAAAAGATTGTTTCGGCAGGTTTTACAGTACATGAAAAAGGCAAGTCATTTCCTTCCATACCCGCTCGTCCAGTTTATCCCTGTGTCCATCCGCACTCTCGGCAAAGATGATAATTGGGCTAACCCCTTTGATCAGGGCAAGGCACAGTTTTATCTTTTTCAGGACCCCCAGGCACTCATAAGCGCTCTCGAGCGGTTTCAGGCTCCCGCCACAGTTCCCGCCACCGGCAAGGAGCTGTATGTGCTGGCTCTCAATTTTCAGGTGCGTCTGGTACTGTTTCGCTACCTGACCTGCAAATTGATCGGTGAAAGCATGGTCAATAGTTACCATGTCTTTGCCCTGACCAAAAAATATTTCCCGCGCCGCGTTTTACATTTTGTGCTCTGCGAGGACGACGGCACAAGGCTGAAAGATTTGAATCAGGAAATCTATTAGCTCATCTACTCCAGTTTAACAAAACGTGTCGTCAGAATAGCCTCTACCTCCTGGACCCTGGACAGCACATCTTCAGAGACGGGCGAGTCAACCTGCAGCACCATCACTGCTTCCCCGCCAATGGATTGACGCCCGACCTGCATCCCGGCAATATTAATCTTGCTGCCGCCAAGTATCGTGCCTACGCGCCCGATCACGCCAGGCATATCTATATAGGTACTTACGATCATATATTGTGACGGAACTACTTCTATGCGGTATTTACCGATCTGCACGATACGGACATCATTTTTGTTAAACAGGGTGCCGGCAATGGTTTGGCAGCCGTCCGACGTTCTGACGGTAACAGTAATTAAATTGGTAAATGTCTCCACCGTCCGGCTGACCACCTCCCGGACTTTTATGCCGCGCTGCTTAGCGATGACCGGTGCATTGACATAATTAACCGTCTCCTGAAGCATAACGGAAAGCAGGCCGATCAGGAACGAGTTAGTCAGGGGTGTCACCGTGTAAGCGGCAATTTCCCCGTTATAGTAAATTTCCACTGCCTCCACCTGGCCGTTAAAAACCTGAGTGTAAAATGAGCCCAAAATTCTCATCAGCGGAATAAACGGCTTAACGTCCGCCAGCGTTTCAGGCGGGATAACCGGTACATTCACGGCACTGACCAATGGCTCGCCGAGCAGGGCGTTAACCACCTGCTCAGCCACCTGAACGGCCACGTTAACCTGGGCTTCCTCGGTGGAGGCGCCCAAGTGCGGCGTAACTATCACGTTCTCCAAAGAACAAAGCGGGTTGTCAACCGCAGGTTCCTTCTCAAAGACGTCCAGCGCTGCCCCGGCCACCTTGCCGGAGCACAAGGCCCTTTGCAGCGCCTGTTCATTAATCAGGCCGCCACGGGCACAATTGATAATGCGTACGCCGTCTTTCATCAGAGAAAGTTCTTTTTCCCCTATCAGATACTGGGTACTTTTAGTCAGTGGTGCATGCAGGGTAATAAAGTCAGCTTTACGGTAAATATCTTCCAGGCTGGTCAGCGTAACACCCAGCTTCTCCGCTTTTTCCACTGAAATATAGGGGTCATAGGCCAAAATATTCATGTCCATGGCTTTGGCCCGTTTGACCACCTCGCTGCCGATCCGGCCCAGTCCAATGACCCCCAACGTTTTTTTATACAACTCCACGCCCATGAACTTGGTGCGCTTCCACTCGCCGGCCCTCATAGAACTGGCGGCGGCAGGGATATTGCGCGCCAGGGAAGTCATCAGGGCAATGGTATGCTCCGCCGCAGAAATAGTATTGCCTTCAGGCGCATTGATGACGATGATGCCCCGCTCCGTGGCTGCAGGCACATCAATATTGTCCACACCTACCCCGGCTCGTCCCACTACTTTCAGCCTGGAACCAGCCTCCAGCACCTGCCGGGTCACCTTTGTTGAACTGCGTACAACCAAGGCATCGTAATCAGGTATCCTGGCAATAAGCTCCTCCGGACTCAGCTCGGTCAGGACGTCCACCGAGGCTTTCTCTTTAAGCTTTGCTACTCCTAATTCCGAAATCTGGTCGCTGACAAGTATTTTCATAAAATTCAAGTTCCACCTTCCTTCTCAGCCTAAAGGCCCGGCATGAGGCAGCCGCCCGAATACCCGACACTTAATAACCTTAATTATTTTGTTCTTTTTATTATATATCACAGCACTGCCGCAGGCGCAAGAGTCAACCCTGCCTGGCTATTAATACCTTCTTTGTCGTAACCCCCTTTTCCTGCTCTTGCCGGCCGCTTCTTTCAGCGCGGTGAATATTTTCACTGACGCGCTCTGCCTCGCAAGCTGCCATTCCGGATGCCATTGTACCCCCAAAGCAAAAGGATGTCCGGCCGCCTCCACCGCTTCGATCACGCCATCAGATGCCTCCGCGCTGACATGCAAGCCAACTCCGGTAAGATGGATCGCCTGATGGTGAAAGCTGTTGACCCTAATCCTCTCCTGCCCGACAAGACGGTGAAGCAGGGAAGGACGCCGTACAAGAACAGTGTGAATGGGATAGGAGCAGGGAGCGCGCTGGTTGTGCTGCAGGGCGGCTACCCCCTGCAAGTCCTGGTATAAAGTGCCCCCGGCGCTGATATTCAACACCTGAGCACCCCGACAGATGCCCAACACGGGCAACCCGTCAGCCAGGGCGCGGCGGGCCAGGTAAATTTCCATGCTGTCCCGTTCCGGCTGGACCTGCCCTTGAGCAGGAATTGCTTCCTGGCCGTAGCAGAAAGCGTCCACATCCCCGCCGCCGCTTAACACCAGCCCGTCGATCATCTCCAGGTACGCCCGCCAGTGCCGGGGAGCAGCGGTAACCGGAAGCAGCAGCGGTACGGCCCCGCTTTGTGAGACAGCACGGACATAGGCTTTCGAAAGCCTGTTTTCAGAAGCTAGGCAATTGCAGGTAATACCTATGTAAACCGGCATCGACTAACCTCTCCCTCATTTAAAAAACGACGCCGCCTTAAGCAAGTCGCGTCGTTCCTATGATAACCAACCCGTCGCTGATTTCAAAAATCAATCAGGCCGAGCGAAATTTTCAGTGCCTGGTTAACCTTCTGCATAATTTTTTCATCAAGTTCGGTCAGTTTATCCTGCAGGCGCTGTTTATCAATGGTACGAACCTGCTCCAGCAAAATTACCGAGTCTTTATCCAGCCCGTGTGCGCCGGCTTCTATTTCCACGTGGGTAGGCAGTTTGGCTTTGGAAATCTGGGAAGTAATCGCGGCCACTATTACAGTAGGACTGTATTTGTTCCCCATATCGTTCTGGACTACCAGCACGGGACGGTAGCCACCCTGCTCTGATCCGACCACCGGGCTTAAGTCGGTAAAAAAAATGTAGCCCCGCTTTACTTCCAGGCGGTTCACTTTCCAGCCACCAGCAGTTCGGAAAGCAAGTTGGCCTCGTTTTCCACTGCCAGTGCCTCATTGGACAAACGCAGGTTCAGGGTACCCATCTCTAAATAACCGCGTCGCATGCTCTCCCTGATCCGGCTCTTTTCTCTCTCCAGCAAATAAAGACGCATCGCTTCACGGATAAACTCAGAACGGCTTCTGTTTTCCAGGGCAATGATGCCGTCTACTTCCTGAAGCAGATTGAAGGGCAGGCTAATCATAATTCTCTTTATTTCCGCCAACGCAAGCACCTCCTAAAAAATACCCCCCGCTAAAGGCCGGAAAAATAGTCGCGTAAGGACTCCTGATTACCCTGCCGCAGGTAAACCCGCGGTACACGGCGGCTTACGGCGGTAACGACCTCATAGTTGATTGTTTCAAGCCAAGCAGCCACTTCATCGGCGGAAAGAGCCGCCTCCTCCTGGCTGCCAAAAAGAACCGCTTCATCGCCTGCCGCTACCCCTTCAATATGATCAACCCTGACGATAACCTGGTCCATACAGACCCGCCCCGCCACCGGAGCGCGCTGACCGCGGATGAGAACCTGGCCGAGGTTCGACAGCTTTCGCGGATAACCGTCTCCATACCCTACGGGCAGAGTGGCAAGCCGGGCCGGCTCGTTGGCGGTATAGGTACATCCATAAGAAACGCTGGTGCCGGCCGGCACATTCTTCAGAAAAACCACTCTTGACTTAAAGGCCATGGCCGGGCGCAAGAAAGCCTCTTTGCCCGGCAACGCACCGCCGGGGCTAAGCCCGTACAGGGCAATTCCCACGCGCACCATTTCCAGGTGAGTTTCCGGCAGCCGCAAAGCAGCGGCACTGTTAGCGGCGTGCCTGAGCGGTATGCGGACACCCTGGCAGGCCAGCTTGTCACAAAGAGTCAAAAAGCGCGCCAGCTGCCACCTGGTATAGGACAGGTCCGCCTGGTCGGCAGCCGCAAAATGGGTAAATATTCCTTCCAGCACCAAGCCTGGCAGGTCTGCCAGCTGTCTGATGAACCGATCGGCTGTTTCACAGGGAAACAAGCCTACCCTGCTCATTCCGGTATCTATTTTGACATGAACCGGCTGTTTCCTGCCAAAGCGGAGCGCTTGCCGCGAAAAAGTCTCCGCCTCTGCCCATGTAAAAACCGTGGCCGTAATATCGTGCTCCAGCAGCAGCGGAGCGTAGTCACCAGGAGTAAAGCCCAGAACAAGAATCGGTGAGGTGATACCGCCGGCCCGCAGTTCCAAGCCCTCTTCCACTGTAGCGACTCCCAAAAACGAAGCGCCGGCGGACACGGCCTCCCGGGCTACCGCAACGGCGCCGTGACCATACCCGTCGGCTTTAACTACAGCCATTACCCTGGTGCCGGGGGAGACAGCCTGAAGAAATACCCGCATATTATGTTCTATGGCTGTCAGCTCAATTTCCGCCCAGGTCGGACGCAGTGGGAACGGGCGCAAATGTGACACCACCAATCCTTACAGTAGCTATTTTATTCCACGGCATCTTTGCTTATTCCTGCTGATAGCGGCTCTTTCACACTTTCAGCTCCGGGCAGCCAGCAAGGCTAAAGCGCCTGTGAACAGCGCGGACAGCCTCTTCCACCCGCTCGGCCGCAATCAGGCAAGAGATGCGAATTTCCGAAGTGGAGATTATTTCAATATTGATGCCCTCCGCAGCAAGGGCCTCAAACATGGCGGCCGCCACACCGCTGTGATGGGCGATTCCTGCCCCGACAATGGAAACCTTGGCCACACCGCGCTGATGGAAAACATTCCTTGCCCCTATCTCCCGGGCTACAGGCTCAAGGACAGTCAGTGTCTTATCCAGGTCAGCGACAGCGATGGTGAAAAGAATGTCATTTTCACCGTTACGCCTGATACTTTGCACAATCAGGTCCACATTTACTCCGGCGCCGGCAATCGCTGAAAAGATGCGTGCCGCCACACCCGGCCTGTCCGGCACGCCTATAATAGCAATTTTCGCCTGGTCAGTGTCGCAGGCGATTCCCCGTACAACAGTACCTATTTCCATATCTGCCGCCTCCTTCACCAGTGTCCCCGGATTGTAATGAAAGCTGGAACGGACGTGGATTACCACCCCGTGTTCCCGGCCGCACTCCACCGCGCGCGGGTGCAGCACCTTGGCTCCAAGGCTGGCCAGTTCCAGCATCTCATCATAGGTTATTTCCTCCATTTTGCGCGCTTCCGCGACCAGGCGCGGGTCTACTGTAAACACGCCGTCCACGTCAGTGTAAATTTCACAGATATCAGCTTTTAGGGCGGCGGCCAGAGCCACAGCCGTGGTATCCGAACCTCCGCGTCCCAACGTGTTGATCTCCCCGTTGCTGTCCTGCCCCTGAAACCCGGCCACCACGGCCACTTTGCCTTCCGCCAGGCAAGCATGGATCCGCTGCGCCTTAAATTCAACTATCCGACTGCCAAGTGACACCCCGTCCGTCAGTATTCCGGCCTGCGGTCCGGTAAAAGAAAGAGCCTGATAACCCTGATTATTCAGGGCCATGGCCAGCAACGCGCTGCTGACCTGTTCACCGGTGGCCAGCAGCAGCGCCATCTCCCGGTCGGGGGGCCTTGCTGCCACTGAGTGGGCCAAAGCTATCAGTTCGTCTGTCGTATGACCCATGGCCGAGACTACCGCCGCCACACGGTGACCCGCTTCCACCGCAGCTCCCACACGGCGTGCCACATTATAAATCCGCTCCGCATTGCCTACGGAAGTCCCTCCGTATTTTTGCACAATCACAGCCAAAACGTAATCCCTCCTAAAAGTCCGGCAATAATTATAACCGCTTTTCCCTCAGATGACACGCAGCACACTGTTGATAGAACGTATTGTCGGCAGCGCACTGATTACTTCCAGCGCCCCGGCAAAACGGGCTTCCTCAACTTCATGGGTGACGAGCACTATCTCCGCCGTCTGGGCATCGCTGCGCTTTTGGATGATCATATCCAGGCTGACACGGGCATCACCAAAAGCGGTTGCCAGCGAGGCAAAAACGCCAGGCTGGTCCTTAGCCTTCAATCTCAGGTAAAAACTTGAAAACTGCTTGGGAAGGGGCACTACCGGCCTGGGACTGAAAGTAATCTCCACGATGCCGTTATCCACTTCATGCCGTATAGTGCGTGCCGCATCAATAATATCGGCACAGACGGCGCTGGCGGTAGGCAAAGAACCTGCCCCCCGGCCGTAAAACATCACTTCTCCGACAGCGTCGCCTTCCAGGAAGACGGCGTTGAATTCATTGCTGACCGCTGCAAGCGGGTGGGCGAGCGGAATGAGCGCCGGGTGGACACGCAATACCAGGCCTTCGGCGGTATCCCGGCCGATAGCCAGCAACTTTACGGCATAACCCAACTCTTGGGCATAGCGGATATCGCGCAACTTGACTCCGGAAATTCCTTCCACAAAAATATCTCCGGGATTAATTTTGCTGGAAAAAGCCAGAGAGGCCAGGATGGCCAGCTTATAAGCCGCATCCCGCCCCTCTACGTCCGAGGACGGGTCTGCCTCCGCAAAACCCAAGGCTTGTGCCTCAGCCAACGCTTCCTCCAGTTCCTTGCCGGCAGAGGTCATCTGAGTCAGGATGTAATTGGTGGTGCCGTTGACAATTCCCATCAGCCGGATAATCCTGTTGGCGGCCAGACAATGCTTTAACGGACGGATAAGCGGTATGCCGCCCCCTACGCTGGCCTCATAAAAAATATTCCGTTCCGCCGCTCTGGCTCTCTCCAACAATTCCGTGCCGTGCTGGGCCATCAGGTCCTTATTGGCCGTTACGACATACTTGCCGTTTTCCAGGGCACGCCTGACCGCCAGCCTGGCCTGTTCCACCCCGCCCATCACTTCCACCACGATATCAATCTGCGGGTCGTCCAGCACATGGTTTACGTTGTTCACCAGCAACTCAGGGGACACTGCCACAGCACGGTCCTTTTGACTGTCGCGGACGGCAATGCGCCTGATTTCAAGCTTTGAGCCCACTTTCTGCCTTATTGCAGCTCCGTTCCGGTTAAACACCTGGAGCACACCGCTGCCCACCGTCCCCAGACCCAGCAGGCCGACACCGATTATTTCTTTCTTCATGGCTGCTTACCTCCTTAATTATGACCTACCAGTTCCAGTTTTTGTACGCCGATAACCTTTGTCAGGTTATCCAGCAGCTCGTCCACCTCCACTGTAAGTTCTGGCGTCTCAAAAGAGATGGAAGCATTAGCTACCCCCTGCAGCGGCAACCCCTGGTTGATGGTCAGGATATTGCCCTGCACCGCAGCAATTGTTTTCAGGACCTCTGACAATACCCCCGCTGTATGCTCCAGAATCAGAGCGATAGTGATTATTTTCCCCCGGCTGGCTTCCCCCAAAGGGAAAATTGCCTCACGGTACTTATAAAACGCCCCCCTGCTGATTCCGGCGACCCTGACTGCATCGTTAACCGTCCGGACCTCGCCGCGTTTCAGCAATTCTTTAGCCCACACCGTCTTGCGCAGCACGACAGGCAAGACTGCCTCCTGCACCAAAAAATATTTATCCTTCCCTGACATTATTCACCCCCTGTTCACGGTCAATGGACATTTATCTACACACGCTACACATTATACCACCACTCTCTCTGTCTGGCAAGCTCCAATTTAACTTTCCGACGCTAGGCTTAACGTTTTTGCCATGCAAACAAAAAGGCCGCTATGATTGCGGCTCAGGCAGGCAGATAAAACTGCCGACAACTAAATTTTCCGGGTCCAGACCGGGATTAAGGGCTAATATCTCCCCCACAGTTGTATTTTGCTCGCTGGCAATCTGGAAGAGCGTGTCTCCCGGCCCGATTTCCAGGAAAATGTTGGTCGGGCAGGGAGGAAGTTCGTCAATACCCATGATATCACCCCCGTCTCTACTTTATGACAGGGGCGGGCAAATGGTGCGCAACAATCAGTCCGCTGTCAGCGAGGCGGCCACGCGCAACAGTTCCGCCAGCGGCAGAGAGCCGCTTAAGATAAAGTCGCTCGTTTCATTGCTCCACCAGAGCGTATACAAATCGCCAAGGCGGTTTTTCAGGGCGACCGCCGGGGTCTCACCAACAAACAAATCCTGCATCCCGGCGGTTCTCTGCGGCAGAGTCCCGGCAGCCGGCCACTGGATGAGCGTAAAGGGGTGTCGTCCGCTAAAGGTAAACAGCAACCGGCCGCGGCCTTCTTCCTCCCCGCGGGAAATAGCAAGCAGCACTGTCCCCGGCGGGAGGTAAGCCGGCGTATAAACCGGAAGCGGCCATTCCCGCTGCGCTTCATCCAAGGTAAGCGGGCGGATTAGGTAATGTGCGGCCGCCGTACTGTCTGGCGGGGCCTTGAAGGTAAAAAGGCTGTCTGTAAAAGGGGGATTCAGCTTCAGCCTGCTGCAGGTCAGGCGCAACAGGCGCTCTCCGTCGCGGTACGTTTCCACTACATAAGGAAACAACGACTTTTGGTCGAGCCAGAGCCTGACTGTCTCGGGTATCTGTGGCCGCGCATAATACAGGACATAAAGTGTACGTCCGTCTTTTTCCTCCTGCCCTTCAAAACGCAGCGACGGTGCCAGAACCATCTCCTCCAGATAACTTAACAAAAAAAAGGGCGGAGACACTTCCCGGACCCAAGGTTTGTCGAGGCGAAAATAGTCGTCCAGGCCAGGCTGGTAAATCCAGACTTGCTCTCCGTCAAAGATAAAAATCTGCTGCTCAGAAGCAAAGTCAACCT
This sequence comes from Bacillota bacterium, assembly GCA_018725565.1. Classification (GTDB taxonomy): domain Bacteria; phylum Bacillota; class Dethiobacteria; order Dethiobacterales; family Dethiobacteraceae; genus HKB214. Next base: position 2,256 of record QLUR01000002.1, on the reverse strand, counting down.
CGCTGCGCCACTGTGCCGGTGCCTTGAACCACTGCCGGACACTGTAGCGCTGCTCGCCGCCGGGGCTTGACACCAGCGCTTCCACTTCAGCGAAGTAGCCCCGCAATGTCGCCATCCTCCGGGAAACTCTTGCTGACAGACTTTCCGGTGCAGCGGCACAACCGGCCAGGACCAGCAGCATGACAAGCAGCGGGAGCGCCCGGCGCATCAGCGACAATTATCTCTCTCCTTAAGTATACTTTTTCAGAGCATCGCTCTTACCAGGTCCTGCCGGCTGATAATGCCGGCCAGCCGGCCGGCACCGTCAACAACAGGAATACGATTTACCTTTTTTTCTACCATGATGGTAGCAATTTCTTCCAGCTGGGCCTCCTCCCTGACAGTATAAACCTTTGCAGTCATCAGGTCCCCTACTTTGACCGCCGTCATTTTTATCAGGTCCTGCCCAAGCCGGTTAGGGTTCTCCAAGTAAATAATTCCGCCTAAGATTTCCAGAAATGCCGGAGTGTGAAGTTTTTTATCCTGATATATCAGGTCGCCTTCACTGACGATGCCGATAACACGGTTTTCTTTGTCTACCACCGGCAAGCCGCTGATTTTGTGTTCCAGCAGCAGCCTGACAACTTCCTTGACGGTTGTTTCCCGATTGACCGTGACAACTTCCCTGGTCATCAAATCCCTGGCCAGCATAGCGAACAGCTCCCCTTTACATGTTTATTTTTTTAATCTCCAGGTATGCCTGCGGCAACGCTTCCACAATATCGCCCGCCACTAAACCTGCTTCGCCTTTTGCGGAAGCGGCCAGGTCGCCGGCCAGACCGTGCAGGTAGACTGCAAGGCACGCGGCATCAAAAGGCGCTGACCGTTGCGCCAGCAGTGCCGCCAGCAGTCCGGTTAACACATCGCCGCTGCCGGCGGTAGCCATGCCGCTGTTGCCGGTTACATTAAGCACCACAGCTCCTTCTGGTGCGGCGATCAGGGTATGCGCACCTTTCAGCACCACAACGCTCTGAAAGCGCAAAGCCAGCTCCCTGGCAGCTGCCGGCCTGTCGGCCTGCACCGCTGCCGCATCACAACCAAGCAGCCTGGCCGCCTCAGCGGGATGCGGCGTCAGCACTGCAGCGGCGGTACGCCCGCAGGAAATTGCCGGATTCAGTGCCAGAAGGTTCAAAGCATCGGCATCCAGGACCAGCGGCTGCCGGCATTCCTGTAAGATACCGGCCAGTATGGGCACAATCTCAGCATCAACGGAGAGGCCGGGTCCCACGGCTGCCACGTTGCAGTCAGACCATTGCCGGCGCAGGCTGTCCAGCGCCTCAGGTGCAATTGTTCCGCGCTTCGTCTCCGGCAGCGCCAGGGTGATCGCTTCCGGGACCTGCACAGCTACCTGGGGCTGGATGCTCTGCGGCACTGCCGCAACAGCCATGCCGGCCCCGCCGCGCAGGACCGCCCTGGCCGCCAATACTGCAGCCCCTGACATGCCGGCAGAGCCGGATACCAGCAATACTTTGCCAAAGCTGCCTTTGTGCCCGTCAGGCAGGCGATAAGGCAGCAGGCAGCTTGCTTCTTCCCTGGTCAGAAACCGCAGCCCGTGACCGGAAAGCAACTGCTCAGGAATGCCAATGTCAGCGACTTCCAGACGTCCGGTGCAGGCCGCGCCCGGGAAAAAAAGCAAGCCGCGCTTGGGCAGCGCAAAAGTAATGGTTAGATCTGCCCTGACAGCCTCACCGTCCACTCGCCCGGTATCGGCGCAGACACCGGAAGGGATGTCCACCGCCAGGACCGCTGCGCCTGAGGCGTTGACCAGCCTGATAATCTCCGCATAAGGTGATTCAGGCCGGCGGGCAAGTCCGGTACCAAGCAGTGCGTCCACCACCAGGTCGGTTCTGTCAAGCTCCGCGGCAAGGCCCTTCAGGGCCTGCTCGCTGTCTGCCACCCGGCAGTCAGCCCCAAGCCGCTGTAAAATAGTCAGATTGGTCAGAGCATCTCCCCGGTAAGCGGCAGGCGCAGCTGCCAGCCAGACACCGACCTCCATTTCACGCCGCAGGTGACGGGCTGCCACCAGTCCGTCACCACCGTTGTTGCCGCGCCCGGCCAGGACAGTTATCCGCCGGCAGCGCTTAAAGTTGCGAATTGCTTCCGCCACACGCAGGCCGGCGTTTTCCATCAGCACTATTCCGGGAAGGCCGAACTCCGACATGGCGCGATTATCCACCCGCCGCATCTCAACCCCCGTCACAATGTCCAAAGGCTTCC
>QLUR01000019.1 GCA_018725565.1 Bacillota bacterium | reverse complement strand
CGGAACTCTTCACCGCTGTTAACTTGCTCACGGATATGAATTAAGATTCCCGCTATCCTCTTTTCGCCGATAACTTCTGGGTCGAAGCCCATCTCCCGCATTATCCTTACCGGCTGTTGACACTCCTCGTTGTACAGCCGCCAAAACTCTTCTTTAAACGCGACCGTAAAGCGTATCATCTTTGCCGTCGCGCTCTTTACATACGGATTCGCGCGGATTGCTTTCAGTTCTTCCTCGGTGAATGTTTTCCAATTTCTCAATGCGGACACCTCCAAAAGTGCTGTTTTTAGTATGCACCTTTTCTTGTGTCCACAGTCTTGACTTTTGGAAATCGATACAATTTCCCGTGTCTACACTATGGATTTCTGAAATCTGCCGTGTCCATTTTTGGGGGTACAGTTCAGCTGTTGGGGGTACAGTTCAACGATTGTCCCAATCTTTCAACGATTTGCCTGAAAAATGCACACCCCCCTCTAATTTTCAACGATTCCCCTTGCCATAACCGCCGAAAAAGCGGGAGCAAAGTCCGGTTGCTGCTAAAAAACTCTATTTCAGACCTCTACAAAAAGGCAAAAGCCACCTCGCAAAACCGCAAGAATGGCTTAAACACTGGGCTTTTGGGCAAAGTAAAAACCAACCACCGATACAATTCTTTGTATCAATAGATGGTAGATTATTTGGTCGGAGCGACAGGATTTGAACCTGCGGCCTCTTGGTCCCGAACCAAGCGCGCTACCAAACTGCGCTACGCCCCGACAAGTTCATTATAGCAGAATTACTTTATTTTGCAACCCCGGTCCACCCGTTGACACGGTATAAGCATAAGCTTACAAGCCCTACTAATGACGCTGGCTCCGGCGGAAGGTTTTCCGGCAGTTATTTAATCCACATCAATTCTGCCGCTGAGCAGGTAGGTCAGGCTCATGTATTGCAGAATCAGCGCTGCGGTTGTCAGAATTATATTCCTCCACGCCGCGTCCCAGGGTGTTTGCAGCAAGGTGTCGCCGGGAATGGCAGTCCCTTCCGTCAAACCGGCTATTGGAGCCCACACCAACCCCAAGGGATTCAGGTTTACCGGAAATACCAGCAGGCAGATCACCAGAAACATGGCCGAGAACGCCAGGAAAGCGGCGCCGCGCTGTCTGCCAACGGTATGGAGAGCAAGACCAAGCATTAATACGATCAGGCTGATTGAGGCAACGTACAGGCTGAAGGAGAAGATATTTACAGCTACCAGAAGGGTGGCGCCGGCCGGCATCAAGTTTGAGGCAAAGGGATAAAACGAGACCCAGGCGGTTATGAAGATCGAAACAACGGCAAAGGCCGTCACCAGGTGGGAGGCGATCAACTTGCCTGGCCCATGCGGAATCTGCTGGTACTGCGTGTGCAGCAAAGTTAATCCCCGGCCGGTCACTATCGCCACGATTATCATAAAATTAATAAACGATAATATAAACCAAACAACCAGCAATGCGCTTTGCCGCAAAAACTCCGGCAGCGCAGGAACAAACAGATGCGTGGCCAGGCTGAACAGCAGATAGATTACAAGAATAAACAGGCGGCCTCCCAGCGCCAGAAAAGAGTACTTGAGCAGTGCCGGCAATTTGCATCCCCCCTAAATCAATAATTACTGTATTTTTCCAGCAGGTAAGAGGCGGTGTATAGTAAAACAGAGCTTGACGCGTAAACGATCAGCGCCAGCAGGGCGCGTGAGATAGCGATATGTTCGTTGAACATCATCACAATTAAAGGGATAATTACAATAAAGGCACCATATAAGGATATAAATGTAGAAAACATAAGCGAAGACACTGTTTCATCTTCGCCCCACCGGGCAATCCTGCTTAAAACCCCTAGTTTTTTGGGCAATACCAGCCGGCCTTTCAACGCTCCGTAGGCAGCTAACAGACAGACAAAGGCCGATTGGGCCAGGATATATATACCTGTGAGCATCAGCCATTGCCAGCCGTCTAATAACTGAATACCAGGCTGCTGCCGGAAAGCGAGAGTAAGGGCAAAGTAGCTGGCAGCAACGGCGCCCCCCGCCGGCAGCGAGGCAAGCAAACCAGCAAAAAGCGACCAAAGATACGGTATCGGTATTAACAGGGGCAGAGAACCTTCCATAGGGTTTGAGTAAAGATATTGCGTGTAGTGCGCAACTGCGCTAAGTATGCCGGCATAAAGTATTGCTATAACAATTAAGATCCCTCCGGCAGGTACGCCGAGGAGATGGTGGCTTAACCAGCCCAGAAGCGCCACTAAAAGCGGGAGGACTAGGAACACTTTCATTTCTATACTGCGGTAGTGCATCAGCTGATATTTAAGTAGCTTTTTCATGGCGGAAAACCTCCAGGTAATACTCCCCGATAGACTGGCCGCTGTTTTGCCTAATCTCCTCGGCGGCAATCTCCCGGATCACCTCTCCGCGGCGCAGAAGTTTCACCTCGTCCAGCAGCTTCTCCACATAGTCGATATGGTGGGTTGCCAGGATCATGGTGCTCTCCTGATCAAAGGTATTAAGCATCACGTCGATGATCTTCTCTCTGGTGACCGGATCGACGCCGTCAAAGGCCTCATCAAGCAAAAAGAGGCGGGCACGCCGCGACAGTACGACAGCCAGTTTCAGCCGCGCCTTCATACCCTTGGAGAGGCTTTTGACAGGCGAGGACTTCTCGAGCTCCAATTCAAGCAGCAGATGCTCGGCTTTGGCTCGATCGAAGTCGGCGAAAAAGTCGCTGAAGTAGTTTACAGTGTCGGCTACCCGCATCCAGTCAAGGAAGTAATCGCCGTCGGGAAGGTAGGCTACTTTAGCCTTAGTGGCCAGCCCAGGCCTGACGCCGTCGATTAATACCTGCCCCTGGTAAATCATGATCAGGGCGGCGCAGATTTTTAAAAAGGTGGTCTTTCCGCTGGCATTTGGCCCCAGCAGTCCGTAAATTTTGCCTTGCTCAAAGCGGCAGTTGGCGCCGTTGAGAGCCACCTTTCCGCCGTAGCGCTTTACCAGGTTGGTTACGGTCAGGATTTCTCTCACAAAGCTCACTCCTTTTTGCGGTCTTCTGTTTTCAGCGGCTGTTTTCGCCGCCAGGGGCGCGGGCCAGAAATTGCTGAAGCTGCTGAAGAATCTCAGCCGGGCCAAATCCCAGCCGCTGCAGTTCACTGACAAAGCGGGAGGTGACGCTTTCGGCGATCTTCTCACGCAGTTCGCGTGCCAAGTACTCACTCGCGCTGACAAAAGTGCCCAGCCCCTTTTGCTTAGTGATAATGCGCTCCTGCTCAAGCAAAGCATACACCCGGGCCACCGTGTTGGGATTAACCCTCATTATGGCGGCCTGCTCTTTGATCGTGGGCAGCTGCATGCCCGGCGTCAGCTTGCCATAGGCAATCTGTGCCTTAACCTCGTTCATGATCTGCAGATAGATCGGTTCGCGGTCATTATAGCGCATTAAAGGTTCACCTCCATGCCCGGGGGATGTTGGAGCGGCTCAGCGGCAAAATGCATTTACATCATATAGTTTACTATTCAAATAGTATTCTATATGATGATATTTTCCTTGTCAAGAGTCCTCAGAACATACTGTTCCGACTTTTAGTAAGCAGCGCCATTTCGTCAAACGCTATGCGTTCTGCTACCCGGCGAACAAAGCGAAGCCAAGAGAGGCGGGGATCGAATCTCTTGCTGTACTCAGCAAATCAGCGGCAACGTATCGGACCCAAAAATAGTTGACAAAGGAGCGTAAATATCGTATATAATGTATATATACGATAAGACGAGGTGGGGGAACAGTGCTTAAAGGAGATGAACCGTATTTTTGAACATTATTATTTCTAACTCTGCTGACGAGCCGATTTACGCGCAGATTATGCGGCAGATTAAAAACCTGGTCATGCGGGGTGACATTGTTGAAAATGAGCTGCTGCCCTCCATAAGGACTCTGGCCAAGGAGCTGCAAATCAGTGTTATAACCACCAAGCGGGCGTACGAGGAACTGGAACGGGAGGGGTACATCGTAACGGTGCCCGGGAAAGGCACCTTCGTGGCCGCCCAGAACAAGGAGCTGCTGCAGGAGGTGCGGCTGAAAATTGTGGAAGAAAAATTGGGCGAGGCGGTTGATGCGGCCAAATCCATCGAGTTGAGCCTTGCAGATATGGCCGGCATGCTCAAAGTACTGTACGAGGAGGTATAACATGTCCGCTATCCTGGAAGTACACAACTTGCAAAAATCTTTTAAGGGCTTCAGCCTGCAGGAGATCAGCTTTTCCCTGGAGAGAGGATATATAATGGGCTTTATCGGCCCCAACGGCGCGGGGAAAAGCACCACCATCAAGCTGATCATGAACCTGCTGAAAAGAGACGGCGGTACAATCGCGATTTGCGGCTTGGACAACCTGAAGAGTGAAAAGGAGATCAAAAACAAGATCGGTTTTGTCTATGACGAGAATTATTATTACGAGGACCTGACTGTGGCGCAGATGAAGAAGATCATCGCTCCTTTTTACAGGAATTGGGATGATGGCGCTTTTAAAAAATATTTGCGCGATTTTGCCTTGCCCGTGCATAAAAAAATCAAGGAACTGTCCAGGGGCATGAAGATGAAGTTCTCTCTGGCCGTGGCGTTGTCGCATCATGCCGAGTTGTTAATCATGGATGAACCGACCTCCGGCCTGGACCCGGTCACCCGCAGCGAGTTGTTGGAAATTCTTTCCCGGACCATGCTGGATGAACGCCAGGGCGTCGTCTTCTCGACACATATCACTTCCGACCTGGAGAAGATTGCCGATTATATTACCTTCATCAATGACGGGCGCATTGAGTTTTCTGCCGCCAAAGATGATATCGTGGATAACTTCGGCCTGGCCAAAGGGGCCAGGGAGCTTTTAAGCGGTGATTTTAGGAAACACCTGGTCGGTATGAGGGAAAACCAGTTCGGGTTCGAAGGGTTGGTAAAAGACAAGCATCAGGTGAAACGGTTATTCAGGGATAGCGTGGTCATTGAAAAACCTTCTCTGGACGAGATCATGCTCTACTTTACTAGGAGGCCGCAAAATGTCTAGCCTGATTTTAAAAGATATGCTTATCCAGAAAAAGACTGTTCTTCTTAGCGGTGTATACATTGCCGTCATGCTGTTGATTTTTCAGAATGTAGCCGGCATGGGCCCCGCCGCCGGCTTGGCAGTATTTGCCGCCGCCATGGTGACGGTGACCTACATGCTGACCGGAAACGCCTGCGCTTACGAGGACAAAAGTAAGGCGGACGTGGTTTTGAACAGTATGCCTGTAAGCAGAGCGCAGATTGTGGCGGCCAGGTATCTTTCGGTGTATGTGTTTATGGTCATCGGTGTTGTATATTATGTGCTCATCACCGGGGCGATCAGGCTGGCGCATCTGCCGGTAAAGGTGTATCCCCCAAGCGGGGAAGGCTTGCTTGTGGGAGCTTTCGCTGTTACCTTGATGAACAGTGTTTACCTGCCAACTTATTTCAAGTGGGGGTATATAAAGTCGAGAATGATCAGCCTCATCCTCTTTTTCGTGTTTTTCTTTGGGGGCAACATCCTGGCGGAGGCGGTGTACAAAAACCGGGAGAGCGTCCTGATGAAACCGCTGCTGCAATTTGCCGCCGATCAGCCCTACGCGCTGCTGGTCACCGGCTTGATATTCCTGATCATGGTTATGCTATACGTTTCTTATCTGATTTCCTTAAAGATATATCTGCGCCGAGAATTTTAATCGCATAAAAACGCATGTGTGCGGAGTGGAACAAAAACCTTTTCTCATCCGTCTAACCTTGCGACACTAAGTTAACAGGAGGAGAGACCGGATGATGAACAAAGTAGTCGCAGGTGTAGTCAGTTTAATTTTTTTACTGTTCTTGGCTGCGCCGGGCATGGCAATGCTCAGGGTGCTGGAACCTGAGTTAAGCGGGGAATTGCAGGCGATTGCCAGAGAGCACCTTGCTGTCACGCAGAAGGCAGACATTGAGGCGATAATTGTTGAAAGTGCCTGGCTGCGCGAGTTTTGGAACATCAAAGTTGATGTGTACATGGTCGAAGCTGTTGTCAACAAGGGGCTTGCCAGCGAGCGGAAAGTCGAGGTTCCGGTCAGAGTGGACCAAAAATTGGTTTTAAGCCCCGCAGAACTCAGTGCTCTTGAGGAGGAGGACCGGAAGCTTGCTCCGGCGGAGCCGCAGATGAGGATTCTTACCGCCGAACAACAACCGGAAGTAATTGTCGCTCCCGCCCAGGACGCATCACTGCCTGCCGCCGATTATACCGGTTATTATCTGACCGCTGCAGCGATGCTGACAATCCTTGGATTTGGCAGCTTGGCCATGCGTCGCAAAGCATAAAAAGGCAAAACTATATTTCTGTAAGAGCGCCCCACGCACTCCGGCCGGGGAACCCAAACCGAAGCTGAAGGTTGATTTTTCCCAACTGCTGCCCCTTGAGGTTCAGCTAAGGCGGCCAACTGGAGGTTTGTCGCGCCACCCAGGGCCAGGGAAGAAGCGGCAGTAACAAGGCCAAGCTCACTATCAAGTCCGTCTATCTCTATCCCCTGACCAGAGACTTCACCTCCGAGTGGCTACTTTCGTAGTTACTCATCCTGGTTGGCGGATGGTGAGGTCTCTCTTCTTTGTGATGCAGGGACTCTCCTGCAAAACATCCTACAGTAAGTTTACTCTAACATGGGTCAATCATATGGCTGGATTCATGTGGGGGATATTTGCGAGAATTCCTTCAAGTGCCGGACATAATCCCTCCGCCCATTCAACAGATTTATCAACTTTTCATCAGCCGTCCAGAATTCGCAGCTTTCCCCTGTTCTTTCCCCTACAACCTCGCTGACAGCTAAAAACGCCGCATCGTATAGTGTGGACATGTTAAAATAGCGACTTATTTTATAGGCCCTGTCCATTACTAAGTCATCCGACAGGTACTCAATCCCGGGGAATTGCCTAAATTCAAGCCATAGTTCGTCTGCTTGCCGGACAGACAGATCGTTGCTCCGGCGTTTTTTTCTAAGCACAGTTCCAACCTCGGCCCAGACAAACGACGGCAAAACGATTAGCTGCCTGTCCTGAATTATCCGTTGCATTAATGCAGTCGCTTTTTCGCTATCCTCTTCTTCTGCCAGCACTTTGACTAATACCGACGTATCCAGGCAAATATAGTTACTCACGGCGGCCGAGTCCCTCGCGCAGTTCACGGATTAAAGGGGTTGAATCACTATGAACGCCGGTTTTTCTGGCAACCTTAGCCCTCAATTGCATTATCCTGTCCAGGCTTTCATTCCTGCTTCTGGTTAGAGCATCGGATTCCGTTTCTTTATTTCTTTGCATATTTTCAAAGGACTCTGCATCAACCAGGTATGCTACCGGCTTGGAGCGCTGGAGAATCACGGCCGGTTTTTTTGTTTTTACGACATCCGAAAGAACCTCGCGGATATTCCTTCTTATTTCTGTCACGTTTATCATATTCATTACAATCACTCCTAGCTGTGTCTTTAAGGTAATCATACTGCAATATAGTATAAATCGCAATCTAATTTAGAAGAAGTGATAGGCCATGCAAGGCGCATGCGTCCATAGCGGATCTGCCCCCAACCCAGGTACACGCCGCCAGGCGCTGAAAGATCTGGCCTGACCCAGTATTTTAAACCTGCTTGCGTTTTAAATTTCTTGAAAATTTTCCCCGGAGCGGATCATTTCCGGCAAGGTTACGAACAGGAATTGGCGGAAATTATAGCTTCCTTTTTTACTCAACACCTGGGGTGGGAACAATAGAGTATAGTCTTTCGGGCATCAGATTCTCTGTAAAAGAATTGTTCCAGCTACGCTGAGAAGAGCTAAAATCATAAAAATAGATTGATGTGCCCATACCGGAGAGGCCCTGGTAACGTTTCCGGCATCATACTCTAAATGGAGCCATCCAGCGATTCCGTCAACCAGAGTTTTAAACCAGAATGAAAGCCAAAACAAGAGATAATTATTCTGCTGAACCGCCAAAATAATAAGTACACTGCTAAAAACATGTATACATAACGTCGAAACTCTTTCGACAATTGGTGCAGGTAACAATATAGCGTAATTGCAGATGGTTTTCCAATCTTCCTTTTTCTTATATTCTTCTTCAGTTACAGGTATGGATTCAGGACGGAGCATATACTGGCTGATCTGGGCTAAGACCAGCAACCCAAGGGCGAACGCTTCAAAAGCCCCGAATCCAATGCCAAAAGCCAAAATATCAACCCAACTTGCTTGATATAATATATCGAATTGCAGGACAAAGGCTAAAGAAATCCCGCACTCAAAAATTCCCGTCAAAAGCCCGATATATGTCCAGGAAAAAGGGCCTGATAATTTAGTCGGAAGCTTGCTTTTCAGAAATTTAAGAAATCTTTTACTGAAAATGGCGTCAAAAGCAAATTTTAAAGCCACGGAGGTAATCCAAGCAAAAATTCCCATCCTTACTACCGACCATTCCGCGCCCAGATTTAGAATCCACTGTACGGATACCCCCGCGACGCCTATCATCCCTAAGCCTGGAATCATACTGGGGATCAAATCGAGAGGAGATATTTTTAGCTGACTTTTGTCGCTGTCCTTTGGTTTGTTGCTAAGTCTAGCGGCAACAAAAGAATCCACGCTAACCACTACTAGACCGATGATGAAGCCACTTAGCAGCAGATGTATATCGAGATGGAAAGCATTCTCTATAACTCGCATAAGAAGACCGACCACTACTGCCACAATCACAACTATTGTCAATCTTAAGCCCTTTATGTGCTTTTTTGTTTCCACCTGCTTAGACCTCCTTATTTGATCTCCATGGCCTGCCAGGCGGCGGCCATGCGGCAGAGCGACCGCCAGGTAACTGTTATCGCCAGCGTGACGGTAAGCAGAGTGGCAAAAGTTATCAGCACAGATTGTGGCAAGCTGTGCATAAAGGACAAAAGACTGATGTAGGGATAATAAAAAGCGATAGCCAGAGGCAGCATAAGGAGCGGACCATACAAGATAGTGGCCTCGCGCGCTATTCTGGTAAGAAGCGTTGCTTCTTCGTCTATAGATGCAGCTTCAATGAGCATGGTCAGCTGCTGCAGCGCCACCGACGAGATGACTAGCAACGCCAATAATCCTACCTTCGGGAGTATCTCGCCGCCGGGAAAGCCGGTAAAATAGCCCACCGGAATGATAAGAAGAAGAGCAAGCGCCAAAGAGGGCAGGCAGTGTGCCAGAAAGAGCGATCCGGCAAAAGTGTTGCCTTCCACCGGCGCAACCTTATAAAACCAATATTGCCTTTGAAGGGCGAGGCGGTCAACGGCCATGGAGTACGGTATAAACAAAAGCAGTATGGCCAGGTGGGCGCAGAAGGCAACCGCGGCCACATTAAGCAGCATCACCCACGGCGGGCTGCCGCCGGCAAACCTTTCTACGGTGAACAGATAAGCGGGAAGCAGAGCGATGAAAAATATACCTGCCTGGAGCATCTCCCGGTTGCGCGCCGCCATTTTCCAGTGCTCCAGAACCAGAAACCAGATAAGAGAGCGCTTGGCGAAGCGGTTTATACCGCCGGACGCGGCTTGTTCGGGCCGAATCTTTTTCGGCGCCCGCTGCTGAGCGCGCTGCAGGCGCTCATAGTTGTGAAAATAGAGCCGTCCCAATACCGTCAAAGTCAGGGTTATACTTAAAATAACGCTGCCGGCCAGTATTAAAAGCGGCGGCCAGGGGCTGATCTCTCCTCCCATAAGGCTAAGTAACAAATCGCGCGTAGCCGCCAAAGGAGGAAGAACCCATAAGACCGGCTCCAAAGCGGCAAGCCGCGCAGACCATGCGGCCAAAATCGCTTGTGAGCCGCCCCAAATAATATAAAATTGCAGCCCGCCCAGCAGTAAATTTCCGGCGCCCAGCGCCTGATATAGGCGGTGGGGAGACAGTATGCGCAAAAGCAGCATGATCAGCATAACTCCCAAAGCGGCCGGTATAACCCGGTAAAGATAGATCAGCGGCAAAAGCAACAGATAGTAAAACCAGGGCGCCGCGGTCAGAAAACCCAGCGCTGCCAGCGGAGTCAGACCGAAGACGGCTACTTCGAAGAAACCGAAGGGGGAAAGAAAGGTTAAGAAAATCAACCGCTGTGCCAGGATGATTTTGGCGTTAACGGGCGTAGCCATCAAAAAGGGCAGGTCGGGCGTGAGGAGAAGCCGTTCCCGGCTTAGCATGGCAGCGGAAAAAAAGAAGAGCATAAACAGCCAGACCATCAGCAGCGCCACCAGCGGCGACAAGGCATGTACCGTCAAACCGCCCTGGACCGCCTCGGCGATCGGGCTGAACCAGCGCAGCACAGCTCTGCCGCTGAACACTGCCACCAGGGCGACCGGCGCGGCCACAGCCAAAGTAAGCGCTATCTGTTTGCGTGTACGCCAGTAGCTGTTACGCCACAGGAGCAGCTCCTTTTGGAACAGCAGGTACAGTTGCTCCATCTCAGCGCTCTCCTTCCGCGCGGATTAGCTCCTGCAGCACCTTTTGCGTTTCCGGGTCATCTCCGCCGGTCAGAGCAAGGAAGATCTCTTCCAGCGACCCGCCGCGGATCTGCTTGCGCAGCTGCTCCATGCTTCCCAGTGCCTGCAGCTTGCCCCCGGCGATAATGGCGATGCGGTCGCAGAGATTTTCGGCGATCTCCATAACGTGAGTGGACAAAAAGACAGAGCGGCCCTGCGCTTTGAGTGACTGAAAAATGTCTTTTACCAACCGCGAGCTTCTGGGGTCAAGGTTAGCTGTCGGCTCGTCGACCAGCAGCAAAGAGGGTTGGTGCAATAAGGCAGCCACCAGAGCGGTCTTCTGGCGCATGCCCCGGGAGTAGCCCTGGATCAGCTGTTTACACTCGGCTTCCATCTCAAAGAGGCGAAAGTAGCTGATCACTTTATCCGGCAGCCCTTCCGTCGCCGCGCCGTAGAGCCTGGCGGCAAAAACAGCCATCTCGTGGCCGGTCATTTTATCGTAGAGGTAGGGGTTATCGGGAACAAATCCCAGCAAAGCCTTGGCTGCGGCCGGCTGCCGCGCCAGGTCGAACCCTGCGATGTACACGGAGCCGCCGCTTGGCCGCAGCAATCCGGCGCAGCATTTCATGGTAGTGGTCTTTCCTGCGCCGTTAGGCCCAAGAAAACCGAAGATTTCCCCTCTGTTGACCGTCAGGGAAATATTCTGCACAGCCGGCAAGTCGTTGTAGCTCTTGGACAGATTATTCAGCTCAAGCACCGGTTCTGGCGCACAGTTCACCAGGGTCCCTCCTTATGAGCGAATTTTACAGAAAAAGCAGGCAGTTTATATAAGGTATAAACATAACCATGATCAACATAAATAACCAATAGCCCACTTCTATCACTCCGTAAATTTAAAATCGCTGCATTATTCTTAATTTCCATAGACCGCTATGCGGCGCGGCGATCGATGCAAAGCATGCTTCGCATTTAAGATAGGCCGGCTTGGCTGAAATATCAAGATAGAGATAATTCTTTTTTTATTGCTGCCGTTGTCTCCCAATAATATAACATTGACTTTAATATTATTCAAGTGTAATATAATAATATTAAATATTATATTTAGGCGCAGATAGAATTAATTAAACGGAGGTGGTTGTTATATATCGGTGGATTGATAGTTTAGAAGACGAAGATATCCAGTTTATGAAGCGGTTTGTGTTATCGTCAGGGTCATTGAAGGATTTGGCGGGGCAGTACGGTGTCACCTATCCGACCATACGGCTGCGGCTCGACCGGCTTATCCAAAAGATCAAGATATGGGACGACGCCGGGCCGGAAGAGGACAGATATGTCTTGTTCATCAAATCCAAAGCGCTGAATGGAGAGATTGAGGCCCAGATAGCCAAATTGCTGATTCAGGAATATAAAAGAGAGAAAGGGGAATAGCTGTGTTGTTTTCGGAAAGCGTAATCGGCATACTTAGCATATGACTCGACAGAGGTGTTGGTATATTGGGGGCGGTTTATGGTATCTTGGCCGGAGTTTTTGTCGCCAGGGGAAAACTTAAGACCCTGATTTTGTCCATGAATATTGTGTCTGTGATCTTAGGGACTGTGCTGCTGGGGGTGGGGCTGTATGCGTTTTTGAGCGGCCAGCCTGATCAGATCTGGTTTCTGTTTGTGCGGATCGGAGCTATATTGGTATTTATATTCTTCCCGTTATTCTTCGTAGCAAGAACCCTTTACCGGATGTTTGAATTGGACAAAATGAAGCTGAAAGATCTGGCCTGACCGAGTATTTTAAACCGGCTTGCGTTCAGCATATCGCCAGAGAAGGCCAGCGGAACAGCCGGCAAAAGAGCCTGCAAAGTACCAGGCCGACCGGGTTGCCCCGATCGGCCTGGTACGCATATTTAACTATTCAGCAGGAGGTGGGGGAGCGGCCGCGGATCCTGAGCCGGCTCCTGCCTTCCGGACGGTTTCCTCGATCTCGGGCAAAAGCGAGCGCAGATCGACATTGATGACAGGTTGCGCCGCTTTGTCTGAGACAATACTGACAAGGAGATTGTTGATCATGGCTACCTTCTCGTAGGCGGACAGCTCCACGCCGGCCTGCGCGTTGATCTGGGTGACGGCGAGCTGGGCGATGCCCACCGCGCCGTCCACGATCTTCTGTTTGGCGGCCAGAATGGCGCTGGCCTGCTGTCGTTGCAGCATAGCATTGGCCACTTCCGTGGCGTAAGCTAGATGGGTAAGCCGCGCGTCAATCACCTCAAGGCCGGCCACCGCCAGGCGGATCTGCAGGTCATCGTGCAGCTCCCGGGCGATCGCCTCGCAGTCGCCGCGCAGGGAAATGGCGCTCTGGTCGTCTCCAAAGAGGTCGTAAGGGTATTTGGCGGCGATCTGGCGCAGCGCGGTCTTGCTCTGAATCTCCACGAATTCCTCGTAGTTTTCTACTTCGAGGATGGCCTTCTCGGTGTCTACCACCCGGAAGACGATCACCGCCGCAACCTCGACCGGGTTGCCCTCGGCATCGTTGACCTTCAGCGTCTTGGTCTTGAAGTTGCGCACCTGCAGGCTGACCCGCTCTCTTCCGCTTAAGGGTTTGACGAACCAAAAGCCGCTCGTCCGGATGCTGCCGATGTAGCTTCCGAAGAAGGTCACCACATTGCCATGGTTAGGGGGCACAATGGTCAGACCGGAGAACGCGATAAACAGCAGGACTGATATCGCCGAGCCGGCGGCAACCCAGGCATTGGCAGCGGGGCCTGCCCCCAGGACTATGAGATATACCGCCAGCGCCAACAGAGCCAGTATCACAAACAACACAGGAAAACCGCTGATCTTTCTAGCCGGAAACTCCTCCATAATCGTCCGTATCTCCTCCCGATAATATGCCGGCAGTCATGTCAGCCCCAAGCAGCCCGCTGCTACCGCAGCCACAAAGCAGGAAATATTGGCCTAGGTGGTGACATTAAATGTTTGCGGGCTCGGCCTCTGAAAATGCTCGGCCTTTTGCAGAGCTCTCAAGCGTTTGGGCAGGTTCGGGTGCGTTGAAAGAACTTCGGCGAACCAAACCCAAAAACCCCGCTCCGTTTCTGCCTGATTGATAAATTCTTCCGGATCGACAAAATGATAGAGCTTCTTGCCGGCAGCGAAGACCAGAAGCCCTGCCGCTGCACCAACCGGCTGATAGTAGGCGGCAATGCGATCGCAGGTATATTCACATGCCCGGGAATATGCCGCCCCCAAAAACGGAATTAACATCGCGGGATACAAGAGCCAACGCCAGGTGAGATGTCTGCGTTTAATGTGAGCAAATTCGTGACTGATTACATAGGCGACTGCGGACTCTCCCTTTTCCCAGGCAAGTTCCAACACATCGGAGTAGATAACTACAAAGTTCCGACCTATAAACTTGGTGGCAAAAGCATTAAGTAAGCCACCAGACTGTAAAACATAGATCGCCGGAACCGGGCTAATCTCCATCTGTTCAGCAATCTGCTGCGCCAGCCGGTAAACTTCCGGAAACTGTTTGTCGGACACGCGAATACCGTTACCCCTGATGGCGCCGATAAACAGGCCATGTGCGATGAAGGCAACAACTACGAAAATGATAATGTACACTATTCCAACAACTGAAATGATAAGGGCGAGGTAAGCCAAGAGACTGATTACCAGTGATAAAGCGAAATATAATTTTTCCCTTGGGTGTACTAAAGATTGCATGGACCAATCCTCCCTTTTTTGAGTAATATTAATATTTTTCTGACAACTGCCGCAGATCCTTACAGGTCCCCCAGGACTTTGTTTGGCAATAGTTGTCATCTAGTGCTAAATGTATCATGCGCTGCCCGTGGACGTCAACTCTTTTATGGTTAAATTTGTGTTAATTTTATGATAACTTACTTTTGGAGCTATCCCATATTATCATCGCTGTTGACACAAATATCATCCTGAGAAAGAAGGGTCAAAGAAAATAGACCTTGAGCCCATTCAGCCTCAAGATCACCGTTCTTAAATAAACACCCCTTAAACCGGCTCAACCAAGCCTCCTTAGGACGCTGTCTGCCTGCGTTTTACCACTACCAGCGCAATGATGACGAAGGCAAGGGCGAATCCGGTCTGCACGACCAGCGCGGCGAAATAATCGGACAGCGTTTGCAGGTTGAAATCTGTCAGCGCGGCGACTGCAGCGTTAGCCCGCACGTACCAGTAGGTGGGCGTAAAGCTGGCAATCTTTAACACATTTTCCCCCAGCAGCTCCTGCGGCACAAAGACGCCTCCCAAAAAGCTTGAGCCCAGTGCCACGATATTGGCGGCAGCATTCACCACTTCCCCGTTCCTGGTGAGATTGCCGATTAAATAGGCCAGGCCCGCAGCGCATGCGGCAAAAACGAGTGCGTTCAAAATGTAAAACCAGGCAGCCGGGCCGGCAATCTCCCGAAAGCCAAACAGAAGGCTGATTAAAACCAACAAAAGCCAGCTGGCCAGGGCAAAGGCCGCGCAGGCCAGGTAGCACTGCAGGCTGATGGCGCGCGCGCCGAGCGGCGAGCAGAGATTGCGCCGCTTCAGATCCAAACCGTTAAAGGTGAGGAAGACCGAAGACATGCCGAGGATGATCACAAACAAAATGGTATAGGCCAGAAAATTAAAATAGAATTGCAGGCGGCCTCCCGCGCCCGGTTCTCTTTCCGGCGCGGCGAGCATTACCACCGTTTCCAGAGAAAGATCATCCAGCGCGAAGGCGACTTGTTCCTGCAGCTCCAGCTCCGGCAAGGTGTTTACGTAAAGGCGCAGGATCTCCAAATAGCGATCAATTCTAAGATCGATGTAGAGCGCGCTGGCCGAATCGGGGATGCTTGTTCTTTGCAGCAGCAGCGGCCCGCCGCCCCGCAGAAACGACGCGGTGAAGCCATCGGGGACGCGCAGGATGTAGTGGACCTTCCGGTAAAACAAGGCCTCCTGCAGCTTTTCGGTTTCATCCGTAAGGGGCACGAAATTAACCTGGGCGGCGAGCGCCTTGCGCAGTCCGGCTACGAGCGGCGTTTCCTCCCCGGCAAAGAAGGCGAGATCAATTTTTTCCCGGCTAAACCCGCCGGTTTCCGCCGGCCCCATCACAACGGTCATGACGATGGATATAGCGATAAAAATAACAAAGTAAATGGAGATTACCGGCAAATTTTTTTGGAGTATTCTCAGGCAGACTCTAAAGACTGGCATATTTTCTCCTCCTGATCACGAAGTAGGTCGCGCCGGCAAAAACCGCCGTGAATGCGGCCAACCAGACGGTGTTCTCTATAAACCGGCCGTAGGTGTCAAAATAGTAGAGCGCGTAGAAGGTGTCGGTGATCAAGCTTGCCGGATTGATGAAGGCCAGCGGGGGCACCGCGGTTTCGATCATGTACTTGAGCCCGGCATAACTCATGCCGGCAAGATGAGCCCCGGCAACGCTCACGGTTAAGAGGATGCCTACTTTAAGTCCTTCCCCGCCTTTGACCAGGGAGGTGACAAAGGCGCCGAAGGAGATGCCGAGCAGCGCGCACAAAAAAAGCGCCGCCGCAATCAGTCCGGCTCGCTCCCCGAAATCTATGGATAAAACGAAAACCATGTAGGCGAGAAAAAGCAGGAGCTTGGCGAACTGGAGGACGAGCGCGGCGCTGATGCCGGAGAGAAACATTTTCAACTTATGGGCGGGCGCGAAGTTAATTCTGGCGGCTTGGCCGGAAAGGTTGGCCTGGATGGCGTTGACCTCGGTCATACCGACATATCCGCCGAGAAGGCAGGTCATGGCCAGCAGAGAAAAGTATAATATGAGCATGTTGTCGGGTTCGGCGCGGCTTATGGGACGTTCCTCGAGAAAAACTGCATCCTCGGCGAGCAGGGCGGGGAGCATAGCATGCGCCTCTGGTCTTTGCGCGGCGATCCGGTTCGCGGCGGAGGCGGTCTGCGCATAGTTGTTGACAAACGTTTTGAGGATGCTCTGCTCTAGGCCCGGCCGGTTGACGGTCAGCGCCATCTTTTCTCCCGTCTCGATAATTCCCTGCACCTTCCCTGCCGCCAGCAGGGCCAAAGCTTCTTCTTTGCTGGTCAGGTGCAGGTTAAAAAGCCTCTCCTCCCCTGCCGAAAGGGACTTGACCAGGGAGATAAAATCCTCGTCTTTCCCGCTGTCGACAACGGCCGTATCTATGGCCCGGAATGTCTCCTCGGCGCCCAACCGGCTGAAGGCCATATGGAAAAGGGTAGCGAGCAAAATGGGAAACAAAAGCGTCCAAAACATCGTGGACTTGTCATACAGTAAAATTTTCAGCCTGTACTTGAAGATGTGCTTAAACATGTCGGCCTCCTAATCTCTGAGCTCTTTGCCCGTGATCTCCAGGAATACATCGTTTAAGGTGGGCAGCTCGGAATAGATTTTTCCGTAACTGATCTTTTGCTCTTTTAACAGGGCCAGGATATTTTCGAGGTTGTTTTTGCCTTTGAGCGATTTGATGACCAGCCGGCTGTCGGACAAGCTCACGGAGAGTAAAGTGGGCAATTTTTTAAGCGCACCGAGCTGCGCCTCGTCGAGGGCGTTCACCTCGACCGTGATTTTTTCGCCGAGGGTAATCATCTCCTTTAAGGCTTCTTTCGTCCCCGCAGCGATGACGCGCCCTTTGTCCAGGATGATGATCCGGGAGCAGATCCGCTCCACCTCTTCCATATAGTGGGAAGTATAAAGGACTGAGGCGCCCTGGCGGTTAAGCTCAAGGATGCCTTCAAGAATGTTGTTTCTGCTCTGAGGGTCGACGGCTACGGTCGGCTCGTCGAGGATGATCAG
This sequence comes from Bacillota bacterium, assembly GCA_018725565.1. GTDB lineage: Bacteria > Bacillota > Dethiobacteria > Dethiobacterales > Dethiobacteraceae > HKB214. The sequence goes on along the minus strand of QLUR01000019.1, from coordinate 33,695 downwards.
CTTCGGCTTGTGCGCGATACCGCAGGCGATGTTCAGCCTTCTCAGCAGGCCGCCGCTTAACTTTTTGGGGTAGAACTTTTTAAATTCGTTTAAGCCGACAAAATCAACCGCTTCCCGGACCAGCTGCTTCCTTTTTTGCGCGTCCCTTACATACAGCCCGCAGAAGTAGTCGATATTCTCCAGCACGGTAAGCTCGTTGAAGACAGCAACGTTTTGCATGACCACACCGATATCCTGTTTCAGTTCGTAGGCCTCCGGGCTCATCGGCTTGCCGAAGATGCTGATTTCGCCTTTTTCGTAAGTCAGAAGCGCCAGTATGCAGTTGATGGCCGTAGTCTTGCCCGAGCCGTTCGGCCCGAGCAGCCCCAGTATCTCCCCTTCCTTCAGCTCAAGGTTCAGATGATCGAGTGCCAAAAGTTCTCCGTAGCGTTTAACGATGTTTGCAGCTTTGATGATCAAAGCAATCCCTCCTTAAGTGAAAATCTTAAGCGCCTTTATTTTAGATCAGATTTTGTGGTGGTGACAGTGTCGCGCGTCAAGTGTTAGCATGACAGTTGTCATTATTTTAATTGTTAAATTAATGCGGGAATGATAAACTCTACTATGAACGGGGACCTTCCTGTTCCAACAAGACCAGCCTCGGTTTCGGCAGGTATGTCCCCATTCCTCAGCAGATTTCAGTAAAAGGTGTGTTATGTCAAAGCACGATCTTACGGACAAAGCGGTTTTCTTTATTTGCTGCACCGCGATCAGTTTGGCGCAGCCTTTGGGGGTATGGCATATCGTGCCCGTATTGGCCGGCGCGATTGCGGTCGGGCTCTTTACCTATTTTGAAGCGCTGAAATTCAGGTTCGCCGTCGGCGCCGCCTTTCTGATAGCCTGTGTATTCCACCAGCCCCTGTTCCCATTTATACCGGTTATGGTTTACGCCGCGTATGAACCGGAGCGCAAGTTTTTGGCGCCAGCCGCTTTACTCCCGCTGGCGGCGGCAGGGGATCTGGCATGGCCTCTCCGGCCGGCTATCGCGATTCTCTCGGTAATTGCTCTAGTCCAGAAGCACAGGACGTCGCGGTTCTTAAAATTAAGAGGCCATTATCTATCCTTGCTCGACACAACAAGGGAAATGGCCGCGGAGATAAAAAAGCAGAATAAATTATTATCGGAAAAACAGGACGACGAAATCAGGATGGCCAGGCTAAATGAGCGCAACCGCATCGCCAGGGAAATCCACGACCATGTGGGCCACAGGCTCTCCAGCGCTTTTTTGCAGATAGGCGCGCTGCTGACCCACAGCCCCGGACAGCCTCAGCTTACCGCCCTTAAAGAAACTCTTAATCTGGCCATGGATAATATCAGAAGCAGCGTCCATAATCTCTACGAGTCTTCGATAGATTTGGTTGAGCAGATAGAACAGCTGGCGGCAGGCCTTACTTGCTGCCGGGTCGAATTAAAGATCCATATGCAGAGCGAACCGGACATTAAGGTAAAATATGCTTTGATTTCGGCCGTTAAAGAAGCGTTTGCCAATATTGCTAAGCATTCCGACGCTTCCCTGGTGCGCCTGACATTGACCGAGCACCCGGCATTTTATCAGCTGGTCATCTCTGACAACGGCCGAGCGGCCTCCGCGGACTTCACCAAAGGCATCGGGCTGAAAAGCATTGCGGAACGCGTTGAGGCGTTAAGCGGTCATTTGGCGATATTTTATTACAAAAACAAGGGCTAACGCTGCAGCAAAAAAATTTATACCTGCTCAGGCCATCATGTGACGCTGACTCGACTCCATCTTGCCAAATAATTCTTTACGCAGGCAGCAAAATCATGTAAGATTATTACAGTTCAATCTCTGTAGAGATTATCCTTCCACTATACGCAACGTCGAAAACGCAGCACGGATTTTCGACGCCATGTACAGTTGCCGCGCACACAGGTACAGACCGTTGTGAACGGGATAATCACAGCTTCAGGGCCAGATGATCATTTAAAGAAAGGTGTTGATGAGGTTGTTTCGCAAGGTGTTGTCAAGTATTGGTATTGGGAGTGCCCGCGTTGATCTCGTGCTGGCTAAATCCAGGTTTGCTGCCGGCGAGAAGATTACCGGCGAGTTAAGAGTGGAAGGAGGCATGCTGGATCAAAAGGTTGAGCGGGTGTATCTTAAGCTGCTTCTTACCTCCAGGTACAAGAAAGATAACCATGTTCAGCAGGTGGCCAGAGAGTTTGATCATGAAACAATCGCCACTGGCTTTGCTGTCGAGGCCGGTGGAAAGCTGCAGCCGATTCCGGTCAGTTATACATTACCTGAAGATATCCCGGTAAGCACCTCCTCTACAAAATACTACCTTGTTACAGGGCTTGACGTGGCCATGGCCGTGGACCCCAAAGACAGCGATCTGATCGAAGTGCTGCCTGGACGCAGGCAAGCCATAGTAATGCAGGCTATTGAAAAGGAACTGGGGTTCAGGCGTAAGCCGCGCAGCGGCGAATTCAACGGCCGGGTCCAGGAATTTGAGTACTATCCGACCAGCTTTATGCGAGGGAAGCTGGATGAACTGGAGGTTGTCTACCTGCCGCAGCAAGACGGTATCAGGCTTTATCTGCAAATTGACAAAAAGTCGCGCGGCCTGATTGGCATGTTGGCCAGCGACTGGGATCTGGATGAGCGCCATGTAAGTGTGCATCTTCCTAATGGGCAGATTACTGCTCCGTCAGAAGTAGCTTCCCGCCTGGCCGGCTTAATCGAAAGGGAATACGGCAAGATTTTTTAGGGGAGGTAAAGTGAGAATGAAACATCAAGGAAAACGTGCCGGTGTAGTCCTGGCGGGCTGCGGGGTCTATGACGGGGCTGAAATTCATGAAGCGGTGCTGACTTTACTGGCTCTGGACAGGGCCGGAGCTAAGATTGTCTGCCTAGCGCCCGGCAAGCCGCAGCGTCAGGTGGTAGACCATCTCAGCGGGCAGGAAGCCGTCGGGGAAACGAGAAACATGCTCACGGAAGGAGCGCGCATTGCCAGAGGTGAGATCAGGAAGATTGAGGAGATCGGCGCGGAAGACCTGGACCTGCTGATTTTCCCCGGTGGCTATGGCGCCGCCAAAAATTTGTCGGATTTTGCGTTTAAAGGACAGGACTGTGCGGTGGAGCAGGAAACGGAGCGATTGATCAAAGAAATGTACGCTGCCCGGAAACCAATGGGCTTTATCTGCATCGCGCCGGTCATCGCGGCCAAGGTGCTGGGTGAGTACCGGCCACTGCTGACCATCGGCTCTGACCGGCAGACAGCTGCTGCCATTGAAGCGATGGGCGGGAAACATCTCGACTGCAAAGTTGATGAAGTTGCAGTGGACGAGAAAAACAGGCTGGTTTCTACGCCGGCCTATATGCTGGCTACCGGAATTGCGGAAGTTGCCGCAGGAGTTGAAAAGCTGGTCAGGGAAGTGCTGGTTTTAAGTTCAGGTAAGTAATTTCTCTAAACTTAGGACGGTATAATTTCTTCCCCCTGTCAAAAAATAATGGTGTCCCGGAAAAAGGGACGCTAAAAAGGCAGGGGGAATTTGTATGTTTAGAAAAATATCTTGTTGCCTGCTGGCCGCCATGCTTCTGACAGTGTTGGCCAGTCCGGCCTGTCTGCGTGCGGAAAGGCAGAGGCAGGCGGCGGACGCTCCCGAGTTCGCCTTTCTGGCTAAAGCTGCTTTGCTGATGGATACCGGCAGCCGTCAGCTTCTTTACGCTGAAAACATCCACGAACGTGTCTACCCCGCCAGCATTACAAAGGTCATGACCATGCTTCTGGCTATGGAAGCGCTCGCTGCCGGTAAGGTGAACCTGCAGGAGATGGTAAATATCAGTGAAGAAGCGGCCCGTCTGGGGGGGGCGCAGCTCTTTCTGGCTCCTGGCGACCGTGTTTCAGTCCAGGACCTGCTGATTGGTGTCGGTGTAGGCTCGGCCAATGATGCCGCTGTGGCGTTGGCTGAACATTTGTCTGGAACTGGGGAAGCATTTGTCTTGGAAATGAACAGGAAAGCCGCTGCTCTTGGGATGATAAACAGCCGTTTTGTCAACCCCCATGGTCTGCACGATGACAGCCATTATACCACGGCTTATGATATTGCCTTGATGTCACTGGAATTGTTGCGACATCCGAAAATTCATGAGTGGTTAACGATTTGGATGGATGAACAGTTTTTGAAGGGCAAAATCAGGAAACAAGAGGGCGTTTTCCTGAGCAACTCTAACCGCCTGATCCGCTTTTACCAGGGTGCGGACGGCCTGAAAACCGGTTATACTGCAGCGGCGGGCAGCTGTGTGGCTGCAACTGCCAAGCGCGGTGAAACACGCCTGCTGGCGGTGATGATGGGCGCACCGGAGCGGTCGGTGTTGTTTGACCAGACCCGGAAGCTTCTCGATTACGGTTTTGCCAATTATGTGAGCCTGCCGGTGGTACACAAGGGTCAGGCAGTAGCTTCCCTGGCTGTTGATAAGGGGCAGCAGGAGAGTGTGGAGCTTGTGGCGGCGGACAATTTGGCGCTGTTGCTCAGAAAAGGGGAAAAGGCGGCCTTCAACAGAAAAATAACTGTTCCTGAGCGACTGCCGGCGCCGCTTTTTGCCGGCCGGGAAGTCGGGTTCCTGCTGGCAGAGGGAAAAGACGGTACGGAACTGGGCCGAGTGGCTCTGGTGCCTGCTCGGGATGTGGCAAGAGCTTCCTACTTTGATTTCTTACGACGATTTCTGGAACGATGGATACGGTTCGGACGCTAAGCAGCAGTAGCGGGAAAGAATATATTACCCGCTATTTTTATTTGCCTTAACAGGCAGGGATTGCCAGATAAATGGAGAAATATCTCTGTTAATATTTATCGACAGGCAGAGGTGGCCTTGGTGCAGGTGAGGATAAGAGCCAAAGGGGAAACGCTGGTAGTGCAAATGCGTGGAGAATTGGATCACCATGCCGCAACCGGCTTACGTATGGAAATTGATGCGAAGCTGGCGGAAAACAAAATTAAAAATGTGCTGTTTAACTTTAGGGACGTGGATTTTATGGACAGTTCAGGGTTTGGCATGATTCTCGGTCGCTATAAAGCTGTCAGGGAAAAAGGCGGCAAGGTCTTGGCCTGTTCTTTGCGTCCGCCGGTGCGGCGTGTCTTTGAACTGGGTGGCCTGACATCGCGCATCCCGGTATTTGGGACGGAACAGGAAGCGCTGGATGACCTCTGGGGGGGAGAGGATGGATAACTATCTGAAACTGGAGATACCGGCCAAATCGCGGAACGAGGCTTTCGCCCGCGTGGTAGTGGCGGCGTTTGCCGCTCAGGCCGATCCTACAATTGATGAGATTTCAGATGTCAAGACGGCGGTTTCCGAAGCGGTGACCAATGCGATTATTCATGGGTACGAAAATAATCCTTCCGGAACCATTTTGCTAAGTGCCACACTGGCGGGGAGGCGGCTGGAAATCACTGTGGTAGATTATGGTGTCGGTATTGAAGATGTTGAGATGGCACGACAGCCGCTATACACTTCAAAGCCCGAGCTGGAGCGCTCCGGAATGGGGTTTACCATTATGGAAAACTTTATGGATGAATTTTCTGTAGTGTCTTTGCCTGGTCAGGGTACAACTGTGACGATGGCCAGGGTTTTTGACGGTTCGCTGCCTGGCAAGCCCGAACAGCCTTATGGAAGAGAAGCTTAAAGAATACCTGCCGCTCGTAAGAGGCCTGGTCAGCCGTTACCGGGGAGAATATGCCGAAACGGACGACCTTTTTCAGGTTGGCTGCCTCGGTCTGCTGAAGGCTTTGCGCAACTTTTCGCCTGAGCGGGGGGTGCTTTTTTCCACTTACGCTGTTCCGGTTATCGCCGGAGAAATTAAAATGTACCTGCGCGGGCAGGGGTCAATAAAATACGGGCGTGCGCTGAAAACCCAGGCAGCCCGTTTAAAAAAACTGCAGGAGGAGCTAAGCGGCCGTTTGGGACGACAGCCGACACTGCGAGAGTTGTCGGAGGTAAGCGGGGTAGAACGTGAAGAGGTGTTGTTGGCGCTGGAATCGTTGCAGCCGCTGCTGTCTCTGGACAGTGTGCGGGAACAACCGGTGACGGCAGCTGAGGGAGAGGCGGAGGCGGTTGTCGACCGGGTGACGCTTTATGAAGCCCTGGGTATCTTGCCGGACCGGGAGAGGAAAATCGTATTTTACCGTTTTTTCCGCCAGTGTACCCAACAGGAGACGGCGGCGGTTTTAGGCATCTCACAGGTCCACGTTTCCAGGCTGGAACGCAAGATACTTCAATCCCTGAGAAAAACTATGGAACCGGATACATGCTGACACAGCACCGGCAGGTGCTGTGATATTTTTTTTGGGCCGGGGCAAACTAAAGCGGCAACAATCTGCCAAGGAGGTGAAAAAATGACGGTTGCCAAAGTTATTGAACTGGTCGGTGAGTCGCGGACGAGCTGGGACGATGCGGTGCGGAGCGCGGTGGCGGATGCCGCCAAGACGGTAGATAACATTCACGGGGTTGAAGTTTACAACATGACGGCTAACGTTAACAATGGGAAAATTGTGGAGTACAAGGCTAATATTAAGCTGGCATTCGGTGTATTGAACCGTTAGAACAAACAGAACTCGGGCCCTCCCTCGGGAGGGCTTTTCTTGGAGGTGGCAGATGACAAGACATGCTGAGCTGGAAAAAAGGCAGGCCGAGGAGAAGATCAGCGAGTATAAAAGCATTTATGGGCCAAAACAGCCCAAGCCGCCGCTGGCCAAAAACCTATTTTATGCTTTTGTGGTGGGAGGCCTGATTTGCGTACTGGGCCAGTTTATCAAAAATACTTTTATCAGGCTGGGGTTTACGCCGGAACAGGCCGGCAACCCGACTGTGGCGGCCATTATATTTCTGGGGTCGCTGGCCACGGGGCTCGGCTTTTTCGATAACCTGGCCCGGGTGGCCGGGGCTGGGACTGCCGTCCCGGTAACCGGTTTTGCCAACGCCATTACGGCAGCGGCCATGGAATTTCGCCGGGAGGGCCTTGTGCTTGGCGTAGGTGGGAAAATGTTCAGCCTGGCAGGCTCAGTGATAGTTTTTGGGGTAGTAGCAGCCTTTATCGTCGGACTGCTTTATGCCCTATGAAAAAGCGGGGACAGACTTTGTTTTTTGACAAACCGCCTCGAATACAGGGAGCGGCGGCAGTAGCAGGCCCTAAAGAAGGGCTTGGACCTTTTGGCCCTGATTTTGACAAGGTGCATCAGGATGTGCGTGCCGGGGAGAACAGCTTCGAACGGGGAGAGCGGCGGATGTTTCTGGAGGCGGCGGCACTGGCCATGCAGAAAGCAGGGGTAACTGACCGGGAGGTTGATTTCCTGCTGGCCGGAGACCTGCTAAACCAGATTATTTCCTCCGGCTTTGTGGCCAGAGAACTTAGCATTCCCTATTTCGGACTGTACGGAGCCTGTTCCACCTTTGGCGAAATTGTGGCTCTGGGCACCGTGCTGGTGGATGCCGGGTTTGCTGACACAGTGCTGGGAATAACAGGCAGCCATAACTGCGGGGCTGAGAGGCAATACCGTTACCCTACGGAATACGGTGTCCAGCGTCCGGCCACCGCCCAGTGGACAGCCACCGGAGCCGGAGCCGTGGTCCTTGGCCTGGAAGGCGATATTTTGGTCAGGGCGGTCACCGTCGGCAAGGTACATGACCTGGGAATCAAAAACCCTTTTAATATGGGGACGGCGATGGCACCGGCTGCCGCCGACACCATTTACAGCCATTTCCAGGATAGCGGACTTGAGCCAAAGCAGGTGGACCTGATAGCTACCGGCGACCTGGGAACGGTGGGGAGAGAGGTGAACATCGCGTTGCTGGAGCGGCAGGGGTTGGATATCAGCGATCGCTACATAGACTGCGGTGTGATGATGTATTACAGCCACCAGCAGGTAGAGGCCGGCGCAAGCGGGTGCGCCTGTTCGGCCATCGTTACAATTGCCCATCTGTTCAAGCGCCTGCGACAGGGCGATTTGCGGCGCATTCTGGTGGTGCCTACCGGCGCGCTGCACAGCCCCACTTCGTACCTGCAGGGAGACAGCATTCCCTGTATTGCCCAGGCTATCCTGTTTGAGACGACGAAGGGGGGTGAAACCAAGTGGGGACATACTTAACAGCTTTTCTGGTTGGTGGGTTGATTTGTGTTATCGGGCAGCTGCTGCTCGACCTGACGCCTCTGACACCTGCGCATGTCCTGTCTGGTATGGTAGTAGCAGGAGCGGTTTTGTCCGGGCTGGGGCTGTATGAGCCGCTAGTCCAGTTTGCGGGCGCCGGTGCTACGGTGCCGATTTCCAGCTTCGGTGACGCTTTAGTGAAGGGAGCAGTGGCAGAAGCAGAACGCTCCGGTATCATTGGCGTCCTGACCGGGATGTTCAAGCTGACCAGCTCCGGCATCACCGCTGCCATCGTGTTTGGTTTTTTTATTGCTTTGCTGTTTAAGCCCAAAGGATAAATAATGCAAGGGACAGCAAACTGCGCAAGGCTGAAAAAACGGGATAAGACCCGTTTTTTTGTTGGGTTTGCCGTACGTTTATGGTATAATGGGGAAGGATTTGGAGAGGAGAGCAGGTAAGGTATGCGTGCTGTGACCACACACAAGAACGCTGATTTTGATGCATTGGCATCCATGGTTGCCGCAGGCAAGTTGTACCCGGGAGCTGTTTTGCTCTCCCCCGGGGTTTTAAATCAAAATGTTCAGGAGTTTGCCTCCCTGTATAAGGATGTGCTGAATATCCGTTCTCCCAGAGAAGTGGACCTGTCGCAGCTTGAAATGCTGGTTGTGACTGACACGCGACAAAAGGAGCGATTGGCACTGCCTGCTGCTCTCCTGGAGCGGGTGGCGCAAATCCATGTGTATGACCATCATCCTCCGGCTGATGATGACCTCCCGGCTTCTTTGCTGGTGGGTGAAGCGGTGGGGGCGACGACCACGCTGCTGATGGAAAAAATTTTAGAACTGCAACTGCCGCTGTCACCGTTTGAGGCGACGCTGTTTGCGCTGGGAATTTATGAGGATACCGGCTGCCTGACATATACAGGGACTTCTGAACGTGATGTTGCCATGCTGCACCGCTTGTGGCAGGCAGGCGTCAACGTGCGGGTGGTCAACGAGTTTTTGCATAAACCGCTCAGTGAAGGACAACGCTCCATCCTGGATGAGCTGCTGGCCGCTACCGAATACCATGAACCGCACGGAGTGCGCGTGGCCGTTACTTTCGCAGACAGCGCCGACTACGTCGGCGGGTTGGCGTTGCTGACCCATAAACTGATTGAAATTGAGGATGTGGATATAGTTTTCTCCGTAGTGGCCATGGAGGACCGCATCTATATCGTGGGCCGCAGCAGGCTGGACCATTTTGACCTGACGCAGGTATTGACACCTTTTGGCGGCAAGGGCCATGCCCGGGCAGCCTCAGCGACTGTCAAGGGCAGCTCCCTGCAGGAAGTAAAGGAAAAGCTGACCGCTGTCATGTACCAGCAGTTGTTTCCGGTAACAGCGGCCAAGGATATTATGTCGTCTCCGGTACGGAGCATTGAACCGGAAACTCCGGTGGACCGGGCGCGGGAACTAATGCTCCGTTACGGGCATAGCGGCTTCCCTGTAGTAGAAGGAGAGAAACTGGTGGGCATCATTTCCCGGCGCGACCTGGAAAAGGCAGCCCATCACGGTTTCGGCCATGCTCCGGTCAAAGGTTACATGAACCGGAACCCGCTGATTGCTGCTCCGGAAATGCCGGTAAAAAAGCTGCAGCAGATCATGATCGAACATAACGTGGGCCGCCTGCCGGTACTTGAGTCAGAAAATATTGTCGGCATCGTTACCCGAACCGATGTATTGCGTAATCTGGAGGGTGTGCCGAAAATAAACTGCGCCGTGAGCAGCTCCCTGCCGCAACACGGTGAGGACCTGACTCCGCTGTTTAAAGAGCGCCTGTCCAGGCAGTTGCAGAGCTTGCTTTTGCTGGTGGGACAAAAGGCGGACAGGGAAAACGTCCGCGTTTATGTGGTAGGAGGATTTGTCCGTGACCTGTTGTTGGGGTTGCCTACGCAGGACCTGGACCTGGTGGTCGAGGGGGAGGCGATTGCCTTTGCCGGCAGACTCAACGAACTCCTGGCCGGCCGTCTGAAAGTCCATGAACAGTTTGGCACGGCACAACTGCAGTTTGCAGACGGTACCAGGGTTGACCTGGCCAGTTCACGCCAGGAGTTTTATGCCAGGCCGGCGGCACTGCCGGAAGTGGAGCAGAGCAGCCTGAAAAAAGACCTTTTCCGCCGTGACTTTACCATCAACACGCTGGCCTGCGCCCTTAATGCTCCTCACTTCGGCGAACTGCACGATTATTTCCACGGCACACAAGATTTAGATAACGGACTGATACGGATTCTTTACAACCTGAGCTTTGTGGAAGACCCCTTACGGTTGCTGCGGGCTATCCGTTTTGAGCAGCGTTTTGGCTTTGCTTTGGAGGAGACGACCCGTTCGCTGCTGGAAAACGCCGTACATTCCAGGCTGCTGGGAAAAGTAAGCAAGGAGCGTCTGTATGAAGAGCTGAAACCGGTTTGGCTGGAAGAGAAGGCCCCGGAGATTTTGAGCCGCTACTTCGAACTTGGGGTAGCCGCGGACCTTTTCCCTGGGGTGCGCCTTGGGGAGCAGATTCGCCAGCGCCTGCGGTCAGTGCGGGAGATGATTAAATTTGCTGCCCGTGCCTGGCCTGACGCCGCACCGCTGCCGTCCGTCTTGTATCTCGCGGCGCTGCTGCAGGAAATGCCCTTTCAGGAAATTCGACATTTAAGCCGCAGGTTGCGTCTGCACCGTGAGGAACGGGAACGCTTGCTGGCCGCGGTACAAGCCGTGCCGGACCTGCTGGAATTATTGCAAGCAGCGGAACCGCTTTCCGCCGGCCGGATTTATTATGCTTTAACCGGTCAACCGGTAGAAACACTGCTGTTGCTAAGGGCGGAAAGCAGTTCCAGCCGAATCTGGGAGGCTACCTCTCTTTACTGGGAAAAACTGCGTCACCAAAAACCCGGTGTCAGCGGCGACGACCTGGTCCGTATGGGTTATCAGCCCGGCCCGCGTTTTCAGCGCGTGTTGCGGGCCGTACGGCTAGCAAGGCTTGACGGGCGTGTCAGCTCAAAGGAGGCAGAAATGGCGTTGATTAAACAGTTGTTTGCTGAAGAAGAGTATGAGAAAGGACCAGACCACCATGCTGACCGATGACCTTTTGGTGCGTATTCCGGCCCTGTTGCTGGCGCTTACCGTACATGAAGCGGCTCACGGGCTGATCGCATACCGCCTTGGTGATCCAACAGCTAAAGAACACGGCCGGCTAACGCTGAACCCACTGGCGCATCTTGACCCGATTGGGCTGCTGGCACTGTGGCTTGTTGGTTTCGGCTGGGCTAAGCCGGTGCCGGTAAACCCCTTGTATTTTAAGGGGGATCGCCGCCGCGGCATGTTCCTCGTGGGCTTGGCCGGGCCTGCTGCTAATTTTTTGCTGGCGCTCCTGTTCAGCCTGCTTTTTGCCGCCTTGCCGTTGCTTTATCAGCACCAACTTGTCAGGGAACTGATGACAGCTACCTTTATCTACAATGTTTTTCTCGGCGTCTTTAACCTGCTGCCGTTCCCGCCACTTGATGGATCCAAGGTTTTAGCCTATTTTTTACCCCGCAACATAGCTTATAGTTTCAGCCAGCTGGAGCAATACGGCCCGCTGATTCTGATCCTCCTGATTTTCAGCGGCATCCTGCCGCGCCTCCTGCAGCCGCTGGCTGCCGGCGCTATTGGGGTAATCCTGGCAATCACCGCAATTTTAACCGGCAGAGGCCTGTAAATTGCCCCCGCAACAATGGGAAGGAGAATGACGAATTGGCTGAACAACAAGTGATTTTAAGCGGGATGCGGCCCACCGGGCGGCTGCAGCTGGGCAACCTGCTCGGCGCTCTGGAAAATTGGGTAAGGCTGCAGGAAGACTGGCGCTGTTTCTTTTGCGTGGTGGACTGGCATGCCCTGACCACGGAATACGAAAACCCGCATGACCTTGTGGAAAACACCTACCAGATGGTGACCGACTGGCTGGCCGCCGGTCTGGATCCGCAGAAAAGCGTGATTTTTCGACAGTCAGATGTATTGGAACATGCGGAGCTGCATCTTTTGCTGTCAATGATTACACCGCTTTCTTGGCTGGAGCGCTGCCCTACCTACAAAGACCAGATTGAACAGTTGCGGGAGAAAAACCTGGCGACTTACGGTTTTCTCGGCTACCCTCTGCTGCAGGCGGCGGACATTTTGATTTACCGGGCACATGCCGTTCCGGTGGGCGAGGATCAGGCGCCGCATATTGAAATGACCCGTGAAGTGGCCAGGCGTTTCAACTTTTTATATAAACCGGTTTTCCCCGAACCGGCGACTATTCTCAATCAGGTAAAGCTGCTGCCTGGTATTGACGGCCGCAAGATGAGCAAATCATACGGAAATACTATAGAAATGTCCGACGAACCGGAGGAAGTCCGCCGCAAGGTCAGAATGATGATTACCGACCCTGGCAGAATACGCAAAGACGACCCAGGAAACCCGGATGTTTGTACAGTTTATTCTTTTCACGGTGTGTTTAACTCCAGTGAATCCCTGCGGGTAGCTGATGCCTGCCGCCGGGGGGAGGTCGGCTGCGTCCAGTGCAAGGCGGAACTGGCAGAAAAGCTGGTCCGCTTTCTGGCACCTGTTTATGAGCGGCGGAAAAGGATAGCAGGGGACAGGGATTATCTGCGCGAAATACTGGCGGAAGGCGCCGTACGGGCGAAAAGGACGGCCTTGGAAACGATGGAAGTGGTGCGTGAGGCCATGCACCTTAAGTTATAGGCGTAAAGCGCTTACGAGGAAGGGAAGACGTGGAAGAATATTGTGTCCGGCTGCCACTTTTTGAAGGACCTTTTGCGCTGTTGTTCCACCTGATTGAGCAGGCGGAAGTTGATATTTGCAGCATTTCTGTATCGGAAATCACGACGCAATATCTGGCCTATTTGCAGGAGCTGAGTGAACTGAACGTGGAGGTGGCGGCCGAATTTCTGGTGATGGCTGCTACCTTGCTGAAATTGAAATCAAAAAGGCTCCTGCCCGGAGTGCAAGTACCTGACAATGAGCCGGAAGAGAGTACGCCTTCGGTTTTCTCGGAAGAAGAACTGGTACAGCGCCTGCTGGAATACCGTTATTTTCAAACTGTAGCCAGGGAATTACGCCGCTGTGAGCAAGAGCAGAAACGAGTCTTTGTCCGGTCGCCAAGCGGCAAAACGGTCATGGTCAACCCGACATATGAGACTGCGGGTGCCGACGGGCTCGCCTGCTTACTCAATGCCTTTCAGCTCCTGCTTTCGCGTCTTGAAACGCAGCCTCAGGAAGTTCATACCTATGAGCTTTCCATCCGCGACAAAATGAAACAGGTGCTAAAAAAACTGGCCGGACACCTTGACGGCCTAGATTTTAGGGAGCTGTTTCCGGAGCGGCCAAGCGTTGCCGCGATCATAGTTACTTTTTTTGCCCTGCTGGAATTAATTCGTCTGCGCAAAGTCAGCGTCTGGCAGGAAAAGCCGTTCGGCCTTTTGATTTGCAAGCGAAATGTAGCCGGGAGGCAGGAAACGGGTGGAACTTAAACCACTGTTGGAAGCAGTGCTGTTTGTGGCCGAGGAGCCGCTGACGGCGGACAAGATGGCTGAAATCACCGGTGCCGCGGTCAGGGATGTTCGCTGCTGCTTGGATGTGCTGCAAAATGAATATAAGGCCGCCGACCGCGGCTTGCAGGTCATGAGCGTGGCCCGCGGGTATCAGTTGGCTACCAAACCGGAGGCGGCGGGGGTAGCGGAAAAACTTTCCCGTGAAGAAAATCGCTACACCCTTTCGCAAGCGGCGCTGGAAACACTGGGTATCATTGCCTATCGTCAACCCGTGACACGCATTGATATCGAAGCGGTTCGCGGCGTGAAGGTTGACGGTGTGCTTGATACTTTGCTCAAAAGAAGGTTTATCCGGGTTGCCGGCCGCAAAGATGTTCCAGGCCGCCCGCTTCTTTACGGTACGACCAAGGAATTCCTCAGATACTTCGGACTGAAGGATTTAAGCGAATTGCCGAGGCCGGTACAGGGCGACGACGGCAAACACCCGTAATAGATTCCTGCACAAAGGATTATATTGCCAATAAGCAGTATACGCTTTACGGTGCGGCAAATTTAGCAGGATGAAGGTGATTGACAATGAAGCTGTTACTGGTTTGTCAAGGATTTTACGGGCAGAGAATAACCGAACATCTGCGGGCGAAGGCTCCTTTGGAGTGGCAGGTCAGCTGCTGGACCGTGCCGGCAATCAGCGAGCCGATCGTTGATGAACCGGAAAAATACCTGCCTGCGGAAGAAATGTCCGCTGATTTAATTTTACATTTAGCGGAAACTCCGGAGGCAGCGCAACTGTTGCCCGCCCTGGTCCAAAAAAGCGCTGCCCGGTCAGTGATAGTTGCGGTTGACAACTCCGCCTGGCTTCCGCCCGGGCTGCGTCATCAGCTGCGCCGTGAAATCGGCCGGCTTTCAGCGAATGTTGTTTTTGCCGAGCCGCTCTGCTCGCTCGATACAGAAACCGTTGGCTGCGGAGACTCGACGGAACATTATTCTGACGGTAATATCAGCCGGTTTGCCGCCAACTTCGGGAAGCCGGTGCTGGAGGTCAGCGTTGACAGCGAGGGGAAAATTGCCGGGGTAAGTGTACTGCGCGGCTCGCCTTGCGGGTCGACTGAATATACCGCGGGCCGCATACTGGGGCTGGCTGCGGCCGGGGCTGTCCCGGCTTCCGGGTTGATTGCCCTGAGCTACCCTTGTCTTGCTTCCATGAAGTTTATCCAGACATGGCATGGCATAAACACCATCATGCATAGCTCCGGCCGGATCTTTAACGACAGCATAGCCAAGGCGCTGCAGAAAAGCAAAGCAAAAGACATCAGGTACTAACGGCCTGATGTCTTTTGCTTCCAGTGTTTTTTACAGTTCTCATAGTTTTTTTCCAGCAGGCGGCAAGTTTCTTCCAGCAACTCTTTTTGCTCTGTTACCCGGTGACGCCAAAGTTCGGCGGTAAGGTCCGGGTCTTTGGCTTTTGTGCGGGCCAGAAACATTTCGGTTGTTTCTTCCGGCAGGAGGTGCCGGGTAGTCCTTTTTAACTGGTAGAGCACATCACGGGCAAACTGGTTGAACATGGCCCTGTCTTCCAGCATGTGCTTAATCAGGTCAACAACGCGCTGTTCCGGTTCTGCGTTTGCGTCCTCTGCCAGCGTCAAATCATGACGATGGATGCGCCAGCCCGATTTGGTACCACCCAGGCGTTGTCCTTTTAATTTGCCGGTTCGCAGCCAGCGCCTGACTGTCTCGGCGTTAACGTTCCTCATTTCCGCCACTTCAGATACGGTATAATAATCCTGCACTTTACCGTCCCCTTTAAACGGGCAAGCATTTTCTGGCTACATTCTTGCTACTGCAATTGCTGCCCTGAAACTAAAGCAATTTTGATGCTACTTCTTTCTACATAGACAATAAATCTCCTTCCCGGCCGGCAAAATATTTTGATCCGATGTAACAAAGATTGTCGTATGATGGGTATATACTACCATTCCGGGACGGGCGCCCCGCGGTTTGTGGACGTGTTTGACCAGGGTGCAGTCCACCGCCGCTTTACCGGCAGCGGTGGACTTGCTGAAACGGACGGCCAGTCCGGCCGCTTCCAGTAAGGTCCGTTCCGGAGGGGCGGAGCTTCTTACGACGACGTGTGAGCCGGGATAGGATTTGACATGGAGCCAGGTATCGGATTCTTTAGCGATTCTTAGGGTCAGCAGGTCGTTTTGGCGGTTATTTTTTCCGACCAGGATTTCAATTCCGTCGGCGGAAATAAACTTTAGCGGGCCGGAAGGAGCTTGGCGCGGCTTTTTGACAGGCGGGGCTGGCAGCAGGCCCGCCTGCTCCATCTCGTCCTGTATTTCCGCAAGGCTGTCCAGGTCGGCGTAGCACAGCGCCGCGAGAATTGATTCCAGGTAGTAAATTTCCTGAACGGTGGCTTCCAGCTGCTGGTGTATGATAGCCGCTCCGTCTTTCAGTTTGCGGTATTTTTTAAAATAGCGCCTGGCGTTTTCCTTTGGGGAAAAGGATTGCTCAAGAGGCACCAGAATCGTTTCTTGCGTAGGAGAGTAGAAGTTGCTGACCAGCGCTTCTTTTTGCCCTGTCTGCAATAGATGAAAATTGGCTGTCAGCAACTCGGCATAAAGGCGGTAACGGTCAGCCTCCGCTGTTTCCAGCAACTCCTTTTCCTGTAACCGTTGTTTTTTCCCCGCCCGGGCCAGCACCGTACGGGCGGCAGCCGTCAGGCGCTGCAGCAGCAGCTGTTGCTTCAGCATATTTGTTGCCTGTGAATAATATTCGTCCAGCATTTCATTGGCGGACGGATAGATAGTCAGCCACGAACCGGGAAAGCGGGAGAGGCGGAGAACTGAATAGGCAAAGATTTTTCCGTCGGGGGAGCGGGCAGTGCACGGTGTATAGTCTCCGTCGCTTACAGTGGCGGCCAGTCGGCGGAGGCCGGAGGTTAAACTGCGAACCACTTCCAGCGGGTGGACATCTTCTGTGCCGGCGGCCCGGAACAGCAGCTCACGGGCGGTTTCCGGGCCGATACCCATTACGGCATTGACCAACAGCAGGTCGGAGGGACCTTCTCCGGACAGCTGTGCCGCCAAGTCATCTTCGTCCAGGGTATGAAGGGACAGCTTGTGCTGAGGCGGAGGCGGGCAATACGGCTCCCCCGGCAACACGGTGCGGTGCCGGCTCATGCGGGCGGTGATGGCGCGGGAGCTGCCCAGGATCCGTTCGCCGCCCGGTTCACCTGCTGTGGTCAGGATAAGATTGGAGTGCTTGCCCATCACTTCGCAGATCAGTTTTTTCCCCGCATCCTGTCCCCAGTCATCTGTGGCAGCAAAGCTCAGCAGCAAAACTCTTTCGAAATCATCCTGGCTGGCTTGCAGCAGTTTTGCTCCGGTCAGGTGTTTGCGCAGCAGCATGCAGAAGGGCGGGGGAGCCGTCGGATTATCCTGACGGACTTTGGTCAAATGAACACGCGCCAGGCGCGGGTGGGCAGAACAAAGCAGGACAAAGCGGCGCTCGTTCTTGCGCAAGTGAAGCAGGATTTCCTGCTGCCCTGGCTGATATATTTTTTCCACCCGCGCTCCGGGGGCGAGTTGCATAAGCTCACGGCAGACAGCAGCCATTGTGATCCCATCGTAAGTCACTGTGTAATCCTCCGTCCCTATTGCCATTTCAGTATAACAGCCTGCCGACGGGCTGGCAACTGCGGGGCTGCTGGTGCAGAGCCGGCAAAGTGCTTTTCCTCTTCGCACCGCCATATACTTGATTGGAAATAACTCTGTATCTTGGCGGGGTGAATAAGAATGAAGCTTTCCTGGTCTGTGCTGGAGTATGGGGAAGCGCTGCAGCGTTTTGCGGTTGAGTTAACAGCCGGGTTGGGCGATAATGAGGCACACGCAAGGAAAAACGTTTATGGCCCCAATATCTTGGAACAAAAAAAACGGATTTCGACCTGGAAGAAATTTTTGCTCCAGTTCCGCGATTTTATGGTGCTGGTACTGCTGGGGGCGACCGTTTTCTCGGCTGCGCTTGGCGAATACAGCGACGCACTCACGATTATGGCCATTGTCATCCTTAACGCGCTGCTTGGCTTTTTTCAGGAGCAAAAGGCGGAGCGGTCATTGCAGGCACTGCGGGAACTGGCGGCGCCGACAGCCCGTGTACTGCGTAACGGGGATGCCCGTACGCTTGCCGCAGCGGAACTCGTCCCAGGCGATATAGTGTTGCTGGAGGCAGGCGACCGGGTTCCGGCCGATATCCGCCTTTGCCAGGTCAGTCAGCTATCAGTTAACGAGGCCCCTCTGACCGGCGAATCCGTGCCGGTCTTGAAACAGACGGAACCATTGCCGGACATGGGGTGCGCGCTGGGCGACCAGGTGAATATGGCCTTTATGGGTACGCATGTTACAGGGGGGCATGCCAGCGGCGTCGTGACAGGTACCGGCATGCAGACGGAAATGGGGCGGGTCGCTCACCTCTTGGAGCAGGCCGGTACGGAAACAACCCCGTTACAGAAACGGCTCGCCCAGCTTGGACGCTGGCTGGTGGCCGCCTGCGCTGCTGTCTGCGCCGTCGTCGCTCTTATAGGGATTGCCCGTGGTTTTCCGGCCTATAAGATGCTGCTGGCCGGTGTTTCCCTGGCTGTGGCTGCAATTCCGGAGGGGCTGCCGGCGGTGGTGACGGTTGCACTGGCCAGCGGTGTACAGCGCATGGCGAGGAAAAAGGCAATCGTCCGCCGCCTGCCGGCGGTAGAAGCGCTGGGTTGTGCAACGGTAATCTGTGCCGACAAAACAGGAACGCTGACACAGAATAAGATGAATGTGCGTGAGATTTGGGCCGGCAATACTCGCTACCAGGTAGAAGGAGAAGGCTACAGCCCGCAGGGGAGGTTTATGACAGGCGGCAAAGTAATCAGGCCGGCGCAGGGGTCGGATCTGGGAGAGGCCTTGCAAGTGGCGGCGCTTTGCAACAACGCACACTTGCGGCGGGGGGAAATAACGCTGCGGGCGCTTTGGCGGGGCGGGAAGGATGAATGGCGGATAGATGGTGACCCTACGGAGGGGGCCTTGCTGGTGGCAGCGGCCCGGGCGGGAATCTGGCGGGGAGACCTGGAGCGCCGGCAGCGGCGCGTAGCGGAAATGCCCTTTGACGGGTCGCGCAGGCGGATGGCTGTAGTATATGGCGGCGAGCATGGCAAAACCGTTTATGTTAAAGGCGCTCCGGAAGTAATTATCGACCGGTGCGCCAAAATCCTGGACGGCGGCGAAGTGCGCAACCTTGACGAAGAAACGCGTAACCGCCTGTTGGCAGAAACAGAACGCCTGGCTGCGCTGGCCCTGCGTGGGCTGGCGGTGGCCTTCAGGCCCCTGAAGGGCCGGGAAGCGAACGGCTTTCCAGGGGCTGATCCGGAATCGGAGCTGATATTTGCCGGAATATTTGGCATCCTCGATCCACCGCGGCCGGAGGTGTTTCCGGCCATCGTAAAATGCCAGACTGCAGGTATCAAGACCGTTATGATTACGGGAGACCACCGGACTACAGCGGTCGCCGTGGCCAGGATGCTGCGAATTCTCCCGTCAGACGGGGGAGTCCTGACCGGCCAGGACCTTGACCGGCTAAGCGATAAGGAATTAAACAGGGTAGTGGAAAAAACTCATGTTTACGCGCGGGTTAACCCGGCCCACAAGCTGCGGATTGTCAGGGCGCTGAAGCGGCGCGGTCATGTTGTGGCGATGACCGGCGACGGCGTTAATGATGCTCCCGCAGTCAAAGAGGCTGATATCGGCATTGCCATGGGACGCTCAGGTACGGATGTAACCCGCGAGGCAGCCTCGCTGGTCCTTGCTGACGACAACTTTGCCACAATCGTCAGCGCCGTTGAAGAGGGGCGCGGCGTCTATGACAACATCCGCAAGTTTATCCGCTTTCTGCTGGCCTGCAATACCGGGGAAGTATTAACCATGTTCTTTGCTATGCTGGCCGGGCTTCCCCTTCCGTTGCGGCCCATTCAGATCCTGTGGATCAACCTGGTCACCGACGGGTTGCCTGCTATCGCGCTCGGAGTAGAGCGGGGTGCGGCCGGGGCGATGCGCCGTCCGCCACGACCGCCGAGGGAGGGAATTTTTGCCCGGGGGCTTTGGCAGGAGGTACTTGGACGCGGGACGCTGATCAGCCTGTCATCCGTGGCGGTCTTTGCCTGGTCCCTGCAACAGGGAATGGCGCTAGGAGAGGCGCAAACCATGGTCTTTGCCACCTTGATCGTACTGCAGCTGCTATACGTGTTTGACTGCCAGAGTGAGATCGGCAGTGCCCGGGTGGCAGGCTTCCTCTCCAACCCCAGCCTGGTGGCGGCGGTACTGCTCTCCTTTGGCTTACTGCTGGCGGTTCTCTACCACCCGGGGCTGGCCATAGTATTTGGCACTGTACCACTTGGGACAGAACACTGGGTTGCAGTCTTGACAGTGTCACTTTTCCCCGCCGTCTTAAAGGCGTTTGCGTATCTGTTTTGTTCCCTGAGAGGAGCTTCAGGAGGGCGGACAACTGAAAAAGAGCAAAAAACGATTCTGCATCATTGAATAATTTAAGATTCATTGATATAATATTTTCAATGATGGAGGTGTTACGCATGATTTCGGACAGGACACAAATCACCGGAAGAGGGCAGATACAGCTCCCGGCGAAAATCCGCCGGGCAATGGGTGCTGAAATTGGGGATGAAATCCTGTTAAGACAGAAAGAGAACGGGGAAATTGTGGTGGAGCTCCTGAAAAGGAAGAAACTATGCGAATTGGCGGGAATTTTGCATGCAAAGAGGCCTTTTGCGGGAGTTGACGACGAAGAGGAACAGACGCGGACCAGGGTGGCGGAAAAGACGGGGAAATATGAGCGAACGGAATGAGGGCTGGCTCGATACCAATGTGATCCTGCGCTTCCTGATCCGTGACCATGAGGGGATGTTCACCAGGGCACGTGCTTTGTTTTTCGCCGCCGAACAGGGGGAAGCGCGCCTTTTTATTCACCCGCTGATTGTGGCTGAGCTTGTCTGGACACTGGAAAGTTTTTACGGGTACGGGAAGCCGAAGATAGTACAGGCGCTTTCAGCGTTGATTGAGGCTGATGGCATCCAGGCTCATGAAAAGGAGACTGTCAGGAACGCCCTGATGCTCTATAGGGAAAAAAATGTGGACTATGTCGACGCCTATCTTTCGGCATATGCTGCGGAGAACAGACCGGCGACCATCTATTCGTTTGACAAAAAACATTTTTCGCGTCTGGAGGGGGATATGGTTATCCTGTGATTGGCGCCGCGATTGCCGGCGCTGATTGTATGGCAGGAAATTTTGGGGGAGTGATGACAGATTAAAAGTATGACGGGTTTTGGCCAGGCGGAAAGTATTGCCGGAGAAGATTTTTATTTTAAAGTGGAAGTACGTTCCGTTAACCACCGCTTCCTGGATGTTGCCGTACGGCTGCCGCGGGAACTTCAGGCCCTGGAGGAACGGGTGCGTTGCGTAGTTCAACAGCTTGCCGGGCGCGGGCGAATTGAAGTTGCAGTTTTCAGTCGTCAGAGCAACCCGGAAAAGCTGACGGTTTCCCTGAACCGCCCGCTTGCTAAAAGTTATTACCTGGCGCTTTGTGAGCTAAACGAAGTCTGCGGGACGGACGAGTTGCTTGGTGCAGCGTTGCTTTCCCGCTTTCCCGAAGTACTGAGCCTGGAAAACATAACGCCCGACCTGGAAGCGGTCTGGAACGTGCTGGCTCCGGTCCTTGACCGGGCGCTGACGGAACTGGTCGAACAGCGAAGTGCGGAAGGGGAACGCCTGGCCGCCGACATCAGGCAGCGCCTGTCGCTGGCGGAGACATATCTCACGGAACTGGCCGGCCGGGCACCTGCGGTGGCGGAAGAATACCGTCTTAAGTTAACGGAGCGCTTAAGAGGATATCTTGGCGGCAGCGGTCTGGATGAGACACGCCTGTTTGCGGAAGCGGCGCTGTTTGCCGACCGGAGCAATATCACGGAAGAAATTGTGCGTATGCAAAGCCACCTGGACTTTTTCCGGCAGACGCTGGCGCTGAAAGAACCGGTGGGAAAAAAACTTGACTTTTTGGCTCAGGAACTTTTCCGGGAAATCAACACCGTCGGAGCCAAGGCCGGAGATTTTGAGGTGGTCCGGCTGGTGGTGGAGATCAAGGCGGAGCTTGAGAAGATTCGCGAGCAGGTGCATAATATAGAATAAATGAGCTAGGACTCTGCTGATTTACCTCTTGCATTTTTTCCGCTATTTCCGTTATACTAGTAAACAGGATAAGCGCAGGAAGCATATGGGAACAAGGAGGTTAAATGCAGTTGCAGATAAAACTGATTAATGTCGGGTTTGGGAACATCGTTTCCGCCAACCGGATCATTGCCATTGTCAGCCCTGAATCTGCGCCGATCAAGCGTGTAATTGCGGAGGCCCGTGACCGTGGCGTGCTGATTGACGCTACCTATGGCCGTCGCACCCGTGCCGTCATTATTACTGACAGCGGCCATGTGGTTTTGTCGGCGGTCCAGCCAGAAACGGTTAAGCACAGGCTGAACATCAAGGAAAGCAGTTCATCATTGGAGGAAGAAGAGTAGGGAGCGGAGGAGGACGCAGTGTTCAGGCCGGGTTTGCTTATCGTTATTTCCGGACCATCGGGTGCAGGCAAGGGAACGGTATGCAGGGCTCTGCTGGAGCACTATCCGGAACTGGTCCTGTCGGTGTCCAAAACAACCCGCCTACCCCGTGCCGGCGAACAGGACGGGGTTAGTTACTTTTTTGTCAGTAAAGCTGATTTCGAGGCCGGGATCAGCGCGGGGGATTTTTTGGAATACGCCATTGTTTACGGCGAGTTTTACGGTACCCCGCGCCAGGGGGTGCAACAACTGCTGGAGGCCGGGCGGGATGTTCTCTTGGAAATCGACACGCAGGGAGCCAGACAAGTCAGGGAGAACTTCCCTGCAGGTGTGTTCGTTTTTCTGGTGCCTCCTTCTGGTGCGGAGCTGTATGCCCGTATTACCGGACGTGCCACCGAATCAGAGGAAAAGATTCGTCAGCGCCTGTCGGAAGCGGCAGCCGAAATAGCCCAGGTTTACATGTATGATTATATAGTTGTCAACGATGTGGTGGAAAAAGCCCGTGATGAAATAGCAGCTGTGATCCGGGCCGAAAAATGCCGTCCTACGAGAAATATAGAGCTAATCGAGGGCTTATCCGGGGAGGTTATGTTCTTGTGATTTATCCGTCAATTGACTTCCTTATTACCAGAGGCGACAGCAAGTACACGCTGGTAATTGCCGCGGCGAAGCGTGCCCGCCAGTTGAACGAGGGCAGTCCTGCACTGATTGAAACAAATTTAAACAAGGATGTTTCTATAGCTTTAGACGAGCTGGCGCAAGGGAAAATATCCTACGAGCGCACAAAATCAGCTAATAAATAGAGGGGTGGCCATGTTTAACGGCAAGCGCCTTATTCTGGGAGTGACCGGTGGAATTGCCGCCTATAAGGCGGTAGAGTTGTGCCGTCTGCTGGTTAAGGCGGGTGCCGGGGTGAGGGTGGTGATGACGGCAGCGGCCGGACGTTTTGTTACACCGCTCACCTTCCAGACGACAAGTGGCAATCGTGTCTACCAAGACCTGTTTGCCGCCAATGAAGAGTATAGCGTGGCCCATGTCGGGCTGGCTCAGGAGACAGACCTGCTGGTTATTGCGCCGGCCACTGCCAATTGTCTGGGAAAAATTGCTGCCGGTATTGCCGATGATTTGCTGACCACTCTGGTCCTGGCGGCACGTTCTCCCGTTTTGTTGGCT
The DNA here is from genome assembly GCA_018725565.1 of Bacillota bacterium. Classification (GTDB taxonomy): domain Bacteria; phylum Bacillota; class Dethiobacteria; order Dethiobacterales; family Dethiobacteraceae; genus HKB214. The sequence goes on along the minus strand of QLUR01000019.1, from coordinate 10,176 downwards.
CCGGCCATGAACGAAGCGATGTGGGACAGCGCTCAGGTCAGGGCCAATGTTGCAAGGCTTGCCGGGCTGGGCTTTTTCTTTGCCGGTCCGGCGGATGGAGAGCTGGCCTGCGGTGGTGCCGGCCATGGCCGGATGGCTTCTCCGGAAGAGATTTTTGCTGCCGCCGGCGACATCTTGCTCCAGCCTCAAAAATGGCGCGGCAAGAGAGTCTTGGTCACCGCCGGGCCTACTCGCGAGGCCCTTGACCCGGTCAGGTTTTTAACCAACCGTTCCAGCGGCAGGATGGGCTATGCGCTGGCTCGTGCCGCCTCGGAGCAAGGCGCGGCGGTAACCCTTGTTTCGGGTCCGGTCAGTCTGCCTCCGCCGGCTGGCGTGGAGGTAATCAGGGTTACTGCGGCACAGGAGATGCTGGAGGCAGTGCTGCAGCGTTTCCATGAGACTGATGTGGTATTCAAGGCGGCGGCCGTGGCTGACTTCCGGCCGGCAGTGGAAAGCGGACAAAAAATCAAAAAAAGCGGCGAGCTGACCCTTACTTTGTTGAAAAACCCTGATATCCTGGCCGAGCTGGGCAGGCGCAAAAAGCAGCAATTGCTGGTAGGATTTGCCGCCGAGACGGAAAACGTCGGCATGTACGCAAGAGGTAAATTGTCCGCCAAAAATCTTGATTTGATTGTGGCCAATGACCTGACCCAAGAGGGGGCCGGCTTTGATGTGGACACTAATATTGTTCAGCTGATTTTCCGGGACGGGACCATAAAATCACTGCCGATCCTTTCTAAACTGGAGGTTGCGCGGGCCATTCTGGGTGAGCTCCGGCAAAAATATTTTGACGTACCGGGCGAGATAGTTTATGAAACCTGACGGCATGACAAGATTTTGAAGTCAGCAACAAAAAAGTGCTCTCCCCGACAATAAAAGGCAGGGAATTGTCACTGTATGTTGAACTTATACGTAGGGTCGGAAGGAGAGGCTTATCATGAGCCGGCAATGGGAATGCATGGAGGCGGAAAGGTTGCTGTTGCATGAGATAGTCAGCCGTGAGGGGTTGCACCATGAGGGTACCATTCGGCAGAGCCGGAAGGTTGATCAAATGGTGATAGAAATCATGAAACAGAATAATAATGGCAAAAAAACAGGGGGCCTGCGGTAATGACCGCAGGCTCTTTCCTGATGGAAACATTTGCCCGGGTGATTGTCACCGTTCACCATGATGCAGTGGATCGCCCGTTTACTTACCGGGTGCCGCCTGCTCTCAGGCTGCAGGTGGGGAGCCGGGTGGTTGTGCCTTTTGGCGGACGGCGTGTAACCGGTTATTGTGTGGGGACGACCACCTTGCCGCCGGGAGGAGAAGTCAAGGCTATTGAACAGGTTCTGGACGAAGAAACGCTGCTGACACCGGAACTTGTGGAACTGGCGGAGTGGGGAGCCGAAAGGTTTTTATGCCGCAGACTGGATTTTTTGCACTGCATGGTACCGCCTTCTGCCCGCCGGGCCGGCAGAAAATGGGTGACCTTAACGGGGCGGTCGGAACAGGTAACAGCAGCTCCGGCTCTGCTGCTGTTACGGGAAAATGAGAGGGTACTGCTGGCGGATTGGCTGAGGCGGTTCCCGGAGATAAAGAAGCAGGGATTGTTGCACAGTTGGCAGCGAAGCGGTATAATTAAACTGGAAGAGGAACACAAAGCAGTCCGTGTTAAAACAATCCGGGGACGACGCAGCCCTGAAACTGGGTGTGACGAGCCGTATGCGCTTGATTTGACGCTGACAGAGGCGCAAAGGCAGGCGTTGGCTGAGATAGAAGCGGCCATGACGGGCAGGGTTCAGTCTACTGTCCTGCTGCACGGGGTGACCGGCAGCGGTAAGACGGAAGTCTACCTGCAAGCGATTGCCGCAAGTTTAGCAAAAGGCCTTGGCAGTATCGTGCTCGTTCCGGAAATTTCCCTGACACCGCAGATGATTGACCGTTTTGCGGCCCGTTTCGGTGAGTTGGTGGCCGTCCTGCATAGCGGCCTTTCCGCCGGTGAGCGCTATCACGAGTGGTACCGGGTCCTGACCGGTTCAGCCAGGGTGGTAGTGGGCGCGCGCTCGGCGGTGTTTGCGCCGCTGGACAAGATCGGTCTGCTTATCGTTGATGAGGAGCATGAGCACTCTTACAAACAGGAGGAGACTCCGCGTTACCACGCCCGGGATATTGCGCTTTGGAGGGCCCAGCACCACAGCGCTGCCGTGGTGCTGGGAAGCGCCACGCCGTCGCTGGAATCCTACCGCCTGGCAGAAGAAGGAGTATACATGCTCTGCCACCTGCCTAACCGGATTTTTGACCGGCCGCTGCCACCGGTGGAAATCGTCGACCTGCGCAGTGAGCTGCGGGAAGGACACCGCAGCGTATTCAGCCGCCTGCTGTTGTCTGCTCTTACGGAAACAGTGGCAGCCGGCCGCCAGGCCATCCTTTTCCTGAACAGGCGAGCTTACGCCACCTTCGTACTTTGCCGGGAGTGCGGCTTTGTCCTGCGTTGTCCCAACTGTCAGGTGGCCTTGAAATTTCACGTTTCCGGCCGGGAACTGCGCTGCCATTACTGTGAACACCGGCAGCCTTACCCGCATGTATGCCCGTCTTGTGCCGGAAGATACATCCGCCATTTTGGCACCGGTACGCAACGGGTGGAGGACGAGTTGCAAAAGGCTTTCCCTGAGTGGAAGCTGGCGCGTCTTGATGCCGATACGGCAAGCCGCAAGGGTGAGCACCGGCGGATTTTGTCCGCTTTTCGTAAGGGAGAATATCAGGTGTTGGTCGGTACCCAACTGGTGACCAAAGGGCTTGATTTTCCTAACGTAACCCTCGTAGGTGTTATCACGGCGGATACAGCGCTCAACCTTCCCGATTTCCGAGCGGGGGAACGTACCTTTCAATTGCTTACCCAGGTAGCGGGACGCACCGGCCGCGGAGAAGCGGGCGGCAGGGTCATAGTTCAGACGTACGCTCCGGACCACTATGCTGTTTTAGCCGCTAAAACACATGACTTCGCAGGTTTCTACCTGCAGGAGCTTAAAGCCCGCAAGGAACTTGGTTACCCGCCTTTCAGCCGCCTGGTACGATTTGTACTGTCCGGCGGCAGGGAAGATGATGCGGCTGGCGCTGCTGAACGGCTGGCAGCTTTGCTGCTTTCTCAGGTTGAGGTTCTCGGGCCGGCACCATGCCCGCTCTCCCCGCTGAGGGGCCGCTTCCGCTGGCAGGTAGTGGCTCGTGATGATTCGCTTGAGAAACTGCTTGCTGCAGGCCGCGAGGCATTGGCATATCACCGTGATTCTCCTCTGGCGGACAGTGTACGCCTGTCGGTAGACATTGAGCCGCAAAATTTGCTGTAGGAGGCTTGCATTTGTATGGCGCTGCGCATCATCCGTAAGGCTGGTGACCCGGTACTGCGTGAGGCGGCTAAAGAAGTGCGGAAAATTACTCCGGTCTTAAAGGTTTTACTTGACGATATGGTGGAAACAATGTACAGCGTTCAGGGTGTGGGGTTGGCTGCGCCGCAAGTCGGTGTCGGCAAGCGGGTGATTGTGGTAGACGTCCGGGACGAGAACGGATTATTGAAAATGATCAACCCGGTAATTACCGGACGTGAGGGTCGGGAAACAGATATGGAAGGCTGCCTGAGTTTTCCCGGTATACAAGGGGAAGTGGAGCGCGACCACCGGATTATGCTGCGGGCACTCGACCCGGAAGGCGAAGAAATGGAAATTTGCGCCAGTGGGCTGCTGGCCAGAGCCCTGCAACACGAGATTGACCACTTGGACGGTGTGCTTTTTGTGGATCGGGCTGTCCACATTGCGGAAGAAGCCCGTTCCAAGGCAGGCCAATGAAGGAAACCCGCCTGGTTTTTTGGGGGACTCCCGATTTTGCAGTTCCGGCGCTGTTGTCACTGCACCAAGCTTACCGCGTGGTGGCTGTAGTAACACAGCCTGACAGGCCGGGTGGCCGGGGCCAAAAAAAAGGTCTGTCACCGGTTAAAAAAGAAGCACTCCGTCTGGGCCTGCCGGTCCTGCAGCCGGAAAAAATCAGTGACGGCCATTTTCTGACAGAGTTGGGCGGCCTTGCCCCCGATTTTCTGGTCACGGCTGCCTATGGCAGGATTTTGCCCGCAAAGATACTGGCTGTACCGAGGGTGGCGGCGCTTAATATTCACGCTTCGCTCCTGCCGCGCTACCGCGGTGCGGCACCTATACAGCGCGCCATCATCAACGGGGAGACAGAGAGCGGCGTAACAATCATGTACATGGACCCCGGAATGGACACCGGCGATATCGCCCTGCAGGAGCGGGCAGCTATTGCTTTCACCGACACTGCGGGGGACCTGCATGATAAATTGTCGCTGCTTGGAGCTAAGCTTATTGTCACTGCCTTAACCGCTATTCTTACCGGGCGGACTGCACGCCGGGCACAGGAAGCGTCTTTAGCCACCTATGCCCCGCCGCTGCTGCCGGAGGAGGAGAAAATCAACTGGCAAGCTGAGGCTGCTGCAATTCATAATCTGGTGCGCGGCATGAGCCCCCGGCCCGGAGCGTATACTCTTTACCGGAAGGAAAGACTGAAAATACTGGCCGGCACACCAGGTCCCGGAAGCGCGCCGGTGAGCGGAATGATTCTTTCTGTTACCGGCGGGAAGCTGCTGGTTGCTGCCGGCGAGGGGATCTACTCAGTGGAAAAAGTTCAGCCTCAGGGTGGAAAAGCAATGACTGCGGCTGAGTACCTGCGTGGCAATCGCTTGCCAGCCGGTGCCGTTTTGGGTGATTAAACAACGGAAGCGAAGTGATGACAGCTGGTAAGCAAAAAGAGGCTTTATCTGGGCTTGTTGGCTGCCTGTTTACTGTTGTGTGCCGGCATCTTGTATTATGCCTGGCTTAGTTTTTTTAACCGTGATGCCGGGCTGGTCCGTTATCCGTTAGCGGCTGCGGTAATCTTGGTGCTTTCTGTACTGGTTGTCGTCGGGCTTGGTTTTATAGGAATGGTTATTTCCCTGCTTACCTTCCGGCCTCTCCGTTTGTTTGACAACATGGTCAATATTACTGTTTCTCTGCTATATCCGGTGGTTCTCTGGTTTGGGCAGCGTTTGCGGATTGCACAGGACAAGATCCAGAGTTCTTTCGTGGAAGTCAATAATCAACTGGTCAGGGCACGCCGCCAAGGCAGAAGTATACCGCCGCACCGGCTGCTTGTTCTCTTGCCGCACTGCCTGCAGGACAGTGAATGCCCGCGGCGTATCACCGTTGATGCCGGTAATTGCGTGCGCTGCGGTTGCTGCCCGGTCGGTGATCTGCTGGCTCTGGGTGAGAGAATGGGGGTGCATCTGCGCATCGCCAGCGGCGGTACGCTGGCCAGGGAAGTAGTCAAGTCGCTGCGGCCGGAAGCGATTGTGGCCGTGGCCTGTGAGCGGGACCTGACGAGCGGCATTCTGGACTGCAATAAACTACCGGTACTTGGTGTGACAAACTACAGGCCGCATGGTCCCTGTCATAATACCCGGATAGAATTGGCAGCGGTAGAAAAAGCAATCAAATTTTTTGTCTAGGAGGATGGGCTATGTTCTTTTTGCCTGACATTACTTTTATCCTGATCATGCCGGCTCTGATTTTCGCCCTTTGGGCGCAAAGCCGGGTTAAGTCCACCTACCAGCGCTACTCGCGCATGCCGGCCCGCTCCGGCGTAACCGGTGTCCGTGCGGCCCGCAAATTGTTGGATGAGGCGGGTCTTACCGATGTAGCGGTGGAGATGGGACATGGAAACCTTACTGACCATTACGACCCGCGGCGTCGTGTTGTCCGGCTCTCACCCGGTGTCTACCAAAGCAATTCCCTGGCTGCTCTCGGGATTGCCGCCCACGAGGCCGGGCATGCTATCCAGCACGCTGATGCCTACATCCCGCTTGCTTTCCGCAACAATATTTTCCCAGTGGCCAATATCGGCACACATCTGGCTTTCCCGCTCTTTTTTGCCGGCCTGATTTTTGCGCAGGGAGGCTTAGCCTGGCTGATGGATGTCGGGATTCTCTTTTTCGCCTTTGCCGTTGTTTTCCAGCTGGTTACCCTGCCTGTGGAATACAATGCCTCCGGCCGGGCAGTGGCTTTGCTGGAAGGCGCGGGGTTTCTTTCCCGTGATGAGGTGGCACCCGCCAGGCAGGTTTTGAACGCGGCTGCGCTGACGTACATTGCCGCTTTGGCGGTGGCCGTTTCCCAATTGATCAGGCTGGTGCTGCTGCGGGGGATGATGAGGCGGGACTGATTCGTGACGCCCCAAAAGAGGCTTGAGGCCAGGGAGGCGAGCCTGCTGGCGCTTTCCCGCATCGCTGATGAAGGTGCTTTTGTCAACCTTGCTCTCGCTCAGGTATTGCCGAGAGTGTCGGACCGTCGTGACCGGAGTCTGGCGGCTGAAATCACCTATGGCGTAACCGCTCACCGCTCCACTTTGGACTGGATGATCAGCAAGGTGACAGGACGGCAGGTTGACAGGCTGGACAGGCCGCTGCCCGATATCCTGCGCATAGGCTTTTACCAGTTGTATTACCTTGACCGGGTGCCGCCGGCAGCTGCTGTTCATTCGACAGTGGAACTGGTCAAAAAAAGCAGAAAAAAAGCCCTTGTACCGTTTGTGAATGGCGTGCTGCGCGGGGCGCTGCGCAACAGCCCCTCACTGCAGGAGTTCCTGCGGAAAAATAAAGAGGCGGCAACTTCGGAGGCGGCTTCTCTGGCATTGGCTTACGCCCATCCCGAATGGCTGGTGCAGCGCTGGCTGGGGCGGTTCGGCCCAGTCCAAACAGGAGCATTGCTGGCGGCCAATAACAGGCAAGCCCCCGTAACCTTGCGCACCAACACGCTGAAAACCAGCCGCGGGGAACTGCTGGAAGCGCTGGCGCAGGCAGGGCTGACAGCAGAAGCCAGCCGGATAACACCGGAAGGTGTAATCCTAGTTCCAGGCGGACAGCTGGCAGCCCTGGAACTTTACCGGCAGGGGTGGTGTCAAATCCAGGGGGAAAGCGCGATGCTTGCCTCCAGGATACTAGCCCCACAGCAGGGGGAGCGTGTTCTTGACGGCTGCAGCGCGCCGGGTGGCAAGACCACGCATCTGGCGCAACTGATGCAAAACAAAGGCGAGATAATTGCCCTGGATATTTACCCCCACCGCCTGGAGCTGGTTTTGGCCAACTGTCGCAGGCTGGGCGTAGTCAACGTGCGGCCGCTTTGCCTGGACGTAAGGGAGGTTGCTTCCGCTTCGCTTGGCACCTTTGAGCGTATCCTGCTTGATGTGCCCTGTTCCGGCTGCGGGGTAATCAGGCGCAAACCGGACCTGAAGTGGCGCCGGCAGGAGCAGGAACTCGGCACCCTGGCCGCCGTCCAGCGGGACATGCTGCAGGCGGCCTCCAACGTGCTGCGCCCCGGCGGAATCCTGGTTTACAGTACCTGCACCAATGAGCCCGAGGAGACCGACGAGGTAATAGCTTCTTTTCTGGAAGGCAATCCCGCCTTCCGCGCAGAGGACATCCGCTCCTTTCTTCCGGAAGTCTGGCGGGAAACCGCGGGCCCTGCCGGCGTTCATCTCTATCCTCACGTCCACTGTATGGACGGCTTTTTCATTTGCCGCCTCAAAAAGCGGCTGACTGCCTTTCCTGATTGCCAGTCATCTTTGACGTAACCCCGCGCGAGACGGAGGGGTAGAATTTGACAAAAGGCGCCTATTGCTTTATAATCTAGAAAAAATTACACAGCTTTCTATTAAATAAAGCAATGAACGTAATTTTTTGTCTTAGCCTGTTTGGGTGATAGCAATACCTTAGCTAAAGGCTGCTGTGTTTACGATGAAAAGATAAAGTGCAGCGGGTAACAAATCGCCGTTATGGCGATTTGCCTTTGATTAAGTTTGCCCGGTATGGACAGGTGTAAATCTTTTTGCCAGAGTTGCTGCATATACCTGAAAGGATGGTTTCAAGGAATTTACTGTTAAGGAGCGGAAAAAATGACTGGTAAGGAAGTAATTCTGACGCAAGGCGGTCTGGAGAAGCTGGAGAAAGAGTTGGAGCACCTGAAGTCTGCCAAGCGGCGGGAAGTGGCTGAACGTATCAAGACCGCCATTTCCTTTGGAGACATTTCGGAAAACTCCGAGTATGAAGACGCCAAAAACGATCAGGCCTTTATAGAAGGAAGGATTATTACCCTTGAAAAAATGCTGCGTAATGTTAGGGTTATTGAAGACTCTGCGGGGGTGTCAGACCGGGTGGACATAGGCTCTACAGTTTTGCTGAAGGATCTGGAATATGATGAAAATTATCAGTACACTATTGTCGGCTCAGCCGAGGCCAACCCGGCGGAGCACAAAATTTCTAATGAATCCCCTGTAGGTAAAGCTATTTTAGGCAGAAATTCCGGTGAAGTGGTGGAGGTTACCGTTCCGGCCGGATTGCTTAAATACCAGATTGTTAAAGTCTTATAGGACGAAAGCTCAGGAGGCCGGATATGACGGAGCTTTATAGCGAGCAGGAGTTGGTTCGCAGGGAGAAGATAATGAAGTTGTTAAGCCTTGGTGTTAACCCTTATGGAGAAAAATATGCGGTAACCCACCATGCGGCTGAAATAATCAGCCGTTTTGACGCGCTTGAGGGGCGGCTGATTGCTCTTTCCGGCCGCCTGATGACTATTCGCAGCCATGGCAAGGCGTCTTTTGCCAACCTGCAGGATGAAAGCGGCCAGGTACAAATCTACCTGCGCCAGGACGAGGTGGGAGAGGAGTCTTACGGCATCTTTGAACTGCTTGATATCGGCGATTTGTTAGGTGTCAGCGGAGAAGTTTTCCGCACTCGGCGCGGCGAAGTGACTGTATCCGTAAAAAAATGGTCTTTGCTTGCCAAAGCGCTGCGCCCTCTTCCGGAAAAGTGGCACGGCCTGACCAATGTCGACCTGCGATACCGCCAGCGCTATCTTGATTTAATCGTCAACCCGGAAGTCAGAAAGGTTTTTATCCTGCGCAGTAAAATTGTTCAGGGCATCCGTGATTATTTGAACAACAGGGGTTTTCTGGAGGTCGAGACGCCAGTGATGCATACCCTGGCCGGCGGCGCGTCAGCCCGTCCATTTGCTACATACCATAACGCCCTGGATATGGGCCTGTATCTGCGTATTGCCACGGAACTGCATCTCAAGCGCCTAATTGTAGGCGGACTGGAAAAAGTTTACGAGATGGGCCGCATCTTCCGCAACGAGGGAATTTCTACAAAGCACAATCCGGAATTTACTTCTGTGGAGATATATCAGGCCAATGCCGACTACGAGGACATGATGGTGCTTACCGAGGAGCTCGTTTCCTCGGTGGCGTTTAGCGTGTGCGGCTCAATGCAGCTGGACTGCCAGGGACAGACGCTGGATTTGACCCCGCCTTGGCCGCGCCTGACCATGCTGGAGGCGGTCAAGAAATTTGCCGGTATTGATTTCAGGGAAATCGGCACCGCCGCAGAGGCGGTGCCGGCAGCGCGCCAAAAGGGGCTGACTGTTAAAGATGGTACACCTCGCGGCGAAGTCATCAACGAAATTTTTGAGGAATTTGTGGAGCCCCATCTTTTTCAGCCGATATTTATACTGGACTATCCTGTCGAGGTTTCCCCGCTGGCAAAACGCAGGGGTGACGACCCTGCCATGACTTATCGCTTTGAGGCGTTTCTCGGCGGCAGTGAAGTAGCCAATGCCTTCACCGAACTTACCGACCCTATTGACCAGCGCTTGCGTTTTGAACAACAGTTAAGCAGGCGGGCTGCCGGCGATGAGGAGGCCCACATGATGGACGAGGATTTTCTTCAGGCGCTGGAGTACGGGATGCCTCCCACGGGAGGCCTGGGTATAGGAGTTGACCGTTTAGTCATGATGCTTACCGATTCATCTTCAATTCGTGATGTCATCCTGTTCCCGACCATGCGGCCGAGAGAATGAGAGAGACTGTCTCCCGGCCTCAAAAGTGCCTCAGGAATAGGGCTTGATAAATACCAAAATATACCTGTTTGACAAGCGCCAAAAGGTATGTTAATATATAAAAGTCGCTGTCTGGCGGCAAGAAAACACTTGCTCTTTGAGAACTGAACAGGGATGCCATGCGAAGTAGGCACCGGAGACGGTGCAAGAAGCTGTTCTGCCAAGGCGGCT
>QLUR01000018.1 GCA_018725565.1 Bacillota bacterium | reverse complement strand
ACCTGCAACTCGCCCGACAGTGAAAGGGGGCTTATTTGCCGGCAAATTATAAATTCAATAATGCTTGGCGGATTTTGAAGAAAGACTTGAGGAGGTTTGTATTCTATGTGGGAAATGGTTCTAGCCGGATTATTTGCTCCCCCCATTTTATTTTTTGTCCTGGGAATGGTGAGCGTCTTTGTAAAATCAGATTTGCATATCCCGCCGGCGATGGGGACGGCGATGGTCATCTTTCTTATGGCATCAATCGGGATTACCGGAGGAGCGGCAGCAATTGAATCTCTGAAAGCAGATCCTGCCTTAATTGGCGTGATCGTGGCAATAGCGCTGCTGGCCATGTTTTTAGGTCCGTTTTTTGCTTTCATGACGGGAACGCTGTTTAAGAAATTTATGCGCACCGCCGATGCCTGGGCCTGCGCGGGACATTACGGCGCGGTCAGTTCGGCAACCGTTGCTTTAGGGGTAGCATTGGCCAGTGAAGCCCAGGCCGCCAACCCTGCGGCACAAATCTTTGCCGGCTGGATGCCGGCAGTGTATCCTTTCATGGACTCCTCCGCCCTAATAGCCGCTATTGTCTTAGGTCGAATGGCATTAATCAACGAGCAGGGCGGCGGGGAAAAGGCCGATATCAAGAAGGTCCTGCATCTCACCGTCTTTGGCATGGGGGTATGGGTCCTGGTAACCGCGCTGTTTATCGGCATGCTTTCTGCCGTATACTCGCCAGGAGAGCTGAGCAGGGCTTTATTATTCTTTGACGGCATGTTCCGCGGTATTATCTGCTTGTTTATGCTGGAAATGGGGCTGGCTGCGGCAAAACAGATCGGCGCGCTGAAAGAGCTTGGAAAGCATGCTGTTAAAGCGCTTCTTTATGCTTTCGCGCTGCCGCAGGTCTGGGGGCTTGTAGGAATACTGGGGGCATATGCGATCCATTTGGCCATGCCCGGAAAGCTTTTCTGGGGAGACGCCTTTGTCTTTGCCACCCTGGCAGGCGGCTGTTCGTTTGTAACCGCGCCGGCGGCCATGCGTGCCAATATGCCTGAGGCAAATCCTTCGGTATATCTGCCGATGGCTGTCGCCTTAACATTCCCGTTTAATGTACTTATCGGTATGCCAATGTGGATGATAGTTTCTCAGATTCTCTGGGGTGCTGCTTAAATTGGAAGCGCAGATTTTTCTCTGCCCCTGCTTCCCGATCAACTTAAACCATGCCGGGACTGTGGCGTTCTAATGATGTCGCGGCGGAGGAGGTGAAAGATATAATGGAACTGATAGCGGCAAAAAAAGTGATTATTATTACGGAAGCACTGATGGAGCAACAGGTTCTTAGTCTGCTCAAAGCGCAGGGAGCCGAAGCTTATACGGTCATTAGAAATCTTACCGGGCAAGGTGTGCGCGGGGTTCGTTCAGGTCAGTGTCTGGCTGGTTTTTGCGAAAATGTGCGTATTGAACTGATTGTTAAGGAAGAGGCACAGGCAAAGGCCCTCATGGAAGCAGTTTATAACAAGTTTTTAGCTGAGAAGTATGCCGGGATTGCATACCTGGAAGACGTACGTATACTCCACCACGGGAAAATCTAAGGTCGCGCTTCCGGGCGGGACCAGACTATCACGCCTGCCTGTTTAAGGCAGGCGTGATAGGGTAATAAACAGTCTTTCAAGTAACAGGCTCTATCTGATTAGTATGGTGTTAAGGTTATTGCGAAGAGAATTGTCAGTATGTTCAGAAAATTACCACCTTAAAGTCCAGCCGGCAGCTATGAGGCGAAAAGTTCATAAAAAATATAAATAACTAATGGAAAGAGCAGGAATATATACTGTCGGAATCGTATAATAGTAGCTAATTATTTGAACATTATATGCAGCAGATGCTATGTGCGGGGAGGTCGGTTTCTTAAAACCAATTTAGGAGGGTTAGCATGGATAAGGCAATTACCTCGGTGATGGAGGAGACCAGGAAATTTTACCCGACAGCAGAATTCAGCAGCAAGGCACATATCAAGAGCATGGCGGAGTACGAAGAAATGTACCGCCGCTCAGTAGATGACCCGGATGGATTCTGGTCGGAGATGGCCGGCAAGCTGCACTGGTTCAAACCCTGGCAGAAGGTGCGGGAGTTTGATTTTGTAAATGCTGACATAACATGGTTTAGTGGCGGCAAGCTGAACGTGGCCTACAACTGCCTTGATGTCCACCTGGATACCTGGCGAAAAAACAAGGCCGCCATTATCTGGCAAGGTGATCCGCTTCAGGAGAGCCGGACTTATAGTTACCAGCAACTGCACCGGGAAGTGAGCCGCTTTGCCAACGTGCTGAAAAAGAAAGGCGTTGCGAAAGGTGACCGCGTATCTATTTACATGCCGATGATCCCGCAGCTGGCTATTGCCATGCTGGCTTGCGCCCGCATCGGTGCTATTCACAGCATCGTTTTCGGCGGATTCAGCGCTGAATCGCTGAAAGACCGTATCCAGGACAGCGCCTGCCGCTTCCTGATCACTGCTGATTTCGGCCTGCGCGGCGGCAAAAATGTGGCGCTGAAGAGTACGTCTGATGAAGCGCTGGAGAGCTGCCCTACTATTAAAAGTGTGATCGTTTACCGCCGCACCGGCGCCGCCGTTAATATGAAGGACGGTCGCGACACCTGGTGGGATGATGAAATGGCTGCCCCTAATATCAGCGATGTCTGCCCGGCGGAGGAAATGGATGCCGAGGACCCGTTGTTTATCCTTTATACCAGCGGCAGTACCGGCAAACCCAAAGGTGTGCTGCATACCACCGGCGGGTATCTGACCCAGGTTAACGCTACCTGCCGGTATATATTTGACCTCAAAGATGAAGACACCTACTGGTGCACCGCCGACATCGGCTGGGTGACCGGTCACAGCTACATTGTTTATGGGCCGCTGTCACTGGGGGCTACCAGCCTGATGTTTGAGGGTGTGCCCAATTACCCGCAGCCGGACCGTTTCTGGGAAATAGTAGAGAAGAACAATGTAAACGTTTTTTACACCGCACCGACGGCTATCCGCGCCATGATGCGCGATGGCGATAAGTGGCCAAAGGGCCGCGACCTGTCCAGCCTGCGTTTGCTCGGTACTGTCGGTGAGCCGATTAACCCGGAAGCGTGGATGTGGTACCACTCTTTTGTCGGTGGGGAAAGGTGCCCCATTGTCGATACCTGGTGGCAGACGGAGACGGGCGGCATCCTGATTTCCCCTATCCCGGGAGCAATGCCCACTAAGCCTGGCTCGGCCACCCGTCCCTTCTTCGGCGTTGAGCCGCTGGTCATCCGGCAGGACGGCAGCGAGTGCGGGGTCAACGAAGGCGGTTACCTGGTGATCAAGAAAGCCTGGCCGGGCATTATGCGCACGGTTTACGGCGATCACGAACGTTTTAAGAACACTTATTTCTCCCAGTATCCCGGATACTATTTTACCGGTGACGGCGCGCGCAAGGACGAGGACGGTTATTATTGGCTGATGGGCCGCGTTGATGACGTGATCAATGTATCCGGTCACCGTATCGGTACGGCCGAGGTAGAAAGCGCCCTGGTATCGCACGCCTCCGTGGCGGAAGCGGCAGTGGTTGGCTACCCCCATGATATTAAGGGCGAGGGCATCTATTCCTATGTTATTCTGCGCGAAGGCTTTGCCGCCAGTGACGCGCTGCGCAAGGACCTGGCGGCGCATGTCCGTAAAGTCATCGGGCCGATAGCTACTCCCGACCAAATCCAGTTTGCCCCTGGACTGCCTAAAACTCGCAGCGGCAAGATTATGCGCCGTATCCTGCGTAAAATTGCTCAGGGCGATATTGAGAATATCGGCGATACCTCTACACTGGCCGATCCGGCGGTGGTTGAGATACTTGTCGCTGATCGCGCCGGCTGATATTAGTACGCCCAAAAATTTGGCAGGCCACCCGGTATAAGACGGGCGGCCTGTTTTTTTCCAAAACGACAGATTCTGCTTTATCGGTAGCAGGAATTGCCCGGTTGCGGGGGAAAATAATAAGACTTATCGAAGATTAAAGGGGGAAGGTGCTTGACACACAGAAAGTTGACAGCTGAGGAGCTGAAGTTTTATTGCGACCCGGCAAAATTTGAATTTGAGACAACGGAAACAGTGGCCCCTTTGGAAGGCATCGTCGGACAGGAGCGGGCCGCTCGTGCCATGGAGTTCGGCCTGTCAATCAAACGCCACGGCTATAATATATTTATGACCGGGTTGACTGGCACCGGAAAAATTTCCTACGCTCAGTCTTTGGTCAGCAAGATTGCTGAAAAAGAGCTGGTTCCTGACGATTGGTGCTATGTGTATAACTTTGAAAGTCAGGGCCATCCTGTGGCCCTGCGTTTGCCTCCCGGCCAGGGAAACCGCTTTAAAAAAGATATGGAAGAACTGGTGGACTCACTGAAACTGGAGATTCCCAAAGCATTTGACGCCGATGATTATGAGCGGCAAAAGACCACGTTGTTTAAAGAATTCCAGGAAGTCAGGGGGGAACTGCTGGATGAACTGACCCGCACCGCTGCCGAACAGGGCTTTATCCTGCGACGGGCCAGCACGGGCTTTGTAAGTATTCCGTTAATTGATGGCAAGGAAATTTCCACCGAGGAATACGAGGCGCTGCCTCAGGAGGTCCGGGAGGAAATGGAACGCAAGTCGGCGGAAATCCAGTTTAAGGCGCTGCAGGTGATGCGCCGCATCCAAAACGCCGAGCGTGGCATGAAGGAAAAAGTCAAAGAGCTGGAAATCAAGATCGGTTTGTTTGCGGTGGGCTTCCTGATTGAGGAGTTAAAGGAGCGCTATGGGGAACCGATTGCCGGCTACCTGAACGCGGTGCAAAAAGATATTCTGGAAAACCTGGATGATTTCCGCGGCGGGGAGGAAGAGGAGTCGGTGCCGTTTCCCTGGCTGCGCCGCAAAGGAGAACCGGGGTTTAAATACCGTGTCAATCTGGCAGTAGATAACAAAGATACTTTGGGTGCGCCGGTAATTGTAGAAACAAACCCGACTTACTACAACCTGGTAGGGCGGGTGGAATACGAGAACAGGCTGGGGATGGTAACGACCGACTACGGCATGATTAAAGCAGGCTCACTGTTGAAAGCGAACGGGGGTTACCTGATTCTGCAGGCGCGGGAGGTGCTGAGCAATCCCGGGACCTGGGAAGGCCTCAAACGTGTTTTAAAAACACGGGAGGCGTGCCTGGAAAATCTGGGTGAGCAGTTTGGACTACTGGCTATGTCAACTTTGCGGCCGCAGGCTATTCCGGTAAATGTTAAAGTGATCCTGATCGGCAATCCATACCTATACCAGATACTGTACCATTTTGATGAGGATTTTCGCAAACTATTCAAAGTAAAAGCTGATTTCGATACGGAGATGAATTTGGACCGTCACAACATGACCAGCATGGCCAGCTTCATTTCCACGCATTGCCAGCGCGAGAATCTGCACCATTTTGACCGGACCGCCGTGGCCCGGATTGTGGAATACAGCTCGAGGCTGGCGGATCACCAGCGGAAACTGAGTACTCGCTTTAATGAATTGGTGGAAATCATTTATGAGGCGGACGCCTGGGCGCAGCTGAACAAGGCGGAGGTAGTCAGCGGCGGGCATGTCAAGCGGGCCATTGCCGAGAAAATCTATCGCTCCGACAAGTACGAACAGAAACTGCAGGAACTGCTGGCGGAAGGCAAAATTCTGCTTGATCTGGAGGGAGAAAAGATCGGTCAGGTTAACGGGTTGTCGGTACTGAACAGCGGAGACTACGTTTTTGCCCGCCCGTCGCGGATTACCGCCGTGACCTATCTTGGCCGGCGCGGGATTATCAACATCGAACGGGAAATCCGTTTGAGCGGCCAGATTCATGACAAGGGAGTGCTGACACTGAACGGGTACCTGGCCTACAGGTTTGCCAGGGAACGTCCGCTCTCCCTGTCGGCCAGCATTACCTTCGAGCAACTCTATAGCGGCGTGGAAGGCGACAGTGCCTCAAGCGCCGAACTGTATGCCCTGCTGTCCAGCCTGGCAGACTTACCGGTCAGGCAGGACTTGGCCATTACCGGCTCCGTTAACCAGTGGGGTGAAATCCAGCCTGTCGGCGGTGTAACCCACAAAATTGAAGGGTTTTTCAAAGCATGCCGCCTGAAGGGACTGACCGGCAGGCAAGGAGTTATTATTCCGGTCCAAAACGTCAACAATCTGAATCTCTCGGATGAGGTGGTGGAAGCTGTGCGCGCAGAGCAGTTCCATATATACCCGGTGGCCAGTGTGGAAGAAGGAGTGGAAATTCTGACCGGGGTGCCGGCAGGGCAGCCTGATGGCGGCAATTACCCGCCGGGGAGCGTTTTCTGGCGGGTGGAGCAAAAGCTGCAGTTTTACCATCAGCGCCTGAAGAAAGATGAAAACAACGACGGGGAGAAAGACTCTTCCGATAGGTGCACCGGCTCTGGCCCCTGCCACTGAATTGTTTTTGCCGGGACGGCAAACCTAATAATCACATGATGAAAATAACAGTTAGGGGAAATGCTATTTTCGGAGGTGATTGACTGATGGAAACGCTGACTTTGAAGATCGGCGGTATGACCTGCAACCACTGCAAAATGAAAGTGGGAAAAGCGCTGCGGACCATGGACGGTGTGGAAAACGTCCAGGTTGACATAAACACGGGACAGACAACGGTCAGTTTTGACTCCGCCAGACTGCGGGCGGAAGACCTGCGTGCCGTGGTCAGTGAAGCCGGATATGAGCTGATTTGAGAAGGGATATAAAAACCAGTAAGTGCGAGGAGCAAGTATTTTGACAAAAAAAAGGGGAATTAAGATTTCGGTTATCGGTGCGGGGCTAGTTGGTTCATCCGCCGCTTTTGCCCTGATGGTCAGCGGTTTGCCCAGCGATTTGGTTATTGTAGATGTCAGAAGCGAAAAGGCCGAAGGCGAGGCTATGGATCTGGGAGACGCCGCGGCTTTCATCAAACCGACGGCTGTTCTGGCCGGCGGTTTTGCCGATTGCCGGGATTCTGACATGGTCATTTTTACCGCGGGAGCTAACCAGAAGCCGGGAGAGAGCCGCTTATCACTGTTGCAGGACAATGTCTCAATTTTAAAGAAAACATTGCCGGAATTACTGCGGTACTGCCCGGAGGCCATTTACCTGATGGTAGCCAATCCCGTGGATGTCTTAACTTATGCGGCCTTAAAAATCTCCGGCCTGCCGGCAAGCCACGTGTTTGGTTCCGGAACGGTGCTGGATACCTCCAGGTTCAGAGCGGAATTATCGCAGTACTGTGGAGTGGATCCGCGCAATATCCATGCCTATGTTGTCGGAGAGCACGGAGATTCCGAGGTGCCCCTCTGGAGTTCAGCCAACGTGGCCGGGATGAGCCTTGAGAAATTTTATGCGCTGAAAGGTATTGAGCCGGCAGACAGGCTGGATATTGCCGGGCGGGTACGCATGGCCGCTTATGAAATAATCCGTCGAAAAGGAGCCACTTACTACGCGATAGCTCTGGCTGTCAGACGGATCTGCGAGGCGGTTTTGAGAGATGAGAACTCTATACTGACAGTGTCCGGCATGGTTAACGGTATTACGGGCTGTTGCCTGAGTCTCCCCTGTATCGTAAACGGCTCCGGCAGGGAAAGAGAGCTTGCTGTCCCGATGTCTGCCGAAGAAGAAAAAGCTTTGCTTAATTCCGCGCAGGTGTTGCGGCAAGCAGTAAGACAGGCCGGTTTTTAGCGGAACGGCTGCGTTCTGCTTGACAAAACTCGCGGTACGGCGTATATTTTTGCATAGCTGTATTATGTTAAAAATGAGGCGGTCGATATGCCTTTTAAACTTATCAGACATCGAATGACCAGACAACGCCAGATAATCCTTGAGGTGCTCCGCGGCACAGGCGTTCATCCGACTGCCGATGTGATTTATGAACAGGTGAGGAAAATCATGCCGCAAATCAGCTTGGGGACTGTTTATCGCAACCTGCGGGTCCTGACAGAGAACGGGGAGATTCAGGAATTGAGTTACGGCAGCTCACACAGCCGTTTCGACGGTAACCCTTCCGACCATTACCACTTTGTCTGCCGTGAGTGCCATGCGGTTGCTGACGTGAACCTTCCGGTGATGAATAAGATTAATACTTTGGCGGCTGAGGCGGTCAACGGACGGGTTGAATCGCACCGCCTGGAAATTTACGGCCTTTGTGCCGGCTGCTGTAACAATAACTTATGTGCAAAGGACCCGGATTAGCTGCCGGGTCTTTTGGTCCTTTTTCAAAGAAAATTTCTAACGCGACTGCAGTAAAAGGAAAAAGGCAGCAGGGAAAGAATATGTTAGCAAACAGAGGTGAAAAAATGGCGGGTACAAATTTTGTCCACCTGCACTGCCATAGTGAGTATTCCCTGCTGGACGGGCAAGCACGTATTCCGGCATTGATTAGCCGGGCCGCAGAGTTGCGACAGCCAGCCTTGGGTTTAACTGACCACGGCGTAATGTACGGGGTGGTTGATTTTTATAAGAAGGCTAAGGCAAAAGGCATCAAACCGCTCATAGGCTGTGAAGTCTATGCTGCTCCATACGGACGTTTGCGAAGCGACCGTGACCCGCGACTTGACTCCAAGCAGTTTCATCTGGTTTTGCTGGTCCGTAATGAGACCGGCTACCGGAACCTGTTGGAACTGGTGACGCGTGGTTTCAGCGAAGGGTTTTATTACAAGCCGCGCGTTGACCATCAGTTGTTAAAACGCTATAGTTCAGGCCTTTTAGCTCTTTCCGGCTGTCTGGCAGGGGAAATCCCGCAGGCGGTGCTGGAAAACCGTATGGAAGATGCCTTGCGGGAGATAGCATTCTATCGGGAAGTTTTTGGGGAGGAAAACTTTTATTTGGAGCTTCAGGACCACGGATTACCGGAACAGAGGACGATTAATAAAGCGCTCACGGCTCTCTCGCGTGAAACAGGTGCTCCGCTGGCAGCCACCAACGATGTCCATTATCTTCATAAAGGTGATTGGCTGGCACACGACGTGTTATTGTGCATCCAGACGGGCAAAACACTGACAGATGAGGACCGGCTGCGATTCGGCGGCTCAGAATTCTATTTTAAAACAGCCGGGGAGATGTCCGCTCTGTTCCCGGAGTTGCCGGAGGCATTGGAGAACACACTGCAAATAGCGGACGCCTGCCAGTTTGAATTCTCTTTTGGCAAGACCTATCTGCCCGGGTTTAAGCTGCCCGAAGACAGAGTTGACCTGCCTGACGGTCAGGCGGGCGAAAACAGCTACCTGCGGGAGCTTGCTATTGCCGGTGCCAGAGAGCGGTATGGAGAGGCTTTGCCGGCTGAAGTGCTGGACAGGCTGGAATATGAGCTAAAAGTTATTTCAAAGGTTGGTTATGCCTCGTATTTTCTGATAGTGTGGGATTTTATGCATTATGCCCATAACTCAGGAATCCTGGTGGGGCCGGGGAGAGGCTCAGCCGCTGGCAGCCTGGCGGCTTATTGCCTGCGCATAACCGAGATCGACCCGCTGCGCTACGGGCTCCTGTTCGAACGGTTTCTGAATCCTGAACGCGTTAGTCCTCCGGATATCGATATTGACTTTTGCTATGAAAAGCGGGGACAGGTAATTGACTATGTGGTGAAAAAGTACGGGGAAGAGAACGTGGCCCAAATTATTACTTTTGGCACTATGGCGGCCAAGGCGGCTGTGCGCGACGTGGGACGTGTGCTTGGCTTCCCTTATGCCGAAGTGGACCGGATTGCCAAACTTGTACCGACGGAATTGAATATTTCTCTGGAAGATGCGCGCAGCAGGGAGCCGGTGCTGCAGCAGTTGTTTGAGACGGATGACAGGGTACGCAAATTGCTGGAGCTGTCCCAAGCGGTGGAAGGGTTGCCGCGGCACGCCTCAACGCATGCGGCCGGAGTGGTTGTATCATGCGAACCGTTAGTGAGGTTGGTTCCTTTACAGAAAACAGGTGAGAACGGTCTGACCACCCAGTTTCCCATGGGAACGCTGGAGGAGCTCGGCCTGCTGAAAATGGATTTCCTCGGTTTGCGCACTTTGACTATGATGCAGGAAGCAACAAAGCTGATTTTTGAGTCTTTCGGCAGGCGAATCGACTTATCAAACCTGCCGCTGGAGGACGAAGCCACGTATCTGCTGTTGTCCTCGGGCGACACTGCCGGTGTCTTTCAGTTGGAATCTCCCGGAATGCGTGACATCCTGCAGAAACTGCGTCCCAACACTTTTGAGGATATTATTGCTGTCGTAGCTCTCTATCGCCCCGGACCTATGGAGCAGATACCGGCTTTTATCCAAAGCAAGCATAGCAAAAACTCTATCAACTATTTGCACCCTGACCTGGAGCCCATTCTAAAAGAAACTTATGGCGTGATGGTTTACCAGGAACAGATTATGCAGGTGGCTGCTACCATGGCCGGCTTCTCTCTTGGAGAGGCTGACAGCTTGCGGCGGGCGATCGGTAAAAAGAAACTGGAGGCCTTAAATGAACAACGTGCGAAATTTATCCAGGGGTGCCTTGCTAACGGGCATCCGCGGGGACTGGCAAATGAATTATACGATTTAATTGTCAAATTTGCCTCCTATGGCTTTAATAAATCACATGCGGCCGCCTATGCTATGGTCGCTTATCAGGCCGCCTATTTAAAAGCCAATTTTCCCACCCAGTTCATGGCCGCCGGTCTTTCCGGCGTGATTGGCAACAGCGACAAGGTAGCCGCCTACATTGCTGAATGCAAACGGGCGGGACTGAGAATCCTGCCGCCGGATATTAACAGAAGTGTTGACAATTTCTCAGTAGAAGGGGAAGCTTGCCTCCGCTTTGGCCTGGCAGCGGTAAAAAACGTCGGCCAGGCAGCTATCTGCTCTATTCTGGCAGCACGGCGGGCACGCGGGGATTTTATCTCCCTGAGTGACTTTTGTTCACGGGTGGAGTTGCGGACCTGCAACAAAAAAGTATTGGAGAGCCTGATTAAGAGTGGTGCTTTTGACTGCCTTGACACCAACCGTAACCGGCTGCTGGCAGTTGTGGATGAAAAAATCGCTGCAGTTCAGGCGGCTGCCCGCCAGCGCCAGAACGGCCAGCAATGCTTGTTTGATTTGCCGGTGTTTGAAGAGCAGATGTACCTGCCGCAGGATGATTTGCCGGCACTGCCGCCGTTGTCTGCAGGGGAACGTTTGGTCATGGAAAAAGAAGTACTTGGGTTTTATCTCAGCGGTCATCCGCTGCAGGAATTCGCAGAAGTGCTCAGCCGTTTGCCCGGGGTGACTTCTTGCGGCGATTTGCGGGATGTTCCTGATAATGTGCATATTTGTATAGTTGGCATGTCTGTACAGGTCAGGCAGATCGTTACCAAAGCAGGCAAGCCGATGGCCTTTATGCAGTTGGAAGATCAGAGCGGTGTTGTTGAAGTAATAGTTTTTGCCAAGATCTTCGAAAGAGTCAGGGCTTACCTGGAAAACGACCGGGTCCTGCTTGTCCATGGTCGCATCAGCCATAAGGAAGAAGAAGTTAAAATTATCGCGGAAAGCGTCACATTGCTCTCCCCCGAGCTGCAGGAAGTGCTGATTCGCTGTGAAGAAAGCGTTGATGAAGGGCGCCTGTTGGCTTTAAAAAAGATTTTGAGCGGTTCATTGGGCTCCTGGCCGGTTTGTCTGGAATTTCCCTTTGCCCAGAAAAAGGTGCTGTTGCCCGGGGAATTCTGGCTGGCGGAAGGCTGCTCCAGATTGCCTGAAATAGAACGGCTGTTTGGCCGGGAGGCGGTTATTTGTAAGCCGCTCCGGATAGATTTGGCTGCCACTGGGCAGATTAGGATTTGACAAAAAGAGGCAGGAGAATCGCTAATGCGCAAAATCGGTATATTGACTTCCGGCGGAGATGCCCCCGGTATGAATGCAGCTATCCGTGCCATTGTGCGGAAAAGCATTTTTCACGGCCTGGAGGTGTTCGGTCTACGCCGCGGCTTTCAGGGATTGATTAGCAACGACTGCTTCCGGATGCACCTTGGCTCGGTGGCTGATATTATTCATCGCGGGGGGACAATATTGCGCACCGCCCGCACGCCGGAATTCATGCACGAGTCAGGCCGGCGGGCGGCCCTGAGTACGCTGCGTGCAAACGAACTTGACGCACTGGTAGTTATCGGTGGTGACGGCTCTTTCCACGGTGCTGACTGGCTGACCTCCGCCGGAGTGCCTACGGTGGGTATTCCGGCTACCATTGACAATGATATAGCGTGCACCGATTATTGCATCGGTTTTGATACGGCTGTCTGCAATGTAACGGATGCGATTAACAAAGTAAGGGACACTGCAACGTCGCACGAACGTGTTTACGTTATTGAAGTAATGGGTCGTACTTCAGGCCACATTGCCCTCTTTGCCGGTCTGGCGGGAGGCGCGGAGTCAATTCTTGTTCCTGAATTGCCCTTTGACCTGGAACATGTTTGCCAGCGGCTGCACCGCGGGGTACAAAGGGGCAAGCTGCACAGTATTATTCTGGTGGCGGAAGGAGCCGGAAGTGCCCTGTCTATTGGAGAAGAAATAAAAATGAGAACCAACATGGAAACAAGGGTGACCATTCTCGGTCATCTGCAACGGGGCGGCACGCCGACCGCTTTTGACAGGATATTAGCGAGCCGGTTTGGTGCAGCGGCAGTAGACCTTTTGCTTTCAGGCCGCTTTGGCCAAATGGTTGGGAACGTGGGCTGCGAATTGCGCTTCAGTCCTTTGGCAGCCGCTTTAGCACAAAAAAAGGAGTTTCCTGCCGAACTGTACCATCTGGCAGGCATCTTGTCCATCTGAAAGGGGGTTAGCAGATTTGAGAAAGACGAAAATTGTCTGTACTCTTGGGCCGGCTAGCAGCGAAGACCTGGTCCTTAAACAGTTGCTGGCGGCCGGCATGGATGTGGTCAGGCTTAATTTTTCTCATGGCAGCCATGAGGAGCATGCCCGGATGCTGGCTAACGTCAGAAAAGCATCCAGGGAGCAAAAGGGCAATCTGGCCGTGTTGCTCGACACCAAGGGCCCGGAAATCCGGATTGGCACATTCAGTTCCGGGCAAATCGAACTGATAGCGGGACAAAATTTTGTTTTGACTGCCGAAGAAGTTGAGGGAAACGAAAAGAGAGTCAGTGTCAATTATCCGGGAGTCGTCGCTGATGTGCAGCCGGGGATGAAGATCCTGCTGGATGACGGTTTAATTGTTTTGGAAGCGCTCAAAGTGCAGGCAAACGAAATTTGCTGCCTGGTGCTGGCGGGAGGAGAACTTTCTAACCGGAAAGGCGTCAATATTCCCGGGCTAAGAATTAATCTGCCCTACATCTCGGAGAAGGATAGGGCAGATATCAACTTTGCAGTAGATTACGACTTTGATTTTATAGCTGCCTCGTTTGTCCGTCAAGCTGCTGATGTGCTGGCTGTGCGGGCTATTCTGGAATCACGCCGCTCAACACTAAAGGTCATAGCCAAAATCGAAAACCAGGAAGGCGTAGACAATTTGGAGCAGATACTGGCGGTCTCCGACGGGGTAATGGTGGCACGGGGAGATTTAGGAGTGGAAATACCCGCGGAAGATGTTCCGCTGGTACAAAAAATGATCATTTCTAAGTGTAACACGCTGGGCAAGCCGGTTATTACCGCTACTCAGATGCTGGAGTCGATGATCCGCAATCCCCGTCCGACCCGCGCCGAGGCAAGCGATGTTGCCAACGCAATTTTTGATGGGACGGATGCAGTGATGCTATCTGGTGAAACAGCTATAGGCCGTTATCCGGTGGAGACGGTTGCTACTATGGCCCGTATAGCTGAGAGAGCGGAATCAGCGCTGCAGTACGCCCAAATTTTGGAGAGTTTTCTGTCTCCGGCCGAAAGAAGCGTAACAGAGGCTATTTCTTACGCTACCTGCCGCGCTGCTCAGGAACTGGGAGCCAGTGCCGTTATAACCGCTACCCATTCAGGGTTTACTGCCAGGATGATTTCCAAATACAAACCAAAAGCGCGAATTGTTGCGGTTACACCACGTGAGTCGGTAGCCAGAGCGCTGGCCTTGACTTGGGGAGCCTACCCGGTGCTTTGTCCCCCTACCAGGACCACGGATGAAATGTTTGATGAGGCTGTGGCGGCAGCGCTGAACAGCGGCCTGGTACAGAACGGTGATTTGGTGCTCATTACGGCTGGCGTGCCGGTAGGTGTAAGCGGGGCGACAAATTTGCTGCGGGTACATACTGTGGGTGAGGTTATTCTGCGTGGAACCGGCATTGGGAAAAAGCCGGCTACCGGTGCAGCGCGGGTCGTCAGCAGCGCCGCTGCGGCTGCCGCCTTGCAGGACGGGGAAATCCTCGTCGCGCCTTGTACCGACAATGAGTATGTCGCTCATCTTGGAAAGGCTGCCGGCATGATTGTGGAAGAAGGCGGACTTACCTCCCACGCGGCTGTGGTCGCGCTGCAACTGAAACTGCCGGTCATTGTCGGTGCGAAAGGGGCTGCCAGTGCCATTGACAGTGGCGAAACGGTAACCATGGACACTATCCGCGGGTTGGTCTATCGGGGCCGGGCTACCATACTTTAGGCGGGGAGGAAGGAATGAAGAGCGGGGAAACGTTGCTGCGTGTGCGTTATGCGGAAACGGACCAAATGGGGGTGGTCTATCATTCCAACTATTTTATTTGGTTTGAAGTAGGGCGTACCGAATATTTCCGGCAGTTAGCCATGCCCTATGCGGAATTTGAAAAAAATAACTTGTTGTTGTTGGTGACGAAGGCTTTTTGCCAATATAAGTCGCCGGCTTGCTACGATGACCTGCTGCGTGTGGTCACCGGTGTAAACAGCTTGCAGGAGGTAAGGATGACTTTTAAATACGAGATTTTCCGGCATGAAAAAAACGAGCTTCTGGCAATCGGTGAGACGGAACATGCTTTTGTCAATCGGATGGGCAAACCGGTAGTGCTGAAAAAATATAACCCCTTTCTCTGGAGGCGCCTGTTGGAAGCTACCGGAGAACAGCAGGAATGATAAATGTTTCTTAAACTGCTGCTGTTATTTACACTGTTCCCGCTGCTCGAACTTTACCTGCTGATTGAGCTTGGCCGTCGGGTGGGGGTTGCCCCAACTATCCTGCTGGTTGTCATTACCGGATTTTGCGGTGTACTGTTGGCCAGAGCGCAGGGTTTTCGGGTGCTCAGGAGAATCACCGGGCAACTGCGTCAGGGTCTGTTGCCAGGCGATGAATTGCTTGACGGTCTGGCTATCCTGATCGGCGCCGCCTTGTTGCTGACTCCTGGCCTTATCTCCGATACGGCCGGACTGTTGCTGTTAGTTCCGGGCAGCAGGGGAGCAGTTAAACAGTATTTCCGGAGCAAACTGAGAAAAGCACTGGAAGAAGGCACGATGCATTTTTTCTGGCGTTAAGCATCTTATACATGACGTCGGGGTGAGGTCCTGTCATCCGTATACGCAAGTCTTCCGACGTTGCGTATAGTATAAAGAGGAGGTCTATAATGACGGCTGGCATGAAAACCGGAATTGTTTATCATCCTGATTTTTTGCTGCACACAAACCCGCACCACCCCGAAAGAAAAGAGCGTTTGGAGGCAGTCATGTCACTCCTTGCCAGGGAAAACCTTTTAACCCGCCTGCAGCAAATTTTGCCGCTGACGGCTGCGTTGGAAGAGGTAACCCAGGTACACACGCCGCAACATCTGGAATATGTGCGAAAAATGGTGGAGCGCGGCAACAGTTATCTGGATGCCGATACCTATCTCACCAAACATTCCTTTGATGTGGCCCTGCTGTCGGCCGGAGGAGCTCTTGCCGCAATGCGTGCTGTCTTGGGCGGGGAATTGCGTTCCTGTTTTTCCCTGGGCAGACCTCCCGGACATCACGCTGAACCGGACAATGCCATGGGGTTTTGTCTGTTTAATAACGGGGCCATTGCCGCACATGCCGCCATGAAAGAATACGGTGTTTCCAAAATTCTTTTCCTGGACTGGGATGTACACCACGGCAACGGAACCCAAAAATGTTTTTACCACTGCCCCGAGGTCCTGTTTGTTTCAATTCATCAGAGCCCGGCCTATCCCGGAACCGGCCATCATCATGAAAGAGGAGCGGGTCAGGGGTTGGGGTACAACGTGAATATTCCGCTGCCGCCAGGCTGTGGCGATGAAGAATACGACGCGGCTTTCAGGGAAGTAATCGTTCCGCTGGCTGAAGCTTACCGGCCCGAGGTGGTGCTGGTTTCCTCCGGACACGACACTTACCATGCTGATCCGCTGGCCGGAATGAGCCTGAGTTTCAAGGGATTTGCCGCCATGGCCCGGTATGTACGGGAAATAGCCGAAACATATTGCGGCGGGCGGATAGTTCTCTTTTTGGAGGGTGGCTATCACCTGCAGGGGCAGGCGGAAGCGGTGGTAACTATCCTGGCTGAGCTTGGTAAATGGGAGCGGCCGGTCAGGGAAGAAGAGGTGTACCGCAGCGGCCCTGTTTTTGGCAACCCGCACAAGGTCATTGCTGCTGTCCGCGAGCACCTGTTATTACATAAACTGAAATAGGAGGATATATATGGATGTATGCAGGTTTACCCCGCCAAAATCGGCTAATTTTTGTCTGAAAAGAGACGACAAGACCTGTCCCATGTTGGTCGTAAGCCGTGTGGCGGCCGCCATCAGCGGGCTTTCCAACCTGGATGCCATTCTCCGTATCGGGCTGGATACCACACTGGAGTTTATGAACTGGGTAGTCGGCGGGATTATGTTGCTTGATGAAGAGACAAATCTGCTTTGTTATCATGTCTACCGCGGCTTATCGGATGATTACGCAGAGAGCATGTGCCTCAACCTCGGAGAGGGAATTGCCGGCAGAGTCGCCCAAAGCGGCAAAGCGATATTTTTGGAGGATATTTCAGTGGAGCCGAAGGCGGCCAAGCTTGACCTGATCGCCAAGGAAGGCCTGAAAGCTTTTGTGAGTGTGCCGCTGCAGGCCAAGGAAAGAGTGTTCGGAGTGATGAACTGCGCAAACAAATTCCCGCGCCTGTTTACTGAAACCGATATCCACTTGTTGCATTCCATCGGGGATCAGCTGGGGATAGCCATTAACCATGCCAACCTGTACGAGCAGCTGAAAAAAGAACGTGAAAGATACCGCCAGTTAGCGCGACAGGTTATTTTGGCCCAAGAAGGAGAAAGAAAAAGAATTGCCAGGGAACTCCACGATGAAACAAGTCAAACATTGGCGGGCCTGGCACTTAACCTGCAGGCAATGATTGAACTGGCTGAGATGTTAGGTATACAAAATGAGCAATTTAAAGCAATTCTTAAAAAGACGCATGCTTCCACAGTACAGGTTAATATTGAGGTGAGCAGGCTGATCGCTGACTTGCGCCCGGCACTGCTGGATATTCTTGGACTTATTCCGGCGATTCGTCAGTATATTGAAAGTAGCTTGGCTCCGCTTGGTATTCAGATTAATTTTAGACTTGAAGAGCTGAAAAAAACTTTGCTGCCGGAAGAGGAGGTTACTTTATTCCGCTGGGTCCAGGGGGCAGTTGGCAATATTATACAGCACGCGCAGGCTAAAAATGTCTTGGTATCCATGCTGTACAGGGAAGGGGACTTAGTGCTGCAGGTCAGTGACGACGGCAAAGGCTTTAACCCTTTGCATTTGCGCAACCCAGGTGAGAGAGGAAGGGGCTATGGACTTTTTAACATGAAGGAAAGGATGAATCTAATCGGTGCCTCCTGTAGCGTGCAGACGGAACCGGGCAGAGGAACAACCGTGACTGCTGTAATCCCTAATGAGCGCTGGCTAAGTGGTAAGCGGGGTGCGGCATATGCAGAAGATTAGAGTCTTGGTGGTTGACGACCATACAATTGTCAGGGAAGGAATCTGCGCGCTGCTTGGGCTTTCACCTGAGATAGAAGTGGTAGGGGAGGCGTGTAATGGTCAGGAAGCACTTGAATTATTAGAAAGAATTGATCCGGATATTGTTTTGATGGATATTGCTATGCCGGTGATGGACGGCTTAGAGGCAACGCGCAAAATATTACAGAGATTCCCTGAAGCCAGAATTTTGGCTCTTACGCAGTATCATGACAGAGAATATGTGCTGCAAGTTATTGAGGCCGGAGCGCGCGGCTTTATCAGTAAAACTGTCGCCTCCTCCGATCTTGTCAGCGGTATCCGTTCTGTCTTTAATGGTGATTCGTTTTTGTCCCCTACTGTGGCTAAATATCTGGTGGAAGATTTCCAGCGTGAATCGGCCGGCAAAAAAAGGCTTGACCCTTACGAGCAACTGACCGAAAGAGAGAAAGAAGTTTTAAAATTGCTGGCGGAAGGCCATACAACGCAGGAAATTGCCGAAATGCTGATAATCAGCCCCAAAACTGTGGAGGGACACAAAACCAGGCTGATGACCAAACTTGATCTTCATAACCGCGTGGAACTGGTAAAATATGCTGTACGTAAGGGCATCATTATAATCTAAACAGACACCCATGCCGCCTGCGGCACCATAGGGGTTTCCCCGCCCTGCGAGATTTGCCGGGCTTAAAACAGGGGAAAATTCTTTTTTTTCTAAGGTGAATCCCGCTATCCTGAATGTTCAGAAAAGCACTATAATTAAGATAACTAAGCACATAATTTGTCCGAAAGAAAGGGGAGTGCAGAGATGACCAGGAACAAAACAGTGTTGGTAGTGGATGATGACCTTCAATTTACTGGTGACCTGCAGGCAGCGTTGGGAGTGAATCATGAGACGCATGTGGCGCGCAGCATGACTGAAGCGCAAAGAATGGCCATGTCAAAGCGGCCGGGAGTGGTTGTGCTCGGCATGATCAAGCCAAGAGGCAGCGCTTTTCTCCTCCACAAATGGTTTAAAAATTTGCCGGCCTTCCGCGATATCCCTCACCTAGTGGTTGATGCCCCTTACGAAAAGCAGCTGACTATGGGATGGAGACGGGATGAGGGGTTGCAGATGGAAGCTGAGGATTATTTCCTCCGGCCGGTGCAGACCGGCGTGCTGGTGCAGCTGGTCGAGAAACTCTTGGACCAGGAGATCCAAAAAATCAAGGTGCTGGTTGCCGACGATCATGCCATGGTCCGGGAGGGCATCAGCGCCCTGCTGAATCTGCAAAAAGACATCCATATCGTCGGAGAGGCGGTGGATGGGCAGGAGGCAGTCGACAAGGCGCTGCAATTGCAGCCGGACGTAGTGCTGATGGATATTGTCATGCCGGGGATGAACGGGTTGGAAGCCACCAGGCAGATTTCCGGGAAGTGCAAAGAGAATGTTAAGGTTTTAATGCTCAGCCAGTATGACGACGAGCAGAATGTAAGGGCCAGTACAGAAGCGGGGGCGGTTGGGTTTATTCCCAAGAAGAGTGTAAGTTCCAAGCTGCTGGCGGCAATCAGGGCCGTCAGTCTGGGAGAGCGCCTGAGCATGGTTTCATAGCGCGGGCGTAGCAAACAAGTGCCTGACGCATTGGAAGGAGGATTACGTTGCAACAGGTAGCAATCACCTTGAACAAGCGATTGGTGAGCGGACATGAGGGGATGACCGTCCTAGAACTGGCCAGAGAGACAGGAATAGAAATCCCCACACTTTGTCATGAACCTTATCTGAAGCCTATAGGCGCGTGCAGGCTTTGCCTGGTTGAAAATGAGGCCAGCGGAGCTTTGCTGGCCTCCTGCGTTACGCCGATTACCCCCGGGATGAATATAAATACCGCTTCGCCGCGGGTTATTGAGCACCGTAAAACAATTGTCAGGCTCATGCTTGCCAGCCACCCTGACTCATGTATTGTTTGTGACAAGGGCAACCGCTGTCAGCTGCGTCAAATTGCAGCCGGACTGGGCATTGGCGACACAGGTCTGGAGAAGATCCCCCAGCCGGCAGTCGTGACAGAAATAAATCCCTATATTATCAGGGACCTAAGTAAATGCATCCTTTGTGCCCGTTGCATCCGTGCTTGCCAAGAGTTGGTTGTGGAAGGCGTGATTGACTACTGTAAGCGTGGGTTTAAGGCCTACCCGGCAACTTTTGGCGATTTCCCCCTCGAAAAAAGTGAGTGTACCTTCTGTGGCGCCTGTGTGGCTGTATGCCCTACAGGCGCTCTGATGGAAAAAGAGAAACCATATCAGGGAACGACGAGAACTTCGGTAACCACAACCTGCCCCTTTTGCGGCTGCGGTTGCAGCGTGCGTCTGGAGATTAAGGACAACAGGGTGGTACGCGCCGTACCGGGGAGGGATATGCTTTCTGACCGCGGCGCTCTTTGCGTAAGAGGCAGTTACGGCTACGATTTTATCCACAGCGCGGACAGATTGACGACTCCGCTTGTCAGGGACGGGGAAAGCCTCCGGGCAGCTTCCTGGGAAGAAGCTTTGCATAAGGCGGCAGAGGGCCTGCAGCGCGCCAGGGAAAACTACGGTCCTGACAGTTTGGCTGTACTTGGCTCAGCAAAGTGTACCAACGAGGAGAACTACCTTCTGCAGCTCTTCGCCCGTAAAATCTTAGGCACTAATAATATAGACAACAGTGCCAGTATGTATCAGGAGGCTACCAGGTCAGGACTGGGCGCGTCGCTTGGTTTTCCCGGTACTACCAACCATCTGGGTGCGCTTGAACAATCTGAAGTGATTATGGCAATCGGCACAGATACTGCTGTCTCGGCACCACAGGTCGCCTATGCCATCAAGCGAGCCGTCAAATTTAAGAAAGCAAAACTGATAGTTATTGATCCCAGGCAAACCAAGTTAACAGCATTTGCCCAAATCTGGCTGCGACCCAGAGTTGGTACTGATGTGGCCCTCTTAAATGCTCTAACCAAGGTAATTATTGACGAGGAACTCATGGACATTGAATATGTAAGCAGAAAAACCGAAGACTTTAACGTGCTCCCGTTGTCGTTGGAAAAATATTCGCCTGAGTTTGCCGAAACCATCACCGGTGTCCCGGCTGATGATATTCGTCAGGCTGCACGCCTCTATGCCGCTGCAGCCAAATCGTCGATTGTCTATGGCAGTGGTATTGCCGGACGTGAAGGCGGTGCGGAAAGTATTAAAGCATTGGTT
This sequence comes from Bacillota bacterium, assembly GCA_018725565.1. Lineage (GTDB taxonomy): Bacteria > Bacillota > Dethiobacteria > Dethiobacterales > Dethiobacteraceae > HKB214. The sequence goes on along the minus strand of QLUR01000018.1, from coordinate 32,462 downwards.
AACCTTGCCGAACTGACGGGAAATATCTGGTGCAGGGGCTGCGGGATATATGCCTTGCAACGGGAAAATAATGCTCAGGGTGCTGCCGACATTGGTGCTGTTCCTGAGTATCTCCCGGGATATAAGCGACTTGACGACACCCAGGCCAGGCGAAAATTTGAGAAGCGCTGGCAGGTAAACTTGCCGTTAAAGCGAGGGTTATCGTATCTGCAGGTCTTCAGGCAGGCGGCAGAGGGAAAAATAAGGGCACTTTTTGTGGTTGGGGAAAACCCGGCTGTCAGCCTGGCAGATACGGAGCTGGCACGCGAGGCTCTTTCCTCTCTGGATTTTCTTGTTGTGCAGGATCTTTTTCTGACGGAAACCGCCAAAATGGCTGATGTAGTCTTTCCTGCTGCCAGTTTTGCCGAAAAAGAAGGAACCTTCACCAATTTTGAAGGCATGGTGGGTCATGTGCGCAAGGCGGTGGAGCCGCCCGGAGAAAGCCTGCCTGACTGGACGATCCTGCTTAGACTTGCGGAAGCGATGGAGAAACCGCTGCCTTTCGCAAATCTCAAGCACGTAATGGAAGAGATCGAGGAACTGGTACCGCATTACGAAGGTTATCATTATGAAGAAGGACGCTCTGGCTGGGAGCAGCGGCGCGATTCCTGCTGGGAGTCCCTGAACGGCTTTGTGCGTTTCACAAAAGCCGATTTTCTTTCAGAAAAACGCGATACGGCAGAAGTTCCCCTTACCCTGATTGTTAAGCCTTCCCTTACTCATTTCGGAAGCGGCGAGAGAACTTCCAGGTCTCCACGCCTGCGCTTTATGCCGCCTGGAAATTTTCTGTCGGTAAATGCAGCGGATGCCGCTGAACTATCGCTCTGTTCCCGGGAAAGAGTAAAAATCGTTTCGGCAGCCGGTGAAGCAGAGGCAGCAGTCGAGATTGATATGCAGCTGCCTCCCCGGATAGTCTCACTGCCTGTTTCTTTTCCTGGAATAGACAGACTCTTCAGTCTTAGGGAGAAAGGAGATCACAGCAGCCTAACGCTGAATACCTGCAACGTCAGAATAGAAAGGATCGCGAAAAATGTGTAATGTTCAGAAAATCGACCAGGTTGATATGGGGCAGGTTAAGGAACTGGTTGAGAACTATAAAAACCAAAAATGGTCACTGATTCCGCTTGTCCAGCAATTGCAGGAAGAACTCGGCTTTATCCCTCCGGAAACGGTGCCTGTGATTGCCGGAGCGCTTGGCCTTTTCCCCAGTGAAGTCCAGGGCGTGATTTCATTTTATGCCCAGCTTTATACCGAGCCGCGCGGAAAAAATGTGGTCAGAGTCTGCCGCGGTACTGCCTGCCATGTGCGAGGCGGCAAGACCATACTAAAACTGGTAAAGCAACAGCTAGGTCTTGAAGAGGGGGAAACCACTGAAGATCTGGAATACACACTGGAAACAGTGGCCTGTATCGGTGTCTGTGCTCTTGCTCCCACCATGGTCGTCGGCAGCAACGTGTATGGCAACATGAATCCCAAAAAGGTGGGTCAATTGTTCAAGAAGGATGGGGGTCGCCATGACGAGAAGCCGTAAGATCTTTATCTGCCAGGGAACAGGGTGCCTTTCCAGTAATTCTTATCTGGTTTACGAAGCCCTGAAAGCTGAAGTTGCCGCTTTGGCACTTGATGGTGTAGAAGTAGACTACACCGGTTGCCACGGGTTTTGCGAACAGGGTCCGATAGCTATTGTGGAACCGGAAGGAATCTTCTACACCAAAATCCAGGCAGAGGATGCAGCAGAAATTGCCGCCTCTCATCTCCGGGACGATAAGCCCGTGGAGCGCCTTTTCTACCGCGAGCCGCTGACCGGCAAAGCCGTGCCTTACCATGACGAAGTCACTTTCTACAAAGAGCAGGAACGTGTAATTCTCTATAGGTGCGGCCGCATTAACCCGGAAAAAATTGACGACTACCTGGAAATGCAGGGCTACCAGGCGCTCAGGAAAGCAGTGCTTGAACTGACGCCTCAGGGCGTGATCGACGAAATCAGTCAGGCAGGGCTGCGCGGGCGCGGAGGTGCTGGCTTTCCCACCTCAAAAAAATGGGAGTTTTGCCGCAACGCCCTCAGAGAAAAGAAATATGTTATCTGTAATGCCGACGAAGGAGATCCCGGAGCGTTTATGGACCGTTCCATCCTGGAAGCCGACCCGCATGCTGTTGTGGAAGGACTGACACTGGCCGGCTATGCCACAGGGGCCAGCGAAGGCTACATCTATGTACGAGCCGAGTATCCCCTGGCGGTCAGGCGCGTCCGCATCGCCATCAGCCAGGCGGAAGAGCGGGGCTTCCTTGGCAGCAGGATCCTTGGCTCGGACTTTAACTTTAAAATTCAAATCAAAGAAGGGGCAGGCTCGTTTGTCTGCGGCGAGGAAACGGCGCTGATTGCTTCAATTGAAAGCAGGCGCGGCATGCCCAGGCCGCGGCCCCCTTTCCCGGCTCAGTCCGGCCTTGACGGCAAACCAACAATCATTAATAATGTCAAAACGCTTGCCGCCGCCACAGCCGTGATCGGCCGCGGCGCCGGCTGGTTTGAAAATGTGGGCACGGAGAAAAGCCGCGGCACGGCCGTCTTTGCCTTGACTGGCAAAATTTCCAACAGCGGCTTAGTCGAGGTGCCGATGGGCACCCCGCTTTCCAAAATAATCTTTAAAATCGGCGGCGGCATTCCCCGCGGCAGGCGCTTTAAGGCAGTCCAGACAGGAGGCCCTTCAGGCGGTTGCATTCCGGCCCGCTACCTCGATTCACCGGTGGAATATGAAAGCCTGGCCAAACTCGGCTCGATCATGGGTTCCGGCGGCATGGTCGTCATGGATGAAAGCACCTGCATGGTGGACATCGCCCGTTACTTCCTGAGCTTTACTCAGTCCGAATCCTGCGGTAAATGCACTCCCTGCCGCCTGGGCACTAAACAGATGCTGGAGATATTAACACGCATTACCCAGGGTAAAGGCCGTGACACCGATATCGACACACTGCTCAGTATCGCCAAAACGGTTAAAGAGGGCTCTCTGTGCGGTCTCGGCCAGACCTGTCCGAACCCGGTGTTAACTACCCTTAAATATTTTCGGGAAGAGTATGAAAGCCATATCCGGGAGAAGAAATGTCCGGCAGCAATTTGTGATGCGCTGATGGTTTCCCCTTGCCAGCATACTTGCCCGGCCGGGATTGATGTGCCAAGATATCTTGCCCATATAGCCGAAGGGGAGTATCTGAAAGCGGTAGAAACAATCCGGGAAAGAAATCCCTTTCCAGCTATCTGCGGCCGTATTTGCAACCACCCCTGCGAAGCCAGATGCCGGCGCGGCGAACTTGACGAGCCGGTGTCGATCAGGTCGCTGAAGCGTTTTGCGGCAGACTGGTATTTTGACAACAGCGCAGAACTTCCGGAACCTGAGCCTTTCCCCCGCCTTCACCCTCAAAGCGTCGCAGTAGTCGGTGCCGGGCCCTGCGGGCTTACCTGCGCCTATTTCCTGACCCGCTTCGGCTACCGGGTAACAGTTTTTGAGGCATTGCCCGTCGGCGGTGGCATGCTTTCGGTAGCCCTCCCTGAGTTTCGACTGCCAAGAGAAGTGATTGAGAAAGAAATAGACTATATTGTTAAACGCGGGGTGGAAATCAGATACAATACGCCGGTCAACACAGGCATGACAGTCGAAGACCTGCGCAAAAGCGGGTATGACGCGGTCTTTATCGCCGCCGGTGCCCAACGCAGTCAGCGTGTCGGCATTCCGGGCGAGATAGAAGACCTGGATGGGTTCTATTATGGTCTGCGCTTTTTAAGAGATGTCAAGATCGGCAGGAATGTCAAGATCGGCAGGCGCGCAATTGTCATCGGAGGCGGCAACGTGGCTTTGGACACAGCGCGGACGGCAATTCGCCTTGGTGCGGAAGAGGTTACTATTTTATACCGCCGGACCAGGGAAGAAATGCCTGCTTCCGAGGCGGAATACGAGGAAGCGCTTGCCGAGGGGCTGAAGATAGAGTTCCTTGTCAGCCCGACCAGGATAGTAAACGAAAACTGGAAGGTGACCGGACTGCAATGTACCCGCATGGTTCTGGGCGAACCAGGAGCAGATGGCCGGCGGCGTCCAGTCCCCATACCGGGTTCGGAATTCTTTATGCAGGCGGACACAATTTTTGCCGCTGTGGGCCAGGCGCCCGACCTCTCCTTTTTGCCGCCTGACAGCGCGCTGGAAAGAACCCGCTGGGAAACATTGGTCGTCGATGACAACAGGCTTTCCGCCAACCTTGCCGGAATATTTGCTGGCGGCGACTTTATTACCGGCCCCGGTATGCTGATTGACGCTGTTGCTGCTGGCAGAAGGGGTGCGATGTCTATTGATAAATATTTTAGAGGTGACAAGTCCAGAGTCAGGATGTATGACATGAAAATAAGTAACGGTACTGCCATACGCCAGGAAGACAGTGAAAGTGAAGAGGAAACCTGGCAACCGCAGTTCAGGCCGAAAATGGCATATCTTTCTGTTGAGGAAAGGAAAAAGAGCTTCCTGGAGACAGAATTAGGTTTTTCGGAAGAAGAAGCCAGAGAAGAACCAAAGCGCTGCCTGCGTTGTGACCTGGAAAGCTAGGAGGGATAAGCAATGAAGTCGATAACAAAACAAAAGCCTTACACTGAAGTGAGCCAATTGCTGGAAGGACTCGACCGGGTCTGTGTGGTCGGTTGCGGCACATGCGCCACAACTACCAAGACAGGCGGCATCGAGGAAGTAACAGCTATGAAAGAGCGATTACAAGCAGATGGGAAGCTGGTGACAGGTTTTTTGGTAGTCCCCACAGCCTGTGACGAAATGACTGGTGAGATGGAAAGTATCAACGCTGAGGCTTTCCGTAACGCGCAGAGCATCTTGGTGATGTCCTGCGCCCTTGGGGTACAGAGGATCGCCTCATACCTCGGCAGGCCGGTTATCCCTGCCTTGGATACCATGTTTATCGGAATGGAAATGAGCGAGGGCAGCTTCTTTGAAACATGCGTCCAGTGCGGGCAGTGCATTTTGGGCTATACGTCCGGGATTTGTCCGCTTGCCGCGTGCCACAAAGGCTTGCTTAACGGCCCTTGCGGCGGTACAAACAAAGGTATGTGCGAAGTTGATAAAGAAAAAGACTGTGCCTTTACCCTGATCTATAACCGCTTGAAGGAACAGGGGAGGCTGGAATTGATGAGTGCCTACCATCCTCCTAAGAACCATCATGTCACTCTTAAACCAAAAAGCTTTAAGATTTCAACGTAAAGGAGAATAGAAAATGGTGTCAACTTTTAAGCAGGCGCTGGACTCCGGAGATTTTGTCATTACCAGCGAAGTTGGGCCGCCCAAAGGTACAAACCTGGAGAAAATGAACCATCATCTCCACCTCTTGCACGATAAGGTTACAGCCTTGAATGTTACAGATCACCAAAGTTCGGTGATGCGTATGCCTTCGATAGCAGGCTGCCTGGCAGTATTAGAGCACGGAGGCGTACCTATTCTGCAGATGACCTGCCGTGACAGGAACCGGCTTGCGCTGCAGGCTGACTTAATGTTTGCCTACAGCAGAGGCGTAAGAGATGTGCTCTGCCTGACCGGCGATGCTGTTCCCGTAGGAGATCATAAAGAAGGTAAGGGTGTATTTGACCTTGATTCCGTACAGTTGTTGAAAACCATCCGTTTGCTGGAGTCGGGCAAGGACCTGGGAGGTAATGAACTGGACGGGGCTGTCGAGTTTTGTGCGGGAGCAATCGTGACACCGGAAGCGCAGCCTATAGAGCCCCAGCTGGCCAAGTTTGAAAAAAAAGTAGAGGCTGGTGCTGAATTCTTTCAGACCCAGGCGGTGTATGATTTAGATAATTATGCCAAGTTCATGTCATACGCCCGTAAGTTCCCTGTCAAAATACTGGCCGGTATCGTCCTGTTGTCTTCAGCCCGTATGGCTAAATATATGACGGAGAATGTCCCGGGTATTTTTGTCCCCCAACCCCTGATTGACGAGTTATCCCGTGCCCCTAAAGGTGAGGCGCTCCGAGTCGGCATTGAAATTGCCGGCCGGATGATTGCCGCATTAAAAAGAGAAAAGCTGTGCGACGGCGTTCACATCATGGCCATCAACAAAGAAGAGGTAGTGCCGGATATTATTGCCGCGGCAGGGCTTTGACAATAAATCATCCATTTCCAGGCCGGTAAGGCCTTTTTTTGTGCTTCCGTAATAAGTTAAACAGAGAAATCGTTAATAACTAATCCTGTTAATAATTTTGGATAAAAATAAGTTGACTTCTGCGGCATTTTATCGGCATCCCTGGCAACTTTGATGACCTCGTTGACTGTAGGGGCCTTCAGGAAAAAGGCCGCTTGGTACACACCGGAATCTACCAGCTGCAGTGCCTCCGCTTCGTCGCGGGTATAGTAGAGATTTTTCCCGCTGCGGCGTGCTTCCTCATCGATGCCAAGCAGTTCTTCAAGAATGAGAGACTGCAGCACTGCCACATCAAGGTTGCGCCAGGCACCGGATTTAGAAGCGGCTCGAGAGGCCATCGCAATGGCAGCCCGTTGGCGGGGCAGGGTAAGCAGGTAAAGCTGGCTGCCACCTAGATACATCACAAAAGAATGAGTTGCGGTTTGTTCTGCAGTCAATGCGTCCAGCATCCTGGTAGCGGGCAACTTCAGCGGAGTGACATTAAAAAACTTTGCCAACAGTTCGGGAAAGTTCCCGGCATCAAGAGCGGCAGCATCTTTGACCAGGCGATGGGTAGGAAGAACAAGCAGGCCGGGGTCATGGGCATCTACTAGTGTCATTAAAACAAAATTAAAGCTGTCCTGACCCTGAGCTGACATTTCCTTGTGGAAAAAGTATGCGGTCTCGTAACGATGGTGGCCATCTGCAATAATAATTTGTTGCTCCAAAAAGAACTGCCGGATTGCGGATAAAGACTGTTCGTCGCTGACTGTCCAGAGGCGGTGGTTTTCACCCGAGTCGTCAGTAAAGTCAAGCAGCGGTGGTTGGCGCAGGGTGCTGTCGGCCATTTTCCCTACTATACCCGCTTGGTCTTCATAGATACCAAAAACAGGGCTGAAATTAGCACGAGCAGTGCGCAGCAACTCCAGCCGGTCAGTTTTGGCCTTGGCAAGTGTTTCTTCATGAGGGAGGACTATGCCGGAGGCGTAATCCTCCAACCCTATGCCGGCAACTAAACCACGACGCGAGTACTGCTTCTCCTGCAAAGAGAATTTCTGTTCATGAAAATAAAGAACAGGCCTGGGTTCGCGCAGCAAAATGCCTTCTGCCCGCCAGCGGGCAAAAAAGCTGTTAGCCCGTGTATAGCGGTTATCCCAGTCATTATCATTTGGGTCGTTTTTCCCGTATTCCAAGCGAATTACATTGTAGGGGTTCTTAGCATAAAGCAGGCGCTGGGCCTGCTCGTCTATCACATCGTAAGGCGGAGCTGTAAGAGTTGATAAGGAACCAGCTTTTTCCTGGTTGTAACGCAGACCGCGAAAAGTGATTATTTGGGCCATTGCCGATCACCTCCTTTAATAAACTGTCTAAATTTTACTTGATTTCATTTGGAAAAGCAACGGCTCCGGAAAACCGGAGCCAAGAGTTATACTGCAGGACGGATTTCTGCAGCCGAGTATAGAATAGCGTGAATATTACGTACAAAAGACAAGCGTATTTTTAAGGTGAATAAAGTAGTGAAGCTGTTTTAAGGTTTTAATATCTTTTTCTTTCATTGCCTGCAAATAATGGAGAAATATTTGCGCGGTCAATAACGAGTCACCAAGTGCCGTATGCCTTTCTCTTATTTCTACCTGGTGAAAGCCTAGCAGCGAATCCAGATCATGGGAATCAAGTTCCGGGTAAAAAGCATAGGACAGTTTATAGGTATCAATAATTGGGTTGCAGATTTCCGTTTGCGTGTACCATTTCATTTTAATATTCATAAAGGCCAAGTCAAATTCGGCATTATGTGCCACTAAGGTCGCATCGCCGATAAAATCAAGAAAATTGCAGATAACGCTGCAGATACCTGGTTTGTCGGCCACCATTTCGTCTGTGATGCCGGTAATGGCAGTGACAGAAGAAGGGATAGGCCTGTATGGATTGACCAGTTCATGAAAAACATGCTCATTCCGGATGACGCCGTCTTCTACCAGCACTCCGCCGACAGCAATTATCTCGTCACCCTGATAAGGATAAAAGCCAGTAGTTTCAGTATCGAAGACTATATAACGGCTGCTTTGCAGCGGCTGTTCCCAATTGAAGCCCTTCTTCAGTAATTGCGATTTTTCCGCCAATAAGCTGGCTTCTGCCGGTTCAGGGCGATAGCTGTTGTTATTGAAACCGTTCTTTTCGGCGCGCGCTTTATAGTAGCGGTAGAGCAAGCGGTTTGCGATTATCCGCCAGCGTGAGGGGCGGGATTCCAAATAAATCGGACTATTTTTGTCCATGCTTTACCTCCGGTCAGCCGATATTGGAATAGAAGGAATGTCCGGCTAAAATTTGCAGATAATCCACCGCCAGAAAAGCTTCACGTAAAGCAACTTTTTCCTTTTTGTTCAAATCTCCCGGGGCAATGTAGTTGTCCGGCTCCATACCTTTGTCTAGCTGCAGTACGCTTTGCCGGATTCTGAACATCATCAGGGTTTCATAAGCTGTGAACAGCGACTCGGCAACATCAGCGGAAAATGTTCTTCTTTTAGCAAGAATATCTAAGCGCTTAAAAGTATTTGTTTCAAGAATTCCTTCACGCAGGGAATACGCGCGTAAGCAATCAACCACATGGACACAAGCCGCTGTTTTTAAATTTACCATATTACGATGTTCTTTGGTTTTTTCTGTTATAATCTGCTTGAAAATACCAAGCGGGACGCGGTACTCCAGGTCATCCATGACCAGCGAACGCAGCGCCGTAGCTGACTTTTGAAATTTCCTTATCACAAAATTCCGCAATAAGTCGCAAAGGCTCTGTTTGCCGCTAATATATCTGAAATCAAGAAATATCGTCATCAGTCGTACATTCCCCGGGTTCAGCACATCGACCCACTCATTAACAGCATCGCGCCACTCATTAAACGAGCGGCACCAGTGTGGGTTGGAGGCCATCACGTTTCCTTTGCACTTGGCAAAGCCGCACCGGTAAAGGCCTTCAACCACTTTTTCCCCTAAAGCAAGAAAATATTTTGCGGTCTGTGCTTGTTTGTCCTCTGGAACGTATTCATAGATTATCCCGTTATCTTGGTCAGTCTTAACAAACTGTTCCTGCCGTCCGCTGCTGCCCATAGTAATCCAGCAATAGCTTACCGGCGGCTGTCCGTGTCCTTCCGCAATCATCTCCAGTTCGCAGACTTGAATTATTTTACGGGTCAGGCAATCATACAATTCAGTGATGATTTGCAAAATCTCTCTGCTGCCGGCCTTTTCCATAAGCAGTGCCCGCAGGACCCGGTCTATCATCATGCTGGCTTTTGCCAGTCCCTCAATATTTTTCTGTGCTTCAATACTGTTAACTACGCTCAGGGCACCCATGCTGCGCGAAGTAACCAAATCCCGGATGGTGACAATTCCCTCCAAGCGATCACCGGAGGTCACCAGCAGATGCTTGACTTTATTCCTGACCATTGTTAACAGCGCTTCATAGTAAAACGCCGCCGGTTCAACCGTGAGGAGGTTAGTGCTCATAATATCAGATGCCGTAAGTTTTTGTGGCAGATCACTTCTGGCCAGCACTTTGTTGACAAGGTCATTTTCAGTTACCAGGCCCACGGGGTTCTGTTTTTCGTTGATAATCACCAGAGAGGAAACATTTTGCGCAGCCATTCTTTTGGCCAGCTCAGGTATCTCTTCTTTGGGGAAAGCGGTCAAAACCGGCTTAGACATCAGGTCCGCTATCCGTTTGTGCATTGGTTGTTCGTGGAATTCAGTGCTGTCGCGTGGATCAGCGGCCAGCGAATGATAGAGAACACGCATCCTCTCGGCCAGGATGCGGTTAAACTGGGCCAAAAAATCAGCTTGCCGGGCAAGCACCTCTTCAAACACCCTATGGGGGATAACTAGGCAGGTCAGGTCACTTAGCGCCCGTACAGAACCCGGATAAGGCTCTTCAGACAAAAAAACAGTTTCTCCAAAAAACTCTCCTTCCTGTCGTAACCCGGCCACTGTTTCCCTGTCATGCTCATCCAGCACGGCAACTTCTGCAGAGCCGTAGGCTATAATGAACAAGGCCTGGCGAGACTGATCGCCCTGACGAAAAACGTACGACCCTTTGAGGTAATGTCGCAGGTCGGTATTTTGTGCCACTTGGGTCAAAGTTTCGTTGTCCAGGAGATAAAAAGGGTTGATTCTCTTAAGAATTTCTATTGCAGCGAACTGACTGTCTTGTTGTTGAGCGGGTATTTGGCATCAACTCCCGGCACATATTTTCTGAAAATTGCTGCTGCGATTTCTTAATTATACAACAGAACATTTCTTTTCGCAAGACGGTCGAAATAGCGCCCAGAGCTGTGGCAGATAGTGCAACAAAGCGAATATGTGCTGATTTTCATACGGCATTTAGGCAGAAACGAAATGTTTAAGTAATACTATTCGCCAAGTGGTAGGATTTCTTCGGCTTTTGCAGAATAGGCATATCATTATCGCCTGATAATTATCGCACTACATTTACTTAAGGAGGTTTTAACCATGTTTATAGCCCGGGATATAATGTCTGTTTTAACAATTACGGTCAAAAGAAACCAAACTGTCAAAGAAGCTCTTGACTTACTTGCCAAACATAATGTGAGCGGACTTCCCGTAATCGACGATGAAGGCAGAGTTGTCGGTGTCATTTCAGGGACAGATATCATGCGCTATTCCCACCTCAAACAGGTGTTGCCCAAAACGAGCGGTTCGTTTTGGATCTTACCATACTGCGAGTCAGATGACATAGTAAGTATCCGCCAGGGTTTTGATATTTTACACCGGACGCCTATCGAAATGGTGATGACCAAAAAGGTCTATACGGTCAGCGAAGAAACGCCTATTTCCGATATTGCGAAGCTGTTGATAAAACGAAAAATCAACCGTGTGCCGGTCGTCAATCAGAACAACAGGCTAACCGGTGTTATTACCAGGGCTGACTTGGTCAAATTCATGGCTGAAACGGAAACCTGATTTGTAAGCTTAGCGGTCAAAATAGGGGTTTTTACCGCTGGCGGATAAAGGTATTCCAAAAGCGATTTTTACCTCCTCCCCGAGTAAGCCCAGATTAAGCGCGGCCCTGCCGACAGTATACATCACACGGCAGTCGGCCCGGTGGTTTGCCGCGACGCTGACGGCTGACCCGATGGCGATACCAAGGTCGCCGGCATTAAAAGCACAGCGCACACCGGCTTTTTCTGCCTCCTGACAACCTTCGTGTCCGCAGAAATTGCAGGATTGGAGACCCAGCCTATTCAGGCGGGTGCCAATGAGCACCACCGCCTGGGTGCGTGACATGTTGCCGCTGTCGCGGACAAAAAACGGGAGCCCATGTTCTTCACCATATCGTTTCATCTCGGCAGCCAGCTGCTCAAGGTCTTTACCACTGAGCACCCGGCATAAAAGATTATCGGTGCCGCGACCTTTCGGAGATGTCCTGGCCGCGAGGCACATCAGGGCAGCTACTTCCATAACGGCTTTTTGTTCCATTTCCCGGCTGTCAACAATCATCTTCATCCCTCCAACCAAAATAATTCATTAGCAGAACAAAAAGTCCTTCCTGTGGCTTCTTCACAGACTACTTAATTCCTGTTAAAATAAAGAAAAAGCCAAAGGAGCAGAATGATGCTGGTCAAAGACAGGATGTCTGCACCAATAGTCACCATTACTCCAGAAACTACTATTCCTGATGCGCTGTCACTGATGGAAAAGAAAGGTATCCGCCGGTTGCCTGTAATTGACAAAGACCGCATGGTTGGTATTGTCACCCTGCTTGACCTGGTACGTGCTTCTCCTTCACCGGCTACTTCTTTAAGCATCTGGGAACTGAACTATCTGTTGGCCAGGCTGCCCGTCAAAGACGTGATGGCTAAAAAGGTGGTGACCATTTCCCCGGAAACCCCCATTGATGAAGCAGCAAAGTTAATGCGGGAGCACCGGCTGGGCGGGCTGCCGGTTGTCAGTAATGGGATGCTGGTCGGCATAATCACTGAAACTGATATTTTCACCGCATTTCTCGAAATGCTAGGTGTAAACCGCGGCGGTTTGAGGCTGACGCTGGAGTTGCCAGACCGCCAGGGCACCCTGGCGGAGGTAGCCGAAGTTTTCCGCAGTTCCGCGGTAAACGTGGTCAGCGTGGCAGTGCTGCCCAGCGAACCAGGGAAAAACGTCGGGCTGTCCGTCTGGCGCCTGCAGGGCTGCAGCAATACGGGCTTGTTACTGGATATGTTGCGTGAAAAAGGTTACCGAGTCGTACACACATGTGAAAATGGCAATGGGCAGAAGAGCTGAAAGGGCGCTGCCAGCGACAGCAGGCCAGGGGAAGGGAGAGTAAGTTGAAACCGGAAAAAGTACTGCTGATATCCGGCAGTCCGAGAAAAGACGGTAATACGGCACTGGTGCTGGAAAGATGTGCCGACAGGCTGGAGGAGCTGGGACTCGAAACTGAAGTGATAGGCCTGGCCGGAAGGCCGGTTGCTTCCTGTGTGGCCTGCTATAAGTGCCTGGGCAGCGGGATTTGCTCCCTTGACGATGACTTGAACGAAATCGCCGGCAAAATACGTGCCGCCCGCGGCCTGATTGTCGGCTCCCCCGTTTATTTCGGAACGGCGCGGGGTGACTTGCTGAACCTGTTGCAGCGTGTCGGCATGCTTTCTTACAATAATGACAAGTTTCTGTCCTGGAAGGTGGGCGGCCCGGTAGCGGTTAACCGGCGAGGAGGCGCTACGTCCGTCATTCAGGAATTATTGATGTTTTTCTTTATAAATGAAATGATTGTTCCCGGGTCAACCTATTGGAACATCCTGTACGGCAAAAAGCCGGGAGAGGCCCTGCAGGACGGGGAGGGCATGACTACGTTGTTGCGCTTTGCCGAAAATGTGGGTAAAATAATCCTGCGTCTGAAGTAAGCGGTTGTCAGGAATTTTTGCCCCGACAATTTTTGGAGGAAAGAAATGAGAGTTGCCGAACTGGCTGTCAATACGTTAAGGTTTTTGGCGGTGGATGCGGTGGAAGCTGCCGCCTCCGGACACCCTGGACTGCCGATGGGCGGTGCGCCCATGGCTTATGTGCTTTGGACGCGATTTCTCCGGCACAGCCCGTCTGCTCCGCATTGGCCGGACCGGGATCGCTTTATCCTGTCGGCAGGGCACGGCTCCATGCTGCTGTATGCGTTGCTCCATCTGTCCGGATATGACCTGCCGCTTGAGGAAATAAAGAGCTTCCGCCAGTGGGGAAGCATGACGCCAGGTCATCCGGAGTACGGGCACACTCCGGGGGTGGAAACTACTACCGGTCCGCTCGGGCAAGGGTTTGCCAACGCAGTTGGGATGGCCGTCGCCGAGCGGCGGCTGGCGGCTGAATTTAACCGGCCCGGGTATAATCTTATGGACCACTATACATATGTTTATTGCGGTGACGGCTGCCTGATGGAGGGGGTAACGGCGGAAGCCGCTTCTTTAGCCGGCCACCTTAAACTCGGCCGGTTGATTTGCCTGTACGACGACAACCGTATCACAATTGACGGCAGCACCGCGATTACCTTTACCGAAGATGTGGCCCGAAGGTTTGCGGCATACGGCTGGCAGGTACTGCAAGTTAATGACGGCACAGACCAAGAGACTGTCGCGGAGGCGATAAAACTCGCCAGAAGCGACCTAGCCCGGCCCTCGCTGCTTATGGTTCGCACTGAGATCGGCTACGGCAGCCCGGGCAAACAGGGCACAGCAGAGGCCCACGGCGCTCCCCTGGGGACGGAAGAGACGCGTCTGGCAAAGGAGAAGCTGGGCTGGCCGCTTGAACCGTCATTCTTTGTGCCGCCGGAGGTGCGGGAGCATTTTGATTCCGTCAGGAAGGGGCTGGAGCAGCACAGGCTGGCCTGGGAGGCGCTGTACGCCGACTACCGGCGGCGATACCCGGAGGAGGCGGCACGCTTTGCCGCCTGGCAGTCGCTGGAACTACCGGAAGAGCTGGAGCGCGAGCCGTTGCTCTGGCAGCATCCTCAGCCGGCGGCAACACGTGTCTCATCGGGACAGGTACTGCAGCTTCTGGCCCGTCACCTGACCAACCTGCTGGGCGGTTCTGCTGACCTGAACGCTTCCACCAAGACCTACCTGAAAAACAGCAGTGATTTTCAGCCTCCAGGCTACAATGGCAACAATATCTTTTTCGGCGTGCGGGAACACGCCATGGCTGCTGTTTTAAACGGTCTGGCGCTGCACGGCGGGTGCCGCCCGTACGGAGCCACCTTTTTGGTGTTCGCGGACTATATGCGGCCTGCTATCAGGCTGGCGGCGCTGATGAAGCTGCCGGTCGTGTACGTATTTACCCATGACAGTATCGCTGTGGGCGAGGACGGCCCTACGCACCAGCCAGTGGAACAGCTGGCCTCCCTGCGGATCATCCCGCAACTGCATGTGCTGCGCCCTGCCGACGGCCGCGAAACGGCAGCCGCTTGGCTGGCGGCGCTCCGCAGAACAGACGGGCCTACTGCTCTGGTCCTGTCAAGGCAAAACCTACCACAACTGGACGGCACCGGCCCCCAGGCAGCCAGGGGGGGCTATATTCTACGCCGGGAAAAGGGCGATAATCCTGACCTGATCCTGCTGGCCAGCGGCTCGGAAGTGCAGCTTGTTGACCAGGTCTGGCAGGAATTAAGCAGCGCAGGAGTTTCTGCCCGGGTTGTCAGTATGATGAGCTTTGAACTGTTCCTGGCTGAGCCGCCGGAGTACCAGGAAGAAGTGCTGCCGCAACGGGTAAAAAAACGGCTTGCCGTGGAAGCGGCGCTGCCGCTGGGCTGGGAGCGCTTTACCGGCGCGGAGGGGGCTGTGATTGGCCTGGACCATTTTGGCGCTTCAGCGCCCGGCGAGGTGCTGATGGAGAAATACGGCTTTACGGTGGAGAGAATAGTTGAAAGGGCACGTGCCTTGCTGGCAGGTTAATTCCTGCCAGCAAGGCGCAGCCCGAACTGCCGGCAATTTTCAAGCTCTGAAGCGCTGGGCGCCCAAAATATTTCCAGGCTGTCTGCAACAGTTAGGCCGGCCTTGGTTATTCTCCCTGTCAACTCTGTGACTGCTCCGCCACTCCAGCCTGAAGAACTGAATAAGGCGGCCCGCTTGTTCCTTGGTTTCAGGGCGGCCAGGTCATCCAGAAAAGGTGAAAGCTTAGGCAGGAAGTCGCGGTTCATGGTAGGAGAGCCTACTACCAGCAACTCGGCGTCGAGCAAGTCGGCGATCACTTCGCTTGCATCGCTGGCAGACATTTTATAGAGTCTTGCCTCCATCCCGCCCTGTACCAGTCCTTCTAATATGGCGTGGGCCATTTTCTCCGTACTGCCCCAAATTGTTTCATAGGCAATGACTGCTTTGTTTTTGTTTTCTCCTTTGGCCCAGCTAACGTAAGCGTCGATTATTTTCCCAGGGTCTTTACGCCAGATAATACCGTGGCTTGGGGCAATCATTTCTATAGCCAGTTTCATTTTGACGATTTCTGTAATTTTTTTGAGGACCAGGGGACCGAAGGGCAGCAGGATATTGGCATAATATTTCTGCGCTTCCTGCATGATAACAGCAGCGTCTGTGTCGTCGTCAAAGCGCGTTGAACTGCACAGGTGTTGTCCGAAGGCGTCGTTGGGCAGCAGCAGCTTCTCTTCCGGCACATAGGTAAACATACTGTCCGGCCAGTGGAGCATGGGGGCCTCAATGAAGGTGAGCGTCCTGCGGCCGATGGAAATGGCATCTCCAGTTTTGACCACCTGCTTCGGCCAGTTGCCGCCGAACAGTTTCTCCAGCGCCGGTGCTGCTTTGGCGGAACAAATGATCTGGGCTTGCGGAGATGCCTCCATCACAGCGGGCAGGGCTCCGGAGTGGTCTGTTTCCACATGATTGACAACCACATAGCGCAATTTTTGCGGATCAAGCAGGCGGCGCAGAGCAGTAAGCAGTTCCCCGGCAAATGGGGTGAAACAAGTATCGATCAGTGTGGGGGCTTCATCCAGCAGCAGGTAAGAATTATAAGTCGTACCGCGGTTAGTGGAATAGGTGGCGCCGTGAAAGTAACGGATGTTCCAGTCAAGTACGCCGAGCCAGTAAACATTTTCTTTGATTTCAACCGGCAGCATAGTTATGACCTCCTCTTTAACGATAAATATTTGCATTAAATCTTCGGTAAGCCTGCAGTAAATCCTGCCTTAGGCGGCTAAAAAGCGCAGGACTACGGCAGACAGGCAATGACGCAAGGAGTTGTATCGGAAAAGTCATTAAATTTAAAGGAGGGTTTTTGGTGAGCGATCTCTTGGAAATGCTGGGAGGTGAAGGAGAATCGTTGCTTTGTCACGTTTGCCGGACGGTGCCCAAAGAACAACTTCATCTGCCCGGGCCGGATTTTCTGGAGCGTGTTTTTGTTTTGTCCGACCGGCCCACACCGGTG
This sequence comes from Bacillota bacterium, assembly GCA_018725565.1. Taxonomy (GTDB): domain Bacteria; phylum Bacillota; class Dethiobacteria; order Dethiobacterales; family Dethiobacteraceae; genus HKB214. The sequence goes on along the minus strand of QLUR01000018.1, from coordinate 15,836 downwards.
CTGCGCAGCCTGCAGCAATTCTTTGCTCAGGGTAGGCTGGCCGGCACAGGGTATGTTTCTATCCTGCCGGTGGATCAGGGGATCGAACATTCGGCCGGTGCTTCCTTTGCCCCCAACCCGGCTTACTTTGACCCGGAGAATATTGTCCGGCTGGCGCTGGAGGGGGGATGCAACGCGGTGGCTTCCACGCTCGGTGTGCTGGGAGCGGTGGCCAGAAAATACGCCCACAAAATCCCCTTTCTTGTTAAGCTGAACCATAACGAGTTTCTTTCGTATCCCAATCACTACGACCAGGTGATGTTCGCCGGCGTCAGACAGGCCTGGAATCTGGGGGCAGTGGCTGTCGGTGCCACTGTATATTTTGGGTCAGCCGAGTCGCGCCGCCAGATTCAGGAAGTTTCCGAAGCGTTCCAACAGGCTCACGAACTTGGCATGTTTACGGTGCTGTGGTGTTACCTGCGCAACCCATCCTTTAAAATCGATGGTGCGGACTATCACACGGCCGCAGACCTGACCGGCCAGGGCAACCATTTGGGAGTAACGATCGAAGCCGACATTATCAAGCAGAAGCTGCCTGAAACGAATGAAGGTTATCCGGCCGTCAGCCGCCTGTCCGGAAAAGAGTTCGGCAAGACACATAAAAAAGTGTACAGCGAACTGACTACGGCGCACCCCATTGACCTGACCCGCTATCAGGTGGTTAACTGTTATATGGGACGGATCGGCCTGATCAATTCAGGCGGGCCGTCAGGTCAGAATGACTTGGCTGAGGCGGTGCGGACCGCCGTAATCAACAAGCGGGCCGGCGGCATGGGTTTGATTTCCGGGCGAAAGGCTTTTCAACGCCCGCTGGGCGGAGGAATTAAGTTGCTTCATGCCATTCAGGACGTTTACCTTGACCAAAACATCACCGTGGCCTGAAAAAAATTGTCGGAGGAGAAGAGGTGCCGGATGAACGAACGGGAGCATACTTTAGCCATGTTTGTAGACTTTGAAAATATCGCTATGGGTATACAGGGACGCAAAGAGCCGGATTTTGACATCCAAAAAGTGCTGGAACGCCTGGTGGAAAAAGGTAAGGTTATTGTTAAGAAGGCATACGCTGACTGGAGCAGGTTTACCAAATACAAACAGCCCTTTCACGAGGCGGCAATTGAGCTGATAGAAATCCCGAAGCGTACCTCGACCGGCAAAAACTCGGCTGATATCCGCCTGGCCGTGGATGCCATCGACCTTTGCTACTCCAAGGAACATATCGATACTTTTGCCATTATCTCCGGGGACAGCGACTTTTCCCCGCTTGTTTCCAAGCTGAAGGAGAACGGTAAGCATGTGATTGGCCTGGGCATGCGCTCGTCCACTTCGGCACTGCTCAGCGACAACTGCGACGAATTCATTTATTACGAAGACCTGGTGCTAGGCGAGTTCCAGCCGCCCAAACTGGACAGCAAGGTGCCTAAGGAAAAACATCCGGCCTTCAGCCTGCTGTTTGAATCCATAATAGCGCTTATCAGGGAGAACAAAGAGTCCCTCTGGTCTTCCATGGTCAAAGACACCATGAAACGCAAACGCCCCTCGTTCAGCGAGTCTTCCTACGGTTACCGGTCTTTTTCCGAACTGCTGGAGGATGCGCAGAAAAAAGGCTTTATCGAGCTGCGCACCGACCCTCGCAGCGGGACTTACGTTGTTGTGGGCTTTGCCCAGGAAAAATAGAGGCCCGGACGCTATTTTTGGAGAAAGATAGTCTGCTCATCAGGGCAGACTATCTTTGTTAACCAAAATATTAAAGATGGTTGACATTCAAGGCGGCGCTATGCTATAATCGTCAAAAATCGCAAAGGAGAACTTACATTGCAAAAATTGACTACCCGTGAAATGGTGCTTGTGGCTCTCTTCGCGGCGCTGACTGCGGTCATGGCGCAGATTTCCATCCCGGCCGGGGTTATCCCGGTGCCGATTACCGGTCAGACTATGGCGGTAATGCTGGCCGGCGCACTACTGGGGGCAAGACTTGGCGCTTTCAGCCAGATAATCTATATCCTGCTGGGGGCTGTTGGCCTGCCGGTATTCGCTCAAGGGAGGGCCGGACTTGGCGTACTGCTCGGTCCGACTGGCGGTTTTCTTTTCGGTTTTGTCCTCGGAGCCTATGTTATAGGCAAGCTGCTGGAGAAACGCCCGCAACCGTCACTGCCCTATCTTTTGTTAGCCATAGCTGTCGGAGGAATCGCGCTCATTTATCTTCCAGGAGTGGTACAGCTCTCTGTCGTCACCGGTATGACGCCCGCCAGGGCGTTGGCGTCCATGTGGCCGTTTATTCCGGGTGATATTTTGAAGGTCGCCGCTTCTGCTGTTATTGTGCGCGCCGTGCTGGCCAGAAACCTGACCGCCCATCTCCAGCCCAAATAATTAAAGAAAATATTGTCAAGGGACACCTTATGGTGTCCCTTGAAATTTCTATTTCCGCCACTGTTTTACAGGTATTGCTGCCTCCCTTGGCAGGAATTTCTTTCCCGGAGGTGGAATAAGTGTATTGCTAATTAGCGTACATTTCTGAAAATGGAGGCCGGGATGAGCGAAGAAATTCTCACTGTTCCGGTGGCAGCGAAAGCTTATAAGACATGGCTCGTTCATGGCAACGAGTACCTGTCGTTTCCGGACATCGACCCACAGGACGCCGGGCTCGGTTCTGTTAACGTCCTGCACATGGGGGCGCTTTCCTTGCTGGAGTTTACCGGTAAGGGGGGAAAAGCGCTGCTGGCGCCTTATTGCAAAATAAACGGGCAAGATGTGCCGTTAAAAAAAATGATCTGGAGCAGCCGCTTTTTCTGGCTGCCTGTTTTTTCCGGCCAAGCCGGCGTTCTTGCCGTGCGGGGGAAAATATTTGCTCCGCCGGGACACCGCGGGGCCGTATATTTACTGGAAGTGAGAAATGCCGGTGGCGAACCGCTGACTGCCGAGGCGGGCTTTAAGGTCTGTTGCGCTGGTGTAAGCAGGCGGATTTTCCGGACTGTTCCTGTCGGCCGTTGCCGAATGGAGTGGGATGAGTGGACAAAAAGCCTGGTGTTACTAGCGGGCCGGGAGGTTCCGCTGGCCGCACTGGCCTTGTCGCTGGAGGGCGGGCGCCCTTGGTGCTGCACCGTAACAGCAGGCAAGACAGCGGAGGCAAGAGGAGGCATGACGGTTGAACTGGCACCCGGCGAGAGCTTTACCTTACCGCTGTACCTGGCGGTAAATATCGAAGGAAGTGGGGCGGCCACCACAACCGTTGATCTGCGCCGCCGTGGAGCGCAGGTTTTGCTGGCTGCAACAGAAGGCTGGCTGGCCGCGCGTGTTTTGCCTCTGCAGCGTTTTAGGGCGTTAGCCAACCGCAACCTTTTTTTTAATTATTTTTTTGCGCTCGGCAGGACGGTTGATACCGACCAGCTGGCAGCGGTTACTTCCCGCAGCCCGCGCTATTATGTCAGTGCTGCTTTTTGGGGCAGGGACTGCCTGCTGTGGAGTTTCCCCGGGGTTCTGCTGGCGGACCGGAAAACGGCCCGGGAGTTGCTGTTGACCGTTTTTTCGCGTCATCTGGAGCGGGCGGGGGAACATGCCCACTATATCAATGGGGTATTGCTTTATCCCGGATTTGAGCTTGACCAGCTGGCCGCTTACTTTTTAGCTTTAAAAATCTATCTGCAGCAGACGGGTGATATTTCCCTGTTACGGGAGAATACAATGGAAGACGGTCTGGTGACCGCTGCCGGAAAGCTGCTGGCGGCCAGGGACAGGGAAACTGGCCTGTATGCCACCTTCCTGGATCCATCTGACGACCAGCCAAGCTATCCTTTTCTGGTGTATGACAACGCCTTGGCGGAGAGGGCTCTCTCCTTTCTGGCCGGCCTGCAGGAAAACGGCTTAACATTTCCGCAAAGAATGACCCTTATGGCCGGCGACTTGCGCGCAGCAATCCTGCGGCACGGGGTGGTGGATGGCCCGTTTGGGCCTATGTTTGCCTGGGCTGTGAATGGTAAAGGAAATTACGAGTTGTACGACAACCCGCCGGGGAGCTTGCAATTACTGCCGCATTACGGCTTTTGCACAAAAGATGACCTGGTGTTTCTGAATACTGTGCGCTGGATACATTCCCGGCATAACCCGTTTTTCGCTGCCGGGAGGAACATTTCCGGCGCTGCCTCCCGCCATGCATCCAATCCCTGGCCGCTGCACGCCGTAAACGACCTGTTGGCACTTAACCTGGGACAGGAGAAATTTTTCCGCCGGGCGGTGATGGACAGCGGCTATTTCTGTGAAACGGTCGAGCCCGTAAACGGCCGTGCTTCCACCGGGCAGGCCTTTGCCTCAGGCGCCGGCTTCCTGGCGTTTGCGCTCTGGCACACCTTGGGTCGTGAAATGAAGGCAGGAGGGGAATAACATGAGCAAAAATTTGCCAACCTCCGGTAAGCTGCTGTATGCCGCTTCTTCAGCCGGCTGGGCAATGCTGGATCGCCTGGTCGTGACCTGGCTGATGTTTTTTTATGTGGAAGGCGCTGTCCCGTTGATGTTGCCGGCCGCTTTCGGCGCTATCCTCGTTTTTGGCCGGGTGATTGATGCTCTGGCCGACCCGCTTGTCGGTTTCTGGTCCGACAATTGCCGGAGTGCGCTTGGCAGACGCACTCCGTTCCTGCTGGCAGGCGGGATAGCTTATGTACTTGCTTTTGTGGCGCTGTTCCACCCGCCGGCGCCGGCTCACGGCCTTCTGAACATGGTATATCTGCTGATATTGACGGCAGCTTATTTTTTCCTGTTTACAGTTTATGTCTGCCCATATCTGGCACTGATGCCGGAACTGGTCCGCACCGCCTATGACCGGGTGGACCTGGCAACGCTGCGGGCCGTTTTTTCCCTGCTGGGGGTAGCGGCAGCGCTGGTAGGCTCAGGTCCGCTGATATCCCGGCTTGGTTTTCAGGGTATGATTTGGAGTCTGGCCGCGGTCGGGCTGTTACTGATGTATCTGCCCCTTTTCGTACGGGAAAAAAAATACGCCGAGGCGCGACCATCTACTCTGGGCCTGCGGGAATCCGTCGCCACGACGCTGCGTAACAGGGCGTTCCGTATCTATCTGGCAGGTAACGCCACCTTCTGGTTTGGCTTTAACATTATTACTCTGGCACTGCCTTTTTATGTAACGGTGCTGCTTGGTATGCCGAAGGAGGCTGTTTCGGCCTTTTTTGCCGCTACTTTCGGTGTTGCTTTCCTGGCTTTCCCCGTGGTCAACCTGCTGGTAAAAAAGGTGGGGCATAAAAAGGTGATGCTGGCTTCTTTCGCCCAGTTCGTCGTGATTTTGCCGTTGTTTTATTTCCTGGGGCAACCCTTATTTGGCCTTGAACCGGTAGCCTTTGCCTACCTTGTTCTGGCGCTGGCCGGGTTGCCGCTGTCCAGCTTGTTTGTCCTGCCTGATGCCATCCTTTCTTCGATTACCGACCTGGAAGAGGATTTATCGGGACAGCGGCGCGAAGCCATGTATTTCGGGACGCAGGGACTGGTCTTAAAAACGCTGCTGGGTGTCTCGACGTTTACTACCGGCTTGCTGTTCCAGATTTTTGGCAGTACCGTTGCAGAACCTCTTGGTGTGCGGCTCACCCCGCTGGTGGCAGTGCTGTTTGTGTTGGCCGGCGGACTGATCTTTCTATTTTATCCGGAAAAAGAAGTCCGCGCCAAAGAGCAGTCGTCCGCGCTAAGAGCGAAGGGTACTGCACCGCTGTAGATGGCGGGGAAATATTTCTGTTCCAGTCCTGGGTTAATATCACCTAGGTAGGGATGATTGTCTTTGAGTTGCCGGAGGGCAACCAGGTCAAGCGTAGCAGTGACAAACCCTTCCCCTACAGCAGAAACCGTTTCAGCCAGGACGCCGTCTTTGTTTTGTGTCAGTTCAAGCGGCGCGAAGATACCGGCCCTGCCGGTCAGCTTCCAGCCCAGAAAGTCGCCGACCAAAGCGCTTTTAAGGCCATAGACCGTGCTTTCCTGAACGCGCGGCCAAATACCGCGCAGCGCCAGCCAGAAATTATACTGTTCAGGGTTGGCTATCGGCACCATGACTATCTCGGCTCCCTGACGTTCCAGAAGGCGGAAGGTTTCGAAGTAAGTGGCGTCCATGCAGACCGGAGCAGCCAACACCCCAAGCGGGGTGGGGAAAACGGCCAGCGAGTCTCCGCTGGTCAGCCCCCATTTTTTCTCCTGTACCGTCAGATGCACCTTATCTTGAAAGCCCGCTAACCGTCCGCCGGCGTCAAACAGCAGCGCCCGGTTAACCACCCGCCCGCCGTCCGGGACCAGAAAGCTGCCGGCCATGATGTACAGTCCGTAAGCCTGTGCCAGCCAAGAGAAGGTCTGCCGCACAATCCGCCCGAAAACGGGGCCGACCAGACGGAACAGTTCCGTCACCGGCAGTTCGGCGGTGTCTTCCGTACCTGCTTGTTGTGCAAGTTTTGAGATTCCGGGGATAAGGCCGAGCAGCTGCAAAGAGTTTAATTCCGGAAAAACGAGGAGCTGGACACCTTCCCCGGCAGCCAGAGCAGTAAACCGGTGCATCTCGTCAAGATATTCCCGAACATCGGAGAAAAGCTTTACTTCCAATTGAACCGCGCCCGCCACCACTTGCCGCGGGTCCAATTTTTCGCAATTACTGCGGACGATATTTTTTTTGCTCTGCAAATATTCTGCCACTACTGCCGGCCGTGTTTGCCAGGACAGGCGGAAGGGGAACAGCCGCTCACGGAATTTCACTCGCTGCACCTCCTGATTCTGTGATGACACTGTAAGCGCCGGGCCTGAGCAGGCGCAGCAGAGGGTAACTGGTGATGACTTTGCGCCGTGCTTCTCTGTCAAGTGTTGCGGACAGTGCGCTGCCGTACAGGCCTCCCCGGGCCACAATTCCAGTGCAGCCTTCAGTCATCTCGCATGGGGCATGGACCAGGGACTCAGCCGCGAATTCCTGACCGGCAATATCAGCCACTAACTGACTTTCCACGGCAAAGAACTGGTTCTGCTGGACCTGGGCCCAAATTCCGCTGATCTGCCGCCAACGGCTTTCTCCTTTCGGCAACGCTCCGGGGCAGCAAATGATCTCGGCGCCTTGCAGAGCGAGGATCCTGCCGGCTTCCGGGTACCAGGCGTCGGTACCGACAATGATGCCGAGCCGGCCGAACGGTGTCTCCCACACCCGCAGCTCGCAGCCGCGGGAGAGTCCGAGCTTGCGCTCCTCGCGAGTGAGAAAAAGTTGACGTTGGCTGCCAAGAAGGTCTCCGTCCGGGGAAAATAGACTGCAGGTGTGAAACAGCCGGCCTTGTTCAACTACAAAAGCCGTGCCGGGCACAAGCCAGGCCTTAAGTCTGCGGGCGAGGACCCTGTGCAGTTCCAGCCAGTTCTCATGCCAGCGGTCCGGCAGCCCGGCAGACAAAGAGATTGCTTCTTCAAAACTTACAGGATTCCCAAGGTCGCCGAAACGCCAGGCGGCAAGCAGTGCCAGGTAAGCAGGAAGAACGAGCAAAGCTCCCATCTCCGGTGAACCTGCCGGCAGACGCGCCTCCAGCCAGACCTGGTACTCAGCCGGCGAGCAAAAAGAGCTTTCGGCAAAGGAGAGAGTGGTTGCCTGCACTGTCTGACACCTGCCTTTCACCACAAGGCCGATATTTGCTCAGGGTTACAACTGGATAATATCATACCGTGAAGTGCTTTTGTAGTGAAATTCCTAACGGAATTACGCCCGTTCACAGGATTTTCTCGCGGGTTATTGAATTTTACACGCCCATGTAGTATAATTACAGCACATTCGGGGCGTGGCGCAGCTTGGTAGCGCGCTTGACTGGGGGTCAAGAGGCCGCAGGTTCAAATCCTGTCGCTCCGACCATAAAAACTCAACAACCACGGGCGTTTTCGGCTCCCGTGGTTGTTCGTTTCTCAGTGAAAAAACCGCTTACTGTAGCAAAATTGTAGCAAAATTTTTAGAGCAAGCCAATCTCGATGTCTCTGATAGCTCATCGTCGACACCAAAATTAAGTCCTGCAGCCTGCTACGTATCAGTTGACAATGTATAGAGAATGCTATAAACTATAATTTGAAAGGAGTGTTTGGCATGGCACAAGTGAATATCAGGATTGATGATACTTTGAAAGAGCGAGGCGAAAAACTATTTGACACCTTAGGTTTAAGCTTTTCATCGGCGGTCAATTTATTCGTAAGTCAAGCAGTGCGGCAAGGCGGTATCCCCTTTGAAATCACAACGAGGATAGACCCATTTTATAATGAGGCCAATATGAAAATATTGCGGAAGTCTATCCAAGAAGCAAACGAGGGTAAACTGACTGCCCATGAACTCATAGAAGATTGACCAGCGATGGAAAAACTATGGACTGATAAGGCTTGGGAAAACTATTTATATTGGCAAAATCAGGACAAAAAGACACTAAGGCGGGTGAATCAGCTTATAAGGGACATTGAGCGAAACGGTTATGATGGGACAGGAAAGCCTGAACCGCTACGGGGCGACTTCTACGGTTGGTGGTCGCGCCGGATAGATGATACTAATCGCTTGGTATACCGTATAGAAGGCGATCTGCTCATAATTGCGGATTGTCGTTCACACTATGGAGACTAATAGACAATCTAATCGTCAAATCACGGACAGCGTGGCGAATCAGTCATTGGACATTATGTGTTAGTAGCAACAGGTAAGGCGGTCTAATAGCACGGTTCGCTTTTTACTTATCGGAAAATATGATAAGATATAAAAAAGGGGCTGGTAAGCATACGCTTTAATTGAATTGGAAGAAGGGAGGCAAAGAATGATGAGCAAACAACAAATTCACAAAATGGTGGATGAGTTGCCTGAGCAATTTGAGGAAACAGTCTCAAAGTTTTTGGAGTTTTTACTGCGAGGGCTGGATAACGAGACTTTGAGCCAGGAAGAAATTCTTGCCATTGCCCAATCTGAAAAGGACATTGAGGAAGGGCGTACTATCAGCCTGGATGATTATATCGCAGGAAAGCGGATATGATGGAAATCCTACTCACAAAACAGGCGCAAGGCGACCTGGATGCAATCGAAAAAAAACACCGTGATAAAATTCTTGCAAAGCTTCTAAAAGATGAAAGAAATACCTCTCTTTCAACTGGGAGCAAAGAAGCTGGCGCCTCCCCTTAAACCGCTCTACCGTATCCGTGAAGGTGATTATCGTATACTTTATAAACTGGAAGGCGAGATCATTACCGTTATGGCGGTTAAACACCGGAAGGAAGCTTACAAGCCGTAGGCTTCTTTATAGTGTTCCAGTTGTGTGCGGCTTGTGTGCGGAACCTCAAAAAACTGTAAAAAACTCATTTTTCCTGAAGGGTAATGGACAGAAATACCATGCGCAAAAAGCACGTGCTGTCAAGCTTTGTGGGGCTTTGAGATTGCTTTAGTGTCTGCCAGTTTGAACCTAAAATGGATACTGGGGGTCAAGGGCCGCAGGTTCAAATCCTGTCGCTCCGACCATAAAAACTCAACAACCACGGGCGTTTTCGGCTCCCGTGGTTGTTTTTGCGTCCAAAAGTGCGTGTAAAATCGCTGAAAATCGCCTGCGTAAGTGATAAGCAAGTGACAAAGTTATAGCTTGCCGATCTCTCTCCTGAGCGCCTCTATCTCAGGGTGGCTGTATTCGTTGGCAGTAAAAGCGTAGTCGGTGTGGCCAGCCTAGACGCTGGTTGCCGGTTGTCGCCTTCCCGGGGCAATATTTCTCTGTCTGAAGCGGGAGCAAGTGCAGGTGTTAATGGCCTCCAGGGCGAATTACATTGCGTGCCTTTGGAACTTCTGCCTGCCTGGATAAGCATAGGAGCGGAGGGAGCATGTACGGCAAAATCAGAGACCCGGGATGGACTGTAGTCTTTCATCCGGTACTGAATATCCGGAAACTCTTTATTGAACTGACAAACCGCTGCAATTTGAACTGTTTCATGTGCTACCGCCACAGTTGGCGATGCCCCGAAGGTGAAATGTCAGAAGCGCTTTTTGTCCGCGTGCTTGGTGAAATTTCCCAACTGGCAGAATTGGAGGAAATAGTTCTTGGTGGTTTTGGGGAGCCGCTATGTCACCCTAGGTTTTGGGATTGGCTTCCCAGATTGCGCGGCGTTGCCGGAGACGCCCGGATTGTTCTTCCGACGAACGGTGTTTTGCTCTATCCGGAACACATCAAGCGGCTGGCTGAGGCAGGAGTTGCCAGGATTGTTCTTTCTGTAGATGGCGTGGATCCGTTTGTCCAGAGGGAGGTCCGTGGCTTTGCCGCAGGTGAGGTTAGCCATAGGTTAACAGCTTTAGCGGAAGAAATATCCTGTACACCCGGAATAAACTGGTGGTGGGAGACAGTCTGGCAGAAAAAAAACAGAGCGCAGCTTCCGGATATTGTGCGTCTTGCAGCTAAACACTGCGTCAGACAACTTATCGTAAGTCACCTGCTACCCATTTCGCCGGCGCAACGTGACGAAGCGCTTTTCGATCCCGAATTGACGCAGGATGATAAAAATATTCTGACACGTGCTCGCATCGCCGCTTTAAATAGCGGCTTGGCGGTGCTGTTCCCGCGGGATAAACCGGTAACTGACCGGAGGTGCAGTTTTGTGGAGAATATGAGTGTTGTAATTCGTTGGGACGGTGCGGTTTCTCCATGTTACCGGCATCTGCATGGTTATAAGGAAACATACTACCGACGGAGCAAGGAAGTTCCTGCTTTTAGGTTCGGCAGCCTATGGGATTCTGGTCTGCGCGAAATCTGGACCAAGGCTGATTATCAACAATTCCGCTACCGTGTAGCCAATAGTCTTTATCCGTCCTGCAGCGACTGCACACTTGTGGAAGGCTGCGATTTGACCGTACGGCAGGCTGAGGGAGATTGTGACGGCGGCTTCCCGTCTTGCGGCGATTGCTTGTGGTCCAGAGAAATGATAATCTGTCCTTAAAGAGTCGGTGCTATGATACTGTTCAGGAACGGGACATGACCAGGAATATTTCGGGCCGGCCACAGATTGATTCGCTGCACCCGAAAATGAAGAGAGAGTTGCGGATTCCGGGAGGCACATCCCAGACGAATCTGATTGTGCGCTGTGGCGGGTCAACAACTTCAAAACCAATCAGCTGTGACGGCTGAAAGAATTTTACCCAGCACGCCGTCAGGAAAAAGAAAGCCTGAGATACAGGAGCTGAAAAAGTGACCCTGATAAAGGTACGCGGCGCCAGCACCACAAATCCGTTCGATACCGGCAGTTGTTGACCGGTGGCATCCAAGAATTCCACAAAGAGTACCCTGGGAACTCCTGGCAATACTTCTGTAAAAGAGACCATTTTCGGGAATAAGTGCTGTTTGCTTAACCAGCTTTGAGCATGAGCCGCACGGAGTACTGGCCTACCCGCCTTGGAACCTGACCTTTTTTGTTTGATAGCTGACATTAAACACACCTTCTTGCTTAAAAAATTATCAGTTCAGTATATTAGGAGTTGCTCTGCTTAGTGCATATCAAGTCAGCTATAAATCAAAACAGGTTGTTCCATATTTACTTTCCTGGCATAATTTTTGTATAATTAAAGCAATAATTTAATTTACCGGAGGCAAACATGTACAACAATCCGCTAAAGCAAATTTTACACCCAAAATCACTGGCGTTGGTTGGTGCCGGGAAGAAACCAACCAAGATGGGAACATTGCATGCGCTTAGTATTGTGAAGGATGGTTATCCGGGGGCGTTTTATCCAATTCACCCCCGGGAAGAAACTGTGTTCGGACGCAGGGCATATAAATCTGTATACGATTTGCCGGAAGTTCCAGACTTAGCAATGCTGGTTGTACCGGTGGAACAGGTGCTGCAGCTATTAGATGATTTCGGTAAAATTGGAACTAAGTATGCAGTAATTGTAACGGCTGGATTCAGGGAAAGCGGTTTGCATGGTCAAAAACAGGAAGATAAATTGAAAGAAATAGCGGCACGTTACGGCATACGTTTTCTGGGGCCGAATTGCATAGGCTTTATTAACTCTGAATTACCCCTGAATATAACAGTATTCCCTGGCACCGGAAAACCCGGCAGGCTGGGGATGATTTCGCAGAGCGGCACATATATTACGCAGACGTTATCTTATTTAAAGAATAAGGGCATTCATTTCAGCAAGGCAATCAGCGTTGGCAATGAAGCGAATATTGATATAGTGGATGCATTGGAGTATCTTGGTCAAGATGAACAGACCAGTGCTATTTCGCTGTACATTGAAGGAATCAAAAACGGGCGCCGGTTTATTGATGTGGCCCAGAGAATTACCCCTTACAAACCAGTGCTGGCACAGTATGTAGGAGGGTCAGGGGCCGGCGCCCGGGCAGGGATGAGTCACACTGGTTCCATGGGCGGTCCGGAATTCCTGTATGAAGGTATTTTCAAGCAGGCAGGCGTTATCCAGAGCTTTGGCATCGAAGACCTTTATGCTCAGGGTTGGGCTCTGGCTACTCAGCCAGTCTTAAAAGGAAACAGAGTAGCAGTGATTACCAACTCCGGAGGACCCGGAACGGCTATTTCTCATGTTTGTGAAACTGGAGGTTTGGATGTGCCCCGGTTTTCGGATGAACTGCAACACGAAATCAAACAACATGTACTTTCCCATGCCTCTTGTGCCAACCCGGTTGACATGACTTTTCATCTCAATGACAAAATTCTCTCAAGAGTCATACCCGAGATAATCATAAAGAGTGGAGAAGTAGACGGACTCATTTTGCACGGAGCCATGAGCCACGGATTTATGCGAGAGATTTACCCGCGTATCAAAGAAATGGTGGGCGGGTTAACATTGGAACAATTCTTGGAGATGAATGCTCCGGACATGAGCAAAGCTGTTGAGTTGCCGAAAAAATATAATTTTCCTCTGCTTGTATCTTCATTTTTTGGTCGTGAAGACAATTACACCTCTGCATACAGGGATAATGAAATACCGGTATTTGACTCGCCGGAAAAAGCCGCCAAAGCAATGGCCACTCTTTTCCAATACAAAAAAATCAGGGAACGGAAAGCACTTTTCCCGGCTGCTGAACTGCCAGCCAGACAACTGCAGGTTGCAGCGATTCTGGACAATGCCGTGCGTAATGGCCGGCGGTCACTGGATGAGTATGAGTCTAAACAAGTGCTGGCAGCCTATGGGATTCCGGTTACCAAAGAGAAACTGGTTTTAAGTGAGGATGAGGCGGTCAGTGCCGCGCTTTCTCTTGGCTACCCTGTCGTCCTGAAAGGCTGCTCACCGGAAATAGCTCATAAAACTGAAAAGGGACTCGTTCACCTCAGCCTTAAAAATGAAAGCGAAGTCCGGCAGGCTTATCGTGCTGTTACTGCCGTGGCGCAGCAGATCCCTGTTCTAGTTTCTGAAATGGTACAGGGCAACAGGGAATTACTGGCAGGCATGACGCGTTTCCCTGGCTTTGGACCTTGTCTGATGTTTGGGTTAGGCGGCATTTTCGCGGAGGCAATACGGGACTTTGCCTTTCGGGCAGCACCTCTAAGCGATACGGAGGCGGAGGAGATGACCGGCGACCTTTTGTCCGCCAGGATTCTTGGTGAATACCGCGGTTTGCCTGCAGCTAACGTTGCCGCTTTGTCTTCTATTATTCGTACTCTTGGTTCTATTTCCCTGATACACCCGGAAATTACCGAATTGGATATCAATCCGCTGATTATCAGCGGCAGCCAACCAGTCGCTGTAGATGCGCTGGTCATTCTGTCCGCTGAACATGATTGACACGAGGGCAGGGAGGCTGAAATTTGTGCCTGAAAAATTGAATCGGCAAACAAAAACAATTACTGCGGAAACCTACCGGACAATCTTTGAAGTTTTAATTAACTGCCTGCCTGACCCCACGTTTGCCATTGACCTTCAGGGAAACGTAATTGCCTGGAATGGCGCCATGGAATCATTAACTGGTGTCCGGGCCTCAGAAATACTTGGCAAAGCCGATTATGAGTATGCAGTTGCTTTGTATGGCGAAAGAAGACCGTTGACAGTTGACAGCTTGTTATATCCTGAACTCGCGGTTGCCGAACATTACCTGCAATTTCGTCGCGAAGGTGACGTTGTGTTTTCCGAGGTATTTTCGCCCCTGCTGAACAAAGGTAAGGGTGCCTACCTGTGGAGCGCTGCTTCAATCATTAAAGACAGTGAGGGGCAGGTATTGGGAGCAGTCAAAACCATCAAGGATTTTACGGCTCATAAAGAAATGCTGGCACGGTTGCAATACCTTGGTATGCATGATGTTCTTACCGGTCTTTACAACCGGATTTACTTTGAAGAAGAAATCGCACGTCTGGACAAGGACGAGCGGTATGCTCCGCTTACAATTATCATGTGTGATGTGGATGCCCTGAAGCTGGTCAATGATACAATGGGTCATCATAAAGGAGACGAATTGCTAAAAGCGGCCGCCGATGTTATAAAATTTCCTTTTCGCGGTTCTGATGTGGTCGCCCGCATCGGAGGCGATGAATTTGCCCTGCTGTTGCCAAATACAGGGAGAGCTGCTGCAGAGGATGCTTGTCGGCGCATCGGCGAGTCCCTAAAAAGTTACAATGAAAAATCCCCGGAAATTCCGCTTAGCCTTTCCATCGGCTACGCAACCGGATTTCCGCCGCTTCGGGATGTATACCTGCAGGCTGACCATAACCTGAATCGTGATAAACTGCTGCGCAGCGCCGGTGCAAAGAGTCATTTTATTGCGACGCTGAAGGCAATGCTGGCAGAGAGGGATTATATCACTGAAGGACATGCGGACCGTTTGGAAAAAATGGCGCTGGTTATGGCAGAAGCTTTGGATATGCCTAAAACGGAGAAGGCTGATTTATTGCTGCTTGCCAAGTTTCACGACTTGGGTAAAGTTGGCGTTTCAGATAAAATTCTCTTCAAGGAAGACAAACTTACAGCTGAAGAAATGGAAGTAATGAAAAGGCATGCAGAAATAGGCTTCCGTATTGCCAAGACTTCTCCGGACCTGGAACACATTGCTGAACTTATTCTGCATCATCATGAATGGTGGAATGGAAACGGCTATCCACTGGCGCTTAAGGGGGATGAGATACCGCTCTGCTGCAGAATCCTGGCTATTTTGGACGCCTATGACGCCATGACCCATGACCGGCCGTATCGCGAAGCGTTTAGTTCCGCTCAGGCCGTCGCCGAAATCAGAAGCAGCGCCGGTAAGCAGTTTGACCCTTACTTGGTGCATGTCTTCACAGGAGTAATCTTGAGAAATCACAGCTTTAAAAGCATCGACTGAAATTTAAAAATAACGTCCGATAATGTATATTATGTAAACTAACAAAAATATTGTTTGTCTAATTTTTGTCTAAACGCAAAATAAAGAGACTGGAGCAGATACTCCAATCCCTTTGTTTATGGGGCTTTTTTGAAATTTGCATAATGGAGCGGAAGACGGGATTCGGACCCGCGACCCTCGCCTTGGCAAGGCGATGCTCTACCACTGAGCTACTTCCGCATGGTGCCGAGACCCAGAATTGAACTGGGGACACGCGGATTTTCAGTCCGCTGCTCTACCAGCTGAGCTATCTCGGCAATATGGCGGAGCTGACGGGATTCGAACCCGCGGTCTCCGGCGTGACAGGCCGGCATGTTAGGCCGCTACACCACAGCTCCAAACGATGATGCTTACTCAGTATACATTAGTAAGTCAGAAAAGTCAACTGCTGCAAAAGCTTTCAGAAAGAGTACTCGTTAGTTTGACAGCTTAGCTAAATACAGAAACCAAAAACCCCCTGCGGCATAAGGCTTCAGGGGAAAATTTTTT
>QLUR01000017.1 GCA_018725565.1 Bacillota bacterium | reverse complement strand
AAGAACTGTGGCCGGATGTGACAAGAACTCTGGCCGGATGTCACAGGATTGCTGGCCGGATGCCGCAGGAATACTCATTCTTTTAACGATTTGCCCCTTGAGCTACCTCGTAAACCGCCACGGTTCAAGTCAAGTGTCCTGCGAAAAAGCCCTCTGGAAAATACCAACTATTGCTACTGGGTGAAAAGCAAAAAGCCCGAAAGCGGCTGGTTTCTAGCCTTTTCAAGACAAAACAAAACCACCCACCGACACAATCCTTGTATCAATAGATGGTAGATTATTTGGCTAATCTACTACAAAATGATACAATGCACACCCCTTGGTCTAATGTTCAACGATTTAAAGGATGGGGGGTGCATTTTGCATGCCCCATTTAGACTTAACTTTCTGCTAGAATATTAACATTAAGAATATGGCTTACTTGTTTTTACTCAAGCATGCTTAAGTCAATTCCACCGACTTTTTCTAAGTCTACTATAAACACCAATCCATTTAAGGGTTTATCTAAATTCCCTTCCTTCATTGCAATCTCAAAAATAACCTCTGCTTTTTCTTTGGGTACTAAAGTGAAGATAACTTCTCGCATTGGCTCAATTTGCATCCCAAAAAACAACTTAGGATTATTTCTGCTTCTCCCCCTGGCGAGCATAATAGTACTTTTAATAGCACCAGCTTTTTCAATGGCTTCAATAACTCGATCAGATTTCTCTTTGGCAACAATTGATACTACTAATTTAAGCTCATGAGACATGTTAACGCTAACCTCCCTTTTAAAATTTCATTGTTATGAATTGTTACATTTGTTCTGTACAAATCACATCTTCAAAGTCTGCCTTTCGATTATTCAGAAGTTCTATAAGCTCTTTTTTACTTTTTTTATCCACAAGAATATATAGAATATCTCCAGCCTCAACTTTTGTTATGCCTGTCGGAGTAATTAATTGACCAGAGCGTATTATAGCGGTGACCAGCACATCCTTTGGAAAAGTAATATTTGCTAAAGCCTTGCCAGTTATGTCGTTAGCCTCACACACTTGGAATTCAATGATTTCTGCATTAGCTTTCCCGATGGATATTAGCTCCAAAGAATGGGGAGATTCTACCCTTTTAGGTATAGTTAATTTAAGTTTTTCAGCAAATAACATAATACTTGAACCCTGTATTAAAGCAGAAGTTAACACAACAAAAAATACAACATTAAAGAATAAATGGCTGTTTTCTAAACCGGCAGTCAATGGATAAGTTGCCAGTACAATAGGTACTGCTCCTTTTAAACCTGCCCAGGAAAGAAAAAATTTTTCCTTTAAACTAAACCCCATTTTGATGGTCGAGATGAATACAGCTACTGGGCGAGCAAAAAACATTAATACTGCAGAAAGGAGCAATCCATTTAACATAATGTTTGGGACAAACAGCTGCGTTGGAAATACTAATAAACCAAGAATCATAAACATCAAAATCTGCATTATCCATGCGAAACCTTCATTAAACCCAAAAATTGAGTGTTTAAATGTTATTTCAGAATTGCCGATAACAAGAGCGGATACATAAACTGCCAATATCCC
Organism: Bacillota bacterium; assembly: GCA_018725565.1. Classification (GTDB taxonomy): domain Bacteria; phylum Bacillota; class Dethiobacteria; order Dethiobacterales; family Dethiobacteraceae; genus HKB214. The sequence continues at coordinate 53,824 of QLUR01000017.1, read as the reverse complement.
ACTAGCTCCTACCAGGCTGGTTAAACTGTAAGTTAAAAGTGCAAAAGCCAGTGCAAACACAGGGTACAGACCACTTGAATCTAAGTTTATTTTATTTATTGCCATGGCAGCTAGTTTGCCCATGACAAAACCAAGAATAGCGGCAATTCCCATCTGCCAGAAGAATGAACCAATAAGCCAAAAGTTCACATAGGATTTGTCAAGCAAAAGCAGTTCAACGAAGGTTAAGGTAAGAAGGAATGCCATCGGGTCATTTGAACCTGATTCGAATTCCAGTGTTGCCCTTAGCCTTTCACGCAGGTTTTGACCCTTTAGAACGGCAAATACCGCAGCAGCGTCCGTTGAGCTTACAATTGCACCAAACAGAAATCCCTCAAACCATGTTATACCTAACACAAATTTGGCAGTAACAGCTACTACTAGTGAAGTTATTAGAACCCCAATGGATGCTAGAAAAATAGATGGAACCGCCACGGGTTTTACCGTCGTCCATTTAGTTTGCAGCCCGCCCTCGAAAAGAATAATTATTAAGGCAAGCATACCTACCATTTGTGCAAGTTGAACATTATCAAAATATATTAATCCTAAACCATCACTTCCCGCAGCCATACCTGCTAAAATAAAAAGTACTAATGCAGGAACTCCAAGTCGAGCAGAAAATTTCGCAACTAACACCCCCACAATCAATAAAAGAGCCATGAGCAAAATCAGGTAATCGGTATCAAAAAATTGTTCCATCTTAGTCTAGGTAAACCTCCTCTTAAAAAATATTATTTGAGGGAGTGTAAATAATTCAGTACTAATCTGGTTTTCAAGTGGATATTTAACTTAAAAATAAAAACCACAAACAAATATACTTTATTAGTATTTTGCATTGTGGCTTAATGCTTACGAGGTTAGCTGTCGGGTTAGGGATAGCTGCCCCTTTTCTTGATAGAAATTCACCCCAGAAAAATGGTTCCCCCACTCCAAAAGGATTCAGCATCTTGTATTTAAATTACCTATAGTTAATTATAATTCATATGATTAAGGAAATAAACCTAAAGAGACAATTATTTATTTTTACCTGTAGTCAGAATCCTGCGATTAGACCCTTCGTATTATCCATCCTGATATTAGAGAATAGCTAATAACAGTTACAAAAAAATTCTTTGACTATATCTTCGAGATCGAGATCCCATAGTCCTCTAAAGACATAGTTCCACTGTAAACAATCCTTTCCTTAGTTTAAACTCAAATCTTCAGTTGGGTCTACTTTGTTGTCTGAATGATTTGCATTTTGTTTCTGAGTGAATTCCAGCAGGTTCATCTGCTGGAATTCAAAACATATACTGACTGCTCGTTGGGCTTAAACTATTTAACTTCTATGCCTTTAGTAATATAGTCACTTTGGTCATTCCTTTTAACCGATACATTATTGCTCGAAGGCTGCGTTGTTTTTTTGCAATTGCATTGAGCTTGCGCTATCTCATAGCACAAAAGAACTCTTAGCAACTGTTTTCAGACTGTTTGCTATTCCTCATTTTCCGTCCCATCCTTGAAGCTGAACGCTAACCTACCGTCAGGCATCACCCTAACTTTTTTTATAGCTACCGCCCACAGCTTATCGTCAAATTCCTCCAATACTAATGGCCGGGTTTCAATGCCTTTAATAAAGCTTTCAAGCATCAGGTATTTGTTCTGACGTTCGCGCTTCAACTTTTCAATTCTAGCAACCTGTTCTAATGCCTTTCGATGCCTTTCCAAATACCCATTATTCCGTTCTTGCCATTCATCCTGATTAATAGCAACATGAGCGTTTTCATAAATGGCTTTTCTTGATAACTCTGCCACAATCTCGATTTCTTGATGAAGTTCAGTTAACTTAGCATCAAGCTCAGTGCAATCGCAAAGAACATTTTGTGCCAATCGGCAGTTAGCTATTATCTCATCCCGAGAGTTGGATAGTGAGTTGAAAGCTTCAATAAACTTCTGTTTAACCTCATTCTCAGTGATATGGGGAGTCGAGCATTTCTTATCACCCTTATATTTCTCATTACACCGCCAAATGGTGCGCCGGTATTTGGTGTTGGATCCCCAAACCTTGGGACCATAATAGCCCCCGCATTCACCGCAGACTATCTTTGCCGAGAAAGGGCTTTCACAACTTATGGGCCTACCGATTTTTTTCCTACGCTCTATTTCCGCCTGCACCGCATCAAACTCATTCGGGTCGATTATTGCCGGGTGGCTATTTTGAACATAGTACTGTGGAATCTCCCCTTCATTAATCTTCTTGGCTTTATTAAGAAAATCTACTGTGAAGGTTTTTTGTAAAAGAGCATCCCCTTTGTATTTTTCGTTGGATAGAATGCTTTTTACCGTAGCAACCTGCCATTTCTTTTTACCGCCCGGGGATAATTTGCCTTTTGTTTCTAAAAACTTAGCAATCGCCGATGGCGTTTTGCCCTCTATGAATAGCCGGAATATAATTCGCACAACATCCGCTTCGGATTCCACAATTTCCGGCAGGCCGTCCTCACCCTTTTTATAGCCGAGAAATTGGCTGTATGGCAGGCTGACCTTTCCATCTGCCATACGCTTGCGCTGCCCCCATGTGACATTTTCGGATATGGAGCGGCTTTCCTCCTGTGCAAGGCTGGACATTATCGTGATGAGAAGCTCACCCTTACTGTCCAGCGTATAAATATTTTCTTTCTCGAAGTAGACCTCCACGCCTTTCTCCTTAAGCTGACGCACCGTTACAAGGCTGTCCACAGTATTTCTGGCAAAACGGCTTACTGATTTTGTTATAATTAAATCTATCTGCCCGGCCAAAGCATCTGCTATCATCTGGTTAAATCCGTCACGTTTCTTGGTATTGGTAGCGCTGATACCTTCGTCTGTATAGACCTTAACAAACTCCCAGTCTGCACGCTCCTTAATAAACTTTGTATAGTAGTCCACCTGTGCCTCATAACTAGTCAATTGCTCCTCGCTATCGGTGGAGACCCTGGCATAAGCCGCAGCCCTTCGTTTAGCAGTCAGATTATTATTTTGGGCTGAATGTCGCTTAGGGGTTGCCGGTATTATTCTTACATTTACCGCCATTGTTCCTTCACCCCTTTTACTTTTTCACGAGCAGCCTGCCGCATTTCATCAGTCCAGCTTTCCCTTCGTGACCTGTCCTGCCAGACCTTTTCAACTAAATGTCCATCACAAAACACAAAGACCAGCTTATTGAACTCGGGCACCAAGATTTCTGTTATCTTTTCTTTGAAGATACTTTCATCAAATTCACTAAGCCCAAGGACATCTGTAGCTGCCTCATAAAGTATGTTTTCGGGTATTTGCTTTGCAAGACAGGCGGCTTTACCCTGTTCCAAGTATGTTGAGCACTGCCATGCTGGCTTTCTATTCCCGGCTTTTCGCTTATATTTCTTACCACAATTTTCGCATCGAATAATTCTGCTAAAGGGGTAACGGTTATGAGTATCACCCTTTGCACCGCAAATCTTGCGCCGCTCTTTTAAGACCTTCTGTGCTCTTTCAAAAGTTTTCGTATCGATAATGGCGGGGTGTGTGCCTTCCGCAAAATACATGGGTAATTTGCCTTTATTCCAGACCAGCCTTTTTGTTAAATGGTCTGTTACATACTTTTTTTGGAGCAAGGCGTTTCCTGTATATTTTTCATTCTTAATAATTGCAATTACTCTTTCGCTGTTCCAATCCCCGTCCCGTATGGTAGGTATGTTCTTTTGTTTTAACTTCACCGCAATCTTGCTGCCGCCCATGCCATTTATATAATCATCAAATATCATGCGAACAATAGCCGATTCTTCAGGGTCAATTTCAACTTTGCCCTTTTCAATTTTATAACCAAACATGAAGCGCAAATTGGCCAGTTCGCCATTTTCAAACTGCTTACGGATACGCCATTTGCAATTTTCACTTACTGACCTGCTTTCTTCTTGGGCGTAGCTGGCAAGAATGGTCAGCATAAGCTCCCCGTCTCCGCTGATGGAATGGATGTTCTGCTCCTCAAAATATACATCCACGCAGAGCAGTTTTAACTCCCGCACCGTCTTGAGAAGTGTAACGGTATTCCTGGCAAAGCGGGAAATTGATTTGGTAATGATCATGTCAACCTTGTTCTCCCTGCAGTCGGCGAGCATACGCCGGAACTCAGGCCGGCTATCTTTGGTTCCCGTCAGTGCTTCATCGGCATAGACTCCGGCATATTCCCAGTCTGGCCGCCGCTGAATCAGTCCGCTGTAATAGCTAACCTGGGCAGCGAGCGAGTGGAGCATCGCGTCTTTGCCGCTTGATACCCGTGCATAGGCGGCAACCCTTGGTCTTCTTGGCAGCAACGGAACCGATGGGGCTGTTCGCGTGATGATTCGCTCCATTAAAAGGCCTCCTTCCGTTTATGACATATTCGCTCTAAACGCCCGTATTATCAAGTGTTTTAGCGATAGATACTGTGCGAAGGCAGGCCATATTTTTGTGCCATGAGTATACCAATTGTTGTCAGTTCTTCCTCGGTGATGATGCCCTCGGCAAGCCACTTTCTAAAAACCGCCATTGCCGTCCTGTAGTGGATGCTTGCCTGCTGCTTACTCACGCGGCACCGCCTTTGACTTGCCATAGCAGGCGCGGGAGCAGTATTTGCGCTTCTTGTTGCCATAGCTCTCAAAGGTGGCGCCGCAGTGGGCGCATATGAAGGTATAGATAGCCTTACGCCTGAGGGCTTCCGGGTGGGTGTTCCACCAGGCAAGGCGGCATCTACTGGAACAGAACCGCTTCTGTTTCGCCCCCACGGTATGTGTAAGCAGGGTTTTACACTGACGGCAAAGAGCTCCATAGCATTGCTTGGCGATTCCCATGCTGACACCGCCGAGGTTATTCCGGCGGCAGAATGATTCCACCGTATTCTCCGAGATGCTAAGAGCCGCCGCGATCTTCGCATAGCTGAAACCCTCGCCGCGCATTAGCCTGATTTTTTCTTTTTGCTGATATGTCACAATCGTACCTCCTCCGAAGGCAAATCACAGGCGCCTTCGCTATAAGCCACCGGAGAAGGTAAAATCGGACGGTTTAGGTGCAAAAAAAAATAGACCCATAGGGCAGAGGGAACTCCACAACTATGGACCTATTTCTACAACGCCAATTTTTCCTTCGTCATAACCCGCAACACCAGGTTTATCACCGCTAAAATTGTCACAACGTCTTGTTCCTGCAAGTCAACCCCCAGGGAAATAAGCAGGGCCAGCACATTCGCCCAGACGGTCTTAGACTTATACCACGGCTTCACATTATTCACCTCCCCGCAACCTATTTGCCGTACTGATGATTAATACCGCAGCAAATTCCCCCCGCACCAGCTTTCCTGGTTTGGCGTTCTCCAGCCAGTAATCCGGAGAGCGCACAACTTCTTCTTTTACAAGCAGCGCCACGGCTGCTTCCAGAGCGCCTTGTGCTTCGCCCTCATAGTAAGATCCGGCCGCTGCTAAGAACTCGTTCCACAGCTTTCCCGCCCGCAATATCCGCGGGCAATTTTTCTTGTTCCAGTTAAAATGCTGCACAACATCAGCCATAGTCAAACCCTGCTCCCGGAGGAGGGCGGCAATTACCCTGGCCGCGTTGTCCAGTGTTTTTGCCCTATCGCCGCTTTCGCAGATTTCCACAGCGATGGAATAAGCGTTGCCTTCGCCTTGCCTGCCGTCTCCGGCGTGCCAAGCCACTTCATTTAGCGGGATAGCCTCGACCGCTTCTTTCTCGTCCACCGCCACATGCCAGCTTGCTACGCGTATGTTTCTTGGGTTTACGAGCCAAGCGCGCTCGTTCTGGGCGGTGCTCCGCGGATTGCCGGTACTGTGGACGGTCAGCGTTTTCGGCTGGCGTGATAGCCCCGGCCGCCTGCTTGATAAGGGGATATGGTTGATAATATAAGGCACTTCGTTTTTATAGAACATCCGGCCCACATCCTTTTTGTGAAATTAAACGGCCGGCGCTCACAGACCAGCCCTCCGCGCGGTCATGTCGTCAAGCCTTTTGTGCGCCTGTTTGCTCGACTCTTCGACCTTGACGATGCGTTCACCGTGCTCCTTGATATCTGCCTTGATCTCGCACACATCTTGACGGATCGTTGTAATGCCATCGTTGATGTGTTCAAGGCTCAGATTAACCCGCGCCAACATGGCGCTTTCGGCTTGGTCATCCTGGCGCTGGAAGCGGCGCAGGCTGATAACTCCTGCGTAAATGGCGAACAACACAGAGATAATGGACACTAAAAGCGCATACTCCAACGATAATCACCTCCAAAGATAATTTGGCATCCTCCCCGGCAGAGCGCCCAGAAAGCCGCCAATATTGGCTTCATGCAAAGACGCGTTTGCCTGTCCCTCTGGCAGGCTGAACTGCCGAGTTAATCAGTTCCCTAATGTTCAGGCGCCCCTTCTCGCCGCCGCTGTCTACAGTAAACTCCGTCCTAAACCCATCCTTCCCGAGCATATGCCGCACCGTCGTAACCGTGCCAAGAATCTGGGTTCCATCATCTGAGGTGATCCGCGCTTCATCCCCCACCAAAAGCTGAGGGCGAAGCGGCCCGACAAACGTTTCAACGATTCCCGCGTTTGCTATTCGTCCGGCAATATCGCTGACAATCGCCCGCACCTCAGTATCATCGGAGTCGTCTGGAAACTGGATATGCAGCGTCTTATGCGGAGCCGCTATCCACTCGTATTCCGAAACAACGGGCGCGTACAGGTATGTCGCTCCAGTCGCTGTCAAAAACCAGCCGCACACTCTGTGGTATATTTCCTTGTCGTCGCGGACAACGTCCCGACTCCAGATATCCTTGCCCCGCTCGAAGGTGTAGGTGCCGGTTACCTGGATTGGCGGGTACGTTACCACTGAGCCGGCGACGATTTTGCCGTCCATGGTTTCAATCACCGCCCAGTTCCGCGAAGCCCGGATCATTTCACTTAGCGCGTCAAACGTGCCCATGCTCGGCATAAATCTAATGCCGTACTCCCACGCGTTCGGGTCTGCCGTCGATTGCACATCGTAGTCCTCAATTCCAGCGTCTTTGAGCAGCTTAACAACATTCAAAAAATATGTCTGACGTGGAAACTCGAAGTTTTCATCCAGTACCTGGTCTTTAAGCAGTTTTCCGCTGATGCTCCGCCCCTCGATAGACACAGCGCTCTTCGTAACTCCCATGTTAACATGGTCCGCATAATACACGCCAAGCGGATACTCCTCACTATCCCCCAATGTTAAAAGCAGCTCGATTTTCATGCCGGGCACAATCCGCGCGGCGGCCTCTCCGGCCACAAACTGTTTTGGGTTATCAAGCGTCATGCTTACAGCCATAATCAGCGTGCCTTGGGTCATCTCAATCGTACAGCTATCCAGATACTTGCTAAAATCGGCCATGCCGGCCCATATCGCAAACCGCTGACGCTCCGGCACAAGCAGCGCCCCATCTTTATAAACTTCGGCCTGACGCCACGCGCCGTAAATTCCCATACGGGGCACATTCTTAAGCCTTACCAGAGACATATTCTTGTCGGCTGTGCCGGTAAACGCGGGCCCAAACGCCGGAGCGCCCCACGGCACATCGCCAGCCCCCGGCTGCCAATGCCTTGCTCTTAGCCGGCCACCCGAAACAGAGAACAAGTAAACTGAGTTATCAGCCAGATGCACCGCCGCTGGGTTAGTACCGCTGCCTAATTCAGCCGTGTGCTCAAATATCAGTTCCACGTTCTGTCACCACCTATGGCGTTCCAAACTGCAAACTAAGGCCTGCGTCGATAACGAACTGGTCGGTCTTATGAACACCATTAACCATATAATCAGCGGTGACAGCCACGCCAGTCGCCGGTGCTGTGTCAAATGTGATTCTGGTAGTCCTGGGTGCTGCGTCGTAAACAAAAACGGCGAACAGTTCTGGCGCGCAGACACTAAAGCCATCAGGAGAAAGCGCCAGCACAGAACCCCCGGGCAAAACGCCTGGGTTTGGACGCCTGAGCCAGGCCGAACCGCTCCAGTCATACATTATTAAAAAGGGCGAGGAGCTCTGTGACATAGCGAGAATCGACCCCTCAGCCGAAAGTTGCGCAACCCTGCCTTCGCTTGTAGGCAAAACGTTCGGGTCCGGACGCTTAATCCAGGCCGAGCCGCTCCAGTCGTAAGTCGTGATGAAAGGCGAGGTGCTATGCGCTACGGCAAGAATTAAACCGTTAGCTGATAGGGCCACCCCTCGGCCAGTCCCCGTAGGCAAAACGCCTGGGTCTGGACGCCTGACCCAGGCTGAGCCGCTCCAGTCATAAGTCGTGACAAAAGGCGCGGTAGCGTGCGCCAGCGCGAGCACAGCCCCGTTGGACGAAAGCGCTGCGTCATGGCAATTATCCGGAGGCAAAACGCCTGGGTTCGGGCGCCTGACCCAGGCGGAGCCGCTCCACTCGTAGGTCGCGATAAAAGGCGTATTCCAGTGTGCCACGGCAAGAACCAGTCCGTTAGCGGACAGAGCGGTCGCTATCCCCGATGACGGAGGCGGTACCGCCGGGTCCGGCCGTTTAAGCCACGCTGAGCCGCTCCAGTCGTAGGTCGTGACAAAAGGCGCGTTATCATGCGCGGCGGCAACAAGCAAGCCGGCAGGGGATAAGGCCACTCCACGCCCAGTCCCCGTAAGCCCCGCCGCAGGGTCAGGCCGCCTGACCCACGCCACCCCCACCCGGTCAAAAGTCATCACGTTATTAGCGTTAAGCACCAAAGCCAAAACAGCGCCATCAGCGGACAAAGCTACGTCCTGAGCGGAGCCTGGGGTGGAAAGGGTTACAAAACGATAATTGACAGCGGGTACCAACCCTGCCGTATACGCTGTTGCCACAACGCCATTGAGCTTCATAACAATAGAGCCTTGAGCGATATTCCTTGATGGCAGCGTAAAGCTTCTGGCGCTCCCATCCCCTGTGCCCACCGGAACACCTGTATAAGGCTGCCCCGGAAAGACGCCGGCCAGTGGCAATTCGGCGCGAAACAGGCTAGAGAACGCAAATTCGGCTACATGGCCATTGCCGACGGTTGTGCCAAACCGCACCACGCTTGAGACCCGGCGCCTGTTCGGCGTATCGGCTGTCCATGTCACCGCAGGAGAACCGCCAAGCGACGGTTGTGAGCCAATTCCGGCCAGCGAATTATGCCCCGCGCCCACGGCTTCGCCCAGACTAAACGACCCCGCCGGCGCCGAACCACCGGCGGCCAGCCAGTTTACCAGAGAATTGCTGTTGGGCATGCCTATCAGGACTACGCCGCTTGGCGTGCTAAAGGTGACAAACACCGTGGCGAAGATCGTTACAACATCCACATCTGTTTTTGTTATCGTAATCGGGTTGCCTTCCGAATCCTCTAGCATAGCGTGCGTCACAAGGTCATTTATTCCAGAACTAGAAGCAATGCCAACTTCCGAAAGCACCGCGCCGACGAATTCCTCCGGATTCAGCACAATCCGCCTTCTCCAGGAGGAAGTCGGCAAGGCCCTGATAATCGTAACATCCGCCGCCCACCTGGCTCCCAGATGTGAAAACAGCGAGGTCCTCGCCGGTGTAAGCGTACCGCTGCCGGAGCCGAATTGGATGGCGCCAAAGTAGCCGCTTCCCGCGCAAAGCCTCGTCCACATCTGATTGAGCACGATGTTTAAGGCTTGGGCTTTTTGCTTTAGCTTGCCGGTTCCCGCCTCCCGAACCTCGACGTCAAACCGGTTGTGCAACTTAACCTCCGCTTGTACCTTCATAAACTCACCCCTTACAACGGATTTCCGCCCACCCGGGTAACCGCAAACGAAATATGGGCTATTCCAGCCGTAATGTTTTCGTTACTTGAGTAGCCGTCTCTATAAAAGACCTGAATAACAACAAAAGCAACGCTATTAACCGCCGCCGTTAGCGCTTCGTCAGTGAAAACTTCCGACGGTTGTCCCTTGGCCAAAATTGAGAACTGGCTGTAATCGAGCACGCACGCGGAGGTAACCCTTAAAGCCACATAATACTTGCCGGCCTGGGACATTTCCAGATAAGCGTCGCCTAGCGGCAAATCAGCGGCTGTCGTTACTATTAAGTCCTTACCGTTTATGGCCACCGAGCTTAGGGCATAAAATCGGGAGCCGTTTACGTTTCGGACGGCCATAAAGTCCTTTTCGGCTGTTTCAAGCGCATGGTTAAAGGTAACAACAATCGTCCTGGCCGTAGGCCTTTGCACGTTAAGAACTAAAGCCGCCGCGTCAGCCGGGCAAACATAGAAACGGTCCACGTCAACGCTGCCGGTCACGCTTTCCGCCGGGTGGAAGGCGTCGTGGTACCGGACAGGTACCGTACCGAAGGATAAGCCGGCTATTCCCGCCGTAATCAAATCAGGCCACACGCTCATGCCGGCGTAGTTTCTTTCCGTCAAAAACCAGCGCATCATGCCGCCCACCGTAACGAGAAAGCCAATCCGGAAATCGTTTGTCCGAAACAGCGCGAGGTCTGTGACCGCGCCGGCAATCCCGGGAACCTCCCGCTCGACTTCCCAGAGCTTTGCGCTGTTAACCTGAGTGCAGTACGACCTGTAATAAACTTTCCCGTTCTTGATATAGGCGGCGATTAGGCCCTGGTCATTGGCCTGGTCGCTGTCTACCGGCACCCACCCTCGAATCGCGCAAACTTTGTCCACGTTATCCGCAAGCGCTAGTGGCGCGTCTCGCCAGCGCTTGGCGTATAGCACGCCTCCGCGCGCGTAAAAAATCCACGGCGCTTCCTCGGTTATAAAGTTAAACCGCTTTGTTTTCCAGTCCCTATCCCAAAATCCATCGAATTCGATCGCCGCGCACGCGACATCTGGCGCTACGGTAAATTCATCAACCCACGGGGTCAGCTCATTGTACGGCAAAGGTTTCGACTTTACCCGCGCCACATTATTGTCTAGGCAAATAGCGATAACCTCAGACGGGGGCAGGCCCGCCGCAGTACGCTTAACGGTCACATCCACGGCTTGCAGCAAGTCTTTGGTCTGGATTGTGTAGACCAAAAACAACTCGCTGGTCAGGCCCCTGCTAAATTGCAGCTTCAGCTTTGGCTCTGCGTTGTTATATAAAGTCTGCTGCCTGCTCTTTACTTTTGCCAACAGCTCCGGGCTGATAGGGCGCACATAACCACCACCTCACTGCCTACTCTGGCGCAAGCGCCTTTATCGAAAGCTCGGTCCTGAATATGCCAAGCGTTCTGTTAACCTTTTCCCACGCAGGACCCTCGGCGATAACCCCCACCCATATTTCCGCTCCGTCACTCACCTTAACGGGCGTGCCGGTTGCCTGGCAATAATCGAGGAGGTCTTTCCCCGCCTTGTAGGTCCATAGCTCAACGTCAACAATTTCTACCGGCTCGCCGATGGTTTGCACATGAGGCTGCCCGTCAAGCGTGGTGTGCCAAACCTGGCGCGCCTCAAGGCGGCGGATAGTAGTTGTGTAAGGCGTAATTGGCGTATCATCCGCTGTCCACATTCCGACCGGCATATCGTTACCTCCTGTTGCTTCTCCTCATCTCGGCCATGACCGCGTCCACCGCGCTGACAAATTCCCCTTCGTTAGTTACGCCTTTGATGGTGATAACGCCTGAGTGAATATGCTTAACGTCTCTGTCCGCCGCGCCGGGCAGGGCGAAGCCTGTCGGGACAGCCGCGCGCATATCGTCGCCGACCCGCGACATCGCCCGCTCGAAACCTACGCCGATGCCCGCGGCCATGTCTCCGCCGATTCCGGCAAACAGCACAGACGGGCTCCTGATACCAAAGAAGCTTTTGATGCCGCCCACCATGCCGTTCATAAAGCCGGCGATCTGGCCCCGAAGCCACGCCCCCATATTAGAGATGCCTTGCCACAGCCCCCTGATAAGGTCTCCGCCCACCTGCGCCATTTGGTAAGCAGAGCCGGAGAACGCCTTGACCAGCCCTGAAACAATCTGCGGCGCCGCCTTTACAATTTCCGCGATAATGAAGGGCAGGTTCCGGACTAAGGCGATAAAAAGCTGTACCCCAGCCTGGATAAGTTGCGGTATGGAGCCAAGGATTGCGCCCACCAGCGCCGCGATGATTTGCGGGATTGCCGCTACGATTGCCGTAATTATCTCCGGTAGCGCAGCAACCAGCGCCACAATGAGCAGAATGCCCGCTTCGATTATTTGCGGTATCGCGGCGATCAAGAAGTCAACGACAGCGGTAATGATGGCTGGCAGCGCGCTCACAAGCTGGGGGATAGCGCCGAGAAGCCCTCGTGCCAGACCAATAATTAGCTGAAAAGCCGCGTCCAGCAGGAGGGGTAGGTTTTCTACCAGAGTACGCGCGATGAGTACGACAGCTTGCACAAGCGCCGGGATAAGACGGGGCAGCGCGTCTCCAATGCCGCCGGCCAGCGTGGCGATCATCTTTGCCGCCGCCTCCACGAGCGCCGGCAGGGCGGCAACAATTCCGTCCGCGAGGGCCAGCACAAGCCGCAGGGCGCCCTCGCTAAGCCCGGGAAGAGCTTTAATCAGCCCCTCTAACAGCGTCATGATTATCTTGGCGGCGGCGTCCGCTAGCAGGGAGAGGTTGTCCGTAATTGCCCGGCCGATGGACATCACGATATCCATGCCAAGCTGGATGATGTCAGGCAGGGTTTTCATGATAGTGTCTACGATGCCGCCCACGGCGTCTCCGACTACCGCGCTGATTCTCGTCCAGTCGCCGCCCGCCTCGTTTAAGCCCCGCGTAAAGTTGCCGAGCAGTTCCACGCCTTGGGTTCCAAGAACGGTAAGCTGCGGCAGAAGCACCATGCCCAGGGCGTTCCTCGCGGCTCCGGCGCCTGCGGTGAGCCGCTGGACAGTATCGTCAAACGCGCCAAGGCTAGAGAGCGCTTCCTCGCTCATCACCGCGCCCATTTGCCGGGCTTCTTCGGTTAATTCCGCGATGCCGGCGGAGCCCTGCGCAATAAGCGGATTTAACTCCAGCGCCGATTTGCCAAATATCCGCATGGAGAGGGCGCTGCGCTCCGTCTCATCTTTTATGCGCCCCAGCGCGTCGATCGTTTCCCAGTAGACCGTTTCCGCGTCACGGAGATTGCCGCCGGCGTCGGTCACAGAGACGCCAAGCTCCTTATACGCCCCGGTTTGTAATTTCGCCCCTCTGCGGGCCGCATCCATCGCGCGCACGTTTCTTGCCATGCTGCCGGTCAGCGTTTCAAGCGGCACGTCCACAAGCTCGGCAGCATATCTGTATGCCTGCAGCGCATCTGTGCTCATCCCGGTGACTGTGGCTGCGGTAAGTATCTCATCGGCATACGTTGCAGCACCTACGGACATGCCGGCAAGCGCCCGGCCTGCAGCCGCAGCGGCAACGCCTACGGCAACAAACGCGGCGCCCATCGCTATGCCGACGTTTTGCAGTGTGCCCCTCAATCTGTCAAACTTGGAGCCAACCTCATCTGCGTCTTTGCCAGTTCTGTCAAGCTCGTCGCCAAGCTGTTCTGTTTGTGTTTCTAGGTCGTTTGTTTCCTTTGCGGCATCTTCTAGGGCATTACTCGTGTCGCTTAGCTCGCGCTCCATGTTAAGGAGCGCGGCGTTTGCCTTATTTAGCTGTATTTGCCACTCTTGTGTGCGCTTGTCATTTTCGCCAAAGGAGGCGGCGGCATTTAATAGGGCGGCGCGGAGGACATCCGTCTTTTTCCTCTGCTCGTCAATCTCTTTGCCAAGCACTTCTTTTCGCGCGGTTAAGGCCTCGACTGACTTGTCGTTTTTGCCAAACTGGGCAGAAACAAGCTCCATTTCGCTGCCAAGGACCTTAAAAGAACGGTTGATATCCTGCATAGCGGTCTTGAATTCCTTTTGGCCTTCTACGCCTATCCGTAGGCCGAAATCTGCCACGCAGCGCACCTCCCCTGCAAAATTTTCAAAAGCAATTGTATTTTAACGCTGTTTGGCATATACTAATGGTAGGGCAAATAGGGATTGCCCTACTTTTCAAAATTCAAGGAGGTTTTAGCATGAGTGTCCCTATAGTTGATAACGCCAAGGTAATGGCCAAAGGCCAAATTACGCTCCCAAAGGATATCCGTTCCAAGCTTCGCCTTGCCACTGGAGACCGTGTCACCCTCATTTGCGAGGAAGACCGTGTCATCCTAATGAACTCTGCTGTTTACGCTATGAAAATGCTGCGGCAGGAAATGAAGGGCGAGGCGGAAAAAGCCGGGATTCAGACCGATGACGATGTCATGGATCTGGTAAAGGACGTTCGCGCGGAGATTGAAGGACTGTGAGGGTATTGATCGATACCAATATTCTTATTTCCGCGTCCTTGAGCAATGAGGGAACGTCATATCAGGCATACGTCAAAGCAGTTACCCACCCCAACCACGGTGTGATTTGCGATCAAAACATTGATGAGCTTCGCCGGGTCTACAACCGGAAATTCTCGCACAAAATCCAGGCTCTTGAACGCTTTTTGGCGCTTGCGCTCACCGTCCTTGAGGTTGTTCCGACTTCTGTTGTTGACGTGTCAGATGAAGCGCTTGTCCGGGACATATCCGACAGGCCAATTCTCCGGGCAGCTGTAACGGCAAAAGCCGATGTACTTTTAACCGGCGACAAGGACTTTCTTGAATCAGGCATCACAAACCCAAAAATCGTTACGGCGGCAGATTTTCTGCAAATGGAATAACAGCAGTTTTGTTAAACAGGGGCTGGATTCCCTGCTTTTTGCTGCCTATACCCCATAGGGAACCAGATCTTCAATGAACAGCTCTCTTTTCTGTTTCGCCATTCCGAGAAACTGCCTGTGGCACTCCCACAAGTCCAGCAAGAGGCCAATCGGCAAAAGCCACACCTCTTCCTCGGAGCGGTTTAAATGAACAGTGCCGTAATACAGAAGCCGGGTGAACAACTCCTCATCGCTTACCCGGCTTCCGCGTTTTTTTGGTCTCCCTCGCTCTCGATATGCCGCTTCGTCCCCTTAAACATCGCCTCGGTGATGGCTTCCTTGTAGCCCGCCAGCTCAAGCGGCGAAGTCAGGAGCTCCACCTCTTCCCCGGTCAGGAGCGGCTTGGGGTTGTCCTTATTCTTCAGGTTGTGGATGAGGATAGACTGGTTCGCGAGCAGCGTAATCAGCCAAATGATTTCATCCAGCGCCAGTTCAAAGTTCTCGGCTTTCATCAGCTTCTCGCCCAAGTTCTCCAGGCCCCCGTAACGCCGGGCGATTTCCTTGGTGGCTCGAGTGGTCAATACCAGAGCAAAGTCTATGCCGCCTATATTGATAACCGCACTTCTTTCACTATCCATCTTTTACACACTCCTTACGGCGCGAAAGTCGGCTCATAGACCTGGGTGTACCAGCCGTTGACGATGGCGGGAGCCACGCCGGCATCGTCCGCGTTGACCTCCGCCTTCCACGGGTGGTTGCCGTTGCCGTCCAGCTTGTTGCGGCGGGTAACCGTGCCCTCAATGGTTGGCGTTGAAAAGGTGATGGTATCGCCCTTGGTGGCAAGGTTGGTGCCGGGAACGCCGAATTTCACGCGATAAAGCCAGAAGTAACGGTAGGCCCCGTTTGCCTTCCTTGCGCGAAAGCCGATGGCCACCGGCGCGCCTCCGTCTTCGCTCGCCGAGATGAGCACTCCGTTATCATCCACAGCCGCGCCGGTGAGAGCCGCGGCCACGGAGCGTCCGATGGCGTCCACCCCGAGGGAGAGCGTGCCGTTCCTAAATTCCTTGACAATTTCAGCGGCCCCGTCGTCGGCGTAGAGCGTGGCTTCAGAGAGCTCCACGGACAGCTCAGCCGAGATCGCCTTTGCCAGCATTACCGGAACGCCATAAGTTTCTTCCCCGTTTGTACCTTCTGTGATGGGGGCGTAGTAGAGCCGGTCAAGCCCGATAGTTGCCATTTGTCAATTCTCCTTTACCGGATATTCTTTTGCCACATCTACGGAATAATGGTGAAAACCTGTGTCATTCTCGTAACCAATATAGCGGCGGTCTGTAATGGTGAACCCCGCGGCCAGCAAAGCCGCCGCCACCCGGTTCTTCCGCCGGATGTAGTTATTCTTGCTAAACAATGACAGCCGCGCTTCCTGCACCTCAAAGCATGGGTGGTTGTCCGCGTGGACCTCATAGATATCAGCCAGTGGTGTGACGACTGCGTACTCGTCAGGAGCGGCCGCAGAAAATACACCCGTTTCGGCGGGGATACCCAGCCCGTCAAGCAGGCTGTTCAACTCAGACAAAATGCTCATAGGTTCTTTATCTCCTCATCCAGCTTCGTGATCATCGCTTCGACGCAAGCCTTCCTTGAGGCCGTTTTCGCAGGTCCGAGAAACGGCTTGGCGGGCTGCCCGGATTTGCCGTGTTCGAGGATATTGGCGATTCTCGCGTTGCTGCCGCCGCCTTTGCGCGGCTCGGAAAAACCCACCTTCACGTTGTAGTTGCCGTCCCTGTCCAGCTTAGCGGGGGAAAGACCAAGGGCCTCCGCCAGCTCCCCGGTAGAGCGCGACTCATGTTTAGTATCGCGCCCGATAACGGAGCGCAGGTTGCTTTTAACTTTCTCCAGCGCCACCTCGCCACCGGCTTGCAGCACCCGCGGGATGATCTCGTCGGTCTTTTCCGCAAGGCGGGAAACCTTAAGAAGAAAGTCCTCCGGCATTTTCATGTCAAGTTTAGCCACCGGAAATCACCTTCTTTGCCAGAACTTCAAGATACATGCCGCGCCCGCGCACGTCCAGAACGCTCAAAATGTTGTACCTGCCATCAGCGCAAACGATAACCATCTCCGTCGTAACCGCAAGGCTGGGGATTTTGCGGAAGCGAAAAAGGGCGGACGCCTCAGAAAAGGCCGCCATGTTCGCCCATTTTTCATTGCCGCGCCTGTCCTCTTTGTATGCCCGGACGGAAGCGAGGATGGTGTCGCCGCTTGCGGCAAAGCCCTCGCTGTCCTTTACAAGCGCAGTGGAGATGATATCGATAAAGGTATTCATCTTGCCAAAGCTCATATGCTTTTCCCCCAATCCCGGTCAAGCCGCAGCAGCAGGTTGACCGTGTGCCACACCTGCTGTCCGGCTTGCACGCTATCTGCGAAAAAGCCCGCCGTCGAGCCGTCCCTGCTTTCATAGAAATGGCTGGAGAGCATAATCACAGCTTGTTCAGTGGTGGGCGGCATGGCGTTCTCAAAGTAATGGCCTTCGGCGACGTGCTGGTAGCTTTCGGCATAGGACACGGCGGCGCGGATGAAGCCCTTGAGCAGTTCATCGTCCGCGCCGTGTTCCAGAATCAGGTTCGCCTTGACTTTTGGCAACAGGGTATCAATCACGCTCATGCCACATCACCTCCAGTCTTAGGCTGTTTTGTGCTGGAGGATCTTGATAGCTTCCGGCAGGATCACCCTGCCGTCCACGCGCTGAGTGGCCATAAAGCCAACCTGGCCCGTTACGGCAAACAGTTCGCTCAGGCGCTTGAACACCCGGCCTTGGCGGTCAGCCACCCAGTAGTAGCTAAAATCACCGAATACCACGCTCTTTGCTCCGGCCTCGATTACCGGCACATAAGCCGAGGTGTAGAGGGGCCGGTTGAGGATAGAGTCGGGCGTCCCCGCTTGGATAGACGGCTGCCAGAGGTACTGGCCGGTGCTGTCTTTTAGTTTCCTGATCGCTTTGACGGTGGAGTCGTTCATCACAAAGACCGCCTTGTTGCGGTAGGGCGCTTTCAGGCTGTAGAACAAATCAAGGATTTCATCGAGCGTGATGGCGGCTGCCGCTGCGGTTGTTACGCCTGTCTGGCCACCGCCCGTTGCGGCAAGGATGCCTAGCGGCTTGCCTGTGCCGTCGCCTAATAGGAACGCTTCTTCTTCCTTGCTGCCGATTCTGCGGGCAAACTCCCTGGCGATGTAGTTTTCAAGGTCGAATACAGAGTCGTTTAAGAGTTCCTCGGAAACCTTGATCATGGTGGCGAGCTTATGGGCGCCGATTGACACCTGCAAGAAGCTGTCGTCGCTCTCAGGGATAGCGCCTTCCTCGTCCACCCAAGATGCGTTGCCCTTACTCGCCACCACGGGAATCTTGCGGTCACCGCTGGAGGTGGTGATGACATTTGCCAAGCGGCGAAAGATATTTTTTTCTTCTAAGGCTTCGACGAGCGTACGCTCGAACGTATCCGGCACAAGGTAGCCGCCTTCGTGGTCAGAGCCAGCCTGCAGGGCGTCTATGACCTCGTACTTTGGCTTTTGGGAGCGCATGGCGTTCCAGAACGCCTTCTTGTACTCGGCTGACGCCCTGCCGGTCAAATCCTTGCCGGGCGTATCTGCCGGGGCGTTGGTGATAGGCTTGTTAACAGGAAGGGAAAGCTCCGCGTCAATGGCGGCCTGGCGCTCCAGGCGGTCGATTTCCCTGCCAAGCGCCACCACGTCGGTTTCCATTTTCTCGTAGGTGGCGGTGTCCTCCGCAGAGATTATCCCGTCATTGCCTCTTTTTGAATCAAGAAACGCCTTCGCTGTTTCCCAGGACTTAGCCCTTTTTTCACGCAGTTCTAGAGTCTTATTCATTTTCAATTGCCTCCTTATAATTTTAATAGTTCAAGTCTCGTGTCGAGTTCGCTAATAGGTTTGCCTAAGGTCTTCTCTTTGCGCGGCAATTTGCTCATAAGCGAGTTGATAACCGCCATTTTGCTAAAAATTGCTCCTTCGTTTACAGGAGCCGACACATCCGCATCCCAAAACATGATCTTGTCTGCAAAGCCAAGCTCTACTGCTTTTTTTGCATTGAACCAGCTCTCGGCATCCATCAAATGCGACAGCTTCACCCTTGAAAGGCCGGTCTTTAACTCATAGGCGTTGATGATGCTCTCTTTCACCTCGCTTAGCATGCCTATGGCTTTTTCCATTTCCTCTGTGTCACCAAAGGCGATGGTCATGGGATTATGCAGCATAATCATGGAAACCGGCGACATTAAAACCTCCCCGCCCGCCATGGCAATAACAGACGCGGCACTTGCGGCAATTCCATCGATTTTCACTGTAACTTTTCCTTTGTAGTCCATCAACATGTTGTAGATCTGGCTTGCTGCAAATACACAGCCTCCCGGCGAGTTAATCCAGACGGTGATGTCTCCGCTGCCGCTGATTAGCTCAGCCTTAAATTGCTTAGGCGTCACCTCATCGCCAAACCAAGTTTCCTCGGCGATGGCACCGTCAAGGTAGAGGGTTCTGCCTTCTTCATTTTTGACCCAATTCCAAAATGTCTTATTCAAGCTTCTCTGCCTCCTTTCCGTTGTATTTTTTTGTCCAAGCCCCCGCACTTGCCATATCAACAAAATTTCCGTTAACCAAATACTTTGATCCACCCAGCTCATCTGGTATCAGGTTCATTTCCTCTAATTCCCTTATTTCATTTGCTGACATGATGCCGTTCTGGCGCATTGTTTGATAAAAGTTTGCTCTTGAGGCAGCATCCCCGCGAAGCCTCGCATTTAAGTTAAATTTGGCAAAGTACACTTTTTTCTCGGCTTCAGTAAACAATGACCGTTGCAACGATTGCTCAATTCTTGAAACCCACGGAATAATCGTATTGTCTACAAAGCTGATTGACTGATGTTCAATGTTACTAAAAGTTGCTCGGTCCAAACTAGCGACTAAATGAGGAGGGACCCTGAAGATTCTGCAGATCTCCTCCGTTTGATATTTCCTACTTTCCAGAAATTGTGCCTGTTCAGGCGGGATACCGATACTTTGAAACTTCATGCCTTCTTCCAAGACTGCTATCCGATGCGCGTTTTCACTGCCCTGATAAACCGCGTTCCAGCTATCCCTTATCCGTTTAGGATCCTTGACAACCCCTGGATGCTCAAGCACTCCGCCCGGATTTGCGCCGTTTGCGAAAAAAGTGGCCCCATATTCCTCGCAGGCTAGAGCCATACCGATAGCATTTTTTGCCATGGCGATGGGAGAGTAACCGACCAGCCCGTCAAAACCAAGCCCTGGAATATGCAAGACATCCTCTTTTCGAAGAATGGCTGAACCGGTATCCTTTCGGTATTCGTAGTAAAGCTCTCCAGCCAGCGTTCTATCAACCACCATCCTGTCGGGCAGCAGGGGATAGAGGGCAAGGACCTTCCCCCTGCCATCACGAATAATCTGTGCATAAGCATTTCCCCAAAGCAAAAGATGACCCATCAGTGTTTCTCGAAACACAAATGAAGTCATCTCTGGATTTGGCTCGTCATGGAGCAGATGAAATAGTGGATGTTCGATCGCCTTTTCCTTGCCGCTAGCGGTGTGCTTGAAAGTATGAAGCGGCAGGCTCGCTATGGTTTCTGCTAGAATCCTAACACAGGCGTAAACCGCTGTGGTCTGCATGGCTGTGCGCTCGTTGACACTCTTGCCGCTGGAGGTTGTGCCGAAGAAAAAGCTGTAAGTAGAGCTAAACAGGCTGTTTGCAGGTCGGTCTCTGGCTTTAACTAACCAGCGCAAAAGAGGTAGCTTCATCGCTTCTCACGCTCCTGTTCAAGATGGATTAGAGCCTTTAAATAGAACTCGCCTTTTTGCAGATCCTGCACGCCGCCTTTGTGTTTATAGCGCCACAGGTATTTCATGCAGTTGCCCCTAAGATATCCGGCAAACGCCTCAGCTGTCATGGAGGCACGTATTGCTTCAATACACTCAGTGGTGCCGCTTGTATAATGTTTCGGGTGATTGACCTCATCAGACACTCCAAATCCCCCTTTCGTCATAGATGCTGCCGCCGGTATTGCCGGAACCGCACCGTATCGCCCTATCCAGCGCCATAATGGTAGCCACCGCGCCATCGATCCTTTCTGTGCTTTTTTCTTTGTCAGGCTTGATATTGCCGGCCGGGTCAGTGCGGATGAAGATATTATCCATCATCCAGCGCAGTACGGGATGGCCGCCATGGGCGATTTTCTCTTCCAAGGTAAGCTTCATCAGTTCCTTTGTGGGCGGCGACATATCCTTAAAGCCCTGCCCGAAAGGAACGACCGTGAAGCCAAGGCCCTCAAGGTTTTGTGTCATCTGCACAGCACCCCAACGGTCAAAGGCGATCTCGCGGATGTTGTAGCGCTTGCCCAGTTCCTCAATAAACCGCTCGATGAAGCCGTAATGTACGACGTTGCCCTCGGTGGTCAGCAGATGGCCTTGCTTCTCCCAGAGGTCGTATTGCACATGGTCGCGCCGTACCCGCAGGCTGATATTGTTCTCCGGCATCCAGAAGAAGGGAAGAACGGCATATTTGTCGTCCTCATCCGCCGGCGGGAAGACCAGCACAAAGGCGGTAATGTCGGTAGTGGAGGAGAGGTCAAGCCCGCCGTAGCAAACCCGCCCCTCAAGGCTTGCTGAATCTATCGGAAAAGCGCAGGCGTCCCATTTCGCCATTGGCATCCAGCGGACGGCCTGCTTGACAGGCTGGTTGAGATGGAACTGTCTGAAATGGTTCTCCTCCGCCGGATTTTGTTTTGCTGATTCACACATCGAACGAAGGTATTCCTCCTTAACGGTGATCCCGAGTGACGGGTTGGACATTTTCCATACCTTGGGGTCTGTCCAGTCAGCATCCTCCGGTGTACTGAATACGACAGGATAAAAAGTCGGATCTGTCTTGCGGCCATGTATAATATCCAGAGCCTTGGCATACACCTCATAACAGATTGAGTTTGTATCGGAGCTGACAGTCGTAATGACGAAATTTAGCGGTTGCCTCCTTGCCGCGCCGGCGCCCTTTGTCATTACATCGTAGAGTTCGCGCTCTTTTTGCCCGAGCAGTTCGTCAAATACCGTCGCATGTATGTTCAGCCCGAATTTGGTAGCCACCTCGCTCGACAAGGCCTGGTAGTAGCTGCGTGTCGGGAGATAGATGATGCGTTTTGTGGAATCGAGCAGCTTCACACGCCGCTGAAGCGCCGGAGGTGCCAGTCGGCACATATCCCGCGCCACATCAAAGACGATGGCGCTTTGTTTGCGGTCGTTTGCGCAGCCGTAGACCTCTGCGGCTTCTTCGCCGTCTGCGCAAAGCATATACAGCGCAACAGCTGCCGCAAGTTCGCTTTTGCCGCTTTTTTTGCTGCAGGTTATGAAAGCGGTCGTAAACTGGCGGTTCCCATCCGGCTTAATGACGCCGAAGATATCCCGGATAATCTGTTCCTGCCACGGCAACAGCACAAACTGTTTCCCTGACCATTCGCCCTTCGTGTGACAGAGCAGTTTGATGAACTCTACCGCGTGGTCAGCGCGCTCTTTGTCATACCGCGAAGTCGGCAGCATAAAACGGGTGGGGATAAACTTTTTAGCCATACTGCCGCCTCCGTTCCTAAAACGGGCAAAAGAAAGGAGCCTCCGAGGAAGCCCCTTACCTTTGCCTACTTATAAGTTATTCATCCGCCTCACCTGTCAGGATAAAGCGGCTGTATGCTGCCTTGTGTTCCTCCAGGTACAGCACAAGTTCGTAGAAGCCGCACGCAAAGGCTTCCCGTTGGACGCGGTTTACGTCAAACATATTGGTGACACCGCTTGCCCGGATGGAAAGTATTTGCTCTTTCACCTTATCAGTCATGGGCGGTTTCCTCCGTTTCAGCCGAATCAATAGTCGCTTGGCGCAGGATATCAACATCGAAGCCCGCATCCTTGTAGCCTTCGAGAATGACGGCGTAATAGTAGCAGCTTGGCTGCCCAAGCGGCCTGCCCTCGTTCATAATATAGACCATCGCCGTGACGGGTTTGCCGTCCAGCTTCACCTTAACCGTTTCCTTGCGGTAGAAATACGGCCAACCTTCGTAGCGGTCAAGCGCCGCCTCATCAACCGGAGTGATCTCCCAGACCAGCACCGGGACGCTGCCGCCCTGACAAGGCTCCACCGCCGCCACCGCGCCCTCGCGCGCGCCCCGGAACAGGAGCCGCCACCCATCCATCATGCTCGTCCCTAAAACCCTCGCCGTGGGGCATCTGTCCGCCATCTGTTCCCGGTTTAAGTTGGAACCGTAGGCGATGTATAGCTTGTTGTGCTTATCCATAGTCTATGTCCTCCTTGCTCTTTGGCTGTAGGGGCGGCTCAGGCCGCCCGAAACCGCCAGGCCGCCGAGCCGTTTAAGTGTGCGGTCAGGTGCTCTCTGCAATTGGCGAACTCCTCGCCAATGAAGCCGATGCGGTTTAAGTAGGTCCGCATGGCGAACTTCTCGTTTTCGGCCTGGGGCTTCTTTGCCGAGGCGCATTTTTGCGTAATCGCCTGGTGGTTCAGGGCCAGAGCGAGAACTATGTAGCTTCTGATCTTGCCGGCGTGAAGTTCGCTGTTGAAGCCGCGCAGCTCGACCGTGCGGTTGCCGGTGAAGAAACTGTGCAGATTGAGGAAATGATACCGGCTGGAGTGGTAGTGGCGCTCTTGGCTTTCGCTGTAGCCCTCGTACCAGATCTCCTCAATCGCCCGCAGGGTCTTTGGCTTTCTACGATTCAGCTTCTCGACCAGCAAATTGTCCATCTGCTTGCAGTAGCTCATCCGCTCCGGCGCAATCTGCAGGGCTTTGTAGAAAAGGTCGTTCTTGCTGGCGATGATGTTCACGAAGTTTCGGAGGCTGCGCGGCGTGTGGCTTGCTCCGTCAAGGTGGAGGTGAATTCCACAGGTGGCGCTGGCGAAGGCCTTAGCTTTGCGCAGCTTGCGTACCAGTTCCTGCAGGGTGGCGATGTCCTCGCGGTAGGTGAGGATGGGGCTGACCAGCTCCACGCTGTAGTCGCGGCCGGCCGAAACCTTGTGCCGGCCTTGCTTTGTTTGGCAGGAGATGCTGGCGTCGCTCATGAACTTCCAAACCCTGCCGTCCGGTGCGGTGACCTTGTAGGTGTCGTAGTAGTCGCCCGTGCTTGTTGCCGTACCGCCGAGGTGTTCCGCCGCGATCCGCGCCGCCTCGCTTCTCGTGATGCCCGTGAACTCGATCTCAATCCCGAATTTGCTTGCCAGCATGTAGTTTGTCCTCCTTGAGTGGTGTAGTGTACCTTTCGGTATGTACATATATCACTCAGGAGGAAAATAATAGCAAGTCAATTCTTGCGAATAACCACAGAAATATCAGGAATATTAAGGAGATGATGCCACGGAAAGCGTGTACCTCGGTTAACCGAAGCACACCAGACCGCCTTTATAACCCAGGATCGTACCTGCTTCGGCGAGCGGCTCGCACTTGGCGGCGTCCGCTAGCCATCTCTCGGCGCCGCAGCGGATATCGTGTGCTTGCAAGATTGGGTCGCCAGTGGCTTCGTGGAACCCGACCACCTTGGCAATGATACCAAAGTTGCTGACTGTCTGACCGAGCTGAAGTTGATTTGTCATGGGTTTAGCCTCCTTGAATGAAGTAGTGTACCTTGCGGTATGTACATATATCACTCAGAAGGGAATTAATAGCAAGCTATTTTTGGGTCGGGAAACCCCTGGAACCGCATGCTTTACAGTTTTTTCACTGCGTCCTCGCCGTAGACCGCGCTGAAGGAAAGTTATTCATCAGCGTCCACCTCCGCCTTAGACCGGGCGCCGCTCTTAAACGCTGAGCTTCCGGAAAGGTTCTTCAATAAAATTTTCCGCACGT
The DNA here is from genome assembly GCA_018725565.1 of Bacillota bacterium. Classification (GTDB taxonomy): domain Bacteria; phylum Bacillota; class Dethiobacteria; order Dethiobacterales; family Dethiobacteraceae; genus HKB214. The sequence continues at coordinate 29,228 of QLUR01000017.1, read as the reverse complement.
CCACATATTCCCGACCCACAAAACCGAGTCGGAGGAGGAACACCCGGAAGGCGTACTTTTCGTTTTCTACCGGCTTTTCCCTGCCGGTTACGCGCTTCTGGACTTTCGCCGCCGCATACAGCGCGCCGATAAAGCGGGAGTAGGCGGCGACTGTTGCGCCGTCTATGCCAAACTTAAACCAGGGAAACCGGAGTGTGGTTTCTGTGCGCTCGACGGGGAGAGAGTCCACGCCGATGGCCTTTTTAATGAGGGCGGCTTTGCTTGCGATTAGCCGCTCAAGGTTCTCCAGCGCCGCGTCGGTAAAGCCCGCCAGCGGCATCTCAATAGTGAGCGTGTCGCAGACTTCCTCTTCCTCGGCAATTTGCATTTCGTCAAAGGCAGAAATATCATCCCCGCCGTACTGCCCACGATTTGAGTAATCGGGGACGTTTGCGTTTTCTAGTTTCATGCGGCGCATTTCACGCTCCGCCTCTTCATTTAGTTCTTCAATGGAGGGCTCTGCAATCATCCCGCCAAGCCCGCTCTCGTAGGTATCGAGCTCGTCATATTCGCGCTCCGCTGCTTCAAAGCCGTGGAGAGCATGTAGGCCTGCCTCAAGGTCAAGGTTGTCAGGACCTGTAACCACACCGCTCTTGTCGATGTGGTAGCCGCCTACCTCGTAGGCAAATGTCGGTGCTCCGAGGTATTTGGTAGGGGCGTTTAGTTCCTGACTGATTGCGCCCACCAGTGACTTGCGCTGTGCGCCTGTTACGTTGTAGGTGATTTTCATTGGACCGACCTCCGTTTTAAAAAATTCCGAAGGCTTTCACCGGCCTTCCGGTGATTACATATATCACTCAGGAGGGCTACAATAGCAAGACATATATGCGCCAAATGTCTATTTTCGGCCGGCGACTGCTTTTACCAAATCGGCGTAGCTGAACACTTGGCCGCCTCGCTCGCAGGTGATGTCCTCGCCACCGTTCTGCTTGAAATCGGCGAACCGCCGCAGGATGACGCTTGCGTACTTTTCTTCGATTTCAAGCATGTGGCAGGTGCGGTCAAGCTGCTCGCAGGCGAGGAGCGTAGAACCGCTGCCACCGAAGGTGTCGAGCACGATGGCGTTTGCCTGACTGCTGTTCTTTATCGGATAGGCAAGCAGGTCAAGGGGCTTGCTTGTCGGATGATCCGTGTTCTTTCTTGGTTTGTCGAAGTTCCAAATCGTGGTCTGCTTGCGGTCAGAGTACCATTTGTGCTTGGCGGTATTTTTGAAGGCATAGAGCACGGGCTCGTGTCTCTGGTGGTAGTCGCTGCGACTAAGCACTAGGGCGTTTTTCACCCAGATGCAAGTGGTGGAGTAATGGAAGCCAGCGTCCACACAAGCGCGGAAAAAATTCACCTTTTCCGAATCCGAATGGAAGCAGTAAAAAGCCCCTCCGTCAGCAAGGTTCTCGTAAAAGCATTTGAATGCTGAGAGCAGGAAGTTGTAAAACTGTTCCGCCTTCATGCTGTCGTTTTTGATTTTCAACCCGCTAGCTGACTCAAACGAAACGCCATAAGGAGGATCGGTGAGGACAAGGTTTGCTTTGCGGCCGTCCATAAGCAGGGCAACGTCTGCAGCATCAGTGGCATCGCCGCAGAGTAACCGGTGCCGTCCAAGCGTCCATATGTCGCCAGGCAAAACAAAAGCCGCCTCTTCCAAAGCGGCCGTCAAGTCGAAATCGTCGTCTTTCACTTCATCCAAAGAGCCCATCAGCTTGTTTAGCTCCGCCTCGTCAAAACCGGTAAGCGAAAGATCAAAGTCTGCCCCCTGCAGGTCGGCGATGACCAGGGCCAGTTTTTCATTGTCCCAGTCGCCCTGAATCTTGTTGAGGGCGAGGTTGAGCGCCTTTTCCTTTGCGGCGTCCAGTTCCACCACCACGCAGTCGATTGCGGCGGCGCCGTCCGCCAGCAGCACCTTCAGCCGTTGGTGGCCGCCCACCACGTTGCCCGTGGTCTTGTTCCAGACGACAGGCTCCACATAGCCAAACTCCGCCATGGAGCGGCGGAGCTGTTCGTATTCCGCGTCGCCGGGTTTTAAGTCTTTGCGCGGGTTGTATTTTGCCGCTTTGATTTTTGTGACGGGAATTTTCTGTATCTCCAAAACTTATCCCTCCAATCTGATCGCTTTTGCGCCGGTGAAAGTCTGCCAGCGTTTGGCCGCCAAGTCGCAGTAACCGGGGGAAAGCTCCATGGCGTAACAGCGGCGCTCGGTCTGCTCCGCCGCGATAATGGTGGTGCCGCTGCCGGAGAACGGCTCCAAAACAATGCCGCCCCGGTCGCTGTGCATCTTGATGCAGCGCCAGGGCAGCTCCACCGGGAACATGGCCGGATGCTCCTTGTTGGCGCGCACCGTGGTCATTTCCCAGATGCCCGCATAGCCCCATTTTTTGCGCTCGTCTTTAGTCAGCCTTTTTACAAATCTGTAGCTGTGACCGGCAAAAGCGGACAGCCACAGATATTCCTGGTCATTGTACTCCTCTGCTTCGCCGTTATTGCTGAAGGCCGAAATGTACTCGTACTGCTGCACCGGCTTGTTGGAGACAAGGTGATAAGGGCCCACGCCGAAATTCATCCCTTGCTTTTTCCAGATGCGGATCCAGATCGGGCGAAAGCCGTTTTCGGCAAACATATTCACCGAATACACGCTGGTCGGCTCGATGAACTGGGAGCCGGTGGCGTATAGGTCGCCCAAGTTCCAGCAGACGATCTCCGCGTATTTGCACAGGTTTTTGATCACCGGCTGGATGGTCTGAAACCACGGTTCGATACCGGCTTTTTCGTACTCCTTGCCCACTCCGTAGGGCGGCGAAGTGACGGCACATTGTGCGCGGCCGCCGTCCATGAGCTTGGCGAAATCCGCCTCGCTGGTGGAGTCGCCGCACATCAGGCGATGTTTACCCAAAAGCCAGATATCCCCTGGCTTTGTGATCGCGCCTTCACCCTCGATGCGTTCTTTCTCCTTGTCCACATCGAAGTCGTCCTGCACCGCTTCCTTGGCGTGCCAGCGATTGAGCAGCTCGTCGATTTCCGCGACGTCAAAACCAGTGAGGGAGACGTCAAACGCGCCTGCGTCAAGCTCCGCCATCAGTTCGGCCAGCTTGGTTTCGTCCCATTCGCCCTGAATTTTGTTCAGGGCGAGGTTAAGCGCCTTTTCCCGCTCTGGGTCAAGCTCCACCACCACGCAGTCGATCTCGCTGTGGCCCAAATCAAGCAGCACTTTCAAGCGCTGGTGGCCGCCCACCACGTTGCCGGTCCGGCGATTAAAGATTACCGGCTCCACATAGCCGAATTCCTCGATGGAGCGGCGAAGCTTCTGATATTCCTTATCGCCGGGCTTTAAGTCCTTGCGCGGGTTATATCGAGCGGGCTTTAATAGCCCAACCTTGATTTTTTCTATCTTCATCTGTCGCCCCTCCTGGCGGAGAGCAGCCTCTCCATCACGTCGTCCTGCGGATTGCCGACAAAAGCGGTGGTGCAGTTTTGCTTGACGATGTCAAAAATCTCATACCAGATGAGATTTGCCTGCTTTTGGAATGACTGGCTCATCTGCACAAACGGGCTGCTCATCGCGCCGCCCGTGGTCGGGTGCTTGCCCAAAAGCCCGTAGGTGCTGATGGCTTCCTCGCACTGGATGTAGCGGGTGAAGGCCTGGGCGTAGGCTTCAATCAGCCGGGGGTTGACGAATTTCTCGCAGCCGCGATCTTTAAGCCATCGCCATGTTTCGATGAACAGCGCGTCCGCGCCCAGCGGCTTGCCGTCTCGCTGCCGCGCGCTGAGGTAGTCGCTTGGGGAAGGGATGTCTTCGCCAAATAAATCCGCCGCGCCGCCCAGGTCGCCCGCTTCAAGCAGCGGCTCTGGAGGCAGTTCCGGGGCTTCCAAAACGCGAGCGGTCTTGCCCGCCGTGATTTTCTCCGCCAGAGGCTGCGGTTTGTCGCCGGCGCGGACTCTGCGGCCGCCCCTGTTTGTTCCGTCTTTTGCCACGCGCCCTCACCTCCTTGCCGTGGCAGGGGTTAATCCCCCGTTTGAACCGGTATTTTTTCACGCGTTGCGCCACGCCCGTTGAATTCCTATCGGAATACAGGGATTTAGACCGCCCCTAGCCCCAACGCCCGCTCTTTAGCTTTGTATTGACACTGTGCATGCCACGCAGTATGATGAATATACTAAGCAATGAAAGGAGTGCTAAACCATGAATGAAACTACAAATGTCAGCATCCGGATAGATGTTCAACTTAAGAAGCAAGCCGAAGAACTCTTCTCAGACTTGGGTCTCAATATGACCACAGCCGTGACCGTGTTCCTTCGTCAGGCTGTACGCAGCCAAGGAATCCCGTTTGAGATTTCCCGTGTTCCAAACGCGGAAACAATCGCGGCGATGAGAGAAGCGGAAACCATTGCCCGCGACCCGAACGCACGTGGCTATACCGACCTTGACGCGCTGTTTAAGGATTTGAAAGCATGAAATATACCGTCAAGCCCACAAACAGATTCCGCAAGGACTACAAAATGTTTTTGTCCTTACGCTGACCCGCACGGGCACCCACAGCGATTTATTCTAACCGCCCATACCCCCAGCGGCCGCCTTCGCGAGCGGTAATCTCTGAGTGGCAAGAACAACATAAAGCACTGAGATTCTCATAGTTGTTCGCGCCGCCTTGGGACAGCGGCTTGACGTGGTGGACTTCCTGAGCCGGTGTTACCCGGCCATGCCCCAAACAGTTCTCGCACAATGGATGAGCCGCGAGGTAGTGGTCGCGCACCTTCCGCCATGCGCTGCCGTAGAGCTTGCGCGTCGCCGGGTCGCGCTGGTAGCGTTCGTACCGTTTAGCTTCTTGCTTGGCGTGTTCCGCGCAGAACCTGCCGTCTGTCAGCTTTGGGCAGCCGGGATGGGAGCACGGTCGGCGTGGCTTGTGGGGCATTGTGTTCGACCTCCCGGCAAACAAAAAACCCTCGCGGGAATTGCCCGTGAAGGTTATTGTTGGCATCCTCGATACCTCTCTGCTTATCATAATACACTATCAAAAGCGTATTTAATCACAGTGATTTAATCACATTTTTTCCCGCAATCCCGCGAGCTTTTTCTGAAGGCTGCCGTAGTTTTCTAAGCAGTAATCGCGCTGTTGCCTTACTTCTTTTGGGATTTCAGGGATATCAAGCAGATCAAAATATAGTTCCCGGCACTCACTCCCATTTTCCCAAAATCGCATGGCACTCACTTCATCTGCCGTGAAGGTAATATCTTCTTCTCTTCCCTCGTCCAAGGCGCGATAAACATACGCCTTAAGTTTACCGCCGGCAGAGAGTGCCGATAACCGCATTATCTTTTTAAACATGCTCTGCAAGTCCACCACTGATAGATGCAGCACTGCGGCAGCAAGTGCCCTATATTGCTTTTCCATCATCCAAACAACCCCCTTTTTGCGGCAACCCGTGCCGTGTACTCAATAATCCGATTCCACCAAGCTGTATAGGTATTTGGATGAGATATATAAAACTCCGCCACTTTTTTCCCCGTCCGCTCGGCCATAACTAGAGGGTATTTGCATTGAACATATGGCACCCACGACGGCCTGCCGCGGATATCACCTTGCAGATGTCCGGCTTCCCGCCGCAGCTCTAGAAATATGCGTTGTTTATCAGGCAGCCGCTTCTCTACTTCTTCGATTAACGCTATCCATCGTTCCTCCACCTGAAGCTCGGCAAGCTTTGCTGCCGCAAACCCGGTCGGATCCGACACTTTGCCACTGCGTGAGGGAATCTTCGGTATCCCAACGGTTGGTGACCTCAATATTTCTTCCCGCCTAGCCGCGATGCCCGCCTTACGCTCGTTTTTCTCAAGCAGCCAAGCTGCCACCCACTTGTTTTCAGCACGAAACTCTGCGTTCATACCACACCCCCTTGCAGATTTGCTTTAACCGCCTCGATCAGGGCGGCCTGGGTTTTGTCCTTTCGTTTAAGGGCGGCCATGACTTGCTCGTCAATCGTGTCCTTGGCGATGATATGGTGGATCACCACCGTGTCTTTCTGCCCTTGCCGATAGATACGGGCGTTAGTCTGCAGGTAGAGTTCCAGGCTCCATGTAAGCCCGAACCAGACGATACAGGAGCCGCCGCTTTGCAGGTTTAAACCGTGACCGGCAGAGGCGGGGTGGAGGACTGCCACCGGGATTTCGCCGTTATTCCAGCGTTTGATAGAGTCGGCGCCATCCAGCTTTTCTGCGGGGAACCGCTCCAGTATGCGCGCTAGGTCGTGTTTGAACCAGTAGGCAATTAAAACGGGCTTACCGTTGGCCGCTTCAATCAAATCCTCCAGCGCATCCAGCTTGCGGTCATGGATGCGGAACACTTCACCGCCGTCGCCGTAGACCGCGCCGTTTGCCATCTGCAGGAGTTTTCCGCTCAAGGCAGCGGCGTTGGCGGCGGTAACCTCGCCTCCCGACAGCCTCAGCACCAAGTCCTGCCGTAGTTCGTCATACCGCTCCCGCTCTTTGTCCGACAGCCGAACGGGGTACTCGGCGGTCACCAGTTCCGGCATTTGTATATGATCGGTGGACTTCATGGAAATAGTAATGTCAGCGATTTTACGGTAGATTTCCTCCTCGGCATACGGCAGGGGCTTGTAACTAAATATGACCTGGCCATTTCGCTTGTCGGGGACGAAATAATCGGTGCGGTACTGCCCGATGAACCGCCCCAGCCGCTTACCCATGTCAAGGAGCCGGAACTCAGCCCACAAATCCATCAGCCCGTTGCCGGTTGGCGTACCCGTCAGCCCAACGATACGTTTCACCTTGGGGCGAACCTTCATCAGCGATCTGAACCTCTGTGACTGGTGGTTCTTGAAAGACGAGAGTTCGTCCGCCACCACCATGTCGTAGTCGAAGGGCAGCCCGCTGTCCTCGATGAGCCATTGGACGTTCTCGCGGTTGATGATGTAAATGTCAGCTTTGGCTTTGAGCGCCGCTTTCCGCTCTGTTTCGCTTCCGATGGCAACGGAACATTGCAGAAAGTGCAGATGACTCCATTTTTTAATCTCGTCAACCCATACAATCCCGACGCGGAGAGGACAAATGACCAGAACTTTGTGTACCTCGAAGCTGTCAAACAACAGATCCACGAGGGCAGTCAGGGTAATCACCGTTTTGCCAAGCCCCATAGACAGTGAGATTGCGCTCACGGTATTTGTTTTTATAAATCCAACGGCATATCTCTGATAACCGTGAAGGTCAGCCCTTGCTAATAAACCTTCCATTTGCACATCCCACCTCATTGAGAATTTGTTGTATCTGCCCTGCGTCGTCCAAGACGTAGACTTTGAATCCCAGCCGCCGGAGCAGCCTAAGTCTTGCTTCCTGCAATGGGCTGGGTTTCTCCCCGTGCCGCTTGACTTCCACAAAGGCGATTTTACCATTCGGCAGAAGCACAAGGCGGTCAGGCATCCCATCGAAGCCGGGGCTTATGAATTTGGGCGCGATACCGCCCATCGCCTTAACCGCTTGGACGAGTTTCCGCTCTATGTTTTTCTCTCTCATGTTGACCTCCGTTTATGGATTGCCCAACTTGCCGTTTTTTCCTATAGACCTTACGCGCGCGTATTACGCATGCCTGATTCTCTTTCTACTATATAAATAAGATTTAATAAGGAATTTATAGGCATATGGGCAAATTGCAACCACATAACGCCGATTTATAAGGGGCTTGCGGCTTTGCCGATGTCGTTGCCGAAGCCCCAATCGTCAATGCTGGGCAATCAATCTGTCCTGATAAAGACTTGTTGGGGTCCATACATAGGCACATATCGTTTGCCCGTTTTGCCGCCACTGAACTTAACCCAACCTCCGAGCCTGTTCAGGATACTTTGGATTTCATAAGAGTCAGCCTTCTTGATGGATTCGCGGGACTTCCCGAAACACTCGCACCAGATTTCCATCACGCAAACCTGGCTCCTGATGACGCTGCCCTTCGTCCTCGTGGGGTCGTCGGGGGAGCGGATATATTCCAGTCTGCGGTAGATGTCCATCGCATCCCAGTTTTCAGGGAGCAGGGCGTCGAGGTATTCAGCGACAAGCCCCTCGCGGTCGTCGTTCTCCAGCGCGTCCCGCTGTTCGGCGAAAGCCGCTGCAAGCGTATCGCCTTTAAGGAACAGTTCCTCGCCGCCTTGGTATTTAACAAGGGCTTCCGCCCAAATCTGGTTTATGTCCGTGAGTTCCCAAGCGTTGTATTTGCCTTCGCCGGACACCCAGACAGGCCAGAAGCGGCGGTTGCCGGTGATGTCGCGCAGGAAACCGCCATCCGAGTTGGTTGTGCCGACGATGATGCACTGGCGGGGATGGCTCTCGACCGCGCGTCCGTATGAGGGGCGGTACTTGTCGTCCACGCGGGTTATAAAGGACTTCACCGTCTCCACATCCATCTTCTTGATGCCAGCCAACTCCCCAAGCTCCAGTATCCAGTAGCCCTGCAGCTTCTCCGGCGCGGTCTTATCCTTCATGTCCGATATGGAAAGGCTGTCGGAGTACCATTGCTGTCCGAGTTTTGAGAATAATGTAGACTTCCCAATACCCTGTTTGCCGTTCAGCACCAGGATGGAATCGAGTTTCGCGCCCGGGTTCAAGATTCTGGCGACTGCGGCCACAAGCGTCTTTCGGGTAACGGCTCTGACGTAAGGCGTGTCCTCCGCGCCGAGGTATTCGATTAGCAGGCTGTCGATCCGGGGAATCCGATCCCATTCGGGGAGGCCGTCAAGATATTCACGGATAGGATGGTAGGCGCGGTCGTCGGCGACCTTGGTGAGGGCAAGTTCGTAGTTGCGCGCCGAGAACGCGCCGTAGCGTTTGTCGATGCAGGCCACAAGCTGGGCGGTGTCGGCGTCTCGCCAAGGAGGGTGCGGCCGCTCCCACGGCAGGTTGTCCCCGTATATCTGGTTTGCGAGCCGGTTGTGGCGGATGCCCGCGAAGTCCTCGTCGTTATTTAAGATAAGGAGCAGGTTGCCGAGGGTGTTGGATAATACGCCGCTTTTCTCGCGCTGCAACAGGGACTTCCAGTCGCCGCCCCTGTCAAAGTCCTTTTCGGCTGCGGCGATCCGCTCCTCGGCAAGTAATAGCTTCACTTTTTCGTCCTTTACGGCGAACTCGCTCATAGACTTGAAGCCAGCCTTCTCGTCAAGGTCGGGGAATTTGTGGATACGGACGAGGTCAAAGGCATTCAGCAGCTTGCCGCAGGCGGGGTCGGTGGCGTGGTGGGAATACGCCCACTTCCCCTCGTACAACACAACGCCCGCTGAGCTGTCGGCGGGGATGTAGTCGTAGCGTCCGTTCATCGCCGAAGGCTCGTATATGTCGGGAAGGAACGCCGCGATTACGTCCTCTATCGGATATGCGCGGCAGAAAGCCCCGACCACGCCTTCCTTGGCGAGCGGGTCTTGCTGCTGACGGATGCTCCGCTGGATTACCTCGGACTGGCGGCTTGACGTAGGCCAGAGCGAGCAGTCCCGCCAGTCGGACAGTTTCAAGAGGTATGCGTCGGGGTCGAGGGTGTCGCCGTCAATTACTTTGAAGATATATTCCCCGTTCGACGGCGTGGACGGCCAGTACATCAGGCGTTCCGGCTCGTAGGTGCTGTCGTCGAAATAGTCCATACCGACGACTTCCGCCACCAGCCGGGAGAGTGCGGCGTATTCATCCGGCGTGACTTCGCGTGCAAGGGGTATGACTACCCGAAGGCGCGGTTCTTCCGGCGTGTGGCTGTGGGTGGAGTAGACCGCGCACCTGTGCGGGAACAGCATCTCCACGGCGTCGATGAAACTACTATCGGCGTGGTCTGCGTCAAGGGTGATCCCCGAACGGTTCTCGACCGTGTCTTTCTTGCGCCTGCCGCCCTTTAAGTGTCCAAGGACATAGCCGCCCACGTCCTTGACGGCGTCGCGCTTGTCTTTGGTGAATTTCTTGTATTCGGCGACCGTCTCGGTTGTGCGGCGGGTAGCCTTGAAACGCTCGCATAACTCGTCGAAGGTGGTTTTTTTGTTGACCCATCGCTTTGACAGGCGGCTGTCGCCGTATGCGATTTTAAGTTCCATGTCCCAACACCTCGCATTTGTGGTTAAAGTATTTGATGGGCATCCCTCGCTTCTTCGCCTTGGCGATTTCGGCGGCCATGCCTTTGCTGATTTTCTCCCCAAAAACCCAGAGCTCGTCGCACTTGCCGAGCAGGACGAGGGCAAAGAACAGCCCCAGTTCCCGTTCTTCCCCGTCGCCGTCGTCCATAAACTGCGGGTAGAGCAAGTGTGGAGCAAGAGGGGTGCACCCCTTGGACACGGCGAAACGGCAGTAGCCCCGTGCCTTTGATATGTTGTATTCCGTGTCCCCGGCAAACGGCGATGCAACGTAGACAAGCGGACGGTAGGTTTCGACCGCTTTTTCCTCTCGGGCTACATTGGATAATGCTTCAGCAGCAGTAGGATCGGGGTATCCCTCACTGTTATATCTGTCCATGGCAACCTCTTTCTCCAAGGAACTGATTGATAAAATACTGCTGGCCTTTACCCGTGACCTTGGTCGTTTTGCTGATGGTAACGTGGCCGTCCGAGTGGATGATGGCGGTCTCTTTAACCCTGAATAGACCCAGTTCCATCGCCCTTTGCGTCGGGGCGTTATAGTCCGTGCCTTTGCGCTTGATGAGATATCCATCCTGACGTAGCCGCTCAAACAGTCGGTTTTGACCGATTTCAATGCCGTTACCCTTGAGGATTTTTGCCAGTTCACCAATGAGTATAGTCCCGTCGGATACCGATACCGCATCGGCAAAGATGACCTTCGGTTTGTTTTCGGTGGCTTCAAGCTGAAGCTTTTCCTTGGCGGCACGCTCCTCCTTGAGAGCACCTAACACCTTAATCCAAGCATCGGGGTCGTTCATTATTTCTTCCAGTTTGGCGGGGGTAACATATGCGCCATGTTTGCGAATAGTCGGGAGAACCTCGTGTGTGACCCAGCGCTTAAATTTTTTAGCTTCGGGTTTACGGGACAGAAGGATTGTGCTGTAAAGGCCGCTTTCGCTGATAACGGTCAAATCCTGTTTACCGCCAAGGGTATCCACAGTATGGACACCCTTTTCGTCCTCGTCGAGGCGGGCAGCCACATTCCCACTGTTGTCGATTTCCAGCACCGAGCAGACATCCCTTAAAACCCACCATGTTTCGCTGCAGTGTTGCACAGTCCTGACTTCGTTCCCTTCGTAGGAGAATACCTGTAATCCGCTCATATTGAACCTCCTGAAAAATAGATTTTCGAGAGGCAACAACCCCTCTACCGTCTACAGACAGGAGGGGTTGTTTTGCGTACCAGCTTTAATCTTTTTTATAAAAGGGGCAATCGAACCCATCGGCAAGGAGCAAAAGTCCCTCCGCCCAAGGCGGTGTTCGGCTCATCTGTTTGCAGAGAACCTTGGTGGACATCCTTGGGTCGGCTTCGATTACGACTTCATCGTGGACGTGCATCACAATGGAGCAATGGCGGAGCGTCTGCATGGCATGGGAAAGAATATCCCGGCTAGTCGCCTGCACGATGTTTTCGACAAACTTCGGGCCGTAACTTTCGATTCGTTCCCATTTCTTTGTGCCGCCGACGCCCTCGTAGGTCACGCAGTCCGAGCCGAACCGGTTTGTGCCGATGCGGGGCTTGACGTAGCAGAGCCGTCTGCCGGATGGGAGCGTGATGAACAGCATCCCGCTCTGATAACCGAAGCGGATACCGTGGGTCTCGGTAACTGTCCTGTCCCTGACCGCCGTCATGGCGGCGCGGTCAACATCCCACCAGAACCGCACGATGTTCGGGTTGGATGCCCGCCAAGCCGTGACGAGTGGTTGCAGTTCATCCTCCGACAAGCCCATCTCAAGCGCTCCCATCGCTTTAAGCGCACCGACCGAGCCACCGTAGCCCAGCGCGAGTTCGGCGATTTTGCCCTTCTGCCGGAGCAGGCTACCCTTAGTGACAGCCTCAATCGGCACATTAAACATCTGGCTCGCCGACGCTTCGTAAATTTTGCCATGGGTAGCAAACACCTCGTTTCGCCACCGCTCCCCAGAGAGCCAGGCGATGACGCGGGCTTCAATAGCCGAAAAGTCTGCGACGATTAGCTTATGACCGTCCTTCGGCACGAATGCGGTGCGGATTAATTGGGAAAGCACATCAGGAATGTTGTCGTAGAGCAGTTCAAGGGCGGCGAAGTCTCCGTTTCTGGCAAGGCTCCGCGCTTGTTCGAGGTCTGGCAAGTGGTTCTGTGGGAGGTTTTGCAGCTGCACCATTTTTGAAGAAAATCGGCCTGTTCGATTCGCACCGTAGAATAAAAACATTCCTCTTACCCGGCCATCGGCACAAACGCAATTTTGCATGGCTTGATACTTCTTAACAGATGATTTAGCAAGCTGCTGCCTGAGGGATAATACTTCCCGCAATTCTGATGGGACCGTCTTCAACAGTTCTGCAACCGCCTTCTTGCCAAGGGTGTCAGTCTCAAGCCCGTTGTCTGAGAGCCATTCCTTCATCTGTGCCACCGAATTTGGATTTTCTAACTCGGTCAACTTCTTCATGGCCTCGGTAAGCTCTGAGCGGGACCGGCCATCCATTTTGATTGCCTCTTTAACCAGCGTCATATCCAGTGCTACGCCTCGGTCGTTGATACTTTCAGAAGTGTGGTACTCGTCCCAGACATATTCCGGCACCGGATATTTTTCAAGCTTTTGTTTTATTGCGAGTTCAGCTTCAACATCGCGTTTATTGTATTCTTTGAAACGCTCCCACTTTTCAGCATCGTGATATGGGTAATTCCTGCTTCTGCCGCCGTTGCTTTTTGTAGAGGAACAAGGCTGACAGAAATACTTGATGAGGTCTTTTCCTTCCTTTAGCTTCTTCTTGTCCAACCTTAACACAGCACCGACACCTTCCAATGACAGCGGCAGGCCCATGTAGGCTGCCCAAGTCATTGTGCATCGCCAAGATTGTGGGTCGAGATATCTACCCTGAGACAAGTTGAGATACTTACTCATACATATTCTTTCAAAGGAACTGTTGTGGGCATATTTAACAACATCAGGATCCTGTATGGCTTTTATGATTTTTTCTGGGATTGTTTCGCCACAAGCTAAATCCACTACGTTTATTTCACTTTCATTTACCGAGTATCCGAATAGCAATATTTCAAAATCGCTTGCTTCAGAATACCGGTAAGTTCCACATTTTGTAAGATTCTCAGAGGAATACGTCTCAATATCGCAGAACAGAGTTCTTATATTTTCCATATGAATCTCACTCCGTTTTTTATCTTGCTTATTGTCTGGTGAGTGACACCGTATATTTCTCCGTGCTCACGACAGGAGATCTTACAGCACAATCCGAATTTGATCTGTTCAGCGTCCTCAGTAGATAATTTTTTCCAAGCCCGCCCTTGCCTGAAAACATCAATAATATTTTCAGATTATGTGTCATAGCGAAGGTTTGACAGCCTGTTATCTGCCGGATCGCCGTTGTTATGAAGAACATAAAAGCCTGAAGGCGGCTCACCGGCAAATGCCAGCATTACAAGTTGATGAACGCCAAATGACTTTCTGGGGTCATTCAGGACAACAGCTAGGTGGCCGCATTTGTCGCGCTTTCCGGGCTGAAGAGTCCTTACCTTTGATGTAAAATCAAAGGGCGAATATTGATTTGAACTGTGCACTGTACGCTCAAGACTTTTTATACGGCCCAGCGCGCTGGCTTGATATTTACCTTCGTAGCCGGGAATATCTTTCCATATTTCGTTTTCCATATGACCGTCCTTTCATAACCCCGTATAGGGTGGCAGGCGCGGAGCCCACCACCCTTGGAGTCATTGGTCTTAGCTGAGGAAATCCTCTTCGTCGTAAGTGGCGAAGTCGTCCTCCGCGCGGGATTTGCCGCCGAGCGGTTCACCGTCGCGGGTTTTCTGCAGGTTGTTCAATCCGCAGGCGATGCCCCTGTTGCCGTTGCTGTTGAAAGCATAAAAATTGATACTTGCCCTTCCATAAACACCGCTGTAAACCTCGGATCGTGTGAAGATAGGTTGGCGGTCGGCATCAACAATACCGGGTGCAGTCGCTGAGTTTGCATTGATGAAGTAGGAATTGGCGTAGGCTGGATCGTCCGGGCGTTCGGCATCACCATCGCGCAGGGGCGTCTTGATGGTGGAAAGGGGCGGTACGGATTTTCCGTTGCCTTTCAGCCTTGCTTCGCCCTCATGGTAGGCAGCTTCAATTGCAGACTTGATTTTAGCCACGGTGCGGGTGTCGGACTTGGGGATGATCAGCGATACCGAGAACTTTGGAGTGCCGCCGTTAATGGATTTTGCTTCCCAGACATTGGCGTAAGACCAGCGGGTGTCGGGACCTGTGATGACCTTCATTGGATTGGCTTTGTTTGCATTAGTGGACATAAGATTTTCCTCCTTAAAATTCATTAAAGTCTTGTTGTGCGCTATTGATTGCCGGTCGTTTATCGCTCTCCGGCACGAGCGTCGGTTTGCCTTGCGGCTTTTCAATGTAGGCCGCGAGGAGTTCGTCAAAGCGGGATTTACCGAGTAGCTTTTGCATGGCAGTGACGCCGAGGACCTTGTGGTCGTATGGGTCAAAACCTGCACTACTTACTGTGTTGGCGACTACTGTTTCATTGGTGTATCTGCGGTTGGAGCGGCTTTCGACCAGTTTCCACCCGTCCCACTGCTTACCGCCGAGGGCGGCCTCCAGTGCGTAATCCTTGATGTCGTTTGCCCACGAGATCAGGCCGTCTATTTTCCCGAGGATATCCTCAACCTCATCGTCCTCCAGCAGAGGTGGAAGCTTGAAGTCATATCGGGCGAGTTCCAGGTTACGTTCGGCTCTGGCTCGGCACTCTTGCTTTGCTTTGCAGAACTGACACCATTCACCGCAGTATAATTTTCCGTCCCCGGCGTAAGCGAGTTCGGCTGCTGGTTTTAGAACTTCCTCAGCCCATTGGTACAGGGACTCCTTGAACACCTTGTGAGTGGACACATTGTCGCGCCGTGGTTGGTATACGGTCATGGAAACAGTATCGATGTCGTAGATGCCGTCGAAGATTTCCAAGGCCCCCAAGGCATAGAGCTTCATTTGCGGGTTGTCCTCGGCTTCCACCAGAACACCCTGCCCGTGCTTGTAGTCCACGATGTGGAGCGTACCGTCAGCGATTACCACACAGTCACCGGTACCGAAGCCGCCCTGAACATACTTGGAAAAGTCGAGTCGTTGTTCAATGAGGACAACCGGGTCGATACAGTTTTGTTTCGCCGTTTCCACCAGTTCAAGGATATAGGCGGCGTAACCGTTGGCACAATCCTCCATCTCCTCGTTGTAGTAGGTAAGGTGGACTGTTGGGTCTTTGGCTGAGAAGCCAAGAGCAGCTCTAAGCTTATACTCGCAGAGTGTGTGTGCGTCCGTGCCTTCGGCGGCATAGCCACTGCCTTTATCCTCAAAACTCTCACAGAGCCTTGCGGAGGGCGGGCAGTTCAGCCACCTGTGGGATGAGGAAGCCGAGAGAAGAGCGTGTTTACCCATTTCCCAGCACCTCAGCTTCCGCAAGCAGATCTGCATATTTGTCGGGAGCGATCTCCGACAGTTTTGCAGCACCGTGTTTTTCAAGCAATGCCCTAATCTCTGCGGTGTGTCCGTCGCGAGATTTCTCCGCAAGCACCGCGCGTACTTGTTCCAGCGTTATTGGTTTAGGTTTCGTAGTGGTCGTATTGGTTTTCGGCTCAACCATTGATCCGGGGATGTTACCGCTGCTGAACAGGGCTACCATGCTGTCCGCCACTGTGTTTAAGGATTGCGCGGCACTCCGCAGTTCGCCGACACAGAGGTCAAGTTCACTCATCTTGCCCATCTGGTGTACCCCCTTTCCCGGTGGACTCATCCCGCCTTTGAAGCGCAAGCAGCTTCTTGGCGAGACGTTTGGATACAACGCTTATTGCCGTGAGGATGCCTGCAAGTTCTTCATCCAGCTCGGTATCTCGCATTTCCCAGTTCCTTTCATTTGCTTTTGTTTGCATTTTCTTGCCTCCGTTTCCGAGAAGGCTTTACCGCCCCTCTACCGTCTACAGACAGAAGAGGGGCGGTTGCGTACTGATGGAGGCTGGTTATTCGAAAAACTTCTTCAGGGCTTCGTTATTTCGCAGAATGTCAAGGGTACGACGCTCATGAACAGTAATGCTGCGTGATGATTTAAAATTGTATTTAGGCGCTAATTCACGCACGGTTTTTTTAAGGATAACACGGTCTTTTATAAGGTCTCGGTCTCCTTGGGTAAGAGCAGCAAGAGCGGCGTGGAGTGTGTCTAATACAGCCTTTTGTTCTAAAATATCTGTGATATTAGTGGGGTCGGAAGGCTCGAAAAATGTATTTGTTCCTTCGACGTCGGCATCGTTTCTCAACGGTTTATCGAGTTCAACGGTGCGACTTACACGCTTCTTGTCACAATCCTCGCAATTTTGGTTGCATTTATTCGTGTCTTTCGATATACATTGGAATTTTCGATCCTGATGCTTTTGCTCTCGCCATATAAAGCGCATATTGTCGCGTGAGAGGTCTTCGCCCATTTGATTACGAGGCAAGCGGACAACAAGACCGGATTCTTCATCGACATACCAGCGTTGAGGGAATGGGTTGTCCGTTTCGTCAGTATGGGCAAGGCAAACTGCCCGTGACACCTCGGTGTGGATTTTCCCATCGTCCGATAGCGTATAGTAAGCCATCGGATCACCAAATTTTGTGTGGTGTGGAATAGGGGTGGGTTTGAAAGACTTTTCACTTTGACTTGCTTGTTTTTTCATCAGATTTCCTCCTGTGATTTGAATTGCGTGAGCAATCGCAGGAAGGAAATCAGTGGCTTATCATGCTAGTCAGTAAAATAACATTGATTTCCAGAGCTTGTTCTGTTAAAATGATTTAGTAGGATTTGTTATGAATTGATTTGGAAACAAACTCACCAAATACTCGGGTCTAGAAGTAATAAAAAAATGCCCCTGCGATTTCTCACAAGAGCATCCAATAGTTTGTTAAGTTAGCCTACTATGGTTAGTAAAGATATTAGCGTTAGTTATGTTAGTAAATCTTACGGAGGACAAGCCATGACAAAAAATGAAAATGTGCGACTCAGCGGCGGGATTTATTTTACACTTCTTCTGCAGGCAAGAAAGCCGCGAAAAGGAGTCAGAGAACATTATAGAGGAGAAAGCGACGGGTTGTCTGCCCCGAAAATGCTGGTTGCTTTATTAAAGGTTGTTATTCCCGACTACAACGAGCCAACAGCTACAACAAAAGCCACCTTCAAAGGAAATACTTCGGATTATAAGTCATGCAAAATATCCAAAAGTGTATACTTACCATTTGATGATTCAGCTGTGGTTTCAGCATTTGATAGCCGTGTTACAACGGAATATCCCAGAGCTCTTTCGATGATGTCCGATTTTGTTGCAGGCTTTATTGAATCAGGTACAAGCATAAAGAAGGATGAACGCCTTGTAAAAGCTCTTCTTGAAATAATAGAAGCTGATCATAGCATAGACGATACTCAGGTATTTTACATTGGAGATAGTGGACAAGGTATAACAAAAGCAAACCTCCGAAGCATGAACAACTTCTGCTTGCAGTCATTTCTGCTGGGAGTGTGGCATTTTATTATTGTTAATAGGAATGACAATAAGGCAGGAAAAGCAACCTTTGACCTATTATGTCCGCCAAGAGATGGGGCTGAGCGAAAGCATGAGGGTAAATTAGGAGATGCCATTACTAGGGCAATCAATGTCACTCAAATAAAGGATGTAGGAGATGTGGCCTGTGGAACCTTGGAAGTTGCCGGAGAAGCAGCAAGTAATGTTACATCAGAAGATTCGGGAGCTTCCAATCTACAGCCAATTAACACTGACCCTAAACGGATAACCGTTAACAACTACGGAACAGTGCAAAACCAGAAGTTCATCTCAATCGAGACAATGAATGGGGATATAAAACTATGAATGAAACGCCTATTGGTAAAGTGGATAATCACGCGAGCGTCGGCTCCCAGACAATTATTTATATACAAACAATGTCAGGTAACATTGCCGTTCCTGACAAGAGTAATACCGGTCAAACCGCTGAGAGAGCGTTTTATGAGCAAGTGCTGAAATTGAACCGGAGTGCACAAGAACTTTCTGATTCACTTGGCAACAAGGATTCCAGAGGTAAGGAAACGAAAGTACAAGAATTCAACGACAATGTAACTCGTACTATCGTATCGGCTAAGAAACTCTCAAATCCATCTGGCGATGTTTTGTCTCTCGTCGAATTCGCCGAAGAGTGGGAGACAAGTGTATCAAAGTCAGGTAAAGATATTGAAACAAGTGGAAATGACATAGGATTGCTTTTTACCAATATGAAGAAAGCTATCCGTGACTATGCGATGGTTGTTCTCGCTGCTCATGGTGACGAGATCTGTACCGGTAATGACGCAGTCCGTGTCTATTTAGATAAAACGTATAATTGGCACAGAAAGCTGAAAACATTGCTTTACGATAAAACTCCAAGGGAGTTTTATGACTTTTATGTGTGCAATGATCTGAAATACAACGATAAGGTTATCGGCGGCATTACTGTTGCTCGGCTTCGATCTATCTCAAACTATGTGATTGTGTCGGGCACAGGTGGCCTTGGCAAAACAATGATGATGCGTCATCTATTGCTGAATGCTATTGATAACTACGACTCGCTAGGATTGTTGCCAATTTTCATACCATTGAAAGAATTCGGCGAAAGCACTAGTAACCTATTTGAATACATTCATTCGGTTGTCAAGCAATTCAATGTAAATATAACACAGGCCCAGTTGATATCTGCACTTACTGCTGGCTTATTTCTGTTGTTATTCGATGGAATGGACGAGGTAAAATCTTCGGTATCGATGCGATTCTCCCAGGGGTTAGAGAACCTGGCGTGTAGCTATCCTAATAATTGCTTTGTGCTGTCATCGCGCCCGTCGCGGGTTTTTATAGGGATGAACAACTTCTGCGAAATGGAGTTACAGCCTTTCAGTAAGATGCAAGCAGTGAAAATGATTAATAATTTTGCTTTCAGCGATGGTGAGGAGAAAATTAAAGAAAATTTTCGCGCACGTTTAGATAACGACCTCTGGTGGAGTCATAAAGAGTTTGCTGAGAATCCGTTGTTGCTGACGATTATGCTTATGACTTTTGAGGAGTATGCCGAAGTACCTTCAAAAATCCATAAGTTCTATGAGAAAGCTTTTGATACGCTGGCTAAGAAGCATGATGACAATAAACTGCTCGTAAGAGAGTTTAAATCAGGGCTGTCAAAAGACGAGATTTCTGAGTTGCTGGCGAAGATTTGCTTCTTATCATATAAAGATGAAAACTACGAATTTACTGAAGACGAGTTTAAAAACTATTTCGAACATTGTCGGAAGAACTTTCTCAAAGCGGTGAATGCTGATGATTTCCTGCAAGACCTCTGTGGGAACCTCTGCATTTTGCTATTGGACGGCGGCAAATACCGCTTTGTTCACCGTTCATTTCAGGAGTATTTCTGTGCGTTAAATATAAGGAGGACATTCGACAAAGTATCTGCTGATAAGAAGGCCCAATTATCAAAGGGTCTCGTTACTTTTTTTGACGGCAGAAAGGTTTTAGACGACAAGGTTCTTGAGATGCTATATGACATGGCGCAGGAAAAAGTGGATGAGTTCATTCTTGTTCCTAAGCTGGAATCTCTGCTTGAATCAGATAGTAATGGCAGCGATGATGGATATTGGGCTTTCCTTGAAAAAGCATTCTCGACCCTGAGATGTTGGCACGAATACCACGAGTGCATGGAAACTGATGAAGATACAGGTGAAGTATACGATGATTCGTATTACGATTTTGCACTTGACTCCAATGGTTTGCCTTCAGAAATTCTGTCCTTCATTATTTATAATTTATTAGATCAGTTTGATAATGTGGATGATGTGTTAGACAGGACGTACTATGATAATGAAATTATCATGGCAAAGATCCCCCAAATTATCGCCGACTTCAAGCAAGCTGAGGTTATGGATGCTGACCACTGCAAAAAAATTGATGAGCCGGAAAGCAAACATGAAATCTTTGAATATCCTTGTTTTACTAAGGTTGGCGAGGATTACTGGTTCTCAGTTGATGCAGTTCGTCAGAAGCCAGAGCAATATTCTGAATTGCTGACAGTATTAAGGGACGATGATTTCAGGTATAAGCGCCTGTACTTCGCACTTATTGAATTCCTAACTGCACTTAAATCAAAGCAGAAAGCTACCGATAACGAATGGACAGAGGAGTTTATCAAATGAGTAACTCCATCAATCAGAGGAGCATTAATATCGATATGACAAACGGTAATATTATTATGGTTTATGTTGAGGATCAACACTAGGAGGTAAAACACATGACTAACGAACCTGAAAAGTGGTCAAGCCTTGAAGGAATTGCCGAGCATCTCGGCGTAAGCAAGGACACCATCCGGAATTGGATTAAAAAAGACGTCATTCCGCATCGTCGGATTGGCAAACAGTACAAGTTCAAGATTTCAGAAGTGGACGCTTGGGTAAACAGCGGGAAGAGTGCCGAGATAGAGTAAAACAATGTAAAGTACTGGAAAAGAGGGTGAAGCCAATGCAAATGCCAGAAATGCTCGATAATGTGAGTAGAACCGTCAAAGACGATTTAACAGTTACAATAAAAAAGGGTGATAAGCTGTCTGTGGCGGCGGCTTGTTTCTCTATATATGCCTATCAAGCCCTAAAAAAACAGCTTGATGGTATTGATGAGTTGCGCTTTATATTTACCTCGCCAACGTTTTTACAAGAGAAGGCTCCAAAAGCAAAACGGGAGTTTTACATACCTCGCCTTGACAGAGAACGATCCCTTTATGGTACGGAGTTCGAGGTTAAGCTACGCAACGAATTGACCCAGAAAGCCATCGCTCGCGAATGTGCCGATTGGATTCGAAATAAAGTGCAGTTTCGTTCCAATCTGACGGGCGGTAATATTAGTGGATTTATGAATGTTCATGGCTCAGAAGTCACAACTTATATGCCACTTCAAGGTTTCACCACCTCTGATATTGGCTGCGAACGTGGGAACAACATTATCAACCCGGTTAATAAGATGTTCGCGCCTTTATCAGGCGAGTATATTCGTATGTTCGACCAAATATGGAACGATAAAAGCCTGCTTGAGAATGTTACTGACCAGGTTGTTGATGGTATTACTGCCGCCTATAATGAAAACACTCCTGAATTTATATATTTCGTCGCTCTATACAATATTTTCAATGAGTTTTTAGAGAACATCTCTGAGGACGTGTTACCTAACGAGGCAACAGGCTTCAAGGAAACGAAGATATGGAATAAGCTCTACGATTTCCAAAAGGACGCGACGCTAGCGATTATTAATAAATTAGAAAAATATAACGGCTGTATACTAGCAGACAGTGTTGGTCTTGGTAAGACGTTCACTGCGCTCTCAGTCATTAAGTATTACGAACTTCGAAATCGCATGGTTCTTGTGCTTTGTCCGAAGAAGTTAGGCGACAACTGGCACACCTTCAAAGAAAACTATTTGAACAATCCAATAGCGGCAGACCGTCTGCGCTATGATGTCCTTTACCATACAGATTTGTCAAGGGAACGAGGTTTTTCAGATGGCATCGACCTTTCTAAACTGAATTGGGGCAACTACGACCTTGTAGTCATCGACGAAAGCCATAACTTCCGTAATGGTGGAGACTATTCAGGAAGAGGAGATGACAAACGTGAAAACCGCTATCTCCAATTGTTAAACAAGGTAATCCGCAAGGGCGTGAAGACAAAAGTTCTCATGCTTTCGGCAACGCCTGTGAATAACGGTTTTTCCGATCTTAGGCATCAGCTTGCACTTGCATATGAAGGCAATCCCATGTTAATAAATGAAAAACTCGACACTGCGAAGCCGATTGACGTTATCTTCCGAAACGCCCAGACTGCCTTTAACAAGTGGAGTAAACTCAAACCTGAAGAGCGAACGACTGAGGAATTGTTGAGCTCTCTTGATTTTGACTTTTTTACGATGCTTGATAGTGTAACGATTGCCCGTTCGCGTAAGCATATTGAAAAATACTACAACATGGCTGAAATAGGCAAATTTCCTGAAAGAATGAAGCCACTCCTGCTCCGCCCGAGGTTGACTGACCTCGAATCGGCAATAGACTACGATGAGATTTACGATCAATTAATGAAGCTGAACCTCGCCATCTACATTCCGACCGACTTCCTGCTTGAAAGTCGAAGGGTTAAATATATAGATCCAAGTAAGAACATTGATCGTGCCGGACGAGAAATCGGTATCCGTCGTTTGATGTGTATCAACCTCCTGAAACGGCTTGAAAGTTCGGTCTACTCCTTCCGCATTACGCTTGGTCGTGTTAGGAATTTGATCAACAGCACAATTGCTGATATCGACGATTATGTGAGTGGAACACAGCGAATGATCAACATGCAAGAATTTTCAGGGGACGACTTTGACAGTGATGACAGCAACACTGACTTCTTTGAAAGCACGGTCAAAAAGTTGGACATCGACCTAGCTGACATGGACTATATCTCATGGCGGGCCAAACTTGCCGAAGATTCTGAAATCCTGGAACTGTTAATGATTTTGATAGAGGACATCACGCCCGATCATGACACTAAACTACAAACGCTGTTCCAGCTAATCGCTGATAAAATCCAGCACCCGTTCAATCCAGGCAATAAGAAAATTTTGCTCTTCTCAGCGTTTTCTGATACGGTAGATTACCTTTATAGAGAGGTCGCTCCGATCGTTAAGGAGAAGTATGGTCTTGACACCGCGATGATAACTGGCACGACCGATGGAAGGACGACTGTTAAGCTAAAGCGTGCTGATCTGAATACGATCCTAACGTTGTTCTCGCCAATGTCCAAAGACAAAAAGCTGTTGATGCCAGACGATCCTGCCGAAATCGACATTCTGATTGCGACTGACTGTATATCGGAAGGTCAAAATCTGCAAGACTGCGACTACTGTGTCAACTACGACATCCATTGGAACCCAGTTCGTATCATTCAACGGTTTGGACGTATTGATCGTATCGGGAGCCGTAATGACAAGATACAACTTGTGAATTTCTGGCCTAACATCGACCTTGATAAGTACCTTGAACTTAAAGGACGTGTGGAAACCCGTATGAAGGCTACCGTTATGACATCAACGGGAGATGACAACCCCATCGACCCTGAAGAATTAGGTGACCTCGAATACCGTAAGGCACAGCTTGAAAAGCTACAGAACGAGGTCATTGACATTGAGGAAATGCAGTCTGGTGTTTCGATTATGGATTTGGGGCTGAATGAATTTCGGCTCGACTTACTCGAATACGTCAAGAACCATGGGGAACTTGATAATACCCCGTTTGGTCTTCACGCGGTGGTAGCAGGCAACGGCGACTCGCCCAACGGCACGATATTCATACTGAAGAACCGGAACGCCAGAATAAATAGACAAAACCAGAACCAGCTGCACCCATTTTATATGGTCTACGTTCGCGACGGTTCGGTAATTCATATAGACCACCTGCAGCCAAAGAAACTTCTCGATGTTTTCCGGCAACTATGTAAAGGTAAGGATAAGCCCGAAGTTGAATTGTGCAGGCTGTTCAACGCCGAAACCAAGGACGGCAGAAATATGCGGCACTACTCTGATCTGCTCTACTTTGCCGTGAAGTCCGTTGTTGATCTGAATGAGGAAGATTCCATCGACAGTTTTCTTTCAGGCAAGCAAGTATCTCTTGCTGCGAAAACGATTGACGGATTGGACGATTTCGAACTGGTCTGCTTCGTGGCTGTAAAGTGAGGTGGTTTGTATGTTAGGCCTGCCAAAGGCAACTGAGCTTGCAAAAGCCCTTCCCAAGAAGGCGATATTCGATAGGTTCAAGCCATCGCCTACCGACCGCAAGCTTTTTGACGATCAGATAAACCGCCTATCGATTGTGGCGGAAATCTCGCCGCAGACAGTGGCTATTAAGGCAAGCGCAGACGTTTCGGCGGTTTACGTTGTTCTGGTCACGCTGAAGACTGTAGAGTGTGACAAGAAGAACATTTCACTTTTGTCGAAGCTGATTGACCAACGGATGCTGTTCGTGCTTCAATCGGGTGACAATGCACGGCTTGCCGTTTATAGAGCCGAAAAGGTGCTGATGTCCGAAAGCAAGCCACTCGCCGACTGGAAGGTATCCTTGAGTGGACTTGACCTTGAAGCTATGTGGGAGAACATCATTGCTCAGATAGGCGGCATCGACCTCACTGGTGGCAAAGACCTTAACATGACCATCGCCGAGAACGACCGTCAAGTGAAACTACAAAAGCAAATAACTGCCCTTGAAAAGAAAGCGATGACTGAACGCCAACCCCGTAGAAAGTGGGAGTTAGCCGAAGAAATAAGACGATTGAAGATAGAATTAGGAGGAAGATCCAATGAGTAATACTGAAAAACTTGCTATGCGTACACCGTCCCTCGCGGACGAAAATTTTGCTGCCCTCGTAAAGCTGTTCCCAAACGCTGTAACCGAGACCGTAGACGAGAACGGTTCGGTCGTCCGTGCAATTGATAAGGATGTATTAGCGCAGGAAATCAACGCCCACGTTGTTGAGGGGCGTGAAGAACGCTATCAGTTCACATGGCCGGACAAGCGCAAGAGCATACTGCTTGCCAATGCGCCGATTGCTGCTGCTCTGCGCCCATGTCGTGAGGAAAGCGTGGACTTTGACACGACCGAGAATCTCTACATAGAGGGCGATAACCTGGATGTTCTGAAACTGCTTCGAGAGACATACCTCAACCGTGTGAAAATGATATATATCGATCCACCGTATAACACCGGCAAGGATTTTGTATACGAGGATTATTTTGCGGAGGATACTGGTGAGTTTTTACGACGCGACGGGCAGTATGATGAGCAAGGCAACCGCCTCACGCCAAACCTTGATAGTAATGGACGATTTCACACCGACTGGCTGAATATGATTTACCCAAGGTTAAAGGTTGCTCGTGATTTGTTGACCGAAGACGGAGTAATCTTTATCAGCATCGCCGATAACAACGACAATAGCGAAGCACACAATTTACGCAAAGCCTGTGATGAGATTTTCGGCTCGTCAAATTTTCTATGTCAAGCAATATGGGATTTAGGAACTGGTACACAAGCAGGGCATTTCACACGTTCCCACGAATATATTCTTGTATACTGCAAAAATAAAACTGTTTTGCCGAATTTTGATGCCATAAGCGATGAAAACATAGTACACGGTGCCTTGAAGAAGATCTCCAAAGCAAACCCTGCAACGGAGATAACTTTTCCTGTGGGATTCCCTTTCGAGGGTGATAATGCCGTGTTTACAGGCGTATTGGGCGGAAGTGAGCAAGAGTTTATTATCTCTGAAAAAATGGAATTTAAGAATGGTAAACTTGTAGCCCCCACAACTATTAAGGCTGGTTGGGGTATGGCTAATCAAGTGCGTGATTGGATGGCTGGAAAAGAAACCTACGACTCAAAGGGGCAAAAAGTCGTTCGTTTTTATTTCAATAAACAAGGCATCCTGTTCTACGAAAAAGAGCGTGGGACTTACAATCCAAAGTCCGTATTCAGTGATATAGCTAATACAAAGAATGGTTCTTCCGAATTGGAAGCGCTATTCGGTGCTAAATATTTCGACTTCCCGAAGCCTGTTGAATTGATAAAGCACTTGATACTATTGGTTTCGAGAAAAGATGACCTTATTCTCGACTTCTTCTCTGGTTCTGCAACTACCGCTCATGCGATAATGCAGTTGAACTCCGAGGACAATGCGCGGCGAAAATTTATAATGGTGCAACTTCCTGAAAAGACGGATATTGCCGAATACCCGACTATCTGCGAAATCGGAAAAGAGCGCATTCGCCGTGCCGGTGCAAAGATTAAAGAAAGCATAAAAGGTCTGCAAGTTGATACAGGTTTCCGCGTCCTCAAACTTGATAGCAGTAATATGAAAGACGTGTACTACACGCCAGAAGAGTTCCTGACAATGGCTCAAAAGCAGCAGAGTCTTTTCGGCTTTATGGATAACATCAAAGAAGATCGCACGGATGAAGACTTGCTATTCCAAGTGATGCTCGATCTTGGTATTCCGCTCTCGGCGAGAATCACGCAGAATAGCGATGTATTTTCGGTTAATGATAACTTCCTGATTGCTTGCTTCAAGCAGGTCGACACTGGTCTCATTACGGAAATTGCCAAGAAGAAGCCTTACTATGCCGTGTTCCGCGACAGCAGCTTCGCAAACGACAGTGCGATGGTTAACTTCGAGCAGGTGTTTGCTACTTACAGCCCGAACACGATAAGGATGGTACTGTAAATGAAGTTTCAGTTTAAGATACAGCCTTT
This sequence comes from Bacillota bacterium, assembly GCA_018725565.1. Classification (GTDB taxonomy): domain Bacteria; phylum Bacillota; class Dethiobacteria; order Dethiobacterales; family Dethiobacteraceae; genus HKB214. The sequence continues at coordinate 2,708 of QLUR01000017.1, read as the reverse complement.
CCAGACGGAAGCCGCAGATAGCGTCGTTCGTGTATTTAAGGGTCAGCCGAATGTTGGCCAGTCGAAATACCGCCGAGACATCGGTAGCGAGAAACGACTTAGCGAAGAAGAAAGAACAGCGCGTAGAGGATTTATGCCAATCTCTTATTCAGCCTTGTCTGTTGAGGAAACGCGACTTGTCGAGGAGGAATATGAGACCGCCTACCGCAACGAAAACGTGCAACTCTCAAAAGAACAGTTGTTGAAAAATATTCACGCCGTTCAGACGGCAAACAATATTAAGTATTCCACCGACATAGCAGCTGGACTTGGCGCTGTATCGCTTGACGTGGAGATGGAAACCGGAACTGGAAAGACTTATGTCTACATTAAGACTATGTTCGAACTCTATAAGGCATATGGGTGGAGCAAATTCATCGTGGTCGTACCGAGCATCGCCATCCGCGAAGGAGTGAAGAAGTCCTTTGAAATGCTGGAAGACCACTTTATGCAAATATACGGACTTAAAGCACGCCATTTTATTTATAATTCTTCGAATCTTCACCAGCTTGATGATTTTTCACAGAATAGTGGTATAAATGTAATGATTATCAACACGCAGGCGTTTAATACTACGATGAATGAAGAAAAGAACATTGAGGGCAGGAGCGGCAACGAGGCAGCGAGGATAATCTACACCAAGCGCGACGAGTTTGGCAGCCGTCGACCGATCGACGTTATTAAGGCGAACCGTCCGATCATCATTCTCGACGAGCCACAGAAGATGGGCGGAACGGCGACACAGAACGCCCTGAAAAAGAGCTTCGCGCCACTGTTCTCGCTAAACTATTCGGCAACACACAAGACGAGCCACAATCTTGTTTATGTCCTTGATGCGCTGGACGCATTCAAGCAGAAGCTAGTTAAAAAAATAGAGGTCAAGGGATTCGAACTAAAGAATCTCGGCGGTACGAATCGTTATATGTACCTTGCCGCCATAGTAATAGATAAAAAGAAGCCGCCCCGTGCCCGGTTGGAATTTGAAGTCAGCCGTGTAGCGGGTTCGCCAAAGAGAGAAACGCACTTACTTGAAGTAGCCGACAGTCTTTATACCGCTTCAAAGGGATTAGAGGAATACAGAGGAATCTCCATCGCCGAAATTGACCCGATATGTGCAACGGTCACGTTTTCGAATGGTGATAGTCTAGCTGCTGGTGAAGCAAGCGGAAACGTCAACGAGGAGGATATTCGCCGTATTCAAATCCGTGAAACAATCAATTCCCATTCTGACAAGGAGGAAAAACTATTTGAGCAAGGCATCAAGTGCCTATCTCTTTTCTTCATTGATGAGGTGGCGAAGTATCGACAGTACAGTGACGAAGGTGAGGAAATACTTGGTGAATACGGACGCATCTTTGAAGAGGAATATACGGCCGCACTGAACGAACGGCTAACACTTTTCCCAACGGAATATCAATCCTATTTGCGTGGTATTGAGACAAATGATACGCATCGTGGCTATTTTTCCATAGACAAGAAAGGTCGCGCTGTGAATAGCACAGTCAAGCGCGGCTCCGAGGGATCCGATGACATATCTGCTTATGACCTTATTCTCAAAAACAAGGAAAGATTACTTTCTTTTGAAGAGCCGACAAGGTTTATCTTTTCTCACTCAGCCTTACGCGAAGGGTGGGATAATCCCAACGTCTTCCAGATATGTACCCTGAAACACTCTGACAACGCTACAGCAAAGAGGCAAGAAGTAGGACGCGGCTTGCGCCTGTGCGTGAATAGCCTTGGCGAGCGTCAGGACTTGGAGGCTTGTGGTGAATCCCTCGTTCAGAGTGTGAATATGCTCACCGTAGTTGCAAGTGAAAGCTATGCAGGCTTTGTTGCTGATTTGCAGAGTGAGATTAAGTCAGACCTATACGAACGCCCAACAAAGGCAAGCATGGAATACTTCTCTGGCAGGACGGTTTATCTGAATGACGAGCAAACACATACGCTCACAGTTGCAGAAGCCACAGCAGTCTATAATTATCTCGTCCGAAATGATTATGTTGACGACAATGGCGGTGTAACAGATAACTATCGAGCCGCGGCTGAAACAGGTAGCTTCGCACCGATGAAGCCTGAACTTGCTCATCTCGGCGAGAGCGTCCACAAACTGGTACAGGCTATATTTGATCCACGCGTTCTCAAAGATATGGCGGGTAATGGTCACGACACGAAGGTTAAAGATAACCCGCTGAACGAGAATTGGAAGAACTTCAAGGAACTCTGGGAGCGCATTAATAAGAAATACGCCTACACCGTTGAATTCGACGGCGATGAACTCATTAATAAGTCAATTACAGCAATTAACACAGAGTTGAAAGTCGCCCGCCTGTCATACACCCTCACAAAAGGGTCGCAGGAAGGCACGGATTTCAATGTTGAGCGCACCGAAACAAAGAAACTCGACAGGGCGCAGGGCGGTCTTGCGACTTATGATATTATCGGTAAGGTCTCCGATGGCACAAACCTTACGCGAAGGACAGTTACAGCTATCCTTGAAGGCATGGCAAAAGAAAAACTATGGTTATTCCGTGAGAACCCAGAAGAGTTTATCGCCAAAGTAGTCGTCATCATAAACAAACAAAAAGCTTCGGTTGAGTATTCCTGCGGCATCCGGCCAGCAATCCTGTGACATCCGGCCAGAGTTCTTGTCACATCCGGCCACAGTTCTT
>QLUR01000016.1 GCA_018725565.1 Bacillota bacterium | reverse complement strand
AAAAAATTTTCCCCTGAAGCCTTATGCCGCAGGGGGTTTTTGGTTTCTGTATTTAGCTAAGCTGTCAAACTAACGAGAAAACAGAACTTTTTTAAAATTTTTTCAAGAGTTAATTTTTCGGTATTTTAACGCGCCGCAGCGCTGAAAAAGGTCCCCGCTTTTTTTGTTGACAGGCAGCAAACCGTATGATAATATAGCGCAGGTAAGCACCTTTAAATTAGTCCTGAGAGGCTAAAAAGGAGGCTTGGCAAATGAAAGCTGCTGCTTTACCTGGCTGACAAGGCGGTATAGACCGCCGGGTTAGCTTTTTTTGTTGCCTGTAAATCCGGTGAAAAGGGAGAGTGACGGAATGAACAGGGCAGTGCTGGTCTTGGCCGATGGGACTGCTTTTGAGGGGACGAACTTCGGTGCGGCGGGAGAAACTGTAGGGGAGGTGGTCTTTAACACCTCGATGTGCGGCTACCAGGAGATTTTGACGGATCCTTCCTATAAGGGACAAATTGTGGCCATGACTTACACGCAGATCGGCAATTACGGCGTTAACGGCGAGGATGTGGAGTCTGCCGGCGGCATCAAAGCAGAAGGATTTATAGTTAAGGAATACCTTGATTTTCCCAGTAATTGGCGCGCCGGTACCGGCGGTGTGAAATGTCTGTCGCTGGGCAGTTACCTGAAAGAGCAAGGGGTTGTTGGCATAGAGCGGATAGATACCAGGGCGCTGACCGTGCATTTGCGCAATCACGGCTCTCAGTTGGGGGTCATTTCCACGGTGGATTTTAGCGTCTCCAGCCTGCTTTCAAAAGTAAGGGCACATCCGGGCATGGCGGCTGTTGATCTGGTAAAGAAAGTTTCGGCGGCTAACCCGTACCGCTGGCAACAGGACTGCAGGCCGTGGTGCCAGCCGGCGGAGCAGGTTGAAACTCAGCTTAAGGTTGTGGTTTATGACCTGGGGGTAAAATACAGCATCCTGCGCCATTTGGTGGCGGCCGGCTTTGCCGTGACGGTGGTGCCGGCACAGACACCGGCGGAGGCAGTGCTGGAGATGGAGTGCGACGGCGTGGTCTTAAGCAACGGGCCGGGTGATCCGGCTACGGTGACTTATGTCGTCGACAACGCGCGAAAAATACTGGGCAAAAAGCCGTTGTTCGGTATCTGCCTTGGTCACCAGGCAATGGGCCTGGCCATGGGCGGCAAGACATACAAGTTAAAATTCGGCCATCACGGCGGAAACCATCCGGTGCTGGACCTGGAAACAGGCCGGGTGGAAATTACGGCGCAAAACCACAATTATTGTGTGGATATTGAAAGCTTGGGCGGGCAGGTACGGTTGACACATAAAAACCTGTACGATGGGACGGAAGAGGGGATGCGTCATGTAGAGCTGCCGGCTTTTTCCGTGCAGCATCACCCGGAAGCGGGGCCGGGCCCAAACGACGCGACGCATATTTTTAGCAGGTTTAGGAAGATGATTGGGGGTAAAGAGTAATGCCGAAAAGAACGGATATCAAAAAAATACTTGTTATCGGTTCGGGGCCGATAATTATCGGCCAGGCGTGCGAGTTTGACTATTCCGGCACCCAGGCCTGCAAAGCGTTGCGCGAGGAAGGCTACAAAGTTGTCTTGGTTAATTCCAATCCGGCCACGATTATGACTGACCCGGAAACGGCTGATGCCGTTTATATTGAACCACTGAATCCGGAGATTCTGGAAAGAGTTATTGAGCGGGAAAGGCCTGACGCTTTGTTGCCGAACATTGGCGGGCAGACGGGTCTGAACCTGGCGGTGGAATTGGCTGAAAAAGGGGTTTTGGACAGGTTTGGCGTAGAGTTGATCGGCGCCCGCCTGGAAACGATCAAAAAAGCGGAAGACCGGGACCTGTTTAAAGAAGCGATGGGCAGAATCGCCCTGGAGGTACCTAAAAGCATTGCGGTCAACTCATCGGCCGAGGGGCTGGAGAGTATAAAAGAGATAGGTTTCCCGGCCATCTTGCGGCCGGCCTTTACTTTAGGAGGCACGGGCAGCGGCATTGCCTATAACATCGATGAATTCAAAAGTATCCTGGAAAACGGCCTGGAGCTCAGTATGACCCATCAGGTGCTGGTAGAGGAATCGGTCCTAGGCTGGAAGGAATATGAGCTGGAAATGATGCGCGATAAGAAAGACAACGTGGTGGTTGTCTGCACTATTGAAAATTTTGACGCCATGGGTATTCACACCGGCGACAGCATCACCGTAGCGCCGGCGCAAACGCTGACAGAGAAGGAATACCAGCGCTTGAGAGATGCGGGTATTGCTATTATGCGGGAAATAGGTGTGGAAACCGGCGGGGCCAATGTCCAGTTTGCTGTAAACCCGGCAAACGGCCGCATGGTGGTAATTGAAATGAACCCCAGAGTTTCCAGGAGCTCGGCGCTCGCTTCCAAAGCGACCGGTTTCCCCATAGCGAAAATTGCGGCCAAACTCTCTGTCGGTCTGACTTTGGATGAAATACGCAATGATATAACGAGAGAGACTCCGGCTTCGTTTGAGCCGGCCATTGATTATGTGGTGGTAAAATTCCCGCGCTTTGCCTTTGAAAAATTTCCGGAAGCGGATGTTACTCTGATGACGCAGATGAAGTCGGTGGGCGAAGTAATGTCAATTGGCCGTACTTTTAAAGAAGCACTCAGCAAGGCGATAAGAAGTCTGGAAAAAGGGAACCATGGGCTGGAGCGGCAAGGCGGAGATTTGGCTGCCTTGCGCAGAGAGCTGGTTATTCCCGGCAGTGAAAGGTTCTGGTATATTGCGGAGGCATTCAGGCGGGGACTCTCTGTCGAGGAGGTCAGCGCGCTGTGCGGTGTGGACCCCTGGTTTCTTCATAACGTTTGGCAGATGGTTACGCTGGAGAATGAAATAGCATGCTATGCCAAAAAACCGAAGGGAGACTCCGCAGCACTGCCGGCGGAGTTGTTGCGTACAGCGAAGGAATATGGTTTTTCCGATCGCAGAATAGGAGAACTGCTTGGCACAACGGAGGGAGCTGTCCGCGGTTGGCGGAAGAAGTATGGCATCCTGCCCGTCTATAAGATGGTTGATACTTGTGCGGGGGAGTTTAAGGCCTACACGCCATACTTCTATTCTACTTATGAGAGGCCGTTTTACCGTGCAGGGCAGCCGGCTGCCGCGGCACAATGCGAGGCGGCTGATTCGGGGCGGCCCAAAATAGTTATCCTTGGTTCCGGACCTAACAGAATCGGTCAGGGGATTGAATTTGACTACTGTTGTGTCCATGCTGTTTTTGCCTGCCAGGAACAGGGATATGAGGCCATTATGATTAACTGTAATCCGGAAACAGTAAGTACGGACTATGACACGGCTGACAGACTCTATTTCGAGCCTCTTACCGCGGAAGATGTGCTGAATATCGTGGAATTAGAGAAACCTGAAGGAATAATTTTACAGTTCGGCGGGCAGACGCCGCTGAAACTGGCCGTCCCCCTTTGGCAGGCGGGAATCAGGATTCTCGGCACTTCCCCTGACGCTATTGACCGCTCGGAGGACAGGAGACGTTTTAAAGAGATGCTGCACAAGCTGAATTTACGGCAACCGGAAAACGCTACAGCAACTTCAGTGGAAGAAGCTTTGTCGGCCGTGAAGAGCATCGGCTATCCGGTGATTGTCCGGCCTTCCTACGTTCTTGGTGGCAGAGCGATGGAAATCGTTTATGATGACGGGGGCTTGCAGGATTACATGAGGCGGGCACTGCTGGCATCTCCTGAGCATCCGGTGCTGATTGACGAATATCTGGAGGATGCCGTAGAGGTTGATGTGGATGCCGTTTCTGACGGCACCGACACGGTAATTGCGGGGATCATGGAGCATATTGAAGAAGCCGGCATTCATTCCGGCGATTCGGCCTGTTCTCTGCCTCCCCGTACTTTGCAGAGCGCCGTACTGGAGGAAATCAAGTCGCAGACTAAAGCGCTGGCTACAGAGCTGGGTGTCCGGGGACTGATGAATGTCCAGTACGCTGTCAAAAACAAAACCGTTTACATCCTGGAGGTTAACCCGCGGGCTTCCCGCACCATCCCTTTTGTCAGCAAGGTAACCGGAATACCATATGCCAAACTGGCTACCAAGGTGCTGCTGGGGCACAAACTGTCCGGGCTCGGCCTGGCCAAAGAGGTGACAATACCGCATGTGGCTGTTAAAGAGGCGGTTTTTCCCTTTAATAAGTTTCCGGGGGTCGATGTGATACTGGGGCCGGAGATGAAGTCCACAGGGGAAGTGATGGGGATAGATCAAGATTTCGGATTGGCGTACGCTAAAGCCCAAGCGGCTAGCCACAACAGGATACCCGTTTCCGGCACAGTCTTTATCAGCGTTAAGGACAAAGATAAAGAGCAGGTGGTGGATATTGCCGCAAGACTGCTGCGCCAGGGCTTTAAAATCATGGCTACCAGAGGTACGAGCAAGTTTTTGCAGGAACGGGGGTTGCCTGCAGTAGCAGTGAATAAAGTGGCTGAAGGCAGCCCCCATGTGGTGGATGCCATTAAGAACCGGGAAGTGGACTTTGTTATCAATACGGTAACAGGAGCGCAGGCTCAGCGGGATTCTTTTTCAATCCGGAGAACAGCACTTCAGCAGAGAGTATCTTTTACTACTACCATGGCTGGAGCGGAGGCAGTGGTGACTGCAATAGAAATGCTGAATCAGAAGCAAATGCGCATTAAATCCATTCAGGAGTATCACCAGCAGGTGCGCAATCAGGCGTAAGATATTTGTCGAATTGCCCTGCGGGCAGAGTTTGAGTGTCGAGCAATCTTATAATTAGAATTATTTTAATCTTTTCTTAGTTAAATTCTGATTATCTATAGACAAGTAACTATACGCGCATTAAAATTGAATCAAGATATTGTGCAGCAATATTTGTCCTGGGCAGATAATAACAGGCTCAATTTTTAGCGGCAGAGCGTTTAAAACAGTCACAGTTGATGGGAATAAATTCAACCGAATACTGGGAAAAATAAATCGGCGCAGTACGACAAGTGAGAGGAGGCAACAAGATGAAGCAATTGAACAGCCTGGTTGAAGTCCGCGATGATTTGCTGCGAGAGTACATTTGGGCTTCGGGTGCGTACAGGGCTGAAATTTTGAACAGAATAATTGATTTAGATGAAGAAATTGAATTGCTGAACAATTAACATGAAATTAATACAAACCGGCAGGCAGGCCGGTTTTTTGTTTTGCTGTGACGACTGTCATTGCCGCGGCGGTAACCATGGTTTATAATGTAACCATTGACTGCAAGCGGGGTGAAGCCGGTGGATTTTACCATTACTGAGCTGCATAAGGCTTTCCGGGAGGCAGGGTATATTACGGACGAAGATGTAATTATTACAGTATACCTGGCGCTGCGCCTGGAAAAGCCGTTATTGTTGGAGGGGGCGCCGGGTGTCGGCAAGACGGAACTGGCCAAGGTGTTGGCTGCTGTTTTTAATACTGAGCTGATACGCCTGCAATGCTATGAGGGTCTGGATGAAAACAAAGCGCTGTATGAGTGGAATTATCAGCGGCAGCTGTTAAAAATTCAAATTTCCAAGGAAATGACCAGTATGGAAGATATGGAGCAGGGCCTCTTTTCCCGCCAGTACCTGCTGGAGCGTCCCTTGCTCAAAGCCATCCAGTCAGAAAGGAAAGTTGTTTTGTTGATTGACGAGGTGGACAAGACAGACGAAGAGTTTGAAGCTTTCCTGTTTGAGGTGTTGTCGGATTTCCAGGTCTCTGTGCCGGAACTGGGGACTCTCTACGCACATCATGTTCCAATAGTGGTTCTGACCAGCAACAATGAAAGGGAGCTATCGGATGGTTTAAAACGGCGCTGCGTCTACCTTTATCTGGACTATCCGACGGTGGAACGGGAAATCGCCATTATCCGCTCCCGTCTTCCGGAAGTGGGTGAAAGACTGGCCGCAGAAGTGGCCCGGGCTGTGGCTCTGGTCCGTAATGAGCAGGAAATAAGAAAGAAGCCGTCCATTGCTGAAACCTTGGACTGGGTACGTTCTTTGCTGGCCCTGGACAAGGACCGGCTGACCAAGACGGCTATTGAACAGACACTGGCCATGTTGCTGAAGACCAAGGCTGATTTTGATGTTTTTCAGAAAAAGATCGGAGCGGCCCGCCTGGCGGAATATGTATCGGCAGAAAAAGTGTATGGTCCCTGATTTCCTGGAAAACAGTGTTGTACGCTTCGTTCATCTGTTACGCCGCCTGGGGGTGCGCATCGGCAGCGGGGAGGTGATTGACGCATTAGCTGCTTTAATGCTTGTTGACCTCTCCGAGCGGGAAACGGTGCGGGTTGCGCTGAAAGCCACCTTGGTCAAGCGTCCGGGGGAGAGAGAGGTTTTCGATAAGGCTTTTGACGTTTTTTTTGCTCCTCCTGAAGAACGGGAACAGCAGCAGGAGACATACGGACAAAAGAAGGAAACTGACCGCAGGCTATTGGAGCAAGCCGGGCAAGAACTAAGTTTTCGGGGGGCGCCTCTGGCCCTTTCCGACAGTGAAAAAAGAATTTTTGCCAACCTGCCGGAAAAGGAACGCCAGAAATTGCTGGAGTTTATTAAAAAAACGGAGGAAGGCAAAAAGGTTGAACACAACTTTCGCCCGGTTCTGGAGAAGGTTATTAAAGGTTCGCTTGCTTACTGGCGCCGGGGGCCGCATGGCCGGCCGCCACCACATGAAACGCCCGTCACGGGCGAACAGGAAATGGATGCTTTGGTCGAGGCAGTGGGTGCCGGCACCGTAAACGGTTCTCCGGGACTCCTGGAGGAAGATATGCGGTCCATATCGGACAAAGACCTGCTGCAGGCCAAAGAGTTGATCCGTAAACTGGCCCGCCAGTTGTCAGCCCGGATTACGCGCCGCTACCGCCGGAGCAAAAAGCGCCGGCGTCTGGACTTGCGCCGGACGATACGCTATAATATGCGCTATGGCGGCACTCTGTTCATCCTGCGCTACCGCAGCCGCCGCCGGCAAAAGCCGCAACTTTTGCTGTTATGTGATGTGTCAGGTTCGATGACCCGTTATTCAGGTTTTGTTTTACAGTTTATTTACGGTTTGCACAGCGTGGTCGGCGGTATAGAAAGCTTTGTTTTCTCGGAAAACCTGGCACGGGTAACTCCTCATTTCCGGTCCGGGGAAGAATTCAGCGCGGTGATGCAGGAAATGGTAAACCGGTCCGGGGAATGGGGAAGAGGCACCAATCTTGCCGAGGCACTGCGGGTACTGCGGCAGGATTATGCTCATGTGCTGACCGCTGATGCTTACATGATTATCGTAAGTGACACGAAAACACTGGCTTTGTTTGATGCGGCCAGGGAACTGGCACAACTGAAAAGAAAGGTTAAGGAGGTAGTGTGGCTCAATACGCTTCCGCTGCAGGACTGGGAACACGCTCAGTCTGTCGGCACGTTCCGCAAAATTGTCCGGATGTATCCCTGCAACACCATTTCCGACCTTGAAAAAGTGATGCGGGGGAAAATATTTTCTTAAAAACTTTTAGGAAGGATGATTTTCAGATGATGCAAATTGCCATTGCCGGAAAGGGTGGAGTTGGTAAAACGACTTTTACGGCGCTCTTATTGCGCTACCTGCAGAAAAACAGGCCGGGCAAGGCGCTGCTGGCTGTAGACGCTGACCCGAACGCCAACCTGAACGAGGCGCTGGGTCTGGAGGTGGAAAAAACAATTTCCACCATTCTGGAAGGGACTAAGGACCCTAAAGCCGTCCCTTCCGGGATGACAAAAGAAATGTATATGGAATACAAACTGCAAGACGCCATTGTGGAAACCAAGGACTTTGATCTCCTGGTGATGGGTAACCCGCAGAAGGCCGGCTGTTACTGCTACCCAAATGACCTGTTGCGCAAGCACCTGGAAAAACTGCGCAACAGTTACGACTATGTGGCGGTAGATAACGAGGCCGGATTGGAACATCTGAGCCGCCGCATCATTTCTCAGGTTGATACGCTTATTGTTGTCAGCGATGCTGCGGTTCGCAGCATCCGTTCCGCGGCCAGGGTCTATGAAATCGTCAAAGCGGTCAAACTGGATGTTAAAGCCGCTTACCTGGTGGTGAGCAAAGTGACAAAAGATGAGATTGCCGAATTGCAGGAAGAGATTGACAGAACGGGGCTTGAACTGTTAGGCACAATCCCGCTTGACCCACTGGTAGCCGAATTTGACCTGCAGGGCAGACCCCTGGTAGAGCTGCCGGAGGACTCTGCGGCAGTAATTGCCGTTGGCCGGATTGCTGACAAGCTGAAACTGTAAGGTTGTGAACCTGAGGCGAAGCGGAAGGCTTTCGCGAGGGAGGGTGGAGCGTTGAACCGGCTGACAGATTACCGTGACCGCCGGCAAGCCGGAGACGTACTGGCGGAGTTGCTGCTATCCTACCAGGGTACGGAAACGCTGGTCCTGGCCGTGCCGCGAGGAGGTGTGCCGGTAGCGCTGCCTGTGGTACAAACACTGGGATGCTCCCTGGATTTAATTATTCCGCGTAAAATTGGGGCACCAGGCCAGCCGGAGCTGGCGATCGGAGCAGTCTGTGAAGACGGGGAAGTGCTCTTAAACCGCCGGCTGGCGCAGAACCTGGGGGTGAGTGAAGAGTATATCAGGCGAACGGCTGCCGCAGAAGTGTCGGAAATCAGGCGGCGACTGACTGTCTATCGCGGCAGCCGCCCCGCGGCGGTGCTGAAGTTTCGTACGGTGATCGTGATTGACGACGGTGTGGCCACCGGCTTTACGCTCAGCGCCGCACTTAAGTCGGCAGGCAGGCAGAACCCGCGTGAATTGATTCTGGCAGTGCCGGTTGGGCCGGCAGATTCACTGGCCATGCTGGCCTGTGATGCTGACAAAGTGATATGCCCGTTGCAACCGGAGCAGTTTTGGTCTGTAGGCCAGTTTTACAGACACTTTGAGCAGCTTGACGATGATGAGGTACGAAGTATGCTGCGCCAGGTCTGGAAAGACAGTGACTGAATTAAGGACGGGAGGGAGTATTTAATGTCGAATTGGGATATCGAAAATATCCTGCCGCACCGCTACCCCTTTCTGCTGGTGGACCGCCTGCTGGAGGTGGTTCCGGGACAGCGCGCAACCGGTATCAAAAACGTTACAATCAACGAACAGTTTTTTCAGGGACACTTCCCCGGATATCCGGTGATGCCGGGGGTGCTGCTGGTAGAAGCAATTGCGCAGGTGGGTGCCGCGGCTGTCATGACGCTGCCGGAAAACAAAGATAAGCTGGTGCTGTTTGCCGGGATCGACAACCTGCGCTTCAGGCGGCAGGTGCTGCCAGGCGATACACTGTTGTTGGAGATGGAGGTAATGAAAACACACGGGCCGTTGGGCAAGGGGCGCGGCACAGCCAGTGTCGGCGGCAAGGTTGTCGCAGATGGCGAGTTTTTATTTGCCTTGGCAGATAAAGCAGCGGCTTCCCGCAAAAAATAGAATTGACAAGCACAGGCGTCTTCGTTATTATTTAGCTGTAAACACAACCGCATACTCTTATCCAGAGAGGTGGAGGGACTGGCCCGATGAAACCCGGCAACCGGACTATATGTCACGGTGCCAACTCCAGCTGGGGGCTGCCCCGGGAGATAAGAGAGGTTACTTATAAAAAAGAACCTCTTATAATCCAAAAGAGGTTTTTTTCTTTTGTTTACCCGCTGCGATTTTGCAGCAGGCTAAGCTATGACAGGAGGCTGTAAAATGGGCAAAGATTTTCTTTTTACTTCGGAGTCGGTCACCGAAGGACACCCGGACAAGGTATCGGATCAGATTTCAGATGCAATTTTGGATGCCATTCTGGCCAAAGACCCGCGGGCGCGCGTGGCGGCCGAAACAGCTGTCACCACGGGGTTGGTGCTGGTTGCCGGCGAAATCACCACGGCGTGTTATGTAGACATCCCGCGCATCGTCCGTGACACAGTTAAGGGCATCGGCTATACCAGGGCCAAATACGGCTTTGATGGCGACACCTGCGCTGTTTTGACCTCCATCGATGAGCAGTCTCCGGACATTGCCCTTGGAGTGGACTGTTCCCTGGAAGCTAAGTCCGGTGAACTGCAGGAAGAAGACCTGGATACGATCGGCGCCGGCGACCAGGGGATGATGTTCGGCTTTGCCTGCAACGAAACGCCGGAACTGATGCCGCTGCCGATAGCCTTGGCCCACAAGCTGGCCAAGCGTTTGGCTGAGGTGCGCAAAACAAAAGTGCTGCCTTACCTGCGCCCGGATGGAAAGACGCAGGTTACCGTTAAATATGTGGACGGCAGGCCTAATACAATTACTACGATCGTTGTTTCTGCCCAACACCGGGAGGACATAGAGCTGGAAAAAATCAAGAGAGATATTTTGGAAGCAGTTATTTACCCGGTAATCCCTTCGGTCTACCTGGATAACGGTACCCGCTTTTTTATCAATCCAACCGGGCGGTTCGTCGTCGGTGGCCCGCAGGGGGACGCGGGCCTGACCGGGCGGAAAATTATTGTCGATACTTACGGCGGCTTTGCGCGCCATGGCGGCGGGGCTTTTTCCGGCAAGGACCCGACCAAGGTCGATCGCTCGGCCGCCTACGCCGCCCGTTATGTAGCCAAAAACATTGTTGCCGCCGGCTTGGCTGACAAGTGTGAGGTGCAGTTGGCCTATGCTATTGGCGTGGCCAATCCTCTCTCGCTGATGGTGGAAACGTTTGGCACAGGCCGGGTGGAGGAGGAGAAAATTGCCGCTTTAATCCCTGCCTATTTTGACTTGCGTCCCGCCGCCATTATCCGCGACCTTAACTTGCGCCGGCCCATTTATAAGCAGGTGGCCGCCTACGGCCATTTTGGCCGCGACGACCTTGAACTGCCGTGGGAGCAAACCGACAAGGCTGAACGGATACGTGAGGAGTCGGGGGTGCGGCCGCTAGTACTGCAACGATAAGCTGCCTGAGCGGTTACGATGAGTTAAAGAAAAAACAGCGTATCCTGCTGCCAAGTTTGTGCTTGGCGGCTTTTTTTCGTGGCTTTCCTGACAGAAGTCGCTGTTTGCCGCCTTGGCTTATCCCGGCATATAATCAAACTGCTGCAGAGGCGGCGGAAGGGAGGGATGAAAATGGCTGTTGTTTTAAGCAAAGGGTTCAGCCGCTGCCAGGCCAGGTTACTGAGCGGTATGGACCCTCAGGGCAACCCTGTATATGTTAATCGCGTGTTCGGACGGATTCGCCCGGAAACAAGCCATCAGGAGGTCTATGATGTAGTACAGTTGCTGCTGTCGCTGCAGCCGCTGCCGGTCGCGGTTTTGCGTCGCCTGGATGAAGGGGAATTGATCCGCCAGTAGCGCCGGCTGTCGGCAGATAGGAGAGGATGTGAGCAAGTGGAACAGACTTTACAGCTCGTCTTTCGCAATGAGGCAGGCTCGACGTTTAATATTACCCTGGCCGGCCCGCGCGTGAACCTGACAGCGACGGAGGTGGCCGCCGCCATGGACCTGGTGATTGCCAGGAATATTTTTCACAGCAACGGCGGCGCCCTGACCGGCAAGGTGCGCGCCAGTATCATTGCCAGAGAAGTGGTGGAGCTGGCTTCTTTCCAGTAGCAGGCAGAAACGGGGAGGCCGCCTCCCCGTACATAATAAAGCAGTGGCAGGATTAGGCCGGGAAGTGTGGAATAATCCCTGGCGGAGGGGAAAATATGCCCGAACTGGAAGGCACCGTGGAGAGAATCACCTACTACAACCAAGAAACTTTTTTCCTGGTAGCCCGGCTGCGCGGTGAAGATGAAGCACTGCATACGGTGATCGGTAACCTGCCGCGGTTTGGCGTCGGTGAGAAGCTGCGCCTGGAAGGGGAATGGTCGGAACATCCGGAATACGGCCGGCAGTTTAAAGTGACGTCTCACGAACTTCTTGCGCCGCAAAGCGTAAAAGGGGTGCTGCGTTATCTTTCTTCCGGGCAAATTTGCGGCGTGGGTCCCGTTACAGCTGAAAAAATTGTCAAAGTATTCGGCATCCAAGCGCTTACTGTGCTGGAAAACGAACCAGGTCGCCTTCTGGAAATAGATGGGATCGGCGAAAAGCGGGCGGCAAAAATTGCCGCCTCAGTCCAGGAGCGGCGGGAGATAATGCGTATTATGTCCTTCTTGCAGGAGTGCGGTGTCAGCCCCGGGTATGCTGCCCGCATTTACCGCACATATGGCGCGGAAACCAAAACTGTTGTCCGCAATAACCCGTACCGGCTGGCGGAGGAGGTCTTTGGCATCGGCTTTCGCACAGCCGATAAAATCGCACTGGAGATAGGACTGGCCGCCAACTCGCCGCACCGTATCCGGGCGGCGATACTGTACAGTCTAAAGCAGGCACAGGATGAGGGACATACTTTCCTGCCGGTGACGGAACTGGCAGGTGCCGTGACCGGGGCGCTGGCCCTGGATGACAGCGATGCGACCCAATCCGGCGAATGGGCTGCTGTAATGGAAAAGCAGTTAAGCCGCCTGGCAGCGGAAAACAAAATTGTGCGGGAATTGCATGGCGATTGCGAAGCCGTATATCTCGCGCCGCAATATTATGCCGAACGCTACGCGGCGGAAAAATTGCTGACGCTGGCGGCGCAAAGTTTTCCGGAGACAGAACAGCGGGCGGCGAAGGCAGAGGCGGGGGGGAAACTCGCGGAGGGACAGCGGCAGGCAGTGCGCTTAGCGCTGTCCTGCGGCGTGTTGGTGATCACCGGCGGTCCGGGCACAGGCAAAACGACCACCATCAGGACATTGCTCACCCTCTTTGCGGAACTGGGGCTGGAAGTGATGCTGGCAGCTCCGACCGGCCGGGCGGCCAAAAGGATACATGAAGCTACCGGGCAGGAAGCAAAAACCATTCACCGTCTGTTGGAATACAGCAAGAGTGAAAACGGGGAGATGCGCTTCCAGCGGAATGAAACACGTCCGCTGCGCACGCATGTGCTGATTGTTGATGAAGTTTCCATGGTGGACATTAATCTATTCTGTGCCCTGCTGAAAAGCGTACCGGGCGGCTGCCGCCTTGTCCTGGTAGGTGATGCCGATCAGTTGCCCTCCGTCGGACCGGGCAACGTCCTGCGCGATATCATCGCTTCTGCAGCCCTGCCGGTAGTGAGGCTCACGCAGCTGTTTCGCTTCAGTGACAGGAGCGCGATTGTCAAAAGTGCTCACCTGGTTAACAGCGGACAACTGCCGCTGCTTGAGTCCCGAGGGGGGGAGTTTCGTTTTATTTCCTCTGCGGAACCGGAAAAGATGCTGGTGCAGATCCTGGACCTTTGCAGTCACAGTCTGCCTAAGGAGAGGGGGAAAAGTCCGCCTGCCGACATTCAGGTGTTAAGCCCCATGCGCCGCACTGTCCTCGGCGTGGATAACCTCAACCGCCACCTGCAGGAGCGCTTAAACCCACCGGCGCCCCACAAACCGGAACTGCGGACGGGCAGCACTTGTTTTCGCCAGGGCGACAAAGTGATGCAGATTCGCAATAACTACCAAAAAGAAGTGTTTAACGGGGACATTGGCACCCTTGCTTATATCAACCGGGAAGACGGCGAGGCGACGGTACGTTTTCCGGATATCAGCGGACCGCGGGAGGTGACGTACGAGCTGCATGAACTTGAGGAGCTTGTGCCGGCTTTTGCCGTGTCAGTCCACAAAAGCCAGGGCAGCGAGTATCCGGTTGTGATCCTGCCGGTGGTCACCCAGCATTATCTGCTGTTGCAGAGAAACCTGTTGTACACCGCTATCACAAGGGCCAAAGAGCTGGTGGTGCTGATCGGGACCAGAAAAGCCCTGGCGATTGCCGTGCGTAACAACAGGATAGAAGCGCGCTATACGAGGCTGGCTGCCAGATTAAGCGGCCGGCTCTGATTACGGGGTGAGGGCTGTGAGCCTGCTGCTCCCTTTGCTGGAACTGTTCTTTCCGTCACGCTGCCTGCTCTGCCGCGGCCGTCAGGGCGACAACAGGGAGCTGGACGGGTTTTGCGCCGCCTGCCTGGCGACATTGCCCGACCCGGCCAGCTGCTGCCGTCGATGTGGTCAGTCGCTGCCGGAGCGGGGGGTCTGTGCCGCCTGCCGCGGTTGCCGCCTGGCCTTTTCCGGCGCCTGTGCTGCCGGACAGTACCGCGGAAAAATAAGGAGAGTTATTCACCGTTATAAATATGCCGGGCAGTCGCAGTTGGCGGTACCCCTTGGCCGGCTGCTGGCCCGGCAGGTCCGACGTTGTCCCTGGCCGGCAATTTCCGCCGTTGTGCCCGTCCCGCTGCATCGTCGGCGACTGGCGGAACGCGGCTACGACCAGTCTTTGCTGCTGGCAGAAGCCGTGGCCACTGAGCTAGGGATCCCGCTGTTCACAACACTGGTAAGAACCATTGATACCATCAGCCAGACGCGCTTTGCAGCCGCAGAGCGCTGGGGCAATGTCCGGGAGGCATTTGCCGTTCTGCCGGGCATTGCTTTGCACGGCAATATACTCCTGGTCGACGATTTGCTGACGACCGGCGCTACCGCCCACTATGCCGCGCAAGCACTGCTGGACGCCGGTGCCGGCACTGTTTACCTGGCAGTAGCAGCCCGCTAAAAAAATCGGGAGTGGTTGACTTTGCTTCCGGGATATGTTACATTGGCGTTGCGCCTGTACAGGCATGCAAGTTCTATTTTTTTAGGAGGAATGAAAATAGTGTTCGGTAAGGTCAAGTGGTTCAATCAGGAAAAAGGTTACGGGTTTATTGAGCGGGAAGACGGCGGCGACGTGTTCGTCCACTATTCCGCCATTCAGGAGAAAGGATTTAAGTCTCTCTCCGAAGGCGAGCAGGTCCAGTTTGATATTGTGGAAGGTACCCGTGGCGCCCAGGCGGCTAACGTGGTTAAAGTAGTTTAGCCGGAAAGGCGGCCTGACATAATCCGGGAAAAGTCCCCCACCAGCAGCGCGGGGGATTTTTTTATGGCAGCCCAAGAGGCTGGGCGGGCTCGATTTTGCAGCATGGCAGGATTTTCTCCCGCACCAGTGAATACTAATAATAAAGCGGAAGGGAGTAAGGACAGATGAAGATGACAATCAGAGGGAAAAGCAATTTTGAAGTCACAGAGGCGTTAAAGGAATATGTGCAAAAAAGACTTGGCAAGATTAATAAATATTTTGATGTCAATACGGAAGCGCAGGTAGTCCTTGCCACGCTCCGCGGCCTGCATACGGTAGAGGTGACGGTGGGCATCAACGGGATGATTTTGCGGGCCGAGGAAACAACGGGGGACATGTACGCCTCTGTTGACCTGGTGGTTGACAAGCTGGAACGTCAGATTGACAAATATAAGACGAGAATCAACCGTAAGCCGCGCCAGGCAGGCGGCCTGAAAGCGCTGACCGAACTGCCGCCGGTGACGGAAGAAACGGAGCTGCAGTTAGTAAAAACAAAGCGCTTCCCTGTTAAGCCGATGCCTGTTGAGGAAGCTATTTTACAGATGAACCTGCTCGGGCATGACTTTTATGTATTTGCCAATGCCGACAGCGATCAGGTGAACGTGGTTTATCGCCGCCGGGACGGGAACTACGGGCTGATTGAGCCTACCATCAAGATGTAAGGAGAGTGGGCTGCTTGGCGGAGGCCGTTACCGCAGTCATTTTTGAAGGCAGCGACACGCAGAGCGCGGCCGAGGAAATGTTTAACCGTGTCCGGCATGCGGTGCTGGCTGACACGGTGGACAAGCTCCTTTCTCTGCCGGATGCAGAACGGGTTATCCTGGTTACCAACCGGCCGGAACTGGCTATGCTGAGCCTGGATCCACGTTTCTGCGCCGAGGTTAACACTTTGTCTCCCGCCGGCTTTCATTTCGGCCGGCAGTTGGTGGCGCTGGTAAAAAAGTACCGCCTCAGGTCCCTGCTTTGTCTTGGCGGTGCCGCGCTGCCGCTGATCAGCCGGGAGGAACTGGCTCTGGCCTGCCGTCTGCTAGTGGAACGGCAGGACCGTTTTGTGGCCAACAATGTCCAGTCGGCCGATATCATCGGCCTTAATCCCGCCTCGGTCTTGTACAGCTTCCCACCACCAGCCACCGATAACGCACTGGCCCTGCTGCTGCGCTATGATGCTCGCTTTGAACAGGTTTTGCTGCCGCTCAGCATGGGGACGCAATTTGACCTTGACACGCCAGGCGACCTGCTCGTTTTGGCTGCCTCCCCGTTTGGCGGACCGTGCCTGCGCCGCTGCCTGGACGCTCTGCCGCTCGACTTAAGCACAGTTTGGCAACTAAAAAGAGTGCTGCAGGGGGAGTGGCAGGAGCTAGCGCTGATCGGACGGGTAGGCGCACCGGCTATCGCCCGCCTGAATAGCCATTTTAAAGTGCGGCTGCGCGTGTTTTCCGAGGAACGCGGCATGAAAGCGCTCGCGCGCGAGGAGCGGGGCGAGGTGGTCTCGCTCCTCGGTTTTTGGCTGGCGGAGACCGGGCCGGAGCGGTTTTTTCAGGCGCTGGCTAAAGTCGCCCACGCCGCCCTGATTGACACACGGGTACTGTTCGCAGCCTTGCGTAAAAACCTGACCGTTGCTGACCGCTTCTGTTCCGACCTTGGACAGGACGGGGAAATCAGCGATGCCTGGGCCCGGGAGTTTACGCGCGCCGCCCGTCACTGCGGCATACCGGTTCTGCTCGGCGGGCAAACGCTGGTCGGCGGCGCTTTGTTTCTCTTTACTGAAGAGCTCGGCTGCTTGCTGTAGCCAGCCTTTTTGTTAAAGGAATTTGCCATAAAATATTTGATATGGTCTGCTATAGCCACGAAAAGGTGGCTTTTTTTATTTTCTGGAAGGAGTTTGCCTAAACAGGTCGAAATAGCGCTAGTAAGAGTTGACAAATTAACCTGCCCAATGCTTTTCGGGGGAGCAGTTGGCAATTAATAGCGGGGGGTATAGCAAGTTGGCCGACGCTCCAAAAGAAATCCGTATGTCCGACCTGGAAAAGCTGATTAAACAAATCCGCGACGTTGTTTCTGTCAATATTGTTACCGGCGAAAACAGGGAAATAGAAGAGATTCATGTATTGGCCGAAGAAACGCGCCAGCCTAAGCAAATCGTCCGGGACATCGAAACGCTGTTACGGGTGGAATGCGGCATGGATTTGGACCATAAAAAAGTGTCGATTGTCCAGTTAAACAGGGAGCAAAGCCCGTTCCAGGCACGGCGGCTGAAATGTTCCGCGTTGCAGTTTCACCTTCAGGACGCCCGCATGGAGGCCACAGTAGAAATCGCCTCTCAGAAAAGGAGCAGCCAGGGGAAAAGCAGCGGCGTCAGTTCACGCACCAACCGGCTGCGCCTGGTGGCCGAAGCGACCATCCAGGCCCTGCAGCCCTTCATGGAGCCCGGCAGCAGCGTGATTTTGGAGGATGTAAACCAGTTTGCGATCGGCGGCCGCCAATTCGTGGCCGTGTCCGTTACCTTTGTGCGCGGCGCCGTTGAAGAATCGTTGGTCGGCAGCGCCCTGGTCCGTCAGGAGGAAAAAGAAACGGTGGTCCGCGCGACACTAGCCGCGCTTAACCGGCGGCTGCGTGTCAGCGACTGAGCTTTACCGCGGAAACACTTCGATAAAATAAACAAAATAAACCGCCTGCTGCAAAAGGGCTGCCCGGCAAGAGGTCGGACAGGCAGCAGGCAAAGGTAGTGGAACTGCCGCGCGAGGCGGCCTCAGTTGTTTGATATTTTTTAATATTCAGGACCGACAAAAAACACCCCGAGCGGAGCGGTAAGCCCGCCGCCCGATAGCGGAGCGCGGCGGAGCACACCGCAAAGGGGGTTATTTCTGTGACGAGAAAAATTCTCCGCGCCTTAATCGCGCTTGGCACGCTGGTGCTGGCCGGCGGCGCCCGTTTTGGTCACTAGTAAAAATGCTCGGTCCTGAAAGAGCGGAGGGCAAGATGTCTTTTCAAAAAAAGTCGCTTGCTTATAAAGTATATTTTTTCTTAATTGTCCTGGCAGGCACACTGTTTTTGCTGTTTAACCTGCCGCCGGCTGGCGCGCTGGTCTGGCCGCTGGTCTTTTTTGTGTTCCTGCAGGCCGGCGCGGAAGTCCTTAGGGTGCCGTTGCCGCGCGGCCAAGGCACTGTATCTGTCGGCTTTGCCCTGGACCTGGCCATGATCATTATTTTCGGCCCGGCCGCGGCCGCCTGGACCAGTTTTGTTTCAACAGTGCTGCTTTTTGTTTTTGAGCGTCGCTGGGCACGGTGGTACCAAACGCTGTTTAACGCGCTGCTCTTTCCGCTGGTGGTCGGTCTGTCCGGCTACGTTTACCTGGAGCTGGGCGGCCGCAGCGGCGCCATCCGGCTGCCGGGCGACCTGGTGCCGCTCTTTGGCAGCGCGTCCGCCTACCTGCTGTTAAACGTGCTGCTGGTCACGATTGTCTTAGCCTTATGGCAAAAAATTTCTTTCCGGGCCAATTACTTAACCAATATGCGCTGGGCGCTGCCCAATTACCTGGCGCTGGCGCCGCTTGGCCTGCTGCTGGCCGTTTTGTACCTGAACATGGGCGTGCTGGGGGTGCTGCTGCTGGCCGTCCCGCTGCTGCTGGCGCGGCACACTTTTCTCCTGTATATGAAGATGCGCGAGCAGCACCTGGGTACTATCAGGGCGCTGGTCAGGGCGATGGAAGCCAAGGACCACTATACCTGCGGGCACTCGGAGCGGGTGGCGGAGTACAGCGTACTGATCGGCCAGGAACTGCGTCTGCGCGAGGATATACTGGAAAAACTGGAGGCGGTGGCGCTGCTGCACGATATCGGCAAAATCGGTATCCCGGAGGCTGTGTTAAATAAGCCGGGCCGCTTTACGTCCGAGGAGTATGACGTGATGCGCAGCCACCCGGCCACCGGCGCTGAGATAGTGAAAAACATCCAGTTTATCAGTTCTTATGCCGAAGTGGTCCGCTACCATCACGAGCGGCTGGACGGCCACGGCTACCCGAACGGCCGCACGGGGGAGGAAATTTGCCTGGCCACCCGCATTGTGGCGGTGGCCGACGCTTTTGACGCCATGACCTCCGGGCGGCCGTACCATCAGCCGAAAACCCTCAGTCAGGCGGTTGCCGAGATGCAGCTCTGCAGCGGCACGCAGTTTTGTGCCGATGTGACTGCGGCCTTGGTACGGGCGCTGCGGCGCAGGGGGGAGCTTAAATGACGGTGTTTACCGAGGTGGCCGCGGCCGTGCTGGCGGCGCTGCTGCGCGGCGGCAAACTGGCGCGCCTGGCCGCCCTTGATCTTCGGGGGGTGCCGTTGCTCTTTCTGACAGTTAGCTTGCGCCTCCTGGCAGACTGGCTGGCGACCTACCGGCTGCCGGCGGCTGTCTGGCTGCAGCCGGTAGCTTATCTTGCGCTCGGCTGGTTTTTTATTTTGAACATCAGGCGGGCCGGCTTTTTGCCGCTTGGGGCAGGCAGTGCGCTGAACCTGCTGGTGATGCTGTTTAACGGCGGCGCGATGCCGGTGTCGCCGGACGCGCTGGAGGCCATCGGCGCCGCCACAGTACCGCAGGGTACGCATACCTTGCTGACAGGCAGTACCAGGCTCCCCTTCCTGGCCGATGTAATCCCCTTGCGCTGGCATTTCCCCGGACCGGTAGTAATCAGTGCCGGCGATATCCTGATTACGCTCGGTGTTTTTTTATTTATCCAGAGGCAGATGCTTGCCCCGCAGACCGGCAGCCCTGAAAGCCGCTGGTAATAAGCCCTTCTTGGGGTCGGCCACAGATCCCAATGCGGCACATATCTAAATACTCTTTCATCTCAGGCATAATCTCGCCATGAAGCTCGCTTAGGAGGCGGGGATTCGCCCTGTATTTTTCTATGTTTTTGGCCTTGAACCCCTCAATGACAAAAAGCACCATTTCGATCGCCTTGGCCTGGTCAATACCGGGCCTTAAATCCGACAGGTCAAGGTCGCGTATGATCGTTTGCATGGCGCGCTCCATGTTTTTCTTTTTTATCTTTGTAATTTCCAGTTCCACCTCCGGCGGGCAGTCGAGAAGCTGTTTTGCCAGAAAGCCGTACTCCAAAGGGTGCTTTTCATGCAGCGCCCATTTGCGCATGGTGAGAGTGAGCAGGCGGTCAAAGATACTTTCTCTTTTGAGCTCAATTCCATCGTAAAAACTATCGATCAGAAGCATCGTGCAGTACTTGGTGAGGTATAAGAACAAACGCTTTTTGTTTCCAAAGTAATAAAAAAGCAGCCCTTTCGCTATTCTGGCGTTTTTGCACATGACATTTGTGGAGGCGCCGCTGTATCCGGCGCGCACAAACTCCTCCAGGCAGGCCTTTCTTATGGCTTCCTGCCTGGCGCTGTCAAGGTTTTCAAATGAGCTGTTTGTGTCCAACAGGCAAAATCCTTTCAATATGTTGTGGGGGTATGCTTAAATGATAGCATACCCCTAAGGTATATTAAAGAAAAAAGCGAACTATTGTATACGCATCAGCCGGGACACCGTGAACCCGCCCAACAATACCATAGCCGCCGAAAAAATCCCTAACAGCAGCATGGGCTGCCAGACATCGGCCATAGTGCCTCCTTTAAAAAATACCATGTGGGCTATTTCAACCATCCATGTAAGCGGGAAAAATTGGCTCAGCGACTGAAGCCACTCAGGGAAAATAGCTACCGGATACATTATTCCTGAAAGAAACATCATCGGCATCATGAGCGGCAAACCTGCTGCCACCCTGAAGGTTCGTTCTTCTTTTACATACGCGCTGATTGCGTAACAAAGTCCCATAAGTCCGACGCCTGCCAGCAATGCCGCAAGGATAAGAAGCCAGAGCGAACCGGTAGGGGTTGCACCGAAAAGATAGATGGCCATCAGCACCGTCAAAATTGTTGAAACCATAATCAGGAAGGTATTGGCGAGAAGTTTGCCGAGGACGATCCAGAGGCGGCTTAGCGGGGCTAAAGCGAGAAAATAGATCGTTCCAGACGTTTTCTCAGATATCAGGGTAAAGCCGCTGAAGACAAAAGCGTTTGATAAAACAACCATTGCCGCCAACCCTGCTCCAAGAAGCCTTAACAGATAGGCCGGGTCATCCATATTGAGCCCCCAAGCTTCCTCAATTTCAAATACCGCTGCAGCTCCGCCAGGTTGAGCACCCGGAGCGCTTATTGCGCCTGGAAATGCTTCCAGAAGCGAGGCGGTGATGTTTGCCAGCGCGGCGCGGGCAGCGGCGCCTTGTGTGTCGTCTAGCAGGACCGTTAGTCCGCCGTCGCCGGCAGGAGTTAATACCGAGGCGATCACTTCGCCATTACGCAAAGCTTTCTCCGCTGCTTGCGCATCAGCGAATACTATAGCTTTGACCTTTTCCGACCCGGTTAAAATTTCTGCGGGAGGCGTACCTTCTATTACGCCGACTCTTAAGTGATTCATGGGCTGCGCCTGAAGTCCGGCCAAGTAGCCGAAGAGGATTACAACAACAATCGAATTGATTAGCGACATGACAAAAAGTTTAGTTTTAAACTGTAAAAGAATTTCGTTGCGCATGATACCTATAAGCGCCGGTAGTTTTCTCATAGTTTCGTCAGCTCCTTTCCTGTGAGGTTAAGGATAACTTCCTCCAGGGTCTTTTCTCCTCTTGTCTTAAGCGACTCCGGAGATCCGTCGGCGATAACCCTGCCTTTGTCGATCACGATAATCCTTTGGCAAAACCTTTCCGCTTCCTCGATGTAATGGGTTGTGAGAACTATAGAGCGATTTTGGGCGGAAAAGGACTCGATATCTTCCCAAAGCGCATACCGCGATTGTACGTCAAGCCCGGTTGTAGGCTCGTCAAGAAATACCATCTGCGGGTTATGGAGCATTGTTCTGGCATAGATGAGCCTTCTTTTCATTCCTCCCGAATAGGTGGATACAGGCCTGCCAGCGACATCAAAGAGCCCTATCCTTTTGAGCACGTCAGCGGCGGCGTTTCGGGATGCTGTTTTGTCCATGCCGTGCAGCGCTCCTTGTAAAAGGAGATTGTCCAGGCCTGACAAAGGCTCATACAGGTTGTTCTCCTGAGGCATGAGGCCGATGAGCGATCTTACTTTAACAGAGTTCTTGCGCACATCCAGGCCTGCTACCAGCGCCTGACCCTCAAATCGCCTGACCATAGTCGTCAAGACATTGATCAGGGTTGTTTTGCCGGCTCCGTTCGGGCCTAGCAGGGCTACAGGCTGCCCCGGATTGAGCTCCAGGTCTATGCCCGACAGCGCGGTCACTTTACCGTAACTGACACGCAGGCCTTTGACTGATATCGATTTTGTATTCGCCTCCAAGATAATCACCTCCGGAAACTACTTGACCACATGGTCAAGCATATCACGCTCTTGACCATGTGGTCAAGTAGTTTTTATATGTTTCCCGCGGAAAAATGGAGTGCAGGCAATAAAAAAAGACAAAAAACGGCAGGAAAAATGCTTGCCGGTTGCGAATAGTGCCACTGCGAAGAAAGCGGTGAAAGGGGGGAGCAGTGGCGGACACTGTTTTAAGCATTGAGAACCTGCGCACACATTTTTATACCAGGGACGGTGTGGTGCCGGCGGTGGACGGTGTGAGCCTGTCGGTCAGGGGCGGGGAGACGCTGGCCATTGTCGGAGAATCCGGCTGCGGTAAAAGTGTAACCGCGTTGTCAGTGATGCGCCTGGTGCCCGCACCTGGCAGGGTCCTGGCGGGAAGCCGGGTGTATTTTGCCGGCTTGGACCTGCTGGCGCTTTCTGAGCGGGAGATGCGGACAGTGCGGGGCAACAAGGCTGCCATGATTTTTCAGGAGCCGCTGACTTCTCTGAACCCGGTGTTTACCATTGGCCGCCAGATTGGTGAAAGCCTGCGCCTGCACAAGGGGCTCGGGAAAAAAGCGGCGCGCGAAAAAAGTGTGGAGTTGCTGGCCCGGGTCGGGATGCCCCAGCCGGAGAGGATTGTCGACGAGTATCCCCATGCCTTGAGCGGAGGGATGCGGCAACGGGCCATGATTGCCATGGCCCTCTCCTGCGGCCCCCGGCTGCTGATTGCGGACGAGCCGACGACGGCGCTCGATGTTACGGTGCAGGCGCAAATCCTGGAGGTCATCAGGGAACTGAGGGACGGTTCCGGGATGGCCGTCATGCTGATTACTCATAATCTTGGCTTGGTGGCGGAGATGGCCGGGCGGGTGGCGGTGATGTACGCCGGCAAGATTGTGGAACAGGGGGAGGTAAGCGCGGTGTTTGACAGCCCAGGGCATCCATATACGGAAGGCTTGCTTAATTCGCTCCCCAGGCTTACCGGCCGGACGGAACGTTTGCCGGCGATTCCCGGGGTTGTCCCGCATCCTGCCTGCCTGCCGGCAGGCTGTTTGTTTGAGCCGCGCTGCGCCAAGGCTGCCGAGCGCTGCCGGGTTGAGCGGCCGGAGCTTCTCCTGCGGCCCGACGGCCGCCAGATCAGCTGCTGGCCGCAGAATTAACAGGAACTGCAGTCCCCACTCGTAACTTGAGGGACACTATTCTTCTCTCTCCCCGCGGGGGAGAGGGTTAGGGTGAGGGGGCGGGAAGCTTGACGGGAAAGCTGCTGGAAGTAAGGGGCTTAAAAAAATATTTTCCGATCACGGGAGGGATACTTGGCCGGACTGTCGGCCAGGTGAGAGCGGTGGACGGCCTTGATTTTTTTGTGCGGCCCGGAGAGACGCTGGGGCTGGTGGGCGAGTCGGGCTGCGGCAAAACGACTGTTGCGCGGTTGTTGTTGCGCCTGCTGACGCCTACGGCCGGAGAGGTGATTTACAAGGGGCAAAACATCGTTCACCTGAGAGGCAGGGCGTTGCAACACCTGCGCCGGGAACTGCAGATAATTTTCCAGGACCCGTACGGTTCGTTAAATCCGCGGTTGACGGTGGCGGAAATCATCGGCGAGCAGTTGTCGATCCATGGCCTGGCGCGTGACCGGCAGGAGAGGCTGGCCATGGTGCGGGAGCTGCTGGCGGCTGTCGGTCTTGAAGGGCACCATCTGTGGCGTTACCCGCATGAATTCAGCGGAGGGCAGCGACAGCGGATCGGCATTGCCCGGGCATTGGCGCTGAATCCTCAGTTGGTGGTCACCGATGAGCCGGTGTCGGCGCTTGATGTTTCCATTCAGGCGCAGATTGTAAATTTGCTGCTGGACCTGCAGGAGCGGTACAAACTGGCCTATGTTTTTGTTTCCCATGACCTTAGTATCGTCAGGTACATGAGCCATCGCGTGGCGGTGATGTACCTCGGCAAGATTGTGGAATCGGCGCCGGTCGCCGTGCTTTTTGAGAGACCGGCTCACCCGTACACCCAAGCGCTGCTGTCCGCTGTGCCGCTGCCTGATCCCGCCGTTCGCAGGCAGCGGATTGTACTGGAAGGGGACTTGCCAAGTCCAGCCAATCTGCCGCGCGGCTGCCGGTTCCACCCGCGTTGTTTTATAAGGTTGCCGCGCTGCCGGGAAGAAGAACCGCATTTGCACGACTGCGGCGGCGGACACCTGGCGGCCTGCCATATAGTTGGAGGGCAGAAGTCGGAGGTCGGAGCGCCGGAAAACGGAAGTCGGACCGAGAGCTTGCAGGGCAGAGCGCCTGACGTTGAAGGAGCTGACATTAACCCTAGGGGCACAGGAGTTTTTCGAGGATGACAAAAGATATACGCAACGTCGGAAGACTTTGCGTATGCGGGTGACAGGACGTCGCCCCGACGCTATGATGATTAGAGGGGGAGAACAGTGAAAACAACCGGAAGAAAATATCTTGCTTTAACATTACTGCTGCTTCTTGTGGCTACGCTTTTGCTGCCGGGCTGCGGCAGGCGGCCTGCCCCGGAGCTGGTCATCGTGACAGTTGCGCAGGGAGCCGACGCCGTTTCCCTCGACCCGCACAAGACGAACGAGCTGCCTTCCGCGAGGATAATGAAGCAGTTGTATGACACTCTGCTCTTTCAGGATGAGGAGATGGCCATCCAGCCGGGTTTGGCCACCGCCTGGAGACAAATGGATGAACTGACCTGGGAATTTACCCTGCGCCGGGGAGTAAAGTTCCATAACGGCGAGCAGTTTACGGCAAATGATGTAAAATTTACCTTTGAGCGGCTGATTAGCCCGGAAACCAAATCTCCGGCTGCCTTTATACTTGAACCGCTGGCCGGCGTGGAAGTTGTCGATGACCACACAGTCAGAATCACCACGCTTCAGCCCTTTGCTCCTATCCTCTCTCACCTGGCCCATTCGGCCACCTCTATTTTGAATGAAAAAGCGGTTGCAGGCGCCGGGGAAGCTTTCGGGGTCAAACCGGTGGGAACCGGGCCGTTTACGTTTAGCGCCTGGACGCCGGGCGCCACGGTGGAACTGGCGGCCAACAAGGCTTATTGGGGAGGGGCGCCCAAGATTGACAAGGTGGTGTTCAGGAATATTCCGGACAGTGCCACACGCGCCGTGGAGCTGGAAACCGGCGCCGTGGACATTGCTTACGACATTGCAGCTCAAGATGTGGAAAGGCTGGCCGGGAACGCCAAACTGCAACTGGTCCGCAAGCCCACCCTGGCCACCAATTATATCGGTTTTAACATGAAAAAAGCGCCGTTTGACAGGACGGAGGTCCGCCAGGCGATCAATTATGCCATCAATGTTGAAGAAATCATTGACTACATCCTGCTGAACATTGGCACCAGGGCGGTGGGGCCGATTCCTCCCAATGTGTTTGGGGCCCACCCCGCGCTTGACGGTTACGAGTACAACCCGGCCAGGGCCAAAGAGCTGCTGGCTGCTGCCGGACTCCCGGACGGTTTTAAGACAACGATTTGGACCAATGACAACCCGGAGCGCGTCAGGATTGCCGAAGTTGTCCAGGCGCAGTTAAAGAAGATCGGCATTGAAGTGACCGTTGAGGTGGTGGAGTGGGGTGCTTATCTGGAACGGACAGCGGCGGGAGAGCACGAAATGTTCATCCTGGGCTGGTTCAGTGTGACCGGGGACGCCGACTATGGTCTTTATCCCATGTTCCATAGCAGCCAGTCCGGCAGCGCCGGCAACCGCACCTTTTTCAGCAACAGCCGGGTGGATGAACTGCTTGACCTGGGCCGGACCATTATCAACGAACAGGAGCGCCTGGCTGCGTACCTCGAGGCGCAGGAGATTATCACCCGGGAGGCACCGTGGCTGTTCTTGCATGTACGTGAGGAAGTGGTAGGCATGGGAGCCGGCATTTCCGGGTTCGTCTTCCATCCTGCCGGGCATCACATGCTCCGGGCGGTGGAGAAGAAATAGACTTCAGTCCCCTCACTCCCGGGGAGAGGGTTAGGGTGAGGGGGCGGCAGCGGATTTTGCCGGACTAAGGGCAGGAGGTGAGGGCGGGGCATGCGGCGCTACGTGGTGCGCAGGGTTTTGCTTGTTATCCCGGTAATGCTTGGCGTATCGCTGATTGTATTTCTCTTGATGCATTTTACACCGGGGGACCCCGCCCTCCTGATGCTCGGAGAGCGGGCGACGGAGGAACAGTTGCAGTTGCTGCGGCAGGAGATGGGACTGCTGGAGCCGCTGCCCGTCCAGTATGCCCGCTTTCTGGGGGCGGCTTTACAGGGGGATTTGGGGCGCTCTTACCGCTCCGGCCGTCCTGTTATGACGGAAGTGCTCAGCCGCCTGCCTGCCACCGCCGAACTGGCGGTGGCGGCGGTGGTGATCGCTGTCCTTATAGGTGTCCCTGTAGGGGTTCTCTCGGCCGTCAAACAATATTCGCTGCTGGATAACGCCGGGATGCTGCTGGCATTGCTCGGCGCTTCGCTGCCGTCGTTCTGGCTGGGGCTGATGCTGATGCTGCTGTTTGCCGTTAACCTGGGTTGGCTGCCGCCTTCCGGGCGGGACGGGCTGTCCTCCCTGGTTTTGCCGGCACTTACCTTGGGTGCCGGTGCGGCAGCGCTGATTACGCGCATGACCCGTTCCAGCATGCTGGAGGTAATCAATCAGGATTATGTCCGTACGGCACGCGCCAAGGGCCTGCCGGAAAAAACGGTCATATACAGCCACGCTTTTCGGAACGCGCTTTTGCCGGTGGTCACCGTTATTGGCCTGCAGTTCGGAGCATTGCTTGGCGGTGCCGTTATTACAGAAACCGTGTTTGCCTGGCCGGGAGCCGGCAGGCTGGCAGTGGAGGCGATCCGGGCCAAGGATTACCCGGTTGTGCAGGGGGCGGTGCTGATGCTGGCGTTTGCTTTTGCTATTGTTAACCTGCTGGTTGACCTGCTTTATGCTTTTCTTAACCCGCGGATACGTGCCCGATACAAATAAGGCAACCATGCCGCTTGCGGAACCATCGGAAGGATGAAAATACCCCTCACCCTACCCTCTCTCAGAGGGCAGGGTAGAAGCAGGAGAACTGATTTGAAAACACAGCCTGTTCCGGATTATTGCCCATCTGCAGCCGCTGCTGTTGCAGAGCATCGGAAGAGGGTCAGCGACTTTTGGTGGCAGCTGCGCCGCAACCGCTTGGCGCTGTGCGGCGCGGCGGTGCTTGCTTTCTTCACCGTCGTCGCACTTCTCGCGCCCTGGCTTGCCCCCTATTCACCGACAGCGCAAAATCTTCCCGCTAGCCTGCAGCCCCCGGGACCTGCCCACCTGCTTGGCACCGATGAGTTCGGCCGTGATATTTTAAGCCGGATTATCTTTGGAGCGCGGTTTTCCCTGCCGGTGGGCTTTTTTTCCGTGGCTATCGCTCTGGCCGGCGGAGGGTTGCTCGGGATGCTGGCCGGATACTATGGCGGCCGGCTGGATAACTTGATTATGCGGGTAATGGATGTAATGCTGGCACTGCCCACTATTTTGCTGGCTATCGTCATTGTCACCGCGCTTGGCCCTGGTTTGACCAATGTCATGGTGGCGGTTGGCATCAGCCTGATCCCCAATTTTGCCAGGGTGGCCAAAGCCGCAGTCCTCGGAGTGCGGGAACTGGAATATGTCGAAGCGGCCAGGGCCAGCGGCGCCGGTACTTTACGCGTTATCTTCCGGCACATCCTGCCCAATTCTCTTGCTCCTATTATCGTTCAGGGCACGCTCTCGGTGGCCGGGGCGATTCTCTCAGCGGCAGCTCTTAGTTTTATCGGGCTTGGCGCGCAGCCGCCCACCCCTGAATGGGGCAGTATGCTCTCGAGCGGACGCGCTTTTCTGCGTGACGCCCCTCATGTCACCACCTTTCCGGGGCTGGCTATTTTACTGACAGTGCTGGCGCTCAACCTGTTCGGGGACGGCCTGCGCGACGCTTTGGACCCGCGCCTGCGTCAGTTCAACAGATGATTGATGGCATACGGTTAGTTTTGGAGGCGCGAGAGATTGAGTAGGGTATGCTTTGCCTTGTATCGGAAGAAAAATAATGTTAAAATTAAAGCTGCTTGAGCAGCTTTAATTTTATTTGCCTGGAGGGCTGGTAATGCGCGGGCTGATTGCCAGGATAATCGGCGATGTCAACCAGCGGGAACTGAAAAAAGTCATGCCCCTGGTGGCTCAGATCAACGCCCAGGAGGGAAGTGTGCAGTCCCTGTCCGACGGGGAACTGCGGGCCAAGACGGATGAATTCCGCCTGAAGCTGGAACAGGCTTTGGCAGAGCCGCGCGGGCGGGTGGCCGACATGCGCCGGGAACTTGACACAGAGGCTGACGTGGAGTATTGCCGCGAACTGACGCGGGACTTGCGAGAGGCGGAGAAAGAGCTTGCCGGAGCCGAGCACGCCGCGTTAGGCGAGCTTCTCCCGGAGGCTTTCGCCGTGGTACGGGAGGCGTCGCGCCGGACGCTGGGCATGCGCCATTTCGATGTGCAGCTGGTCGGCGGCGCTGTGCTGCACCAGGGGCGTATCGCCGAGATGAAGACCGGTGAGGGCAAGACGCTGGCGGCTACCTTGCCGGCATATTTAAACGCCTTGCTTGGGCGGGGGGTGCATATCGTCACCGTCAACGACTACCTGGCCAGCCGTGACAGCGAATGGATGGGTCCGGTCTATCAGTTTTTGGGGATGTCGGTGGGCCTGATTGTGCACGGTCTGGATTCTGCCGCCAGGCGGGCGGCGTATGCGGCTGACATTACTTACGGGACGAACAATGAGTTCGGCTTTGACTATTTGCGCGACAATATGGTGCTTTACCGGGAGCAACTGGCTCAGCGTGAGCTGTACTACGCCATCGTGGACGAGGTGGACAGCATCCTGGTCGATGAGGCCAGGACACCGTTGATTATTTCCGGTCAAATGAAGGAAGACAAGCAAGATGACGGTTATCTCAGGTTTGACCAGGCGGCCCGCGTCTTAAAGAAAGAACGCCACTTCAAGGTAGACGAAAAAACCAGGGTAGTGGAGCTGACGGAAGACGGCCAGCGTGAAGTGGAGCGCCTGCTAGGAGAGAAAAACCTGTACGGGGAAGAACACATCGCCGAGAGCGAAGTCCAGGACTTACTTGGCGGCAAAAGCCTGGAAATGGCACAAATCAAAAGAAAGAAGATGGAAAACGCGCTTCGGGCCCACTCCCTGATGCAGCGTGACCGCGACTATGTGGTTAAAGACGGTGAAGTGATTATTGTCGATGAGTTTACCGGCCGTCTGATGTTCGGCCGGCGCTACAGCGACGGGTTGCACCAGGCCATTGAAGCCAAAGAAAAGGTTAAGGTGGCCAAGGAGAGCATGACGCTGGCCTCCATTACTTTTCAGAATTATTTTCGTATGTATAAAAAACTGGCCGGCATGACTGGCACGGCAGCCACGGAGGAAGAAGAGTTCCAGAAGATTTATGGGATGGACGTGGTGGTCATCCCTACGCATAAGACGATGATTCGCCGCGACCTGCCGGATGCGGTCTATAAGACTGAGCGCGGGAAGTTCCGCGCGGTGGTGGAGGACATTGCCCAGCGGAACGACATGGGGCAGCCCTTGCTGGTTGGCACCATTTCCATTGAAAAGTCGGAAGAGCTAAGCCGGCTGCTGCAAAAACGCGGCATCCGCCACGAAGTGCTGAACGCCAAGCACCATGAGAAAGAGGCGGCAATTATCGCGCAGGCGGGCCGGCTGGGGTCGGTGACCATTGCCACCAACATGGCCGGACGCGGTACTGATATCCTGCTTGGCGGTAATCACCTTGTACTGGCGGATAGCGAGTTCCGCGGCAAGTACGGCCAAATGCAGGAAGATTACATGGCGAGGCTCGATGTGCCGGAAAAAGACAGGGAGGAAGCCAGGCTCTTTTACCGGGAAACATTGCAGAAATACCAGGAAATAACGGCGGCGGAAAAAGAAAAAGTAGTCAGTTCCGGCGGGCTGCATGTTCTTGGCACCGAGCGCCACGAAGCCCGGCGTATTGACAATCAGTTGCGCGGCCGTTCCGGCCGCCAGGGGGACCCCGGCTCTTCCCAGTTTTATCTGGCTATGGAAGACGACTTAATGCGTCTGTTCGGCGGCGATAATATTAAGAGCATTATGGAGCGGATCGGCCTTGAGGAGGATATGTCTATCGACCACCCGCTGGTCGGCAGGGCCATTGAAACGGCGCAGAAAAAGGTGGAAGCCCGCAACTTTGACCTGCGCAAACATGTTCTGGATTATGACAATGTAATCAATGAACAGCGCGAGGTTATTTACAGGCAGCGTCGCCGTGTTTTGGACGGCGAGAACCTGCGGGAGCAAGTGTTTGACTGGATCGGGGAGTTGGTCGGGGAGAGCGTTGCCCAGTTCGCCGGTGAGAAAGTCTATGATGATGAATGGGACCTGCCGGGCCTGCTGCATTTTGGAGAAAGCACGTTTCTGCCGCAGAAAACCATAAAAACAGGGGACTTGCAGGGAAAAAACAGGGATGAGCTGCGTCAGGCGCTGCTGGAGACCGCCCATGATTTTTACACGGAAAGGGAGCGGCAGCTGGGGCCGGAGCTGATGCGCGAACTGGAACGTGTGATTCTTCTTAGCGTAGTGGACAGCAAGTGGATGCACCATATTGATGCCATGGATGACCTTCGGCAGGGGGTGGGCTTGCGCGCCTACGGGCAGCGCGACCCGCTGGTGGAATACAAGTACGAGGCTTACGAAATGTTCCAGGAGATGGTGCGTTCAATCAAGACAGACGTGGTGCGTGAGCTGCTCTACCGCCGCATTATGGTGGAGCCGCGCCGCCAGACAGTTGCCGTTGTTGATGAGAAGCCCCCCGGCGCCGGGACAGTAGTACCCGGGCCGGTACGGGCGGCTAAAATCGGCCGCAACGAACCGTGCCCCTGCGGCAGCGGCCGGAAACATAAAAAATGTTGTGGAAAGTAGGTGGAGGCAATGTCAGCGGAGATTAAACAGGCCGAGGCAGCTATTATCAGGCGCCTGCATGAATTGGGTGTTTCCCTTTGACGTGGCGGGCAAAACAGGCCGTATTACTGAACTTGAAAAATTAACGGCCGATGCAAAGTTTTGGTCCGAACCGGAAAAAGCGCAGCAGGTCATGCTGGAGCTGAAAACGCTGCGCGAGGAGACGGCCCCCTTGCACAAGCTTAAGGCAGCGCTGGAAGAACTGGGAGTGACAATCGCGCTTGCCGAGGAGGAAGATGACGACGCCCTCTGGCAAGAGGCAAAGCAGAATGCGTCGCTGATGCTGCAGGAATTTGACAGGCTGGAACTGGCGCTGCTCTTCCGCGGGCGTTACGATGGCCACGCAGCCATTATCGCCATCCATCCCGGAGCCGGCGGGACCGAGTCCCAGGACTGGGCTGCTATGCTGCTGAGGATGTACACCCGCTGGGCGGAAAACAGAAATTACCAGCTAGAGATTCTAGACCTTTTGCCGGGCGACGAGGCTGGGATTAAAAGCGCTACCCTGCTGGTTAAAGGCAAAAACGCTTACGGCTACCTTAAAGCGGAGCGCGGCGTACACCGGCTGGTTCGGATATCTCCCTTCGATGCAGCCAAAAGGCGACATACCTCCTTTGCTTCGCTCGATGTTTTGCCGGAGGTGGGGGAAGAAGACCAGGAGGTCGTTATACCTGCCGAAGACCTTAAGATAGACACCTTTCGCTCCAGCGGCGCCGGCGGGCAACACGTCAACACCACCGATTCGGCTGTCCGCATTACTCACCTGCCTACCGGGATAGTGGCCCAGTGCCAAAATGAACGATCACAGCATGCCAACCGCGATCGAGCTATGAAGATCCTGCGCGCCCGACTGGCAGACCTGTACCAGCGGCGTCAGGCTGAAGAACTGGCCGGCCTGCGGGGGGAGCAGAAGGAAATCGCTTGGGGCAGCCAAATCCGCTCTTATGTTTTTCAACCGTACACTAAGGTGCGTGACCACCGGACCGGTGCGGAAGTGGGGAACATTGAAGCAGTGATGGATGGAGAAATCGATGTGTTTATGGAGTCCTACCTGCGGCAGACAGCTGGTTGTTAAGGACGGCAAGGAGTGAAAAGCGCGTGAAAAAAACAGCCGTCTACATTGAGTATCTTGGTGTTTTGCTGGGGACAGCCGTGGTGGCTGCCTCTTTTAATATGTTTCTGCTGCCCAATAAAATTGCGGCCGGCGGCATCAGCGGGCTGGGGGTCATCCTCTATTTTTTGCTGCAGGTGCCCGCCGGCCTGACTATCTTTCTCCTTAATCTGCCGCTTTTTATCCTGGCAGCACGTATGTTCGGCGCACCGTTCATTTTCCGCGGGCTGTTCGGGGCGGTTTCCCTTGCTGTCCTGGTGGAAGTCCTGGCTGTCCTGCCGGTAGTGACCTATGACCTGCTGCTGGCTTCACTGTATGGCGGCATCCTGATGGGTATCGGCATTGCCCTGGTCTTCCGCGCGCGCGGCTCTACCGGGGGCACCGTGCTGGCGGCGCAACTCTTAAATAAAATTTTTGGCTCTACCATGGGGCAGAGCCTGATTGGTGCAGATTTTCTCGTTGTTGCTCTGGCCGGGCTGATTTTTAACCTGGAGCTGGCGATGTACTCGCTGATTTCCCTTTTTGTCAGCAGCCGGGTTATTGACCTGGTCCAGGAGGGTGTCAGTACCAGCAAAGCTACGCTGATCATCTCCGACCACTGCGAGCGGATCGTCAGCAGAATTCTGGGGGAGCTGAACCGCGGCGCTACAGTTTTTACGGGAAAAGGCGCTTATACGGGACTGCCGCGGGAAATGGTGCTGACCGTTGTCAGCCAGGCGGAAGTGCCGCGGCT
Source organism: Bacillota bacterium (assembly GCA_018725565.1). Lineage (GTDB taxonomy): Bacteria > Bacillota > Dethiobacteria > Dethiobacterales > Dethiobacteraceae > HKB214. The sequence continues at coordinate 22,849 of QLUR01000016.1, read as the reverse complement.
GAAGGCAATTGTCCATGAAACGGACAGCCGTGCCTTTGTCATCGTCGGCAACGCCCATGAAGTGTTGGGTGAAGGCTTTAAACTTGTGGAACACCGCAAGACAAGGGCCTGATTGCTTTAACGGAATTCGTCTTTACCCAATTATCACATTTACAGTATGCTGTTCTAGCTGTCGCTTAATCAGTCAGCCGCGAAGATTAGACTGATAACAAGGACGCCGTTGACTGTTATATAGCTGAAAATAGTATTGTTTACTGTGCCGATCAGTTTCACCGGTTCATCATAATGTTGACCTAGCGACACGACTCCTTTTAAAGCCGCCGGCAAGCCAATTAGAGCCAGTAGGGAATAGCGGGGGAGTATGTCCAGAGACGCGCCGATGATAACGAGGAGATATGCGAAAAGGTGAGCAATCATGAATAAAGCGGCGCCCTTTTTCTTGCCTATTCTAAACAATATATTTCTTTTACCCGCCAATAGGTCCTGATAGTAGTCAACTATCTCATTTAATATTGCCAGCGAGAAAATTAAGGTGCCGGGAATGAAGGAAGCAAAGACAGCGGCAGGAGTCACCTTCTGACTATGCAAAAAGTGACTCCCCAAAACCATCAACGGGCCATAAGCCAGGAAAATTGCCGCTTCACCCAGCCCTTTATATATCAGCCTTAAAGGATGACCAACATAGAAATACGCGATCAGAAACCCCATGACAGCAAGAATAATAATCAAAGCCCCGCTTTTAAAAGACAGGTAAACGGCAATAGACAAAGCTAAAGCAAAGCAGCCTGCACCCAACCAAATGCTTAAGCGAGGCTGATGGGCAAGACCTTTGTAAAACACCCTGTCTTCCGGCTCAAAATATTCGTTAAATATCTCTACTCCGGCAAAAGCGAGGCTTAAAGCCAGGAACCCCACAAAGAATAAGTGAAGATTGAAAATTGCTGCGTCATAAAATGCGGTCGCAGCCCCTAGGATATAGGGCAGAGAACCGGCAAAGAGGAAAAAGCGGTATCTGACTAGATGCAGAAGGCGAAAATGAGCCGGGTTCAAAGATGTAACTCGACAAAATCGTTGGCTCCGGCAAGAAGAGCCGGTGTTTCCAGCGTCGAATTCGCATATTCAATTACTTCCGGGTGAGCCCATGCTTTGATATAACGCTGCCAGATTTCGGTTAAGTTATGTTTCCTGACATCTCCACAAACGAAAGGCATTGAGCCGATTAATTTGACCTTGCCATTGGCCATCAACAGCAAACTGGCGGCGGGATGTTTTAAGCGGTAATTTAATTCGTCCGTAACGCTATATGGATAATAGAGAATGGTCATCTTATCTTGATATTCTGCTGCTTTTTTTTCCAGAAGACGGCTCAGTTTTTCGTTCTCTTCTTCTTCTAAGCCTAGAAGGTCCCAGTTTTTAACCGCTCTCCCGATAAACATAGTTTTCCCGGTATAGAAGGCTTTGACTTTTAGCTCTACGGCCAGATCGATGAGCTTTTCCGCTTCATAGAAATTGAATTTGGCAGGAACATAGACTATTTCTGTGGATACGCCGCGCTTAACCAGCTTTGTTACAGCCTCCAGGGCTTGCGCCAACTGTGCGCCAGGCCGCATTTTGGAATAAGCATCCTGGGTTGTGCCGTCAATACTGATTTGAATTGAGCGCAGATTTAAAGAGGCGAGTCTTTTAGCGGTGTCATCGTCTACGAGCTGACCGTTACTCTCTATTTTCACCTCGATGCCCTTTTCTGCAAGCAACTCACAAACCGGCCAAAAGGCCGGATGAAGCAGCGGTTCCCCTCCGGAAAAGGCCACATACGGTATCTGAAAATCAATAAGCTGCCGGCAAACTAACAGCGCCTCCGCTTCAACAAGCTCACCGGGCCATGAGGCATCGGGCCCCGATTCCCAAAGGCAATGGATGCAGCGTAAATTGCATTTGTTGGTCATGTGCCAAGCGAAAAAAAGGGGTGACCTTAAATCTGATAAAGTAATATCCCGGAGCTCCCTGTCCATTTCCTCCATCAACCTGCCTAACCCGGACGGGCTGTATTATACGGAAACTAGCGCATTATCCCCGCTTGGATCATTTCTTCAACAAAACAGATTACATCCTGTTTTATCACTTCACTTGTCGCTTCATATTGCAGGCTCAGCTGTTCAGCCGCTTCATCTATACTCGTTGTGCTTTCTATCGCCGCCAAAACATTTTTCCCTACCTCATCGGTGATAAAAAACTTTTCCCTTTCTTTATCGAAGAGAAGCAACCCGAACTGCTCTTCCCTGATTTTAATCTGCGGGAGAATTTTCATCTTTGCGCTTAGGTAAACCTAATGAACGGCTGGGCCATTAACTTGCCGGTAACATCGATCAGTTGAGGTTTTTTCCATTTTTTCTTACGTCTTATCAAGGCTTATCCGCTCCTTATTTTAGAGGTAGAACCTGCTCATCAAGCTGGTACAAACTAAATTCCATACATGTAAAATCTTTCCCTGGAAAATATCAGATTATGCATAATGCTAAGTGCGTTCATTTGTCCAGCGCACAGTCCTGCCGAGCCATTTGCATAATTGCGCGGTATCTGCTCGCCCCACTGGCGGGAGAGTGACAGGGCAGCCATCCAGTCGCTGGTGTTATGTCTCTCCGCTCTTGCTTATCCGCGTACTTCTTTGCCCAGAACACAACTTGCTTCTCATACACCGTCTTTTTTACCGTCTTGCCGTTTTTCATGGTTACCAGGTTTTCTATATTAAACTATGCTGCCAAATTAACGAGTGAAAACCAGCACAAAATTTTGGGCATGGCATTACTGGCAAAGCTTGTGAAAAGGCGAATTAAACGGTACAATAAAGAAAATGTATGGGGATGTGTTGGCGTGAAGGACAAAAACAAACATGCTGAAACCATAAATATGTTGCATTCGTATTTCAGCACAAGGGATGATGTGCTGCTTGTCTTGTTGTTCGGTTCTTTCGGCACGGATCAGGAACATGTGCTAAGCGATATAGATATAGCTGTTTTGCTGAAGAACGAAATCCCACTGATGAAAGAGTTAATAATGGCGGCTGACCTGTCTTTATTGCTTGACAGGGATGATGTGGATGTGGTTATTTTGCGCAATGCTTCTGTAAATATTGCGCATAGGGCTCTCTCAACAGGGCGTGTTGTTTTTGAACGGGATCGCCTGCTGACAGCGGACTATGTTGAGGCAACCATCAACCATTACGGTGATTTTGGTTACCGTCTGAGACAAATTGATGCAGACTTTGATGAAAAATTACGGGAGGATTATCTCTAATGGTTAATCATGAAAAAATCCGCAATAAACTGAGAGCAATCAAAACATGTCTGGAAAAGCTGGAGGAATTGAAAAAGAGCAGGGAAGATGAATTTCTTTGTGATTATAAACTGACGGATACAGCCAGACATAATTTACAAATCGCAGTGGAAGCAATGCTTGACATAGCGAATCACATTATTGCGCGTCATTCTTTTGAAATTCCGAAAAGGAATGCCGACTCTTTCATCATTCTCTGCAAACATGGTATCCTCAACAGAGAAATGCAGGCAACCTATGTGGCTATGGCCCGTTTTCGGAACCGGATTGTGCATATGTACGATGACGTGGACAACCGGGAGGTTTACAGGATACTGCAGGAGCACCTGAACGACTATTATAGTTTTATACGGGATATTGTCCGCTATATCGAACAGTAATCAGGTCAATTTTCTTCAGCGGAATTCGTCCTGGGCGCGGGCGACATCCAGCGGGCTGAAGGGACGCAGCGCCAGCGGTTCGCCTTCCAGGGCGGGCAGCTGAGATTCAAAGGTCGGTCGCGGAACGCTGTAAAAGATGCCGAGCGGTATCTGCTCGCCCCACTGGCGGGAGAGTGACAGGGCAGCCATCCAGTCGCTGGTGTTATGTCCCTCCGCCGGGTAAACGCGTGTTTTGTACCAGGCATAGGTGTTTAATTTATTAAAAGTAACGCAGGGCTGCAGGATGTCGACCAAGGCGTAGCCGGGGAAGACAAGGGCGGCTTTCATTGTTTCTTTCAGGTGTTCTTTTTCTCCGGAGAAACACCTTGCCACAAAACCGGCTCCCATGATCAGGGCCAGGGCCAGCGGATTGAGCGGGGGTGAAATGACGCCTCCGGTCTGTACGCCTGTCTTCATGCCCAGTTCGCTGGTCGGGCTGGCCTGCCCTTTGGTCAGCCCGTAAACCTGGTTGTTATGCACGAAGTGGGCCAGATGCGGGTTGCGCCGGACGGTATGGATGAAATGGTTGCCGCCTTCGCCATAGCTGTCGCCGTCACCTGATTCAACGATAACGGTCAGGCTGGTGTTGGCGACACGGGCGCCTGTGGCCGGCGGCAGGGCGCGGCCGTGCAGGCCGTTAAAGCCGCTGACGCGGATGTAGTGCGGCATTTTCGCGGCTTGGCCGATGCCAGAACACATCAGCACCCGGTGCGGCGGCAGGCAAAGCTCGGCCAGCGCTTCGGCCAGCGCCTGACGGATGGCAAAATTCCCGCAGCCTGGGCACCAGGCTGTTTCTTCTTTCAGGTAGTCGGCTGCTTTACACATTTTTTAACACCTCCCGGACAATCTCTCCTGAGTCAAAGGGCCGTCCATCGTACCGCAGAATTTTGTGGTCCACCGTAAGACCAGTTTCCCGGCGGAGCAGTCCGGCAAACTGGCCGGTGGCGTTATTCTCGGCGCAAAAACTGATTTTGGCGAGGGGCAGCAGTTTTGTAACCATGGCGGATGGCAGCGGCCAGAGGTCGCGGAAATGCAGAAGCGCGGCGCGGTGGTGGCTGGCCCTCAAGGTTTCAATTGCCTCTCGCAGAATCCCGTAGGTAGAGCCCCAGCCAAGCAGCAGGATTTCTGGCTCCGGGTGTCCGTAAAGTTCCGGCTCGTCCATCTCGGCTGCCAGCGCTTCCAGGCGGCGCAGGCGTTTGCTTACCATCAGACCCCTGGTGGCGGCGTCTTCAATAATATGGCCGTCTTCGTCGTGCTCGTCACTGTCTGCCAGGACCGTTTCTTCCGGGAACTGGCCGGGGAGTGCCCGTGGGGAGAGGCCGTCGTCCGTCAGCCGGTATCTTTTATAGGGGCGGACCAGGTTTTCGGCGCCGGCCAAATATCGCTCGCAGCGGAGGCGGGTAAAGTCATAAGGCGGTATGGCGCGAGCGGTGTCAGCAAAGTATTGGTCGGAAAGGAAAATAACAGGCATCTGGTATTTGTCGGCCAAGTCAAACGCTTTGTTCAGCCGGTAGAAAGCGTCTTCCAGGTGGGTGGCGCTCAACACCGCCCGTGGAAATTCACCGTGGCCGGCGTACAGGACAAAGTTTAAATCCCCCTGCTCGCTGCGGGTGGGCAGGCCGGTTGCCGGGCCGGGACGCATGCCGACCACGATGACGAGGGGCGTTTCCGTCATTCCGGCCAGGGACAGGCCTTCCGCCATCAGGGCGAAGCCGCCTCCCGAGGTGCAGGTCATGGCGCGTACTCCCGCAAAGGATGCTCCCAGCGCCATGTTGACAGCGGCGATTTCATCCTCGGCCTGCTCAACTACGAGACCGAACTCTGCCTGTTTCCCCGCCAGATATGAAAAGATTCCGGTGGAGGGGGTCATTGGGTAGGCGGAAAGAAAACGGCAGCCGCTGGCCAGCGCCGCCAGTCCTAAGGCCTGGTTGCCGTCAAGAAAAATGCTTGGCCCCTCAAAGCTTTTGGGGGGCATGGTGAAACAGGTGCCGCACAGTTTTGCGGCTGCCTCATGTCCGGCCAGCAAGGCGGCTGTATTTTGTTGTGCTGTGTCCGGAGCAAAGGTCTCCGCAAGCAGGCGGACCGCTGCGGCCGGTTTCAGTCCCAGGACCGACAGTACCGCTCCTATGGCCACCGTATTAGCCATAATTTTTCCTCCGGCAGCCAGAGCCAGCGTCCGGAGCTTTACTGGCAATCCCCGGTCATCAGCTGCCGGCAGGCTAAACAATTCAGGATCAAAGACAATCCGACCTCTCGGCAGCAGTTTTTCCCGGTGCAACAGGAAAGTTTCTTCGTTGAGGGCAACCAGAATATCTGCAGTTGCGGCGGAGGCCCGGGGAGTTTCCGCCTCCACCCGCAGCAGGGAAAAGTTGTGGCCGCCGCGTACCCGTGACATATAGTCTTTAGTGGTCAGTACGCCGTATCCTTCCCGGACTAATGCTTTAGCAAGCAGATGAGCAATGGTTTCCATCCCGTCACCTGCCGCTCCGCCGATAATTATATTCATCCCTCTACTCCTTTGCTTGCAGTTATCTTGCCAAACAATGTTCGCCGGATTGAACTTCAAATCCTCCACTTACCCTCTTTTGTGAAAAAAAATGACAGATGAAAAAGGTTTTTCAGCAAAGTTGTCGAACAAATTACAAAAATGTTGTCGCTTGCTGCAGGTTGGCTGGTTCTGACTGCAGGCACGAATTGGAGTGACCAAACAACATGATCGAGATGCAGCGAATTTCCATGGTCTATCCCAATGGCGTGGAAGCTTTAAACAATATCAGCCTGACAATGGAGCGGGGGGAATTTGTCTTTCTGGTCGGCGAAAGCGGTGCCGGCAAATCTACCTTGGTCAGGCTTATCTGCCGGGAATTCTTGCCAAGCTCCGGCAGTATCAGGATTAACGGCCGGGATATCACGCGTCTGAAGCGGCGGGAAGTCCCTCTGCTGAGGCGGAACATAGGTGTTGTTTTTCAGGATTTCCGCCTGCTGCCCAACCGGAGCGTCTATGACAATGTGGCTTTTGCCATGCAGGTTGTCGGTGCCTCCGGCCGGGAAATGCGGAGGCGTGTGCCGGAGTCCTTAGAAATGGTTGGGATAAGAGGCAAGGAAAAGATGAAGCCGACAGAGCTGTCCGGCGGGGAGCAGCAACGTGTCTGCCTGGCTCGGGCCATAGTGAACAAGCCGGTGCTGATCATTGCCGATGAACCGACCGGCAACCTTGATCCCAGGACATCCATGGACATTGTGGAACTGCTGCGGGATATAAATATCAGGGGAACGACGGTCGTCATGGCGACACATGACCGGGAGATTGTCGATGCGCTTCGCCGGCGGGTGGTTGTCCTTGACGGTGGCAGGGTTGTCCGCGATGAGTGGAAGGGAGCATATTGCTGACATGATTAGGTCGTGGGCTTATTACCTGACCGAAACTCTGCATAGTATTTTGCGCAACGCCTGGATGAGTTTCGCTTCCGCCGGGGCGGTGGCGATTACTTTGTTTATCTTGGGCAGTTTTATGCTGCTGAACGTTAACGTAGAGTACCTTACCAATCAAATCAAAGGCCAGGTAGAGATTATTGCTTATGTTGATGAACAGTTGCCTGAAGCTGAGGTGGACAGGCTGCGCGTGGCACTGATACGCCTGGCACGGGTCGAAGAGGTCCGGTTTGTCCCGAGACAGGAAGCATTGCGGCGGCTAAAAGAAGACCTGGGGGCAGAAATCGTTGCCGGCTTTGAGGCCGACGGGCGCAATCCGCTGCGAAATTCTTTTGAAATCAGGACGATTATCCCAGAGGATATCCCTGCGGTGGCAGCTGAGCTCCAGGTCATGCCGGGCATTGCCCGTGTTGATTATGGCACTGCGGTGGTAGAGCAGCTGTTCCGTTTTACCGGTGCGGTAAAATGGGTGGGGCTTTTCTTTATGGCCGGCCTGGCCATGACTGCACTGTTATTGATTGCTAATACCATTAAGTTGACGGTTGCCGCCCGCTCGACGGAGATCATGATTATGAAGTATGTTGGTGCTACAGAGTGGTTTGTTCGTTGGCCGTTTCTGCTGGAAGGGCTGGCTCTGGGTTCCTTTGGCGCACTTGTTCCTGTGCTGGCTCTGATTTACCTTTATGGACAGGCTGTTACTATGGCGCAAGCGTACCTGAGCTTCCTGCCTCTGGTGCCTCCTCAGGAAGTTATCTGGCGGACATCATCAATTCTGCTGGTGCTCGGCGCAACAATCGGGGGGGCTGGCAGCCTCCTCTCCATGCGGCGTTTTCTTAAGGTGTAAAAACCCGGGGAGTGTGAGAATCTTGGTAAAGCTGAGACAAACAATGCTTTTCCTGCTGGCGGCAACGCTGCTGATGGTTACCATGCTTCCGGCATTCGCCAACGACTTAAGAGATATGAGAAATGAGCAGGAAGCTTTGCGGCGGGAGATCAGGCAGACCGAGTCTGAGATAAGGGAGTACAAAAGACGGGAAACGACACTGGAGAGGGAGCTCCGCTCCCTGGAACGAACAATAGATGTGGTCCAGGCGGAAGTCCGCTTGCTTGGCCGGAGAGTCAGCGTTATTGAGGGTGAAATCGGCGTTGCCGAAGAAGAACTGGCAGCCGCCGAGGCCAGCATCGCGGAGATGGAGCGCCTGCTGGCTGTCCGCCTGCGTGCTATTCACGAAAACGGGCAGGTCAGTTATTTGGAAGTACTCTTTAGTAGCGCGACTTTCGCGGAGTTTCTCACACGCTACAATAATTTGCAGCTGATTATTGCGGAGGACAGGGAGCTTCTTACCCGGTTTCAGGAAGAGCGGGAACGATTTGTTGCCCTAAAGGAGAACCTGGGGTTGCGGCGGCAGGAGTTGCAGGATTTACGCAGGCAAAATATACTCAGGGAAGAGGAACTGGGGAAGAGAACAGAGCAGCGCGAAAGGATGCTTGTCGCCGCGCGGAATGAGATTGAAGAACGGGAAGATATGATCCGCAGGCTGGAAGCCGAGAACAGAAAGCTGGACAGAATGATTGAGGAAACACTGGCGAGGCAGCGCAGCGCCGGTTACCGCGGCACCGGCCAGTATGACTGGCCGGTGGACGGGTTCGGTCCAGAGTGGATTACCTCCGGCTTTGGCAACCGTGTTCACCCGATTACGCGCCGCCCCGGCCAGTTTCACGGAGGGGTGGATATTGGTATCCCGCATAACCGCTGGCCCGGGTCTCGCTTTTTCAACGGACGGCCGGTAAACGTGCTGGCCGCTGACTCGGGCGTTGCTCATGTTTACAGAATGGCCGGCGGCTTCGGCAACCTGGTGATTATTGACCATGGCGCCGGTATTGTTACTGTATATGCACATAACCATAGCTTCCTGGTCGCCGACGGTGAAAATGTGCAGCGCGGCCAACCGATTGCTACTGTTGGGTCGACCGGCTTTTCCACAGGGCCGCACCTGCATTTTGAAATCAGAATCAACGGGCAAAGGGTTAACCCGCTTCCCTATATCAACTGAAATATAATTCGAGGGGGACACCATACCGAATTTTACCGGCCGTGATACCTTGCGCGGGCATTCCCGCCGGGGAAAGATGACCGGTCAAGCAATAAAAATTCAGTATGGTGTCCCTCGAATTGCCTTGTTACAAAATATCCTGTGGATTATCAGGCCGGTTCCAAGTATAATGGATCTAGCGCAAAAGGCTGAAAGTTGGTGCCTGTTTTATGAACAAAAAAGTTGCGGCCCTGCTGGCGGCGTTGTTTCTTATAAGTAATCTGGTGACCTACAGGGTGGCTGGCACGGACAGAAGAGACCAGGCACCTCCAGCCGGGTTGCCCGTGCAGGGAGAAGTTGACAGGGAAGAACTGGCGCCACTGCTTGAGGTGCTGCAGATACTTTCTGAGCGACACCTGGAGGATGTTTCCAGAGAAGATTTGCTAAATGCCGCTATACAAGGGATGGTAGATAAACTGGGTGATCCGCAAACCAGTTTCCTGGACCGGGAACACTGGGAAGAGTTGATGGTTAGAACAACCGGTGCCTTTTCAGGGATCGGGGTGGAGATCACTTCTTCCGGGAACTATATCACAGTTAGTACCCCAATCAGGGGTACTCCCGGGGAAAGAGCCGGGATTTTGGCCGGAGACCGCATCCTGAAAGTGGACGACCAGGACTTAACCGGCTTTTCTACAATGGAGGCGGTTAAACTGATTCGTGGCCCGGAAGGGACTAAGGTCACTCTGAAAATACAGCGTGATGGTTTTGCGGAGCCATTCACTTTGGAGATTGTCCGCAGTAATATCCAGATGCCCAGCGTTTTCCCCAAGATGCTGGAAAACGGCATCGGCTATCTGCAGCTGACGACCTTTGCCCAGCAGACAGGGGAAGACTTTGCGACGGCGCTGCTTGAGCTTGAGAATCAGGGGCTGAAGGGGCTCTTGCTGGATTTGCGTGACAACCCGGGCGGCCTGCTCGACCAGGCTGTTAAAGTAGCGCAGGCACTGCTTCCAGCCGGGCCCATTACCCATGTAGTTGACCGGAACGATAAAATTATCAATACTTATAAATCTTACGGGGTGGCCAAACCATATCCGATTGTACTGCTGGTCAACGGCGACACAGCTTCGGCGGCGGAAATTATTGCCGGAGCTTTTCAGGACAGCGGTGCCGGTATCATTGTGGGAACAAAAACATATGGCAAAGCCACCGTTCAGCATCTGGAGGACCTGCCAGGCAACAGCGGGCTGCGTTATACGGTGGCTAAATATATAACTCCTGCCGGACGGGATATCGACGAGGCAGGGCTCACGCCAAACGTGACGGTAGAGTTGCCGGAGTTGTTTTTTGTGGGGCACCATCCTCTCCCCACAAACCTGCAGCCAGGCGATAAAGGTCCCCAGGTGCTTTCCCTGCAAAAAATGTTAAATAACCTTGGGGTTAAAACAGAGGAGAACAACGAGTTCGATGCTGCCACTGAGCGGGCTGTGCGTGCTTTTCAGGCAGAGCGGGAGCTGTCTGTCACCGGCAGGGTTGATGATGAAACAAGGAAAAAGTTGCAGGCAGAAATGGCAAAACTGCTTGAGAAATCGGACACACAGAAGCAAAAAGCGGTGGAGGTCCTGCTGGAAAAAATCCGGAGCGGCAGACAGTAAACAATAACTTTGCACGGCAATCGCCTTTTTGGTTATTTTATTTGCTGCAGGGCAGAATAATGGGGAAGGAGTTGTCAGGAGGCGGGAACTTGCCGGGATATTCAGTTGTAAATACTGATTTAAACAATTTAACTCAGGATTGTGAGCAGACTTGCGAAACTATCCGGCAGAAACGGGAGCAGGCCGCAGGCTACATGCTGCAGTTGGAAGCGATGTGCCGGCAGGTAGGCGAAGGGCTGACCTCCTTGCAGGAACAACAGGCTTCCCTGCAAGGCACGGTTACAGCGGCGATGGAAACGTTTGCCGAGAAGGCCGGGGCGTCGCAGGGGTTGCAAGGGCTCTTCCACGGAAACCCGCAGCTTAAGCAGGATATTTTGCAAAGGCGCGGCGTTCTTGAGCAAAACTGCAGGACGCTCCGGGAGGCAACCTACAAGCTGTCCCAGGAGCAGAGTCAACTGTTCTCCTTGCTCAGGCAGGTGGAGTTGTTGCTTCCTTACTTTGAGCAGTGCGAAAAAGATCTGCAATCATTGGCAGGGAGCCTTGGCCAGGTTTCTGCTGGCCAGGTACAGCAGCCGCCTCCTGCGCCCGTGCATGAACCTGCTTTGCAATAGCTTTTGGAAACTGCTCCTTTAAAGTTACTGCTTTTGATGACGTCCGACCGCACACTCGTGACTTCAGCCGTGAGAGGTTCAATGTTACCGCTGGCATATATACTATGGCCTCGGCCATAGTATTATCATTTGTAGCAAAATTTACTAAAATATATTTTTACTGACAACATTGACACAGGAAAAGCGTTGTGATATTATTATACATTGCTTAACAATGCCGCTCCTGCTGTCTTTTTGCATATCATAGCTATAATATGGAGAGGCTACTGTTTTGCATGCAGAAGGCTTCGTGGTTGCCAAAAACAGGGACAGGAGTGAGTGCCCCAGATGTTTAAAGTCGTGGAGGCGGGGAAGAGAGAGAGACGCAGCTACGCCCGGATCGACGAAGTGCTGGAGTTGCCTGATCTGATTGAAATCCAGCAGTCCTCGTACCATTGGTTTACCAGAGAAGGGTTGCAGGAATTGTTCGATGAAATTTCACCAATTCAGGACTTTACGGGAAACCTGGTGCTGGAAATCATCAGCTATTTGCTGGGCGACCCCAAGTATTCCGTGGAAGAGTGCAAAGAACGGGACGCTACTTATTCCGTGCCTCTTCGTGTCCGCGTTCGCCTGATCAATAAGGAGACCGGAGAAGTCAAGGAACAGGAAGTTTTTATGGGAGACTTCCCGTTAATGACGGAGAACGGCACGTTTATTATCAATGGTGCCGAACGGGTGATTGTCAGCCAGCTTGTTCGTTCGCCGGGAGTGTATTTTAACAGCCAGATCGACTTTTCCGGCAAACAGCTGTTTACAGCCACGATTATTCCCAATCGCGGCGCTTGGCTGGAGTTTGAAACCGATGTCAATGATATAATTTATGTCCGGGTGGACCGGACCCGTAAAGTGCCGGTTACAGTGCTGTTACGCGCAATAGGTTATGGCAGCAATAATGACATTATAAAAGTTTATGACCAGGACCCGCGGATTTTCGCTACTTTGGAAAAAGACCATACTGACTCCTATGAGTCGGGGCTTCTGGAAATTTATAAGCGCCTGCGTCCAGGAGAGCCCCTGAACGTGGAAAATGCCCGGACACTCTTTGATTCGCTGTTTTTTGATCCCAAGCGCTATGATTTTGCGCATGTGGGTCGCTACAAGATGAACAAAAAGCTGTCCCTGGAACCGCGTGTCCACTACCGCAAGCTGGCTGAAAATGTTTTAGACAGTGAAGGCCGGGTGTTAGCCCGGGCAGGAGAGACAATTACTCCGGAGCAGGCCCGGGAATTTGAACAGCGAGGTGTAAGCCGAGTCCGCATCAGGCTTTCTGACCGTGAAGTGCTGGTGGTTAACAATGAACGGATACACCGGGCCGTCAAGCATTTGACACGGGGGGATATCGTCGCAACGGTTGCCTATCTGCTTAACCTCGCAGACGGACTAGGCGCAACCGACGATATTGACCATCTCGGCAACCGCCGCCTGCGTAGTGTGGGGGAACTGCTGCAAAACCAGTTTCGAATCGGTCTCTCCAGAATGGAGAGAGTGGTGCGGGAACGGATGACCATCCAGGACGTGGAAGCCATTACTCCCCAGGCATTAATCAATATCAGGCCGGTTATCGCCGCGATAAAGGAGTTTTTCGGCTCCAGCCAGCTTTCTCAGTTTATGGACCAGACCAACCCCTTGGCGGAGTTGACTCATAAAAGACGGCTTTCTGCCCTGGGCCCGGGCGGCTTGAGCCGCGAGCGTGCCGGCTTTGAGGTGCGCGATGTACACCACTCGCATTACGGCCGGATCTGTCCTATTGAAACTCCGGAAGGTCCTAATATCGGTCTGATCGGATCACTTAGTACCTATGCCAGAATCAACGAATACGGCTTTATTGAAACTCCATACCGCAAAGTTGACAAGTCAAAAGGCCGGGTGACGGAAGAAATAGTCTACCTGACCGCGGATGATGAGGACAATTATACCATTGCTCAGGCTAATGCTTTGCTGGACGGCACGGGGCATTTCCTGGACAGCAGGATTATCTGCCGCTATAAGCATGAAACGGTTCTGCGCCGTCCGGATGAAGTTGACTTAATGGATGTTTCGCCCAAGCAGCTGGTGTCTGTGGCTACTGCGCTGATTCCCTTTCTGGAGAATGATGACGCCAACCGTGCTTTGATGGGTGCAAATATGCAGCGGCAGGCGGTTCCGCTCATTAAGCCCGAGGCACCGCTTGTCGGCACAGGCATGGAATTCAAGACGGCCAGGGATTCCGGGGTCGTTGTTCTGGCCAAAAACAGCGGCGAGGTCGTGTATGTATCAGCAGATACGATTGTGATCCGCCGCGACGAAGGCGTTGATGACCCGAACCAGGAGATTAACGGACGGACCGGGGAAATCTTTTCCGGTACGCCCGGTTTGGCTTTTGCGCGGGGGTATGACAGGTACACCCTGCAGAAGTTTAAACGTACCAACCAGGGAACGTGTATGAATCAGCGCCCCATAGTGCAGCGCGGCCGGCATGTTCAAAGCGGTGAGGTTATTGCTGACGGCCCGTCCACGGATTCTGGCGAGATGGCCTTGGGGCGCAATATCCTGGTGGCTTTTATGCCCTGGGAAGGCTATAATTACGAGGACGCTATCCTGCTTAGCCAGCGCCTGATAAAAGAGGACGTGTTCACCTCCATTCATATAGAAGAATACGAGGCGGAAGCACGTGATACCAAACTCGGTCCGGAAGAAATCACCAGAGAAATCCCTAACGTCGGAGAAGAGGCGCTTAAGGACCTGGATGACCGCGGAGTTGTCCGGATTGGTGCGGAAGTCCGTGCCGGAGATATCCTGGTGGGGAAAGTGACGCCGAAGGGCGAGACGGAACTGACGGCCGAAGAACGGCTGCTGCGGGCGATTTTCGGAGAAAAAGCGCGCGAAGTTCGGGACACTTCTTTGCGTGTGCCTCACGGGGAGGCAGGCATGGTGGTAGATGTTAAGAGTTTTTCCCGTGAACAGGCTGATGAACTTCCGCCGGGTGTTAACCAGCTGGTCAGGGTGTATGTGGCGCAAAAGCGCAGGATTTCCGAGGGAGATAAAATGGCCGGCCGCCATGGGAACAAGGGTGTGATCGCTAAAATCCTGACGGAGGAAGATATGCCTTTCCTGCCTGATGGTACTCCGGTGGAAATTGTGCTTAACCCGTTAGGAGTGCCTTCACGGATGAATATCGGACAAATTCTGGAGACGCACCTGGGCTGGGCTGCTAAGGTGCTTGGCGTGCACATTGCCTCACCTGTTTTTGACGGCGCCCGAGAAGGTGATGTGATAACGGCCTTCCAAGAGGCGTGTCTTGACCGGGCCGGTAAGTCTGTGCTCTATGACGGACGGACCGGGCAGCCGTTTGACAGTGAAATCACTGTTGGGTACATCTATATGATGAAGCTGGCCCACTTGGTGGATGACAAAATTCATGCCCGTTCCACCGGCCCGTATTCTCTGGTGACCCAGCAGCCACTTGGCGGAAAGGCTCAGTTCGGAGGGCAGCGCTTTGGCGAAATGGAAGTATGGGCACTGGAGGCGTACGGTGCCGCTTATACATTGCAGGAGATTCTGACGGTTAAATCAGATGACGTGGTTGGCCGGGTCAAGACCTATGAAGCTATTGTTAAAGGTGAAAATATTCCGGAGCCGGGAGTGCCTGAATCTTTTAAGGTTCTTGTCAAAGAATTGCAGAGCTTGGGCATGGATGTACGGGTTATCTCCGAAGAAGTAGGGGAGATGGAGATCAAGGATGTTGATGAAGACGGCGAACCGCGTGATTTGGGTGTAAACATTGAGGGGATGGAAGACGAAATTTTCGGAGGAGCGCTGACACTGAACCTGGAAGATGAAGACTTGACGGCAGATACTTTAGACGACGATGAAGATGAGGACCTTTCCGCCGAACAAGGTGCAGGAATCACTTTTTTGGAGGATGATGAGGAACTGGTCTTGGACGAGGAGTTAGAGCCTGATGAAGAGGCGGAGACTCTTCTGTCTGACCTTGAGCGTGAAGATGCGGACGAAGATTTCCTAACGATAAGGCGCAAGAGAGATTATGTTCACGAACCGGATGAAGAAGCATAGGACGAATTCTTAACTTTAAGGGAGGAACGCCGCTTGCTTGAAGTGAACTTTGATGCCTTAAAAATCGGCTTGGCGTCACCTGAAATGATTCGTTCCTGGTCGCGGGGCGAAGTGAAAAAACCGGAGACTATCAACTATCGCACACTTAAACCGGAGCGAGAGGGCTTATTTTGCGAAAAGATATTCGGTCCGCAGAAGGATTGGGAGTGTCACTGCGGCAAATACAAGCGTGTCCGTTATAAAGGAATCGTCTGTGACCGGTGCGGTGTTGAAGTAACACGTGCCAAAGTACGGCGTGAACGAATGGGCCATATTGAATTAGCTGCCCCTATTTCTCATATCTGGTATTTTAAGGGAATACCCAGCCGCATGGGCCTGCTCCTGGACATGTCGCCGCGTGCGCTGGAGAAAATTCTTTATTTTGCCGCTTATATCGTTATTGATCCGGGCGATACGGGACTGGTAAAAAAACAGTTGCTCACTGAGATGGAATACCGGGAATACCGGGAAAAATATGACCACCTGTTCCGTGCCGGCCGGGGATTTCGGGCGGAAATGGGTGCCGAAGCAGTTAAAAAGCTGCTGGAGGAGATTAACCTCGAGCAGCTGGTGACCGAATTGCGCAGTGAACTGCGCACGGCCGGCGGACAGAAAAAGGTTCGTGCCGTCCGCCGCTTAGAAGTGGCAGAGGCTTTCCGCCTATCAGGCAATCTGACTTTCTGGATGATTATGGACGTAGTCCCGGTTATCCCGCCGGATCTGCGTCCTATGGTACAGCTGGACGGCGGCCGCTTCGCCACTTCCGACCTGAACGACCTGTACCGACGGGTAATTAACCGCAACAACCGCTTAAAGAGACTCCTTGACCTTGGTGCGCCTGATATTATCGTTCGCAACGAAAAAAGGATGTTGCAGGAGGCTGTTGATGCCCTGATTGACAACGGCCGCCGCGGCCGCCCTGTGACCGGGCCGGGTAACCGTCCGTTAAAATCACTTTCCGATATGCTTAAAGGCAAACAAGGTCGTTTTCGCCAGAATTTGCTGGGCAAACGGGTTGACTATTCAGGCCGCTCCGTGATTGTTGTCGGGCCGGAACTAAAGTTGTACCAATGCGGCTTACCTAAAGAAATGGCTCTTGAACTGTTTAAACCGTTTGTCATGAAACGCCTGGTTAACGGCGGCCTGGCCCACAACATTAAAAGTGCCAAAAGAATGGTGGAGAAAGTTCGCCCGGAAGTCTGGGATGTGTTGGAAGAAGTCATCCGTGATCACCCGGTACTGCTCAACCGTGCCCCGACTCTGCACCGGCTTGGTATCCAGGCTTTTGAGCCGGTACTGGTCGAGGGGCGGGCCATCCAGATACACCCCTTGGTTTGCACAGCTTATAACGCGGACTTCGATGGTGACCAAATGGCGGTACATGTGCCGCTTTCCGCGGAAGCGCAGGCTGAGGCCCGCTTGCTGATGCTTTCCGCCCACAATATTCTGAACCCTAAAGACGGGCGACCGGTGGCAACACCTACCCAGGATATGGTGCTTGGTTGCTACTACCTGACGGTGGAAAAATCAGGTGCCAGAGGTGAAGGGAAGCATTTTTCTTCTGCGGAGGAGGCTATTCTGGCCTACAATTCGGGAGTGCTTGAACTGCAATCGCGCATTGTTGTAAATATTGCCAATTATCCGAAGCTGTTTTTGGAGCGGGAGGAGCTAAGGCGCAGGCCGGGGCCCAAATTGCTTGTTACTACGGTGGGAAAGCTGATTTTTAATGAGATTTTCCCGGATGATTTTCCCTATATCAACCACCCGGATCTTAACTTACCTGTAAAGGAGTCCGATTTCATCCTGGAGCGCGGCGTTGACGCCCGAAAGGTAATAAGCGATCGCCCGCCGGGCGAGGCGGTGAAAAAGGGCTTCCTGGGCAGTATTGTGGCCCTGTGTTATAGAAAATACGGTACTACTCGTACTGCTTTGATTCTTGACGAGATCAAAAAGGCCGGATTCGGCTACGCGACGCGTGCGGGAATTACTGTGGCCATAGACGACATTACCGTGCCGAAGGAGAAAGAAGCTATTTTAGCCCGCGCCGACATACAGGTGGAACAGATTGAGCAACAGTATCATCGCGGCCTGATTACGGCGGAGGAGCGCTATGACCGGATCATCTCCGTCTGGACCAAGGCCAAAGACGAAGTTACCGGGCGGCTGATGGAAACACTCGACCGTTTTAATCCGATTTATATGATGGCTCACTCCGGCGCCCGCGGCAATATTTCCCAAATCACCCAACTGGCCGGCATTCGCGGTTTGATGGCCGACCCCACGGGAAGGATTATTGACGTGCCGATCAAGGCTAATTTCCGTGAGGGGCTTACCGTGCTGGAGTACTTTAATTCAACCCACGGGGCCCGCAAAGGCTTGGCTGACACGGCCCTTAAAACCGCTGATTCCGGTTATCTGACCCGTCGCTTGGTTGATGTAGCGCAGGACATGATTGTCCGGGAGGAAGATTGCGGTACTACTCAGGGAATTTCGGTAACGGAAATTCGCGATGGCAATGAGGTAATCGAGGAATTGCATGACCGGATTAACGGCCGCTTTTCCATGGAAGCGCTTTTTGACCCGCAGGAAGGCACCTTGCTGGTTAACAAAAACCAGTTTATTGACGATCAGTTGGCAGACCTGCTGATAGCCAGAAACATCAGGGAACTGCGTATTCGCTCAGTACTGACCTGTAAAACCCGCCACGGTGTGTGCGTTAAATGTTACGGGCGGAATCTGGCCACCGGCCGGATAGTTGACGTAGGCGAGGCAGTGGGCATCATTGCGGCCCAGTCGATTGGTGAACCGGGGACGCAGTTGACGATGCGCACCTTCCATACCGGGGGCGTTGCCGGCGATGATATAACTCAGGGGCTGCCGCGTGTGGAAGAGCTGTTCGAGGCGCGTAAACCGAAAGGGTTGGCGGTGATCGCTGATTTTGACGGTGCAGTTCAGGTAGCGGAAGGGAGACAAAGGCGTGAGATCCGCATTACTCCCGAACACGGTGAAACCAAGTCCTACTCAATCCCATACGGCTCCCGGATTAAGGTCAGGGAAGGCGATCTGGTGGAAGCCGGCCAGGAACTGACTGAGGGGTCGATTAACCCCCATGACCTGTTAAAAGTCAAAGGACCGCGCGGTGTCCAGATTTATCTGCTGCAGGAAGTACAGCGCGTGTATCGCTTGCAGGGTGTGGATATCAACGATAAGCACATCGAAGTAATGATCCGCCAGATGCTCAAGAGGGTGAAAGTGGAAGAGGCGGGGGACACGCCTCTCCTGCCGGGTGGACTGGTCGAAACGGCTCTCTTTGAAGATGTAAACCGCGCAGTAACAGCAAGGGGCGGGCAGCCTGCGGTGGCCAGGCCTTTGCTGCTTGGGATTACCAAGGCATCACTGGCCACTGACTCGTTCCTATCCGCCGCCTCTTTTCAGGAAACAACCAGAGTGCTGACAGAAGCGGCAATTAAAGGGAAGAGCGACCCGCTTCTGGGCCTGAAGGAGAATGTGATTATCGGTAAGCTGGTGCCGGCTGGTACGGGCATGTCACGTTACCGCGGTGTCCGTGTAGTTTATCCCAGCGAACCAAGCCGCCCGCCTTCTTCTGAATTACTTTCCCATGAGCCGCCGGAAGAACTGGCTGTTCCGCAAAGCGATGAGTTATCTGCAAAAATACCTGGCAATATCATTGACAAGCAGGGTTGAAGAGTGATAAAATGCAAAAGTGTGTCCGTTACCAGTTGTATGGAGGATGCGGTATGGATTTCGCTTCTCTAAAGGCCTCAGGCCTGGTTGTGACCGGGCTGAAGCAGACGCTCAGGGCTGTCCTGAGCGGCAGGGCCAGGCAGGTTTATCTGGCCCGGGATGCTGATGAGCGGGTCAAGCGTCAGGTTTTGGATGCGTGCGTCAAGATGGCCGTGCCAATCAGTTTCGTAGACCGCATGGCGGATTTAGGAAAGAGTTGCGGCATTAAGGTCGATGCTGCCACGGCGGCTGTCCTGCTTGAGCAGTAAGTCGGATTTGCATGGAAAAACCTAATTATGACCCGGTCCTGCATAACAGTGATGACGGAAGGAGGTGGAAGCATTATGCCAACTTTAAACCAGTTAGTCCGTCGGGGAAGAGAGCAAATTGTCAAAAAATCCACCGCTCCTGCGCTTGTAGAATCACCTCAGAAACGCGGGGTGTGTACGAGGGTTTCAACCACTACTCCCAAAAAACCCAACTCAGCATTGCGTAAAATTGCGCGAGTCCGTCTCTCGCACGGCGTTGAAATAACAGCATATATCCCCGGAATAGGTCACAACCTGCAGGAGCACTCAGTTGTACTGGTGCGCGGCGGACGTGTCAAAGACCTGCCCGGCGTACGCTATCACCTGGTGCGAGGTGCGCTGGATGCTGCAGGTGTGGATAACAGGAAGCAGGGGCGTTCCAAATACGGTTCCAAGAAGCGGAAACAGGTCGTAACGAAGAAGAAGCGTTGATATTAAGGGAAACGTGTGATTTTTGTTCAGGTTGAAGGAGGCTTAGTAATATGCCTAGAAAAGGCCCGGTGACAAAACGTGAGATTCTGCCGGACCCTCTATATAACTCCAGGTTGGCGGCCAAATTCATCAACTGCCTGATGCTCGAGGGCAAAAAAGGTGTGGCTCAGTCTATTTTTTACGACGCGCTGCAAATAATCCGCGAAAAGACTGGACGCAATCCCCAGGAAGTTTTTGAGGCAGCTGTCAAAAATGTTTCGCCGGTGCTGGAGGTCAAAGCCCGGCGCGTCGGAGGCGCCAATTACCAGGTACCTATAGAGGTTTCCCCGCACCGCCGCAACATCTTGGCCATTCGCTGGGTGATTCGCTACTCCAGGGAGCGCGGTGAAAAGACAATGGCACAGCGCTTAGCGGCGGAGTTGCTGGAAGCCGTCAATGGCAGCGGCTCCGCCTTCAAAAAGAAGGAAGACACCCATCGCATGGCTGAGGCGAACAAAGCATTTGCTCACTATCGCTGGTAGTTACTGCTATACCAACCATGGCCGGAAAGGAGGGGTTTGGCTTTGCGCAATGCACCCCTCGACAAAATCAGGAACATTGGCATTATGGCTCATATCGATGCCGGAAAAACAACCACTACCGAACGGATTCTGTTTTATACCGGGCGCGTTCACCGGCTGGGTGAAGTCCACGATGGCGCTGCTACCATGGACTGGATGATCCAGGAACAGGAGCGCGGCATTACAATTACTTCGGCAGCTACCTCCTGCAGGTGGCGTGATTATGTGATTAACATTATTGACACACCCGGACACGTTGATTTTACTGTTGAGGTAGAGCGGAGTCTGCGGGTGCTGGACGGAGCCATAGGGGTATTTTGTGCCAAGGGCGGGGTAGAACCTCAGTCGGAGACGGTCTGGCGACAGGCCGAAAAGTACCGGGTGCCACGCATTGCTTACATTAATAAGATGGATATCACCGGCGCCGATTTTTTCAACGTTGTTCGCGCGATGCGTCAAAGATTGAACGCCAATGCAGTGCCGCTCCAGCTTCCGATAGGAGCAGAGGAGAAATTTAAGGGCATTCTTGACCTGATCCGGATGAAGGCAGTATTTTATCACGATGACTTGGGCATGCAGAGCGAAGAAGCTGAAATCCCTGCAGAGATGCTTGACTTGGCCCGCGAGTTCAGGGAGAAGATGCTGGAGGCAGCTGCGGAACAGGATGAGGAACTGCTTGCCCGTTACCTGGATGGCGAAGCGATAGGCGAGACCGAGCTGATCAGGGCTTTGCGCAGCGCAACTGTGGCTGTGAAAATTGTTCCGGTACTCTGCGGTTCATCCTATAAAAATAAGGGCGTCCAACCGTTGCTTGATGCCGTGACTGACTTTCTTCCGTCTCCCCTCGATGTACCCCCTGTACAGGGGATCTCGCTTGCCACCGGAGAGGAAATCACGCGCAGCGCTGATGACAGCGAACCGTTTTCAGCACTGGCGTTCAAAATCATGAGTGACCCTTATGTCGGAAAGCTGACCTACTTCAGGGTTTACTCAGGCTCGCTTCCGAGCGGCTCATATGTCTATAACTCTTCTAAGGCCAAACGGGAGCGGGTGGGCAGAATCTTGCGGATGCATGCCAACCACCGCGAGGAGGTCCGGGAAGTGGCTACCGGCGACATCGTTGCCGCCGTGGGGCTGAAGGACACTGCTACCGGCGACACTCTCTGCGGCGAGACGCAGCAGATAATTCTGGAAAATATTATTTTCCCCGAGCCGGTGATAGATGTGGCCATTGAGCCCAAAACGAAGGCTGATCAGGAAAAAATGTCCCTGTCATTGGGTAAGCTGAGTGAAGAGGACCCTACTTTCCGGACGCGCACTGACCAGGAAACAGGACAGACCATTATTTCCGGTATGGGGGAGCTGCATCTGGAAATTATTGTTGACCGGCTGCTCAGGGAGTTCAAGGTCGGCGCCAATGTCGGCAAGCCGCAGGTGGCCTATAAGGAGACAGTCCGTGCCGCAACTAGGTCCGAAGGAAGGTTTGTGCGCCAGTCCGGAGGCCGCGGCCAGTACGGCCATGTCTGGTTGGCGATTATGCCGCTAGATCCAGGGCAGGGGTATGTCTTTGAAAATAAGATCGTGGGCGGTGTTATTCCCAAGGAATACATATCCGCGATTGATACCGGGGTGAAAGAGGCTTTAAACAACGGGGTGCTGGCTGGTTATCCGGTGGTGGATGTTAAGGTGGCCGTTGTGGACGGCTCTTACCACGAAGTGGACTCCTCAGAGATGGCCTTTAAAGTGGCGGCCTCCATGGCCTTTAAAAACGGCGCAGCCAAAGCAGGTCCTGTTTTGCTGGAGCCGGTGATGAAGGTGGAGGTGACTGTGCCGGAAGAGTACATGGGCGATGTCATCGGAGATCTCAGCAGCCGCCGCGGTCGTATTGAGGGGATGGAACTGCACGGCGGCGGCCAGGTTATCAGGGCCAAGGTGCCTCTCTCAGCCATGTTCGGCTATGCCACGGAGCTGCGCTCACGCAGCCAGGGCCGCGGAACCTATTCTATGGAGTTTTCCCACTATGAGGAGGTTCCCAAAACTTTGGCCGAGGAAATTGTTGCCAGGGTCAGAGGGTAGAGTTGCAGGACTTAAAAAAGGAGGTTCAATAAATGGCAAAGCAGAAGTTTGAAAGGACGAAACCCCACGTTAACGTTGGCACCATTGGTCATGTAGACCACGGCAAGAC